>JANQPN010000027.1 GCA_028289455.1 Wenzhouxiangellaceae bacterium
TACCCTGGATCACGACTACTGTGAAACTTGGCGGGCCAGTCGCCGGGAGCTTGAGCAGCTGGGGCTGACAGTAACCAAATCCATGGAGTTGTGGCGTCCGGCTGCCGACTTGCCGCCGGAACGCAATGGTTACCGTGGCCGATCCGGACTGTACGAGCTGATTACGGTGGATGATAAGCTGCGCCAGCTGATTCATGATGGCGCCGGTGAGCAGCGAATGCTGTCGCATGTGCGTCAGCATACACCGGCGCTGATTATGGATGGCCTGAGCAAAGCGCAGCAGGGAATTACCTCGCTGGAGGAGGTGCTGCGTGTTACCCAGGAAGCCTGATAATTTGATGAACCTGAAGCAGACGGTTGTATGGCTGCGTTTGATTACGTTGCAATAGATCAGGGCGGGCGCCAGCAACACGGGGTGTTGCAGGGAGACAGTGCACGTCAGGTAAGACAGCGTCTGCGCGAGCGCGGGTTGTTGCCGGTTACGGTAGAGCCGGTCAGCACTCAGCAAAAATCCGGTGTGCCGGTTGCATCCAGAGAGTTCAGATTGCGCCGGGGGTTTTCACCGGCGGAGCAGGCGCTGATCATGCGCCAGCTGGCAACACTGCTGCGTTCCGGACAACCGTTGGCAGACGCTTTGCAGGCGCTGACCAAGGGAGAACAACCGGCCAGAATTCGCAGTATCCTGGCAGCTGTGCGCGCCCAGGTAATGGAAGGCCAGAGTCTGGCAGTTGCCATGGCCGCTTTTCCACGGCATTTCCCGGAATTAGTCACAGCCTCCATCAGCGCGGGTGAACGGGCCGGGCGTTTAAACGAAGTAATGACACGATTGGCTGATCATGCTCAGCAACGGGAGCAGGTGGGCCGCAGTGCCATGCTGGCACTGCTGTATCCGGTATTGCTGGCAGTGCTCTCGGTGGCAGTGGTGGCTGGGCTGGTTGCTTATGTAGTGCCGCGTGTGGTTCAGGTGTTCGCCACCTATCAGCAGCAATTACCCTGGCCTACGGAGTTGTTGATCAGCATCAGTGACCTGTTGCGCAATCATGGGATATTGCTGCTGATCGGACTGGCCGCGGGTGTCTTACTGCTCAGTCTGCTGTATCGCCAGCCCCAGCGACGACTAAGCTGGCAGACAATGTGGTTAAAGCTGCCGCTGCTGGGCCGGCTGCTGCGGGCCAGTGAAGCAGCCCGGTTTACCCGTACACTGGCGATTCTGCTGGGCAGTGCGGTACCGATGGTGGATGCATTACGGGTGGCTGCACGGGTAGTGGTAACAGCACCAGTCAGGCAGGCGATTTTAGATGCGGCCATGCAGGTACGGGAAGGCAAAACACTGGCAAAATCCCTGCAGGGTGGCAATTGGCTGCCGGCTGTGGCGCTGCAGTTGATTGACAGCGGTGAGCAAAGTGGTGATCTGGCATTCCTGCTGGATCAGGCTGCGGAAATTCAGGAACAGGAACTGGATTCGGTGATTGGTGTGATTACCAGCCTGGCACAGCCGGTATTGATTTTAATGGTGGGTTTGATGGTGTTGTTCATTGTGCTGGCAATCATGTTGCCGATTCTCGATCTGAATACACTGGTCGGCAGCTGATATCTGAACAGGCAAAATGCAGCAGGTCAACCTCAATTACCCACCGGATGCTGAAGGCATGGTGGTGTTTCGGCAGGTATGCAAGCGTCATCGCGGAGGGATACGTGCCCTGGATGATGTCAATTTCAGTTTGCAGCAGGGTGAGCTGGCTTTTCTGACCGGGCATTCCGGGGCAGGTAAAAGCTCTATTTTGCGCCTGGTAAGCATGCAGGAGCGTGCTACGCGCGGCCAGGTGCTGGTTAACAAAAGGGATTTGAGCAGGTTGGGCAGAAGCTGGGTTCCGCATATTCGCCGGAACATGGGTTTGATTTTTCAGGATCACCGCCTGCTGATGAACAAACCGGTATTTGATAATGTCGCGCTACCGCTGGTCATCGCCGGGTTGAGTTACAGTGATATCCGTAAACGGGTGGCAGCAGCGCTTGATAAGGTCGGGCTGGGTGAGCGCAGTAAAGCGTTCCCGGGGATGTTGTCCACTGGTCAGCAGCAACGTGTGGGTATAGCCCGGGCCATTGTGCATATGCCGCCGCTGTTGCTGGCAGACGAGCCTACCGGCAATCTGGATCCGGAATTATCAGCGACGCTGATGCAGCTGTTTTTACAGCTTAACGAGTTGGGTATGACCATTCTGATCGCCAGCCATGATCTGGAATTGATTAGACAGCTTGGCCGACGGGTGCTGGTACTGCGCGATGGCCAGTTGATTGATGACGTCCCGGCAAGGCAGCAAATCAGTCCCGGAGCTGAACCCGGATGAGTTCCGCCAGTCCCCGCCGTGAGCCGTTGCGCAACCGTCTGCGCGGGTGGCTGCGTCAGCATGCTTACAGCTGCATCTACAGTATCGGCAATTTATTCAGGCATCCGCTGGCCACACTGATGACAGCAGCTGTTCTGGGATTGGCATTGTGTTTGCCGCTGCTGCTATGGGTGTTAATGGGAAACCTGGAAGGGCTGCGGAAGCTGGATACGCTGGAAAGCATTACTGTATTTGTGGCCGGAGAAGCTCTGGATCGGACAGATGGCAGTTCAATGCCTCTGCATATTGATGCATTGATCAATGAGCTGGGCACCTGGGAGACAGTGGCCAGCGTAGACAGTATTTCTCCCGACCAGGGTCTGGCAGAGTTGCAGGATAGTGGAGGGTTCGGCAGTGCGCTTGAACTGCTGGAGGAGAATCCTTTGCCCTGGGTCCTGCAGGTAATACCTGATACCGATGATGCCGGTGCATTGGAACAATTGCTGCAGCGCCTGGAGCAGCATCCGGGTATCGAGTCTGCTCAGGCAGACTGGCGCTGGCTGCAGCGGTTGCAGGGTATTCTGCAGCTGGCCCGTAATACTCTCCAGTTGCTGGCGGTTTTATTCGGGGTGGGGGTGATACTGGTGATCAGCAATACCATCCGGCTGGATATTCAAAACCGCCAGGACGAAATTGATGTACTGGCCCTGGCCGGTGCCACTAACAGTTTTATCCGCCGGCCGTTTTTATATACCGGGTTCTGGTACGGAGCACTTGGCGGACTGACGGCCATTTTGATATTGCTGCTGGCGGCATTATGGGTTGGCGATGAGCTGGCACATCTGGCAGATGCCTATAGCCAGGAAACCAGCTTATGGCTCCCTTCAGTGCAGTTTCTGGCGGTGCTGACGGTTTGCTGTGGCATTCTGGGGCAGGCCGGCGCTTTTATCGCCGTTAACCGGCGGCTGAGGGATCTTAATCCAGTCTGAGCTGATCTTTTCAGCATAATGAAACTCCACCGGAAGCGGGCGGTCAAATGTGCCGGATACAGGTAATCAGCATGAATATTATGGGCTTGGCGCCTGCTTATGATGCTCTGGCATAACGGCATGCCTATAGAAAGTATTACCTGGGTAATAAAATTTGTTACAATTGTAACCAGTTAAGTTAAGGAGGATTGGGCATGATAGGTAAAGCACTAGTTCCCAGTCAAATTTTAACCCCGGCCAGCCTCGGCAGCCTGGATGCTTATATCGGTGAAGTTAACCGTATTCCGGTGCTTACACTGGAAGAAGAACAGGACCTGGCAAGGCGTTTTCGTGACAACGAAGATTTGGACGCCGCCAAAGGTCTGGTCATGGCCCATCTGCGCTTTGTGGTGCATGTGGCCAAGGGTTATTCCGGTTATGGCTTGCCGCTGGCTGATCTGATTCAGGAAGGCAATATCGGGTTAATGAAGGCCGTCAAGCGTTTTGATCCAAATGTGGGTGTGCGCTTGGTATCGTTTGCAGTGCACTGGATTCGTGCGGAAATGCACGAGTTTATTCTGCGCAACTGGCGGATTGTTAAAGTGGCCACTACCAAGGCGCAGCGCAAGTTGTTTTTCAACCTGCGCAAAAACAAAAAACGCCTGGGGTGGTTGAACGCTGCCGAAGTTAAGCGGGTAGCCACAGATCTGGGTGTTAAGCCGGAAGTGGTTCTGGAGATGGAAAAGCGTTTGTCCGGTCAGGATACCGCATTTGATCTGCCACCCAATGCAGATGATGATGAAGCCTGGGTTGCGCCGGCCGCTTATCTGGAAAACGCTTCACCCAGTCCGGAAATCGTCGCTGAGAAGGACGATATGGAAGCGCATCAGCAGACTTTGCTGTACCGCAGTATTTCGGCGCTTGATGACCGCAGTCGCGATATTATCAGCAGCCGCTGGTTAAGCGAATCAAAATCCACGCTGCAGGAATTGGCAGACCGTTATGGCGTGTCGGCCGAGCGTATCCGGCAGCTGGAAGCCAGTGCGCTGAAGAAAATGCGTACCGGATTTGCTGTCTAAGTCAGCAATCTATAAAACCAGAAAAGCCGGTCATAGACCGGCTTTTTTTATATCAGGACAATAGGCCTTAATGCCTTATCAGAGGATCAGTCGCGATGTTTACCGCCGGTCCACCCACCGGATGCCAATACCCTCTCGCCCATAGCGATTGGTGAATCTTCCAGTTCGGTAGCCATTGAATCATTCCAGCGATTCAGAAAACCATACAGGCTGACCACTCCCAGAATTTCGACAATCTGGTCATCACTCCAATGAGCACGCATGCGTTCCATCAAAGGAGCATCGACAGCATTGGGCACACTGCCGGCAGCCAGGGCATATTCCAGTGCGACACGTTCAGCATCGGTGTATAACGAGCTGGTTTGAAATTCCCAGATGGCATCCAGTTTTTCCTGGCTGATGCCATGGATTTTGGCAGCAACCAGTGAATGCGCCTCACAATACTGACAACCCACAGCACGGCTGGCAAAATGCGCCAGCATACGTTTGAAGCCCAGATCCACTTCGCCGTCCGGAGCCATCACACCTTTGGTCAGCTCAGCAAAGCCCTGCACCATTTTGGGGCGGCGCTGCATGGTCAGCAGACTGTTGGGTACAAAACCGAGAATACGTTCGAATACGGCGAAATCTTCAGCCAGATCAGGCGTGTGGTCGGCGGGTAATGGTTCCATATGCGGCATGGGAATGCTCCATCATCAAAACCACGTATTATCGCATGAATTTTGCAGGATATTGATAGATAGCGTATTGAAACTCAGCGGTGCACAGCGGTGTCCGCTGTGCTTGCTGTAGTTGTAGATTTGTGCAACTACCACCTCTGATAACGACGGCGTACAGGGGGGTCAAACATTGCAGCATCGATTATTGACCATAAGTGGATAACCCAGCCCAACAATACAATCCATAAGATGGCTGCAGCGATGAACATAAATGCGGCAAACACCCAGCGGCCCTGTAATAACTGCCCCAAACCAGGGATAAAGAAACTGGCCAATGCAGCGATTACGTTACCTGTTGATCCTTGTCCCATGCGATTCCTCCGATGTGTATGCAGATAAATATGCAATTATCGTGCCAAAAAAATCGCATATATAAAGCCTCTGGAGGAGGTGAGGTGGATAAAAAAGGAGGATATGGTTAAGAAATAAACCAATAGTTGGTAAAATTAACCAAACATCTCATTGCTCTTCACCATTATCCGGTTCAGCTGATTGATCTGAGCTATTACCATGGTACCGCGCCAGTCGGTTCTGATTTTCACGCCCTCCTTTTTGCTTGCCGCAAAGCTGCATCAGCATGAGGTTGGCTTCGAAGTTGCTGTTGGGCAGCAAAGTTTGACCGCGAGCGCATATTACCGTGCCGTCAGCCAGCACGGTGCGGGATTCGGGCGTGCCGTTATCACTTTTCCAGCGCTCGGTCGTAACCGGTCCAGTATAGGTCAATGGTTCCAGCAGCTGAGTTTTTGGTACGCCGCTTTGGGGAAGAGCATCCTGGGTCCAGTTCCCAGGTAGCTGATGCTCAGGCTGAGCTGCCGGTTGAGCAGGCTGCCTGATTGAAGCAAGCAACTGGCGTTTCAGGGTGTCAGCATTGATGGTTTGCGGTAAGGGTTCAGCAGCTGGCTGAGGCAATTGTTGATCAGGGATATCAGCTGAATCAGCAACCGCAGGTGCAGAGGGAGTCACGGTTTCATTGATTGTGGGCTCGATAATTTCATCGGGCAGTACGTCAGGTGTGACGGGTGGAGGCTCAGGCTCAGGTAAAGCGTAATCGAGAGCGATCCTGATGGGAGGCATTGCCTGATCAGAACCGGGCTGAGGTGATTTAAAGTCGGCTGAGATGCCTATCAGCAATACCCAATGCAACAGCAGTGACATGGCCAGCGCTGTCAGCCACATTGGTCTACGGGATGAAATAAGCGCTGTTAGGTGCATGCCAAGCCTGATTATATGCAAACCGCATAATAACAATATTCTGCTAAAACTTTGCTAAGCAGTGCCGGGAAATATGCAGACTGTCGATATACAGCGATAAGCTGTTTCAGATGTCTACAGCAATAAGAGAATGGTTGGCTGAAGGACATGCTGATTTAACTTGCACATCTGAATGGCTATAGCGATTCAGCCTTGGAACGGAGCTGTTTTCGGGCATAATGGCGTTTGGTTTTATAGGCGGAACACAGGCAAACTGATTAATGTCATTGACTGGCCCGGCAAGCACATCCAGCTCACAGGAGCTTTCCGAGAACAACTCACAGTGGATACTGGCAGCCTACCGGGCTTCGGATCCCGACAGTAAGGTTCAACTCTGCCTGCAGATTGGAGAACGTCTGCAGGCCGGAGGTTGTGATTATCTGCCTGAACCGCATACCCTGCGTAACGGACCGGGACGGCCCCATAGTCCGCCATTGGTTGCACCTGCAGATGTGCCGCGCCGCCGCCTCGGTAATGTTGCGGGCCGTACAGCGCTGATCCATGCGATTGCCCATATTGAGTTTAATGCGATCAATCTGGCACTGGATGCGGTATTGCGTTTTCCGGATATGCCGGCTGCTTATTATCAGGAATGGTTAAGTGTAGCGGTTGATGAGGCCAGACATTTCAAAATGCTGGCACAGCGGTTGCAACAATTAAACAGCCAATATGGTGAACTGCCTGCGCATAACGGCTTATGGGAAATGGCGGAAAAAACTGCGCATGATGTCTTAACACGCATGGCCCTGGTGCCCAGAGTGCTGGAAGCACGCGGATTGGATGTCACTCCCGGAATGATAAAGCGGCTGGAGTCGGTTGGGGATATGGAAACGGTAGCGATATTGAAGGTTATTCTGGAAGAAGAGGTTCGGCATGTGGAAATCGGTTCCCGCTGGTTCCGGTATTGCTGCGATCTTCGAAAACTGAACCCGGACACAGTGTTTTGCGAATTGCTCGAAGAGCACTATGCGGGAGCGATCAAACCGCCGCTGAATCTGGATGCACGCAGGCGCTCAAGTTTTTCTGATAGAGAACTGGACTATCTGGGTGTCAAGGCAGTTACCCGGCCAGGGGCCAGGTAACAGGCTTCGAAAATTTTGCTATGAACTACAGGTCTTTCATCAGCGAGCTTAGCGATAACAGTACGAATCCGCCGGTTAACAGCCATAGTGAATACTCTCCCAGACCGTTGACAAGATTAAATTCCCCGAGGATTCCGGCAACGCCTGCAATCGTGGCAATGATCCAAGTGACGCTTTTAGGTGCATTGGTTTTCATAAAATCTTTCTCCCGTATAGTTAGCATTTTGTTGAGAAATAGTTTGCTCTCCCCGGGAATCATCCTAATACACAAATGAGTACAAAGCACGTTAATGAAATTGACCGGAAAATCTGGGCTGTGGTCAGCAGCATACCGCCCGGCCAGGTGATGAGCTACGGTCAGGTGGCCAGAGCAGCCGGTCTGGCACGGGCTCCCCGCCGGGTAACACCAGCATTGAATCGTGCGCCTGAAGAGCTGCAGCTGCCCTGGCAACGTGTAGTCGGCGCCAATGGTCGGATTGCTTTTCCGGTAGGGTCACCGGGATATCTGCGGCAGCGCGAGCTACTGGAACAGGAAGGGGTGGTGTTCAAGGGGGCACACATCGCCGGCAGTTATATGCAGGCAAATGGTAAGAACAGTGGTGATCTCGATGCCCAGTTGTGGGACATTGAGGATTCAAATGGATAAAAAAGTCCTCAATGTGGGCGGCAACAGCAAAGTGATACCACTGCCGGAACATTACACCGGCTGGCAGCATATTCTGCTGGACATCGACCCGGCCGGAAAGCCGGATATCGTATGTGATGCCCGGGAACTGATCAGTCTTGAAGCCCGGCAGTTTGATGCTGTGTATTGCTCGCACAACCTGGAACATTACTACAGGCATGATGTCCCCAAAGTGCTGAAGGGCTTTTTGCATGTACTTAAGCCAGATGGTTTTGCACATATTCGGGTGCCTGATATTGGCATGTTGTTCAAACTGGTAGCGCAAAACAACCTGGATATCGAAGCTGTTTTATATCAGGCACCTGGAGGGCCGGTGCATGTATATGATGTATTGTACGGCTGGCAGCAGCAGATTGAGAAAAGCGGCAACGATTTTTTTGCCCATAAAAACGGCTTTACTGAGAAGTCTCTGGTGCAGATTTTACGCCGGTATGGCTTCAATTGGGTTTACCATGGTACGGGTAATCTGGAAGTGGCTGCATTTGCATTTATTAATGAGCCATCTGCAGCGTTGGCGAGCAGCTTGAATCTGCCGATTAAGAACTGACCTGGAATAGAATGGAATGCATCGATTGTTAAAAATACTGTTGCCGATAATGGCTTATCTGGCATTGGCGTGTCATGCACAGACAGAACACAGCGAGTTGTTTGCACAGCAGAAAACCGGGTTGTTTGTGATAGAAGTCACTGATCTGGCCAGCAGTAATAAGAACATTATCGGCAGTGGTTTCCTGTTGTCCGATGATGGCTTACTGGCGACCAATTATCATGTGGTTTCAGCGCATGTGCTGTATCCGGAAAAGTACAATCTGGAATATAAGGACATCGACGAAAACCGCGGCGACCTGGAAGTGGTTGGCGTTGATGTGGTTAATGATCTGGCACTGGTCAGAATGGTACCGGCTGATTTACCCAATACCGGAGAATTATGGAAGTTTGAACCCACCAGCGAGCTGCCGGTACAGGGAGCAACGGTACTGGCAATGGGCAATCCGTACGATATCGGTATCAGTGTGGTGCCGGGAACCTATAACGGACAGCTGCAGAAGAGTTTTCAGAAGAATATTCATTTCACCGGCGCATTAAACCCGGGGATGAGCGGGGGACCGGCGGTCAATGAAACCGGTCAGGTTATCGGTATCAATGTGGCCGGCGCAGGCAACTCAGTCAGTTTTCTGGTGCCGGCAGAATATCTGATTGCGCTGATTGACCGATACCGCAGTCAACAGGCCGTTGGCTATGCTTCCATGCAGGAGCAGATCAATCAGGATTTGATTGACTACCAGGCGCGGCTGATTGACGACCTGTTATCCGAGGAGTGGGAATTGACTGAGTTTGGACCAATATTGATTCCCACAACAGTAAGGCCATATGTGGACTGCCGTGGCAGTACTTCTGAAGTGGATGATGACCTGCTGTACGAGCAGCATGCTTCTGACTGCGGGGTATACGATAGAATTTATTTATCCGATCGGCTGGATACCGGCATGATCGAGATCGATTATGGCTGGTATACCAGTGACCGGCTTAACCAGATTCAATTTTATAATCTGTTCGAAACAGCCAGTTTTCTGCCGTTTAACCGAGCAGGTACAGATGATGTAACCGAATTCCGCTGTCACGAGGATATAACCCGTTTTGAGTGGCTGGAAGACATACCGTTTAAATCTACCTATTGTGTGCGCACTTATCTGGATTATGAAGGCTTGCATGATGTGCTGTATGCAGCGAAAAGCCTGCTGGACAGACCTGAAGGCGTGTACTTGCATTACACCATAGCCGGTGTCACCGAAGAAAAAGCGAAACAGTTCAACGAGCGTTTTATCAGGTCAGTGCAATGGAAATAATCATCGAACTGCTGGGCACTACGCATAATGTGCTGGATCGCCAGAAATTCAAACAGGGTGAGATTCAAATCGGCCGTGCATACAGTAACGATCTGATTCTTACCGACGAGCATGTTGATGAATCACATGCACGAATTTATCAGGATGAAGATGGCGTTTGTTGGATAGAAGACCGGAACAGCCTGAACGGCATCAAGAAGTTTAAAAGCAAATCACGTTTGAGCCGGCAATCGGTCAATAGCGGTGATATTTTTACTATCGGGCGCAATAAAATTCGAGTGTTGTTCGGTAATCATCCTGTTCCTGCTACAGTGAAAATCCGTTTCAGCGAGGTCTTTCTGTTATGGATAGGTCGACTGCCGGTATTGGCCATGCTGATTCTCGGTTATGTGCTGATCAAGGGATTGACGATTTACTGGGCCACCAGTACCGAGCTGCAATGGAGTGCAATTGTCAGCAATAACCTGCAGTCGGCACTGATGTTTGTCGGCCTGGCGATACTGGTGTACCTGTTATCGATTTTATTCAAGCGCGGAGGAAATTTTCTTTCCCATCTGGGTGTTCTGATTCTGGTGTTTTTCTTTTCTGAGATTTTCGGTTTTTTGCTGGAGTTGCTGAAGTTCAACACCAGCAGTGTGCTGGACTCAGTGACCGGCTTTATGGAATCGGCCGGTGGCCATCTGATGTTGTTCTTGTATTTTTGGTGCATCCTGTATCTGGCGTTTCATATCCCGCTGAAGCGTCGCACCATCATCTGTGTGGCTCTGGTCGGTATTTTTATCAGCATAGAGCTGTTGAACCGCAGCAGGCTGGAAGACTTTTTTGCTCAAAGCGTCCGCAGTGACCAGTCGTTGATGCCACCGGCTTTTCTGCTGACAACACCACAACAGTCGGGACAGCATTTTGAGCAGGCGTTTTCATTGTTTGAACAGGCTGAACAGGATAAACAGGCACGCCAGCGGGAACAGACAGAAGTGGTTCAATAGACTGGTCTTAACTATATGACAGCGGTTAAAACGCTATTGCCCGGTCTGCTGGTTGCTACCGGTGCCGCTCTGGTGGCATGGTTCGTGGCCAGCCATTATGGCGGGCCGCAATTGTTGTACGCGCTGTTATTCGGTATGGCGTTCCATCACCTGGCAGATGTGCCCCGTTATCAGCCTGGCCTGCAGTTTGCTTCACGGAATATTTTGCGGCTGGGCGTAGCGTTACTGGGCGTCCGGATTACTTTTGCACAAGTTCTGGCATTGGGACCGTTACCGCCGCTGCTGGTGTTGGTCGGTGTGCCGCTGACCATTTTGTTTGCGCTGTGGCTATCCCAGCTGCTGGGATTGAAACGTGACTTTGGCTTGTTGACCGGTGGTTCGGTCGCCATTTGCGGTGCATCTGCTGCGATTGCTATTTCCTGTATTTTGCCGCGCACTGAGCAGAGTGATCAGCAGTTGGTTTTTACGGTAGTGGCAGTCACCACACTAAGCACCCTGGCAATGATTGGGTATCCCATTATCAGTCAGTTGCTGGGTTTTGATCCGGTCACGGCAGGAATTTTTCTTGGCGGGACCATTCATGATGTTGCCCAGGTTGTGGGTGCAGGGTATCTGCTGGGTGAGCAGGCCGGTAACACCGCCACTTTTACCAAATTACTGCGGGTAGCGATGCTGGTTCCGGTAGTCATGGTTATTTCCCTGTTGCTGGTGAACAACAGCCGGCAGTGCGACCGTCAGCAAAGGCCACCCTTGCTGCCGTTGTTTTTGGTAGCTTTCCTGGCGCTGGTGGTGGTTAATAGTTTCAACTGGGTGCCTGCGCAGGTGCAGTCCGGTCTGGTGCAGCTTTCCAATGCATGTCTGGTTACGGCCATAGCAGCGATTGGTATTAAAGCCAGTGTGGTAAAACTGGCTGCCATGGGATGGCACCCACTTCTTTTAGTGTTGGGCGAAACCCTGTTTCTGGCTTTTTTTGTTATCCTCAGCCTGCTTTACTGGTAAGTATCTGGAAAAATTTATGAATAATCGTATTAACCTGCTGCTGCTACTGGCATTTGCAATTACCGGCGACGTAATGGCTCAATCCGGTGCTTTCAACCAGCTGCTGGATGACTACTGGCAGAACGAACTGCGGGAGAGTCCGGTATCCGCTACTTATGCCGGTGTTGAAGATTACAACGATAAATTACCTTTGGTGGCGCCGGCTGATCACCAGCGACGTGCAGATCAGGCACAGGAATTTATGCGCCGACTGCAGGCTATAGACATCACAGGGCTGGAACAGAATGAGCAAGTCAGTTACCAGATATTACAATTTGTCCTGAAGCATGATGTTGCCTTATCTGCATTTAACAGATACCGGATTCCCATACTCAGCGATACCGGCTTTCATACCAACTTCAACGGTGTAGCATCTGCCACGCCACTGCGTAATGAAAAGGATTACCGTGACTATTTGCTGCGTTTGCAGGCATTGCCGGTGTTTTTACGCCAGAATGTCGCGAATATGCGCCAGGGACTTGAGGATGGCTTTACCCAGCCAAGAGTCATACTGGATAACATGCGGTCGGCATTTGCTGCCCAGGTCACTGAAAACCCTGAAGATCACCCATTGTTCGGCCCTTTTAAGCGTATTACATCAGGTATATCTGAGCAGGTGGTTGCAGATCTTCAAGAGCAGGGTAGGCAACTGCTGCGGGATTCTGTCATTCCTGCATTCAGCGAAGTTAATCAGTTTTTCCTGAATGAATATATTCCCGGTGCGCGAGAATCGCTGGGTGCTTATCAACTGCCCGATGGCCAAGCTTATTATCAGGCGCTGGTACGCTTTTTTACCACACTGGATGATGCTACTCCGGAATCGGTTCATCAGCTCGGCCTGCGTGAAGTGGCGCGGATCCGCAGTGAAATGGAGGCGATCATTGAGCAGCTGGAATATGAGGGTGAGTTTTCCGAGTTTTTGAATTTCCTGCGGACCGACCCACAGTTTTATGTGGATGATCCCAGAGAACTGTTAAAGGAAGCAGCCTGGATAGCCAAAAGGATTGATGGGGTGATGCCGAAGTATTTCGGTAAGCTGCCACGTCAGCCATATGGTGTTGAGGCGGTACCGGATAATCTGGCGCCAAATTACACCACCGGACGTTACGTCGGTGCGCCGCTGGGTGGAGACCGTGGCGGTTTTTACTGGGTAAATACTTTTGCACTGGGAAAACGGCCGCTGTATAACCTGCCTGCATTGACTCTGCATGAGGCCGCACCGGGTCATCATCATCAGAATGCTCTAGGTCTGGAGGCCGAGGGAATTCCTGAATTTCGCAAGCATTTATATCCGCACGCTTATGGCGAAGGCTGGGGATTGTATTCGGAAAAGCTGGGTGTGGAAATGGGTATTTACCAGACACCTTATGAGCACTTCGGTAGGTTGACGTATGAAATGTGGCGCGCATGCCGCCTGGTGATTGACACCGGAATCCATGCTAAAGGCTGGACCCGCCAGCAGGCACTGGATTACCTGGCGGACAATACTGCATTGTCGCTGCTGAATGTGCGTACCGAAGTGGATCGCTATATTTCCTGGCCCGGTCAGGCACTGGCCTACAAAATGGGTGAATTAACCATCTGGGAGCTGCGCGCCAAAGCAGAACAGGAGCTGGGTGATAAATTTGATATTCGCACATTCCATGATGCTGTTCTGGCTGATGGCGGGGTACCGCTGGAGGTGCTGCGGGCACAGATTGATAAATACATTGAAGCAAACCGCTAGACCGTATCTTCAAGCCGGGCAAATGGTTAGCCCGGGATATCAATCCGACACATACTGCATAAGCTGTTTCCACCAGTCCTGATCAATGTGGCTGTGCCAATCATTGTGGTTGGCGTCAGCAAGCTGCCATAACTGTTTAGGACCTTGGATACTGTTGTATAGATTAAGCCCAAACTGTTTGGGAATAATTTGATCTTTATCAGCAACGACCACTGCCACTGGGCCGGTATAGCCGTCCAGGTTGCTGATAGAGTCATACTCATCCAGCAACAGCCAGTTGATTGGCAGGTAGGGGTAATGATGCTGAGCCGGGCTGCTCAGCCGGTCCCATGGTGTAATCAGGATAAGTCCATCAACTGCAGCACCGGTATGCGCTGATGCGGCTGCGGCAACGCCACTGCCCAGTGATTCACCTAATAAGTAAATTGGTTCATCATAAAGCTTGAATGCCTGTTCAATGGTCTCGACGGCATCAGCAACCAGGGTTTTTTCAGCAGGTTTCCCCGGCCGGCCACCATAACCGGGGTATTCAGCCAGAATCACGCGATAACCCAGGGGAGTAAGGGCATCAGCATAATATTGCCTGAATACAGCCGGGCCGCCATTGCCATGAAAAATGATTACAGTGCCTATGACCGGAACGGTCGAAGGCTCGCTGAATAAGCCGTGGAAGTTGCTGGCTGCTGGCCACAGCTGTAACCGGTGCTGCTCAGCCAGTTGCGGTGTCGTGTCGAATTCACCGGGGTAATACAGCAGCTTTCTCTGCATTAAGAATACAGCAGTAAGCAGACAGGCATAGGCAATGATCAGATAAATGCCCAGCCTGATGAACATCATTTAACGGTCAGAAAAAAGCGATCCCAACGGGGCTTCCAGCTATTCTCAGGGTTGAGGGAACCCACCACACTGACAGCACGGCCCAGGATTCGGCGCCGCTCAACAGCACCGAAGTATCTCGAGTCACGGCTGTCGTTACGGTGATCGCCGATTAAAAAGTAATGCCCTTCGGGGACCTCATAGTCTCCCTGAATTGGCGGGATTTGCTTTTCCGGTCCGAACATGACCGGATGCACCAGATCAAACAGTTGTTCGGCTGCAGTGGTATGACTGGCGCGGTCAGCGTCATTCAGTGACGGAAAGCGGCTCTTGGGCAGGGGGTAATAACTGATGATCTGGTCATTGATCCAGAGCTGTTCTCCCTGCAGACGTATTTTATCTCCCGGCATGCCAATAACCCGTTTAACCAGCCGTCCATCATCTTCGGGACTTTTGAAGACCACGATTTCCCCTCGCTCGGGACTGCCCCAGTTGGCCAGCCATAATGTAGTGAACGGTACTTTCAGGTCATATGCCAAACGGTTAACGAAGATGAAATCACCTTCAAAGATGGTTGGCTTCATGGAGCCGGTAGGTACGCGGTACCAGTCAGCCACCATTGAACGACCGATGAGAATCACCAGAACGATAACGACAAATAATACGCGTTGTGATTTGAGTAGTTTTTTTCTAAGCATCGCCGGTTAAGTAAATACCTGGTCAATTGGGCATCCAGCCATCGGTGCATATTGTGAGCAAGCAGCATCCAGTTTGCTGCAGGCCCTAAGACAGCACTGCGTTATATGGTGATGTCAGTCAACGGTTGCAATGCCGGCGCCAGCAGAAAAATACCGCCAGCTGAGCCGGAGCAAACCACAACCATAAATCTGTATTGAACTGAGCGTCGGGAATAAGTTTCACCAGCAGCGCGGCAACTATGGCAGTGGGAATAAACCATGCTGTCAGTTTCTCCAGCCGGTTGTTGCCCAACCGTAGCAGCAACAGATTGGTGGGTAGCAACAGCAGCAGGTTTTCATTACGCCAGGCTGCCTGATGGTTGGTCATCAACCAAAGAAACAGCAGCAACATCCCGGCCAGGCCTGAGAACAGCAGCCACAGCCTGGCGCCGGAAAGGCTGAGCCGATTACGGTTACCCAGCATAGGCAATACAATCAACAGCACGGTGATCAGACCCAGCAGCAGCATGCTCAGGTATCGTGGCTGAAAATCACTGGCTTCAGCGCGTCCGGTATAAACCACTTGATCACTGATCACCGCGTTACTGTCCAGCGCATTAAGCTGATCGGCGAGTGTGGTAGGTAAAAACGCGGCGTCCCAGTCACTGATGGGCTGATCGACAATCCGCCCCAGGCCAATGTGTAAGCCGAGGTACAGCAGCAGATCATCCTGCACCATACGCAATGCATCCCAGCGCAATGTGCGAGATGCCGGTAGCGGCAGATATTGCTGCTGCACAGCGTCGCCAAGGGCCTGATTTAATATGTCCCGGACCCGGGTGGAACAGTTGTTGAAAAAATAATCGTACGGATAGCGGCGCTGGTCCGGTTGAATCAGCCGGTCAAGCTCATTGGCTACAGCCAGTGCCTGATCAGGCGCCAGATTCAGCGGTTGCTGGCGAATACTGCGATGTTGCCGGCGGTAATATTCAAAGGCCCGCCGTGGATCTTCAGCAACGGCATAATATTGCATGTTGCCGGTGGCGTAATTCCAGTAAAACCCCGGCTCATTAAAATCGAAGTAACCAAAGTTATACAGTGCATCAAAGCCATTGTACGGTGAGTTCTCAGGCCAGGTAACCCGGATGGCGTTGTGTCCGAAACGTGCCCAGATTTCCGGTCCGGGCCCGAATGTGACCAGTGATATCTGTGGTGTGTTATTGGTTTCTGGCAAGTTATCCTGTTGCTGCTGGGCAGCAGCAAGGCCGGTCAATAACAACCAAACCAGGCATACAGCCCGGTATTGAAGATTAATCATCGATACCGAGGTTCAGCTGTACTTTCAGTTCATGAATGCGGCGTTCATCAGCTTTAGTGACGCTGAATTCGAAGCCCTGCAGCTGCACACTTTCTCCCTGAACGGGTACCCGGCCGAATTCCGCCACAACTATACCGCCGATGGTGTCGTATTCCTCATCGCTGATCGCAACATCCAGTTCATCATTAAAGTCTTCAATGGCAGTCAGTGCCTGTACCCGGTATTCGTGTTCACCGGTTTTGAGAATATCCGGGATTTCTTCCTCGCTGTCTGTTTCATCATCGATATCACCGACAATTTCTTCCAGCACATCCTCAATGGTAATCAACCCGGATACTCCGCCATATTCATCGACAACCACAGCCATATGATTGCGGCTTACGCGAAAATCCCGCAGCAGCACATTCAGACGTTTGGATTCCGGAATAATGCCGGCCGGCCGGACAAAGTCGGACAGCAGCTTATCAACGTCATCATCCAGAAACGTACTGAGCAAATCCTTGGCCAGTAGAATGCCGACCACTTCGTCTTTGTCCTCACCCACAACCGGAAACCGGGAATGGCCGCTTTCAATAATATCGGGAAGTGCTTCACGCACGCTGCAGTCCTTGCTCAGCGTTACCATTTGAGAGCGGGGAATCATGACATCGCGCACATGCAGCTCACCCATTTCCAGGGCACCTTCAGCCATGGCATAGGCATCAGCGTCAACCACGCCCTGTTCGTGCGCATCCTTTAATTGATTGATCAAATCTTCACGGTTCCGGGGCTTGCCTGAGAACACCTGGCTGATGCGGTCTATCCATGACCCATTGCCATTGCCAGACTTTGGTCCCGAACCGTTGCTCGATCGGTCTTCGTTCATGCAGATAATGGTTTGCCCGGCGCAGATCGCCGGCAAACTGTCATCTCCGTTTTGCTTGTAGGAACAGACTGTATAGCAGATTCTGATGACGGTTGCATTATTCTATCTCTGTTCGGTATGGGTCCCGGAAACCTTGAGATGCCAAAATCCGGCGCTCCAAGTTTTCCATGATATCGGCTTCAGCCTGTTGAATATGATCAAAACCCAGCAAATGCAAGGTGCCGTGTATCGTCAGGTGCGCCATATGTGCGCGCATTGTTTTTTGCTGGCTGCGACTTTCACGAAGAGCCACCACCGGGCAGATAACAATATCGCCCAGTAAGCGCAGCGGCATCTCCGGTGGTGTGGCAGGCGCAGGAAATGACAGCACATTGGTAGCGCCGGTTTTATTACGGTAGCGGTGGTTCAAGGCAGCCATCTCGTTTTCACCGGCAAAGCGCACGGTCAATTCACAAGCTTGCTGTGTTTCAACAGTCAGCGCAGCGGTTACCCAGTTACGAATACTATCGGCTGCTGGAATACCGCGTCTGGATTCCACTGCATATTGAACAGCAATTTGGTGGCTAGTTTTGATTGCGCTGTGATTCGGCCTGGTCATAGGCATTCAGCACTTTCTGGACGATAGGGTGGCGGACCACATCCTGGGCATTGAAGCGGGTAATGCTGATGCCTTTGACATGTTTAAGAATCTGTATGGCATGTTTTAATCCGGAACGTCGCTGGTCGGGCAGGTCAATCTGGGTGATATCACCGGTAACCACTGCGCGCGAGCCGAAACCGATCCGGGTCAGGAACATTTTCATCTGTTCAATGGTGGTGTTTTGCGCTTCATCCAGAATCACGAATGAATCATTCAGGGTTCGGCCGCGCATAAACGCCAGCGGGGCAACTTCGATGACGTGCCGGTCGATCAATCGTCCGACATGTTCAAAGCCCAGCATCTCATACAGCGCGTCATATAGAGGACGTAGATAGGGGTCAACTTTTTGCGCCATATCGCCGGGAAGGAATCCCAGCCGTTCGCCGGCTTCAACAGCAGGGCGCACCAGCACAATCCGCTGGACACGTTCACTTTTAAGCGCATCAACCGCCATGGCTACTGCCAGATAGGTTTTGCCGGTGCCAGCCGGTCCTACGCCGATACTGATGTCATTGGTGCTGATAGCCTTCAAGTATTGCTTTTGGTTAGGGCCGCGGCCACGGATCAGACCATGTCTGGTTTTAATGATGACTTCAGAATCTGCAGCGTGCTCGGCTTCAGCCAGGGCAGGCTCGGTTATTGATGACTCCTGCAACTGCAGATTAACCAGTGCCGGTGTCAGCATCTGCTGTTCACTCTGGGTATACAGGTGCTGCAGAATCCGGCGTCCGGCGCGGACAGCTTTTCGCTCGCCGCTGAGCGCAAAAATATTGCCACGGGCAGCAATGGTGATACCGAGCCTGTGTTCAATCTGGCGTAGATGTTCATCAAATTGCCCGCACAGATTGGCCAGCCGCTCATTGTCAGCAGGTTCCAGTTCGACGGTTTGCTGGTGTTCCAGCGGTGTAGCGGTATTCATAGGGAGAATTTATTCAGGTTATGCGGCGCGTGAATCGCCTGCTACCGACTCATGTGTGGCAACCCGCCCACGCAGTGAGTTGCTCATTGCTTCGGTGATAATGACATCCACAAACTGGCCAATCAGTCTGGCCGGTGCATCGAAGTTGACCACCCGGTTATTACCGGTGCGTCCGGCCAGCTGCTTGGGGTCTTTTTTACTCGGTCCTTCCACCAGCACCTTTTGGGCGGTGCCAACCATGGCCTGACTGTATTCAGCTGCAAAACCATTGATCGTGGCCTGCAGTTCCTGCAGCCGGGCTTTTTTGGTTTCCAGTGTTACATCATCAGGCAGGTTGCTGGCAGGCGTGCCGGGCCGGCGGCTGTAGATAAAGCTGAAGCTTTGGTCGTAGCGCAGATCGTTAATCAGTTTCATGGTTGCCGCGTGATCGCGGTCGGTTTCACCGGGGAAGCCGACGATAAAATCTGATGACAATGCCAGGTCGGGCCGGTATTCACGCAGGCGCCGGATTTTTTGTTTGTACTCCAGCACGGTATGGCCGCGCTTCATTGCTGTCAGGATGCGGTCTGAACCCGACTGCACCGGCAGATGCAGGTAGCTGGCCAGTTGCGGCACGTCGGCATAGGCTTCAATCAGGCTGTCACTGAATTCGACAGGATGTGAGGTGGTGAACCGTATGCGGTCAATGCCGTCCACCTGTGCGATGTAGCGGATCAGCAATGCCAGATCGGCATGTCCGCCTTCATGCAGCGGCCCCCGGTAGGCGTTGACATTCTGCCCCAGCAGATTGATTTCGCGAACGCCCTGTTCCGAGAGCATCACCACTTCAGCAATAACATCGTCAAACGGCCGGCTGATCTCTTCACCGCGGGTGTAGGGCACAACGCAGAAAGTACAGTATTTGCTGCAGCCCTCCATGACTGAAACAAACGCTGTCGGACCCTCGGCACGTGGCTCCGGCAGGCGGTCAAACTTCTCGATTTCCGGAAAGCTTATATCGATGGCGGGCTGTTTGCTGCTGCGGACGTCATCCAGCATAGATGGCAGCCGATGCAGTGTCTGCGGACCGAAGACCATATCGACAAACGGAGCGCGTTTGATGATGCCTTCACCTTCCTGGCTGGCGACACAACCACCGACACCAATAACTACCTGCGGATTTTGTTCTTTCAGTTTGCGCCACTGCCCCAGTTGCGAGAACACTTTCTCCTGGGCCTTTTCCCTGATGGAACATGTGTTAATCAGTATCACATCAGCATCCTGCTCGTTATCCGTTATTTCCAGGCCATGGGAAGCCGCCAGCACGTCGATCATTTTGGTCGAATCGTACTCATTCATCTGGCAACCATGTGTCTTAACGAATAACTTTCCGCTCATAGTAATGTGGCGTTGTTGGGTAACCGCGTATTGTAGCGAATATTGCTCATTTTTGTGAGTGACTTCATCTTACCGACGAATGGTCATTACCACTGCTAGCACGGAATGGATTGCAGAACCTGTCGAAAAATGGCCAATTGGTCAGGCGCCGGATATATAATGCAGCCCTGCTAATACAATCGGGAACAGCCATGCCGACCAATATGCGTGCACTGGTAAAAGACAAGGCCGCTGAAGGCATCGTCATGCAGGAAATCGCAATACCTGAACCCGGGGCTAATGAAGTCCTGGTCAAGGTTGAGAAAACCGCGATATGCGGCACTGATCTGCACATCTATAAGTGGGATGATTGGTCTCAGCGAACCATCAAGCCGCCACTGGTTATCGGCCATGAATTTGTTGGGCGTATCTGCAAAATCGGTGCAGCTGTGGAAGGCTATGAGGTTGGTGAACGGGTTTCAGCTGAAGGGCATGTGGTATGCGGTGTTTGCCGCAACTGCAAAGCCGGAAAGCAGCATCTGTGTCCCAATACCATAGGCATCGGGGTTAATCGTGATGGGGCTTTTGCCGAGTATGTGGCCGTGCCGGCAACCAATCTGTGGCGGATTCCCGATGCCATTGCGCCTGAACTGGCAGCCTTTTTTGATCCGTTCGGCAATGCCGCGCATTGTGCGCTGCAATTTGATCTGATCGGCGAAGATGTGCTGATTACCGGTGCCGGGCCGATTGGCATTATTGCAGCTGGAATCTGCCGGCATGTCGGCGCACGGCATGTGGTGATCAGCGACGTCAATGATTACCGCCTGGAACTGGCCCGCAAAATGGGTGCCAGCCATACGATCAATGTTAAGCATGAAAGCATCGAAGGTGCAGTCAAAGGGCTGGGCATAGACGGTTTTGATATCGGTCTGGAGATGTCCGGCAATTCGGGGGCCTTCAACGATATGCTGCACGCCATGTTTCATGGTGGACGCATCGCCATGCTCGGATTGATGCCCAACGGCAGTGGTGTTGATTGGGACCAGGTGATTTTCAAAGGCCTGCAGCTGCATGGCATTTACGGCCGGCGCATGTATGAAACCTGGTACAAAATGACTCAGATGGTATTGAGCGGCTTTCCGCTGCAGAACACCCTGACACATCACATACCCATTGACGATTTCGAACAGGGCTTTGAATTGATGGCTTCGGGTCAATGCGGGAAAGTGGTGTGTGACTGGACCGGTCAGATTGAAAACTGAATCAACCACAGGATAGCTGCTGCATTTACCACCTGGACGCTAAGATATGGCGGCCTGATTTGATTCAGGCGTGCTGAATTCAGGTCAATATAAATTACAAGGTGTAACGACAGCAACTGAAGCATTGAGTGGATATCCGGTTATGATGAAAGCTGATAGTTTCCACTCACTCTGCCAATGAAAAAACTGATAGTGATATTAATGCCCCTGTTGATTGCCGGCTGTGCTGCACAAGGTTCAGGTGGGTCTATTTTGGATGTGCTGGCGGAAGGAATAGGTGGCCAGCAGGCATTAAGCGAGACAGAAATTGCCGATGGCTTGCGCGAGGCATTGACCATTGGAACACAGCATGTGATCGAGCAGGTTGGTGCGGTTGATGGATTTAATCTGGACCCGGACATTCACATTCCGCTGCCAAGATCATTACAGCGTGTGGACGATGCATTAAGCAAGCTGGGTTTGAGCCGATTAATGGATAACCTGGAAACACGGCTTAATCGAGCCGCAGAGGTTGCTGCACCTCAGGCAAAAGCGCTGTTTATTGATGCTATCAGTAATATGACACTTAATGATGCCCGTCAGATTCTGACTGGTCCGGATGATGCAGCCACCCAATATTTTCGTACCCAGACCAGTGAGCAGTTGAGCGAATTAATCCGTCCAGTGGTTGAATCCAGCCTGCGCAAGGTCGGTGCGCTGCAGGCTTATGACTCGATGATTTCACGTTATAAAACGCTGCCGTTTGTGCCGGATGTATCGGCGGATTTAACCCGGTACACCATCGACAGGAGCATGGATGGTATTTTCTATTATCTTGCCCGGGAAGAAGCGGCTATCAGGCACGAACCGATTAAACGAACCACCGCATTGCTGCGTAAAGTATTTGGGCAGGGTTGAATGGAAAGCTTTTATTTACAGGGGCATCCATCGGTAGCATTGCATAATCTGTTGAAACTGCTGGGCTGGTGCGATAGCGGTGGTCAGGCCAAGCAGTTGGTTGCTGAAGGGCAAGTCATGGTCGATGGTCAAATCGAAACACGCAAAAGGTGCAAAATCATCGCAGGCCAGATTGTGTCCTATGCCGGACAACAGGTGAAAATTAGTTCCAGCGCTTGAATTCGGAATAGGCGCTAATCATTCGTCTGTTTTGTCAATTGGGCTTTGAATCTGGGGTGACCGTCTCTTTCCAGATAGTAAGTTAATGATTGCCCATCTTCGCTCAGGCTGATGGTCCATACATTGGTGGCGGCAGCCGGAATCAGCTCAGCGGTAAACTGGTCTGCCGGAAATGATTGTGAAAGCGCAGACCCTGCAGCTGTTGTTGTTCCTCCGTAGTTGGTGATTTCGTCGGGCTGGCCGTCGGCATGGCGATGATCGTGTTTCAGCATTAACCCGTCCTGGGTCCTGGTGATAATCCAGGTTCTGGATGCATCTTCACCTACAATAAATGGGATACGAATTTCTTGTTCTGTACAAGCGGTAACATGCGCCACGAGTAATTTGCCGTAAAGATCATGTTCCGGGTTATCCGGGAAAGTGGAATACCCTTGGAAAGTTTCACCACAGGCAGCGGCTATATTGTCAAAGAAATCCTGATGAGTGGTGGTCGACTGCTGACTCGCTATCGCCGGAAATGTTACTGCCAGAAGCACGAACCAATAGAAAGTTTTCATCATTATTACTCCTCACTCATAGGCATGCCGGCCAGCCGGCTGCCGCCCAGATAACCCAGGTAGGCTGCTACAAACCAGACCCAGATCTGATTGCTGTCGATCGCATTAATCCAATAAGCCGGCCAGCTGATTGCGGTGACGAAATTCATGATCGACTCGATAAAGAAATTCACCAGCATGCCGAAACTTATTGTATCGATAAAGTGGCCCAGGCCTTCGAAATTGCTGAAGAACTCCCGGATTTCACCGAACTCAACCACGGCATAGGTTATTAATGCCACCACACCATAAAATCCGCCGCCGAACTTGACCCATTTTTGATAAAGAAATCCACCTTTCTTTTCAGACCGGTTTTTCTTTTTGGCCATTTCCTTCAATTGTTTCTGCAGCTCAGCATGGTTGTCTGATTCGCTCAGATAGCCATTTGATATTGCCCAATAAACCATTGCGAAAGTCACCGCGCCAACCGGTAACCCTGCTTTTAACATTGCTTCAAGAAACTCAATAATCATTGCAGACACATCTGGTCATTAACGCTGCGGGGCCAATCAGCAGGCAATATGCAACAAATTTTAATATATCGCAAAGCGGACAGCTGCCTGTAGAGATAAAATATCAAAATGACAGATGAATTTTCCCGGCTTTTCCCCGCCGTCAACGACATAACCGCACATGGCGATTTGCGCACTGTACCTGAAGATTTCCGGGTAACGGAGTGTATCGAAGTTACTTTCAGTGGCCAGGGCGAGCACCTGTGGCTGAATATTCAGAAAACCGGCTGTAATACTCATTGGGTTGCTCAGCAGCTGGCAGCGGCCTGCGGTGTGGCAAAACACCAGGTAGGTTATGCCGGCTTAAAAGACCGGCACGCAGTTACCAGCCAATGGTTCAGTGTGCAGCTGCCTGATAAGGACAATCCGGAAGACATCCAGGCGTGTCTGCCGGATCAGGTGGTTATTCTGCAGGCACAGCGGCATCATAAAAAACTGAAAACCGGTGGCTTGAGGGCGAACCGGTTTGAGCTGTTTATTCGTAATATGCAGGGGGACAGGCAGCAAATTGAACAGAACCTGGCGGGTATACGCAATAACGGCGTCCCCAATTATTTTAGTGTCCAGCGGTTTGGTCGCAACATGAACAATGTGCCTAAAGCTGAAGCCTGGTTTAAGGGTGATTTTCGGCCTAAGGGACGGCAACTGAAAGGCCTGCTGTTATCTGCTGCCAGAAGCTGGATTTTCAATCATATTGTGGCTCGGCGAATTAAAGGTGGTATTTGGGATAAACCGGTTGATGGTGATGTATTCCAGCTCAACGGCAGCCGATCATGGTTCAAAGATGATCATGGCAAAGATGGCCTGCAGCAAATTCGAGAACGCTTATCGGAACATGATATTCATATTACGGCGGCGCTGTGGGGCGACGATGAATTGCCGAGCACCCAGCTGGCAGCCCAATTGGAAAATGATATTGCCGGCTGCTACCCGGGCCTGCTGGCCGGCATCAGGCGGCAGCGTATGGCTCACGACCGCCGGGCAATACGGCTGTTGGCAGGTGATTTATCCCATCGGTGGTCGGATAACGATCTCGCATTAAGTTTCGAGCTCCCGGCCGGATGCTACGCCACCTCGGTGATCAGTGAAATCTGCTCAGTCAGCGATTGCAGTCAATCTGCCGGGGACTGAGCTTATAACGTTTCAAAAAACCGGTCGGCACGGGGAATATAGTAATTGTCGTGATTAAACGACAGCACCACACTTCGGGCACGCCCGACAATTTCGTCGCGGGGAATAAATCCTATTACTCTTGAGTCGGCACTGTTGTCGCGGTTATCGCCCATTGCCAGGTAATGGCCTTCGGGTACTTTGACGGCTGAAAAACTGGCTCTTGGGTTGTTGTAGCCGGGAATGACACGGATGGTATGCGCCAGGCCCTCCAGGTTTTCGATATGGTCAGTTGAAGAGCCGGTCACATTATTGTAGTTAACCGGCTGGCCGTTAATGGTCAGTACATTGTTGCGCATAGAGACAATATCACCGGGCATGCCGATAACTCTTTTGACCAGCCGGATTCCAGCCTTTTCTGAGTCAAACACAATGATATCGCCACGTTCCGGATCGGCGCGCTTGTACAGTGATATATGAGTAAACGGAATTCTCAGATCATAGGCCATCTTGTTAACAAAAATTCGATCGCCTTCCAGGATGGTTGGTTTCATAGAGCCAGTGGGCACATCATTCCAGTCTGCAATAGCACTGCGAAAAGCAAACATAAGAATAATAAACAGTACAAAAAAGCGGTTTTGCCGCCACAGTTGGTTTAATGAAATGCGCATCTGTGTTTCCCGAAAAGCCTGTGAGAAGTATTCACAATTTTACCATTCAGTTCGTGTGCTATTGGTCACGCCCTGATTTATCTGCCTTGTGGCAGCTGGAGCCACGTTTAATATGCCCTGTACCGCGGTCAATTATCTTGGAGAGCTACTGGTGCCGGTGTTAATATGTAACGTTCGGGGCCACTGCTATGGAAGGCGACACTGCTGGTGTTCTGCAGGTTGACGGGCAGTCACATCATGCAATGATGCTAGGCAAATGTGGCTGCAATAATGCTTATGCTTCGGGGTTAGTGATGTTCAAACCACATCAGACATTTATTCTTATTATTCTGCTGATTACAGCTATCGATCCTGTCTATGCCCAGCTTCGCGGGGGAGCCAATATCGAGTTTGATCAAAACATCACGCCCGATGCTATCTTTGGTTCAGGCAATGCCAACGGCAGTTTTACCACCGATCGCCGCAATGGTATTGAAATCGGGTTGCGTGGAAAAATCCGTTTCAATGCCAACGGGCAGCCGGAAAATACCTTCAACAGCAATGGCGACGGCAGCTATACCTTTATCGCCAGTGTCGCACCCGGCCGGCCGGACGATACACCGGAGTGGAATTTTGAATGGTCGGTGAATACCGATTTTGACGATACTTCCGGTTTGGTGATCAGTGATTTGACTTATGAGCTTGGTCTGGACGGTGACCCGGGTGAGGGCACCGACTTTCTGATTTTCGATCCGATCACCCCCAGTGCTCAAGCACCTTTTTTCGACCATTCCATTGGTGATAACAGCACAGCAAACGGCGCCGGCACCGAGGCAACAAACCCGGGTGAGTATCTGACGCTGATCGACAGCAACAACGTAGTGCAGAACTCCTGGCGGTATCCGTTTTTTCTATCCGGTCCCCTGACAGACTTCAATGCCAAACTGGAAGGGCGCTACGATATTTACCTGCTGGCGCGTGACAGCAAAGGCGCAGTGGTAGCGCGCAGTGATATCCGCATTATCATGGTTAACCCACCGCTGGAGTTTGATCAGGATGCCACACCGGATGCCATCTTCGGCTCCGGCAATGCCAATGGGGCATTTACCACTGACCGCCGTAATGGAATCGAAACCGCACTGAGAGCTTTTCTGCGCTTCAATGAAATGGGTTTGCCGGAAAACACTTTTAACAGTAATGGAGACGGTACCTTCAGTTTTGCCGCAGGGCAGGCAGTCGGACAGTCGGCACAGACCGCAGTGTGGGCTTTCGACTGGTCGATGAATACTGACTTTAATTCGGTATTAAGCAATGGGCTGGTGCTGAGCGATTTGACTTATGAACTGGGCCTGGACGGTGATCCGAGCCTGGCGACTGATTTTCTGGTATTTGACCCGATTACCCCAAGTGCTCAGGTGCCGTTTTTCGATCATGCCATCGGCGACAACAATACCGCCAATGGCGCAGGTGTTGAAGCGACCAACCCGGTCGAGTACCAGATGCTGATCGACAACAACAACGTGGCTCAGAATTCATGGCGCTACTCCTTCTTTTTAGCCGGGGCATTGCAGAACTTTGACCCTACCGTCGATGGCACTTATACAATTTATCTGCTGGCGCGTGATGACGAGGGTATCGTGGTCAACCGCAGTCAGATTCAGGTTCTGGTCGGTGATACCGCAGTCGCCGGCAGTGTGGCTGAAGTATCGATAGAGAAAACCACCAATGCAACAGGTACACAACTGACCGGTGACAGTTTTGATTATTTCCTGACCGTTACCAATACCGATGTGGCTACCGCCACAGGCGTACTGGTCAGCGATGATCTACCCGATAATCTTACGTTTAACAGCGGCAGTTGTGATGACGGCAGCACGGCAGTTCAGGCAGGTCAACTGATTACATTCAACCTGGATGATCTGGTTACCGGCGCTACCACAGTCTGCACCATCAATGTGACCGTATCGGCCGGTGGGTTGATTACCAATACTGCAACAGTTGCCGCCGATAACGATTTTGATCCGGCCAACAACACTTCAACGATATCGGTGCTGGGTATTATCCAGTCAACCGGTCTCAGCGGTGATGTACCCAGTGCTGAAGATAATGATTACACCCGCATCAACAATGTACTGGTTGCGGTAATGCCGGGTGACGTGATCATTCTTGAAGGTCTGTTCGACTGGGTTGAGCCGAATGCTTTTGACAGCTGGGCAATGGGCTCGGACGGTGTGCCGGATACCGAAGACGATTTCAGCATTTTATTGCCCGAGGGCGCTGGAGACTTCACTTTGACAGCAGCAGAGTTGGGTGATGCGGTCATTCAGGGTCCGGGTGATCTAGCGGGCCAGGATCTGGAAGGCTTCCTGGTGGTTTCCAGTACTGATAATCAGAATATCGAAATTTCCAACCTGACTGTTCAGAACTTTGATTTGGGTATCGGGTTTTTCTTTGATGGTGGCGGCGTTAATGTTTATGACAATACGCGAATCATGAACAATCGCATCGTGGTGGCCACCGATATTGCCGGTAATGAAGCTGCCGGGGAAGGGTTTCAGAACATCGGTATCCATTTTGCCTTCGGCGATAACCAGCGGATATCAGGCAATATCATCGAAATCAGTGGTGATGGGGTATCCAATCGGCCGACTTTGACTGCTGCATCGGTTGGCATGCAGTCGAATACTTCCAGTGGCGCCTATGAAGGCTTGATTGTCGAAGACAATATTGTCCGGGTGTTGAATGCACAGACGGCCGATCCCGAGTTTATATTGGGCATCTGGGAAAACAGCAATGCGTTCGAGCGCAACATCATTATCCGCAACAACCGTTTTGAAAACCTGAATCCGATGAACAATCCGGCATTGAATATGCAGCAGGGCTTCAGGATAACCTCGCAGAGCTCTCCGGATACCAGTGACGGCGCATTAATGACTGGCAACTTTGTAGAAGGAGCCAATGTGGCCTATGAGTGGTTGCCGGGACGGTTCGGTGCCAATTTTGAAACCCGTGGGCCGTTACCGTTTATCGCCAATACGGCAGTCAATAATATGATCGGTGTGCGGCTCGACTCTAACGGTTCGGCTGAGATGAGCTGCAACCGTTTTGTCAATAATGATACCGCCATTGAAAACGTCACTGATGACAATATCGCTTCATTGGCAAATGATAACTGGTGGGGCTGCAATGCCGGTCCCAATATGGGTGCCTGCGATGGTTTTGATGCAGGTGCAAACGTTACTGCAGACAGCTGGCTGGTTGCCAACGTGACTGCCAACCCGAACAGTGTAGAGGCTGGAGGAATGACCGATCTGACGTTGGATGTAACACTTAACAATAACAGTGTTCAGGTCATTGATTGTGCCTTGCCCGATGGAGTACCGGTAGCGTTCACCACCGACTTCGGCATAGTGATACCCGCCAATACCGATACGGTGGCTGGTGTAGCGCCGGCGATTTATAACGCGCCCGGTGTGCCCGGTATCGCCACGGTAGGTGCCGCCATCGATAATGAGGTGGCCACAGATATGATTCAGGTGTTAGGGCCGCCATCGATAACCGCCGTGAACCCGGATCCATTGCCGGGCAACGTGTTCAGAACAGACGCGGTTATCAGTGGTTCGGGCTTTATCCCGGAAACCGTCATCCTGGCAGCAGGGCTGCCGCGTGAAACCGTATTTATAGATGCCAACACAGTAATGGTTACGCTATTGGAAGAGGACCTGGAGGTAATCGGCTCCGGTGGTATCAACCTGATTGCCGATAACACTGCAGTACCGGGAGGCGGGCAATCGGCACCGTTTTTCGTGAATATCGTCGACGATCTGGTGTTCCGTGATGGTTATGAGCAATAAAGCGTAGATTCAATAACTTTGAAAAGCCGCTTAATCAGCGGCTTTTTTGCGCTGACACATGTACAAAACAGACCTATTAATTACCAGGAAACCGTCTGTGGAAGTGCCGTTGAGTTTGAGTCAATTGCCGATGTACATAATCCAGGGTCAGTTTATGGTCCTCATAGTCAATTGGTAATAAAGTCAGCCGGTCCTGCTGTTGCAGTGCCAGTGATGGAAACCCGCTTACTTGTGCGCTCCGGGTAAAGTGGATTTCAGCTGCCAGTGTTGCCTGGACCTGGTCAGAGACCAGATCAGTTTGAAACCGGTCGGTATCCAGACCACATTCATCAGCCAGTTCAAACAGTGTGGAGCTATCTGATGGATTGCGGGCCTGCAGATAATAAGCCTGCTGAACAGCAGATATCATGGTTTGTTCATGCCCTTGGAGCCGCGCTGCAATGACTGCTCTGCAGGCCGGGTAGGTTGACCGTCTGGGCCGGCATTTATCCCAGAAATCGAAATTAAAGGTTGTTCCCAGCAGGGCTTCAATTCGCCGCCAGTGGGATTGAATGGTCTGCTGCATGGATGCAGGCATGAGTTCATCATTGTCCGGCGCCAGACCACCGAGGATATACCGGGCTTGTACTTCAGCGGGTAACCCAGCCTGCAGCTGCAACCATTGCGGGCGGTATCCCCAGCACCAGCTGCACATAGGATCATGGAAATATAACAGGGTTGCAGTCATGGGGCATTGGCGAATTAATATGTGCAGCCTGATATTTTACGTTAGAAACACATTGGAAATTAAACGCTGCACTAATTAAAGCTGACCATGTTGGCGTGACGAATGTTAGAATTTCCCAGTTTGCAAATTAAGATTTCCAGCATGACCGATACAACAGATTTTCTTAACCGGCTTGATGAAACCCTGCACGGCATACAGGCCGATGGCCTGTACAAACAGGAACGGCTGATTACCACTTCCCAGCAGGTTGCGATCGATGTTCAGGGACGCGGCGAGGTTTTGAACTTTTGCGCCAACAATTACCTGGGACTGGCCAATGATCCCAGAGTTATAGAGGCTGCGCATGCGGCGCTGGACCGTTACGGCTTTGGTATGGCATCCGTCAGGTTTATCTGTGGTACCCAGGACCTGCACAAACAGCTGGAAACCACCATCAGCGACTTTCTGGGTACTGACGATACCATTTTGTATACATCCTGTTTTGATGCCAACGGCGGGTTGTTTGAAACATTGCTGGGGCCGGAAGATGCAGTAATCAGCGATGCACTGAATCATGCTTCGATTATCGATGGAATCCGTTTGTGCAAGGCCGAACGGCATCGCTATCCCAACAGTGATATGCAGGCGCTGGAAGACGCGCTGCAGAAAACCCAGCATTGCCGTACCCGGCTGATTGCCACTGACGGCGTATTTTCCATGGACGGTTATATCGCCAAGCTTGATGAAATTACCGCTTTGGCTGAAAAGTACAATGCATTGCTGATGGTTGATGACAGCCATGCTACCGGGTTTATGGGAGCAACCGGGCGTGGTTCGGCAGAGCATCACGGCGTGATGGATAAGGTCGATATTTTTACCTCCACGCTTGGCAAAGCACTGGGCGGTGCGTCCGGTGGTTTCACCAGCGGGAGACAGAAAATCATAGATTTACTGCGTCAGCGGTCACGGCCTTATCTGTTTTCCAACACTTTGCCTCCGCCGCTGGTGGCGGCCAGTCTGAAAGTGTTTGAGATTCTTAGCGAAAGCACAGCTTTACGCGACAAGCTGGAAGACAACACCAGGTACTTTCGTTCCCAGATGACCAATGCCGGTTTTGACATCAAACCTGGCATTCATCCCATTGCCCCGGTGATGCTCTATGATGCACCACTGTCGCAAAAAATGTCTGCAGAGCTGCTTGAGCAGGGCATTTATGTCATCGGATTCTTTTTCCCGGTGGTGCCCAAAGGCGAGGCGCGTATCCGGGTACAGCTGTCTGCTGCGCATGAGAAAGCGCATATTGATGCTGCTGTGAATGCCTTCACCCAGGTTGGTAGGCAATTGAATGTAATCAGTTAGTGAGGTGTATGACAAGGGCACACGCAGACTGATAATTTCAGATTTATCCGAGACCTTGATCAGGCAGTCATAATCACTGCAGGGTGTCCGGGTTTTGAAAGCTTACATCCGCATTATCATTATCGGCGTAATTATCAGTCTGGCAGTTAACCGTTTCTTATTCAGACCCTGGGTGGTGGAAAATATCGGCGGCGGGTTTTTGCTGGTTTTTGTAAATTCGTTCCCCAATTTTCTTGAAGCGGTAATCGGTACCATTCTGGTGGCATTGTTATTGCTTCAATGCCGGCAGCAATTCAATCTGCCCTCGAAGAATATGAAAAACGCATCAGTGTATCTGCTGGCCTCAGTCATAACCGGGATATATGTCGTTCTTCAGGAGCTTAAGATTCATAATCTCGGTGGTGAGAATATCTATGATCCGTATGATGTGGTGGCATCTTTAGTCGGTTTGGTGGTCGCCAATATAGTAATAACCAGGTATGACCTGACTGATTGAAGCAGGAGGTAACCGGCGAGCCGGTTACCTCAAAATTGCCTGGCACGTCAGTTTTGCTCGTGCTCAAACCGTTCAATTTCTTTGAGATGACGCTTGGCATTTTTCAGGCTGTTGCCGGCAATGGCTTCATTCACTTTTTTAACTTGTTCGGGATCGCCGGATAGTTGTGCCTTCCGATACCACATCCAAGTGGCAACCATACCGATGGTACAAACGCCCACACTCCATCCCAGCCAGCCGCTTGCGGCCGCCTGTGCGTAAAGATTAAATCCCCCCAGGCTGGCCACACCCAGTGAATAGGGAATCCACAACAGCCACCAGGGTAATCCAACCAACCAGCCGGCATTAACGTAAGTGCGCTCAATACGCAGCATCTGCTTCTGGATATCCACTACCGGGGCACCAAAGTCCAGTGACTTAATGCGATACAAGACCTGTGCGCCGGTGACGATCAAAACAATACCGTAGGTATGAATGATCAGACCGCTGACCAGGTATGCTGTAACACTCAGGTTCTTCGTCCATATTGATACACCGAAGATTATCGATACGATACCCAGCGCTATCTGTAACACATGTCCCCATCTCAAAGGTCTCAGACTTTTACGGGTTTTGTCCAGTTGTGTGTCCCGCAACCGTTGCAGATTCAGCCGGTTTTGCTGCTGTAGCTGACGGTCCAGGCGCTGCCATGTGGTTTTCAGGTCATCAAGCTCCATAGTGGCTGCTCCTATCATTGATTTTGCTCCTGTTACTGGTTGCTGTTTCGGTCTGACGGCGAATGCGCTGCTTCAGGCGGTTGATCTTAGTAGCAACATTGCTTTCTGATATGCCTAATATGTCACTGATTTCACGATAACTTCGTTCTTCCAGATAAAGCAGCATCAGTGCTCTGTTAAGTGGGTCGAGCTCGCTGATTAATCCGTAAAGAATTTCCATTTCTTCATCTTTCTGATCGGCATGTTGAGGCTTATCGTGGATCTGCTGATCAAAAGCGACAAAATGCTGTTGCCTGAGACGCTGACTGCGTACATAAGAAATCGCGATATTCAGGCTGATGCGGTACATCCAGGTGGAAAACCGCCGGGTTTCGTCAAAACCGGGAAATGCACGCCATAATTGAGTCACAATCTCCTGGGTGAGCTCGTCACGGTCATCCGGGTGCCAGCAGTATGTGTTGGCGACTTTGAACACAATCGCCTGATTTTGACCAAGCAATTCTGTAAATCGGTGCTGTATGTCTTTTTTGGTTTTCATGCTGCCGGTGATCCAAAGTAGATTCAGTCTCAATAATGTTTTGCAACCCATGATTCGTACCAAAGGCAGAATTATCACACTTCAGCCAAAAATCATTCATGGACAAACAGCAACCAATATTTCCGAAAGGCTGTCATGTCATGGTTATCCAGCAGCAGGATGTATTTGAAATGGTTTGCAGCATGCCCATTATTTACAACTGGTATAACTAGAAAATCGGCCATGATGAAGCTTGATCACATCGTCATACTACTATCCAATATGGAAACCTGCCTGGGGTTTTATGAAGCGCTGTTGCCGATGATCGGCTTTCGAAAAGACCGCGATCATGTATTCGTCAATGCTGAAGAAATCTATCTCGATTTCAGGCAGTCGGGAGAACCTGATCATGGTTATCACCGGTTTGCCCCTGGCCTGAATCATATGGGCTTTACCCTGAAAAACCTGGCTGAAGTGGCTGATATCCAAAGCAGGATGCAGCAGGCCGGTTTTGCTGTGCCGGATATTCAGGAGTTTGAAGACAGTTATGCGCTGTTCCTGAAAGACAGCGATGGTATGCGCATAGAACTGGCCTGTGCTAAATGAGCTCGACGATAAAAAGTTTGATTATGATTTCACTATCACTGGAACTAGCCAAATGAAAACCATCGGTATAGCTGCCCATAGCGCAGAGGGCGGATCACTGTGTTTTATTACGGCCTGCCGTGAGGGCGGCATACAACAGGGAGTACACATGCACCCCAACATTGTGCTGAGTGCAATTCCCATGGGCCTGAGCATGCCCGGTTGGGAGTCGGATAACCATTTAGAAGTGGGGGAGTATTTGGCAAAAGGCGTGCAAATGGTGGCTGACGCCGGTGCAGAGTTTTATATCTGCCCGGACAATACAGCACACATTGTTTTGGAGCAGATTGCTGATGATTTACCACTGCCGGGGTTGCATATAGCATCCGTGGTTACCCGTGAAGCACTGACCAATGGCTGGGAAAATGTCGGGCTGCTGGGAACCAGGTGGACCATGACCGGCCCTGTTTATGGGCGGATGCTGGAACAGCACGGGTTAAACCGGCTGATTCCTGATGAAGACATGCGCGAGCGGTTGAACAAGGCGATTTTTGATGAATTGTGTCAGGGCATTTTCAGTGAACAGACTACTTCATTGTTTCTGGAGGCAATCACAGATCTGCAGGCACGGGGAGCCGAGTGTGTTGTGCTGGGTTGCACTGAAATTCCGTTGATTATCAACCAAAAAAATTCTCCGCTGCCCATTCTTGACTCAACCAGATTACTGGCACGATATGCAGTGCGCGAAGCATTATCGGACCGGAGTATAGACATACAGGCCGGGTGGCTGGAGGTCAGTGCATAAATACGTGATTTCTCCATGGATGGCGTATTGCTGGCGGCTTGTTATACTAAGGGCTACGTAGTTATTCAAGCCCGGTATCGTGCCATGTTTTTCAGGTATCTATTCAGCCTAGTGTTTTTTTTGCTTACAACCGTTCAGTTGCATGCACATGATGATGTTGCAACTCAATGGCTGCCGGTAATTGGAACCGGCGGTGGATTTAATGCGGCCATCAATCTGGTGAATATCGACGAGCATGAAGTAGAAGTCAGTATCACCAGTTTTTCCACCAGTGGAGAGCCGCTGGCGATCCTGGCTGATGGCGGGCAGGCAGTCGCAGGGTTGGGGCTTATGGTGCCGGGTGGTGGAAATACTGTAGTGCAGACCGTACCCGGGAGCCAGTCACTGCAGGTTGGCTGGGTGCGTATTGATGGCGATATTCGGGTCAATACCACATTGGAAATCGGTGATACCGGTGGCGGCGCTGTGCCTAATCGGATGCAGTTTCCCACGACTGAACCCGCCCGTAAGCTGGTATTCACGGCAAGCTCGGGCAATGGCAGAGACACCAGCATGGCGATTATGGCGCCGCCGATTAATGCCGGTACCGCCAGCATAAACCTCACAGCTGTTGATCAGTCGGGTGAACCAGCTGGTGTGGCAGATATACAAATGCCGGCCGGCCGTATGGGTTTTCTGGTACTGGCGGATTTAATGCCTGAATTGGGTGAATTCGACGGCAGTGTGCAACTGACCAGCAGTTTTTCTGTCGTGGTGCAGCCTTTCCGCGAGGACGGAGAGCTGATTTCCAGCCTGCGGCTGTTTCCACCGCGACCCGATCCGGTAAACAGCAATGGTTGTGGTGATTTTTCTGACTGGGAAACCTCAGATTACGTACTGCCGTTTCCGCCCGGTACCGGCTATCAGGTGAACCAGGGTAATTGCTCGGGTTTTGGACATAACGGCATATTTCTGTTTGGCTACGATTTCATCATGGATATCGGTACACCGGTGTCAGCTGCCCGGGGTGGTATTGTGATTTTCACCAATGAAAATGTTCCTGACGGGAATCGTGCCGGTACCAATCTGATAACCATTCAGCATGAAGACGGTACAACGGCTTTATATTCGCACTTGACCATCAATGGTGTATTTGTAGAACCGGGGCAACGGGTGGAGGCAGGTAATATTATCGGCTTGAGCGGTGATACCGGCAATACAGGCGGGCTGCCGCATCTGCATTTTTCTTTGCATAGTTGTGCTTCACTACCGGGTCTTCCCGGCAGCGACAGCTGCCCCAGTATCCCGGTTACTTTCCGCAATACCCAGCCCAATCCATTCGGACTGAACCCGCAGGTGTCATATAGCGCTGAAGTGTTTTAAGCTGGTTACAACAGCAACCCGTAGGAGCTAAGAATGGGTGAGCAAACTCAGATTCACGGTTCCTGTCTTTGTCAGACAGTGCGTTTTCATTTTAACCTGCCGACTTTGTGGTGCGGTCATTGTCACTGCAGTATGTGCCGTAAAAGCCATGGGGCCGGTTATGTAACCTGGACGGGCGTCGCTGAGGAAAAATTTGTAATCGATCAGGGGATACAGCAGCTGAAGTGGTATTCGACTTCTGAAAAAGCACGGCGCGGCGGCTGTACTGACTGCGGTAGCATGATGCTGTTTCAGTCCGAGCAATGGCCGGGCGAAATGCATGTTGCGCTGGGCGCATTGGATGATGAGATCGACCGGCAGCCGCAGATCAACTCATTTTTTGACACGCATATCAGCTGGATGCCGATTGATCAGAAACTTCCCCACAAACCCTAGCTGATAGGTTTGTTATGGTGAAATTGCGAGCTGCTGTTGAGTCTGACCTGGACATTTTGACCTGCTGGTTTAATTCAGCCGGTGAAGCGCGCAGCTGGGGCGGTCCACGGATACGCTATCCCTTTGAAAAACAGCAGCTTAAGGAGGATATTCGCTGGGAGGATGCACAAAGTTTTACATTGGAGGATGAGCAACAACTGCTTGGTTTCGCTCAGGTATTTGAACGCTTTGGCTGCCGGCATATCGGTCAGGTTGCGGTTAATCCCGACAGGCGGGGCGAAGGGTTGGGAAAGCGGTTGATCCAGTCGATTATCGAGCTGAATGCAGCTGGCGGTAAAAACTATTCTTTGTTTGTCTATACCACCAATATTGCTGCAAAGAAGCTTTATGACAGTCTTGGCTTTGAAATACGGCCATTGCCGTCAGGTGAGCAGGCTGTTGAAAATTGTGTGTTTATGATTAAACAAAACAGTGCTGGTACAGCTTGAGTGCTAATGTTTTCGCAATTCCTTGCGGATCACCAGTTTTAATCCTGACCAGACCTGATCGACTGCGCATACTTTCACATCCACCAGACCCAGGGGCAGGATAATTTCACGAATTACATCTTCGGTAATGTCTGTGGGAACCCTGGATGCTTTCTTGGGCCAGGAAATCCAGATCATGCCATTCTGATGAATACGCTGCATGCAGGTTTGAATTTTTCCACTCAGCTGTGAGCGGCTTTTGCTGAAAAAGTGGATCATGTCCAGATTTTTACCCATGCGCTTTAACAGAGTAATGCTTTCCGACGCAGGAGCGATCAAATCGAGATAATCTGCAGGCGGATTGAAGACATACACTCTGTGGCCTGGCTTGATGCCCAGTTTTTTATACAGCGGTGTACCGGAATAGCCGGCTGGATGACTTGTCATGTGGGGCAGGAACCTCAAGATAAGGGATGTTAAAATCTACCTATCTTTACTGACCAGCTCAACCAGGCTGGTGAAGTAGCCAAATCAGGAGTTTATATCTTATGAGCGATGCCTCTATCGTTATCGCGGGCGCCAAGCGCACGCCAATCGGATCATTTCAGGGACAATTCGACGGAGTGCCGGCACCGGAGCTGGGCGCGGCTGCCATCAGTGCAGCGTTGGCGCAAAGCACTGTTGGTGCAGAAAGTGTTTCCGAAGTGATTATGGGTTGTGTGTTGCCCGCGGGGTTGGGGCAGGCACCGGCGCGTCAGGCATCGCTGGCTGCCGGTTTACCGCTGGGTACCGGATGCACCACCATCAATAAAGTCTGTGGGTCAGGCATGAAAGCCACCATGCTGGCGCATGACCTGCTGAAAGCAGGATCAGCTGAGGTGGTTGTGGCCGGCGGTATGGAGTCAATGACCAATGCGCCGTATCTGCTGCCCAAAGCGCGCGGTGGTTATCGTATGGGGCACGGACAGACGCTGGATCATATGTTTCTGGATGGGTTGCAAAATCCTTACGACCAGAAAATGATGGGCCAGTTTGCAGAAAGCTGTGCAGGAAAGTACACCTTCAGCCGGGAGGAGCAGGATACATTTTCAATAACATCGATCCAGCGCGCGATGGCGGCAATGCAGGCGGACTTCCAGGATGAAATCACCCCGGTTACCGTCAAAACCCGTAAGGGTGAGGTTGTGGTTGAGCAGGATCAGGAACCACCGACATGCAAAATTGAGAAAATTCCCAATCTGCGGCCGGCATTTGCCAAAGACGGCACAGTAACCGCAGCCAATTCTTCCAAGATTTCCGATGGAGCGGCTGCGCTGGTGGTGACTACCGCAGAATATGCTGCAGCAAATGACATTGCCCCTCTGGCAACGATTATCGGTCATGCTACTCATGCTCAGGAGCCGGAGTGGTTTACCACAGCGCCGGTAGGTGCAATGACCAAACTGCTTGAAAAGGTCGGCTGGAGCGTAGAGGATGTTGATCTGTTTGAAATTAACGAAGCTTTTGCAGTGGTTACCATGGCTGCAATTCGTGAACTGAATCTTGACCCCGATAAAGTCAATGTGAATGGCGGCGCATGTGCGCTGGGGCATCCTATTGGCGCAACCGGTGCACGGATTATTGTGACGCTGATCAACGCCCTGCGGCAGCGGGGGTTGAAGCGCGGTGTGGCGTCACTGTGTATCGGCGGTGGTGAAGCAACCGCGATTGCATTGGAAGTTTAATCTGTAAAGAGGTAGACAATGCCCAGGATTCACAGCCAGATCAGTTCCAGCGATGCCGCGTTCCAGGACAATGCGGCGGCCATGCAGCAATTGGTGGAAGAGCTGCACCAACGCCAGCAGCAGATCAGGCTGGGTGGTCCTGAACGCAGCCGCAAAAAACATACCGACAGAGGCAAACTGTTGGTCAGAGAGCGGATTCGGGTGTTGCTGGATGACGGCAGCCCGTTTCTGGAAGTCTCCGGACTGGCGGCCTGGGGGTTGTATGATGATGCGGCACCGGCCGCCGGTGTAGTCGCCGGCATAGGCCGGGTACATGGACGGGAAGTGATGGTGGTGGCCAATGATGCCACCGTCAAGGGCGGTACCTATTATCCGATAACAGTGAAGAAACACCTGCGGGCGCAGGAAATCGCGCTGGAAAACCATCTGCCGTGCATCTATCTGGTGGATTCCGGTGGTGCATTTCTGCCACTGCAGGATCAGGTGTTTCCCGATCGTGATCATTTCGGGCGGATTTTTTACAACCAGGCCCGATTATCAGCCAAAAACATTCCACAAATAGCCGTGGTGATGGGCTCATGTACTGCCGGCGGTGCCTATGTGCCGGCGATGTGTGACGAGTCCATTATTGTCAAGGAACAGGGAACGATTTTTCTGGGTGGGCCGCCGCTGGTTAAAGCGGCTACCGGTGAAATTGTCGACGCTGAATCATTGGGTGGAGCTGATGTGCATACCAGTACCTCCGGTGTCGCTGATCACTTCGCAGAAGATGATACCCATGCATTGTCGATTGCACGGGACATTGTTAAACACCTGAACCGCTGGAAACAAAGCAGCCTGCAGCACCGCAAACCTGTCGAGCCGGCTATGAACGCGGATGAGCTTTATGGAGTGATTCCCAAAGATACCCGTCATCCTATGGATGTGCATGAGGTAATCGGCAGAATTGTTGATGAAAGTGAACTGCATGAGTTCAAGCCCCGCTACGGAAAAACCCTGGTTACCGGGTTTGCACATATATGGGGTTACCCGGTTGGTATTATTGCCAACAACGGTATTCTGTTTGCGGAAAGTGCGCTCAAGGGAGCGCATTTTATTCAGTTGTGCAATCAGCGCAATATTCCTCTGGTGTTTCTGCAGAACATCAGCGGCTTCATGGTCGGTAAACAGTATGAGAATGCCGGCATCGCTAAAGACGGCGCCAAAATGGTGACCGCGGTAGCCTGCAGCCATGTTCCCAAATATACCGTGGTAATCGGTGGATCATTCGGTGCAGGCAACTATGCAATGTGCGGGCGTGCCTACCAGCCGCGGTTTATGTGGACCTGGCCAAATGCCCGCATTTCAGTAATGGGCGGGGAGCAGGCGGCCACGGTACTGGCAACCGTTAAGCGCGATGGTCTGGAAGCTGCAGGTCAGCAATGGCCGGAGGCCGAAGAGCAGGCATTCAAAGGTAAAATCAGCGAGCAATACGAAACGCAGGGCAATCCCTACTACGCTACAGCCAGGTTGTGGGATGACGGCATAATCGACCCCAGGGATACCCGGCGGGTCTTGGGGCTGGCACTGTCAGCCGGACTGAATGCGCCAGTTGAACAGGATCGGTTCGGCGTATTCAGAATGTAGTCATGACACAGTTCCTGGAATCACAAATAGAAAATGGCGTTGCCACAGTCAGGCTCAACCGGCCTGACCTGCATAATGCCTTCAATGCTCAGCTGATTGCAGAGCTGACCGACACATTTAACAGCCTCAATGACAGCCGCGATATTCGTGTGGTGGTGTTGACCGGTGCCGGGAAAAGTTTCTCGGCCGGCGCTGATCTTAATTGGATGCGCGCGATGATTGATGCCAGTGAAGCGGAAAACCGGGAGGACTCCCTGCGTCTGGCGGCCATGTTCAGGGCTATCAATAATGTCAACAAACCGGTAATTGCCAGGGTAAACGGTCATGCCTTCGGTGGCGGGGTGGGGATGATTGCCTGTGCAGATATGGTAATAGCTGTTGAAAACGCCAAATTTGGTCTCAGCGAAGTGAAACTGGGGCTGATTCCGGCGACTATTGCACCCCTGGTGCAGGCTAAAATCGGACAGAGTCATATGCGCCGCTATGCAATCAGCGGAGAAACGTTCGGAGCCGAACAGGCCAGGCATATAGGTTTGGTGCATGAAGTTGCCGGCAGTGACGAGCTGGACGAGATTGTCTCACGGCATGTGTCTTTATTCCGGCAGGCAGGCCCGGTCGCTGCTGCCGAATGCAAGCAACTGGTCCGAACGGTGGCCGGCTTTGCCGGACAGAACGATACTGAGCAGGACACAGTCACCGCAGCCTGGATTGCACGGCTGCGCGTTTCAGAAGAAGGTCAGCAGGGGTTACGTGCTTTTTTGGAGAAGCAGGAACCGGGCTGGCGGAGTTAAGCATGTTTAAACGAGTATTAATTGCCAACCGGGGCGAAATTGCCTGTCGGGTTATTCGCACCTGCCGTCGGCTGGGTGTGGAAACCATTGCGGTTTATTCTGATGCAGATCGTGATGCGCAGCATGTCAGACTGGCTGATCATGCCTGTCATATCGGGCCGCCTGCGCCGGGCGAATCCTATCTGGATGCCGGTAAAATAATTTCAGCGGCTCAGCAGACCGGCGCACAGGCAGTGCACCCTGGCTATGGATTTCTGTCGGAAAATGCAGATTTCGCCAGACGTCTGGATGCTGCCGGAATCACTTTAATCGGACCTTCCCCGGAAACCATGGAGCAGATGGGCTCCAAAGCGGAAGCCAAACAAACCATGCGTGCTGCCGGTGTGCCGGTAGTGCCGGGTTACGATGGCGATGAACAGGCTGACGACCACCTGCAGCGTGAAGCTGATGACATCGGATATCCTCTGATGCTTAAAGCTGCTGCCGGCGGTGGTGGCAAGGGTATGCGAATTGTCCGCGGTGCTGATGAGTTCATCGAAGCGTTGGCTTCGGCCCGGCGCGAGGCCCAGGGTGCTTTTGGCGATACCCGGATGATTATGGAGCGTTATCTGGAGGAACCCCGGCACATTGAAGTGCAGATTTTCGGTGATTCACACGGTAATGCGGTGCACTTGTTTGAACGGGATTGTTCCAGCCAGCGCCGCTATCAGAAAATAATCGAAGAGGCGCCGGCACCGACTTTGGCCGCAGATATGGCCCAGGCAATGCATGCAGCAGCGGTTCAGGCAGCCAAAGCAGTCAATTACCGGGGTGCCGGCACAGTCGAATTTATTGTATCCGGTGACGATTTTTACTTCATGGAAATGAACACCCGCCTGCAGGTGGAACACCCGGTCACCGAAATGATTACCGGCGTTGATCTGGTTGAGTGGCAATTGCGGGTAGCGGCAGGTGAACCTATACCAGCTGTACAGGAGCAGATTTCCCAACAGGGACATGCACTGGAAGCCAGGTTGTATGCCGAAGATCCGGAGGCCGGATTTTTGCCCAGTTCCGGTACATTGGAGCACCTGACTTTCCCACTCGAGAATGATGATCTTCGAGTGGAAACCGGTGTGGTTCAGGGGGATGCAGTAACCATCCACTATGATCCCATGATTGCCAAACTGGTGGTATGGGGTAATGACCGGAGTGTTGCCCTGCGGCGCTTGCAACAGGCTTTGGCCAGTACCTCAATCGGTGGATTGCAGTCCAACGTTGATTTTCTGATGCAGCTGGCGGCCCATCCGGTCTTTGTCAGCAATTCCATTCATACCGCGTGGCTGGACAACAATCTGGATAAGATGCTGGCCGAGCAGCCAGACTGTCCTGATGAGGCAGTGATCTATCTGGCAGCCGGTTTATTTCTGATCTGCGGCTGTGATCAGCAACAGCATGGCTGTATCGATCCATGGTCTCCGTGGTCGGCTTCCGATGGCTGGCGCAACGGTTATTCCGGCAGGCAGGATGTGCTGATGGATTGTGCCGGTCAGCAATTTTGCGTATTTGCCTGGCAGGAAGGCAACGGTTATCGGATGCGGTTGCAGGATCAGCAGGAAGAAGTTCTGATTGAGCGGCCATGGATGCAGGGCAAAGGCGATATCGGTTTTGCCGGTATGCAATGGCAGGACCATCAGTTGAAAGCCCAGGTGCACTGTCAGGCTGACAGCATGGAACTGCTGACAGGTGGCCGGCGCTGGCGCTTCCAGCGTCAATCGCCGTTTGCCGGATTAACAGCTGGGCGGCAGCAGGACGACCATATTGCTGCACCGATGCCGGGACGAATTATTGCAGTTAATGTTGAGGCCGGGGACAGCGTCAGTGAAGGCCAGACACTGGTGGTAATGGAAGCGATGAAGATGGAAATTTCCCTGAAAGCGCCGATGGACGGAACAGTGGCTTCAGTTGCCGTTGGCACTGGGGACTTTGTGGAATCCGGTGCCGATGTGGTCGAGCTGGATAGCAGTGAGTAGGCGCACCAAGTATGGCTGAGTTTGTGAAAATTGTTGAAGTCGGCGCACGAGACGGATTGCAGAACGAGCGATCAATTGTGCCGGTGTTTGTTAAGCAGGAGTTGATCCGTCGCCTGGGGCGTACCGGTTTGCAGGTGGTGGAAGCCACCAGCTTTGTCAGCCCAGACTGGGTGCCGCAACTGGCTGATGCCGAAGAAGTCATGGCTGGTTTGAAACGTCAACCCGGGGTTGCCTATCCGGTACTGGTGCCAAACCTTAAAGGCATGCAGCGTGCGATGGCAGCAGGCGCCCGGGAAATTGCAGTATTCGCTGCAGCTTCGGAAGCATTCAGTCAAAAGAACACCAATTGCAGTATCGCTGAATCGATTGAGCGCTTTCGTCCGGTTATTGAAACTGCGCGCGAGCATGATATCTGGGTGAGGGGGTATATTTCCTGTGTGCTGGGGTGTCCTTACCAGGGTGAGGTGAACCTGAAGGATGTGGTTCGGGTAGCCGAAGCTTTGATAGAGCTGGGCTGCGCGGAAATCTCACTGGGCGATACCATTGGTATCGGCACGCCCCACAACGCCGCCAATATGCTGAATGCTGTATCTGAAGCAGTACCGATGGATCAGCTGGCGGTGCATTTTCATGATACCTACGGCCAGGCGCTGGCAAATATTCTGGCCTGCGTTGAACAGGGCGTAAGAATTATCGACTGCAGCGTGGCGGGCCTGGGAGGCTGTCCATATGCGCGTGGCGCTACCGGCAATGTAGCCACTGAAGATGTTGTTTATATGCTGGAAGGCCTGGGTTATCAGACCGGTATCGAGCTGGACCGTTTGGCAGAGGTCGGTGCATGGATTACCAACCAGCTGCAAAAACCAAATTACAGCCGGGCAGGTACTGCAAGGCTGGCTTCAATGCCGGTGAACCCGGTGATGTTTACCTGATCAGTTGCTCAATTTAATCTCGGGTCACTGCTGCGCAGCGGCCTGAATACCTTCAAGCTGGGCAATCGCATCAGTGAAATTGCCCTCAGAATGCCGGAAGATAGCAAGGGCATCCGTTGCCTGCTGCGCGGCATCATCATGATCTGCAGTGGCAGCATACAGTCTTGCCAGTGTCTGGTGTGCTTTGCCGATGCGCCAATGGCCGGCGGGGTAGGCACTTTTTGCAATGGCAAGCGCTTCCATGGCATTGCCTTCAGCATTGGCATATTCAGCCATGACAATTTGTGTGCCGGCCAGATTCAGCAGGGCAGTAGCTATCTGCGGATGGTTTGCTCCCAGGGTCTGACGACGGATCTCAACAGACCGGGAAAACAGCTCCATGGCCGGTTGGTATTTTTGCTGAGAATAAAAGATAAACGCGTAATTGTTCAATGCAATGGCGTAGCTGGGGTGCGCTATGCCGACTGAGTTTTCCAGCAGGGCCAGGGTATTGTCAAAGGCTTTCTCGGCTTCACCGAAATTACCCAGACTTTCTTCTGCAGTAGCCAGATTGCCCCAGATATTCGCACGTGTTTCATCACTGATGAAGGCTGCCTGTTGTGCCAGCTGCAGAGCCTGTCTCGAATGTTCGGCGCTGGTTGCATGCTCACCGGCTTCAGTCTGCATGGCTGACCAATTGGCCAGGATATCGACTTTCAATTTAACAGCACGCTCTGAATTCTGCTCGCCGAGCAGCTGCATGGCTTCGGAAAAATGCAGATTTCCTTCCTGATAGGCACTGTCCCACCAATCCATGATGCCCAGACCACCCAGTGATTCAGCCTGATCCAGCACACTGCCGAACTGATTGCGCAATGCCAGGGATTGCTCGAACTGCTGCCGGGAAACCACAGTTTCCCCGAGATTCTGCAACGCATAGCCAATGGCATAACGCATTTCCGCTTCCAGTAACGGTTGACCGGTAAATTGCTCGGCAATGGTTGGAACAGCTTGCTGAAGAGCGCCCGCCAGGGTAGCAGATTCTGTATTTTCAAAAGGATCGGACCTACCGATCATGGACACCAGAAACTGTTTTGCGGCTTCAGCACGGCTGGCCTGTTGATTGGCCTCAATCACCTGCCGGCTGATGACAATCAGCGCTACAGCCAGTATTGCGAAGGCGCTGGCGGAGGCCAGGCAGGCTGCCGGGTGTCTGGTGATGAATTTCCTTAAACGGTACCAGCGTGAAGCGCCGCGTGCCGCCACTGGAAAGCCGGATAAATGATTCTGTATATCGGTTGTCAGCGCTTGCGCGGATGCGTAACGCTGAGTGGGGGATTTGTGCATTGCAGTCATGATGATGCGATCAACATCACCACGCAGTAATGCGCAAAGATGGTTGGCATCGGGTAACCCGTCTGGAATATTTTGCGGCTTTTTTCCGGCAGCGCTGCTGGGGTTGTCTGGAATGCTCTCACAGACAATTCGTTCTATTCCTGCAGGGGTTAACTGATCAATTCGGTATGGTCTGCTGCCGCACAACAATTCATACATCAGCACGCCCAGTGCATAGATATCTGAAGCCCTGGATACCGGCTTGCCGCGAACCTGTTCAGGACTGGCATAATCCGGCGTGAGGCTCAGTTCACCGATACGGGTGTTGGATGTATCCTGGTCCGTGTGCGCATCAATCTGCTTGGCGATACCGAAATCTATCAGTTTCGGTTCTCCGTCTGCGCCAACCAGAATGTTGTCCGGTTTCAGGTCACGATGCACGATATTACGCTGGTGGGCTGCATGTAGTGCTGTGCATACCTTCTGCATCAATTGCAGCCGTTGAGTCAGGTTCAGCCGGTGCTGTTGGCAGAATGCCGTAATGGGCAGGCCTTCAATCAACTCCATGACGACGTACGGAGTACGGTCTTCCGCAGTGCCACCATCAATCAGCCGGGCAATCCCGGGGTGCTCAAGATGAGCAAGTATCTGGCGTTCACGATGAAACCGCTGCAGGCTACCGGCTGAAAAGTGGCTGTGCCGGAAAAGTTTGATGGCAACATCCTGCTCGTATAAACCGTCGGCCCGCCTGCCCCGGTATACCGTGCCCATTCCGCCACTGCCGAGTTCAGTGCTGATTTCAAATGCGCCGACCTGCATGCCTATGGGGTTGGAGAAATTCAGATGACTGAATACCGGTGAGACCAGATCGCCTTCAGCCTGGTCAGCAGCATATAAGCGCATAACCTGATTCAATAGCTGCTCATCATGACCGCACTGGCTGATCAGCCATTCACGTCGAAGTTCATCCGGCTGTTCCAGGCTGGCGGTAAACTGTTCCAGTGCCAGCCGTTTGTAGGTCAGTTTGCCGGGCCGGTCACTCATGTAGCAGGGGTCAGTTCGCTACGCAGGTATGCCCGGGCGGCACGCCAGTTGCGGTTAACAGTTGCTGTTGACAGATTCAGCGCGGTAGCCGTTTCCGGAATGGTCAGGCCACCGAAAAAACGAAGCTCGGCGATGATGGCCTGCTGCCGGTTAAATTTTTCAAGTTGATCCAAAGCGCTGTCGATTGTTAGTGTGTCAATGATGTCAGGCTGGCCGCTGTCAATGCTGACAGTGAGAGTGACTTGCCGCGCTTTATGTCGGTTGGATTGTGATTTGCGGGCAATATCAACCAGTACCTGCCGCATCGCCCTGGCGCAAACAGCCAGATAGTGCTGCCGGTTCTGCCAGTCGATTTGCTGAGCGGACTGTAATTTCAGGTAAGCTTCGTGCACCAGTTGAGTCGGCTGAAGCTCATTGCGGCTGCTTTCCCTGGCTAACTGACGGCGGGCTATCGTTTTAAGTTCCTGATAGGCCAGCTGGACAATACTGTGGTGAGCATGTTGATCACCTTGTTGCCATTGTTTCAGTAAAACAGTCAGTTGGTCAGTCGCGATGGTCATAAGAAGTTATAAGCGCTGCTTGTTTCAGTGTAGCCGCAGCAGTTCACCGATACAATTGAACACTTCAGCCGGCATGTTATTCTGTGCGCCCGGCGCGCTTGCAAGTGATCTCACATGGGTGGTTGGAAAGCGGCTGCCTGCGCCTTACATAGAAGGTGTTTATCAATCGATACGTTGTAAAGGACAAATCATGCAAATAGCACAAACCAAAGCGGTTATCTCCGGCGGTTTATCCGGCCTGGGTCTGGCGGTGGCCAGACATTTTGTCGCAGCTGGCGGCCAGGTGGTATTACTGGATATTAATGATTCAGCGGCGGCAGACGTTTTGGCGGAACTGGGCGAGCGCGCGCACTTCATCCAGGCCGATGTCAGCAATGAGGCACAGATAGAGGCAGCGATGCTTGAAGCTGTCCAGCAAATGGGCGGGATCAATGCTGCTGTCAGTTGTGCCGGTATTCTCGGCCCGGGCCGGGTGCTGGGCAGAGAAGCACCCATGTCATTGGAGTATTTCAGTCGCACCATCAATGTTAATTTAATCGGCAGCTTTAACCTGGCGAAGAGTGCGGCAGCTCAGATGCAGAAAAATGAGCCGGGTGAAGACGGTGAACGCGGCGTCATTATCAATACCGCGAGCGTGGCCGCTTACGAAGGCCAGATTGGTCAGGCTGCCTATTCAGCATCCAAGGGCGGGGTGGTCGGCATGACGCTGCCGATGGCGCGGGAGTTTACCCGTTTCGGAATCCGCGTAATGACCATTGCACCGGGTGTGTTCCATACACCAATGGTAGATGGCATGCCGGCGGAAGTTCAGGCGGCACTGGGTGCGAAAATACCATTCCCGACACGCCTGGGTCAGCCCTCTGAATTCGCTGCGCTGGCCGGACACATTATTGAAAACCGGTATTTGAACGGAACAACCATAAGGCTGGATGGCGCAACCCGCCTGGAACCTAAATAAGCCGCATCAGGAGACAACCCATGGATACATTCAGCGCCATCCGCGATAGCGTGGCCGGACAATATGACTTGATCATTGATGAGCCTTTTTTAATCGGCATCGAAGTCCCGATTCCTGAGCAGGGAAGGCGGCAAAGCGTCTTTCTGGCGGAAATCGAAGACCGCGCCGGCAAGCGCTTTTTGCGTATTGAAACCATTGTTGCGCCGCTGGCCAATTTTGATGCGGAAAAATGCCTGAGATTGAACCTGATGCTGCGCGCCGGTTATCTGGCTGTTGGTGATCTGGATGGGATGGCATATATCAAAATGTGCGAAAACATCAGTTACAGCATTTTGGATGACAGCAACATGCATAACATGATTGCCCGAATAGGTCGCATGGCTGATGAAATTGAAAATGTCCTGTCAGAAGGTGCAGATTTATCCTGACCGGTGTCTGGATGATCAGGTTGAACGACAATAAGCCTGGAATTAGCCAAGAATAAGAACTAAACGTTATGCAAGAGTGGTTTAACAATATCGACTGGAACAACTGGCTGAATATCGGCATGCAGTACTGCGGCCGCATTTTGCTGGCACTGCTGATTTTTATTATTGGCCGTAAGCTGATAAAAACACTGATGAAAGTGGTCGACCGGGTTTTGACCCGGAATGGCTATGACAATGTTTTTGTCAATTTTCTGGAAAATGTAGCTTCAGCGTTGTTGACGGTGGTGCTGGCGGTATTTGCACTACAGCAACTGGGCGTGCAGACCACCTCACTGGTAGCAATGCTGGGTGCAGCGGGCCTGGCCATTGGCCTAGCGCTGCAGGGATCGCTGAGCAACTTTGCCTCAGGTTTGATGATTCTTGCTCTGAAGCCATTTGAAGAAGGCGATTATGTGGCGGTTGCCGGAGGCGTTGAAGGTACGGTACAGACAGTGCGAATTTTCAGTACGGTATTAACCACACCTGATAACCGCCGGATCATTGTTCCCAATTCAATGATTACCACCGATACAATGACCAATTTCACCACCATGGACCGGCGGCGCATCGACCTGACGATTGGTGTCAGTTATGCCGATGATCTGAAGGTGGCGCGTGCTGTATTGGAAAAGATCATCCAGGGGCATGAGAATATCCTCAAGGAACCTGAACCGGTGATCATGCTGGCTGAACTGGCCGACAGCAGTGTGAATTTTGCAGTGCGGCCCTGGGTGAAAACGGAGGATTACTGGAGCACGCGTGGCGATCTCCTGGAAAGCATCAAGCTTGAGCTGGAAGCTGCCGGCTGTTCCATCCCCTATCCACAGCAAGATGTGCATCTGATCCAGGAACCTGCCGGTTGACCGCAGCGACTGCTGACGGCAATCCAATACCAACAATCAGCCGGAACCGGAAGACCGGCTGATGCCCGCCGTTCCCTATTGGCGGCTGGCGTCATTCTATGCATTTTATTACGCCGTCCTGGGCGCATTTTCGCCGTATTTCAGCCTGTATCTTGAACAACGGGGGTTAAGCCCCTGGTGGATCAGTGTGTTGATGTCCTTCTGGTATGTCACGCGGGTTTTTGTGCCCAGCCTGTGGGCTGCAGGCAGTGAACAATCGGGCCGGCCGGTAGTGTGGCTGCGGGCAGGAAGTCTGTTGACCGGACTGTCGTTGTTACTGTTCCTGCTCCCGCTGGGAGTGAGTGGGCTGATTGTGGCGATGCTGGGTTTCAGCATTATGATGAATGGCATTCTGCCGCAGTTTGAGGCACTGACACTCAGTCATCTAGGCAAGAAAACCAGCAGATACGGACGGATCAGACTGTGGGGGTCAGTCGGTTTCCTGCTGGTGGTTCTGCTGTACGGTCTGATTTTTCAACACTTGAGCTGGTATTGGCTGGTACCGCTGATGCTGCCGCTGGTATTGCTGGTCTGGGTATCAGCACAAAGCAATGACTTTGCCGAGGATTATCATACTCAGGAAAAACCCGGGTGGGATGCAGTCAAAGCGATTTTGCAGCGCAGGCAGGTTAAAGTTTTTTTTCTGAGCGTACTGCTGATGCAGCTGTCGTTTGGGCCGTTTTATGTATTTTACTCTCTGTACCTGGAAAGGCATGGTTATCAGCCGTTTGTAATAGGCGCCTATTGGGCGGTGGGCGTGCTGGCGGAAATCATCATTCTCTTTTATGCACGCCACTGGCTGGCCCGGTTCAGCGCCACCCGGGTGGTGCAGTTCGCTTTATTGCTGGGGACGATTCGCTGGTTGCTGGTCGCCTGGTTTCCGGACCAACCGCTGCTGATGGCATTGGTGCAGGTTATTCATGCAATTAATTTCGGCGCGTTTTTCGCTGCCTGCATGGTGCTGGTTCAGCGCTTTTTCCCGGGCCGCTTAAGTGTGCACGGGCAGGGCATACTGTATGGTTTTAGTTCAGGCGCAGGTGGTGTTGCGGGGGCACTGCTGTCGGGTCTTATCTGGGAGGTTCATGGAGGTGCGGCCACTTTCGTGATGGCTGCAGCTGCCAGTATGCTGGGCTTTTTGCTGTCGGTATGGTTTATTCGTCCGCGCAGAAACCGGTTACAACCACCCACTGCCTCTGCTGGCAACGCTTAACGGTTTGATGTGCAGATCATTTATGCCGGCCGGGTTAACTGGCCAATTCCGCCAGCAGTTCCGTCTGATGTTCCTGCTGCAGCGGCTGGATTAACTGTTCCAGATCGCCGGTGAGTATTTCGTCCAACTTATACAGAGTCAGATTAATCCGGTGGTCGGTCACCCGCCCCTGCGGGTAATTGTAGGTGCGGATTCGCTGTGAGCGGTCTCCGCTGCCGACCTGCAGCTTGCGATCCTGTGCCTGAGCGCTGCGCTGCTCTTCCTGTTCTATTTCCAGCATTCTGGCGGACAGCAGGCCCATGGCTTTGGCACGGTTTTTGTGCTGCGACCGCTCATCCTGACATTCAACCACAATCCCGCTGGGCAGGTGGGTGATACGGACTGCAGAATCGGTTTTATTCACATGCTGGCCACCGGCGCCGGATGCACGGTAGGTATCGATGCGCAGGTCTGCCGGATTGATATCAACCTCATCAATGGATTCCACTTCAGGCAAAATGGCAACGGTGCAGGCAGAAGTGTGGATACGGCCCTGGGACTCAGTCTCCGGCACCCGCTGGACCCGGTGCGTTCCGGATTCAAATTTCAGTTGTGAATAGGCTGCCTGGCCCTTGACCAATGCAATCACTTCCTTAAAGCCGCCGTGTTCACCGTCACTCTGGCTGATCAGTTCAATCTGCCAGCCGCGTGACTCCGCGAAGCGCAGATACATCCGGAATAAATCTCCGGCGAATATGGCCGCCTCATCGCCACCGGTACCGGCGCGAACTTCCAGGAAAACATTGCGGTCATCATTGGGGTCTTTGGGCAGCAGTAATATCTGCAACTGGTGCTCAAGCTGTTCTATCTGCTGCTGATTCTGTTCGATTTCATCTTCGGCCAGCTCCTTCATCTCAGCATCATCGGTATCCAGCATGTCACGGGCGGCATGCAGATCATCATTGGCCTGCTGCCACTGGCGATAGACCGATACCACCGGCTCCAGCTGACCGTATTCACGAGACAAAGCCTGAAACTTCTGGCTGTCATTGGCTGCGTCCGGCTCAGCCATCAGCATGGTGACTTCCTGCAGGCGTTCCTGTACCTGATCCAGGCGGGTTTGAATACTATTCAGCATGTCGTTTGTTATCTGGTGATGAAGAAAATTGATCAGTTGGCAGATCGTCATCGGCGGCTGATTGTGAGTCAGCTTCCGGTTCGGCAAACAAGTCTTGCAATTGCTGAGCCTGTTCCAGCTCTCCCTGCATTATGATTTGGCGCAGTCTGGTGGTGGGCAGGTGCAATAACCGCCGTGTCAGCTGGTGAGCCAGCTGTTCCACAACATCATCCGGCGATTGTCCTTTGGCCAGTTGCTGGCGGGCCTGAGCCAGTGCCTGTTGAGCATGCCGGTCGGCCTGTTGCCGGAAGCGCTGCAACATCGAAGAAGCCTGACGCAGGTTAAGCCATTGGTCGAATGCATTGACTTCCCGGGTAACAATCTGTTCCGCTTCAGCGGCAGCGGCGGCGCGCTGCTGCCGATTGCTGTTCAAGACGGTGGTCAGATCGTCAATGCTGTACAGATATACATCACGTAATTGACTGACTTTTGAATCAATGTCTCTGGGCACTGCAATATCCACCATCAGCATGGGCTGCTGGCGGCGCAGTTTGAGTGCCTGTTTGACCATGGCCTGATCTATCAGCGCATGCTGGCTGGCAGTACTGGTAATTACAATGTCGGCCTGATGCAGATGGTCCGGCAGCTGTTCCAATGACAAGGCATCCACTGTCACCGGCGGGTTATCGTCCTGTTGCCGGATAGTATCAGCCAATCGCTGTGCCCCTGCAGGGCTGCGGTTGGCAATCAGCAGTTGCTGAACCGGATATCCGGAAAAATGCTGGGCACATAATTCGATCATTTCGCCGGCACCGACCAGCAGGACATTGCAGAACTGTAAATCGCTGAAAATCTGCCGGGCAAGATTTAGCACTGCAAAGGGTACCGTTACAGGATGTTGACCCAGTTTGGTTTCGCTGCGAATGGCTTTGGCGCAGGCAAATGCCTGCTGAAAAAGCCGATCCAGCACCGGTCCAAGTACAGCACGCTGGCCTGAAACGGATATGTCTGCCGAGGTGGCATGTGCGCGTTTTACCTGTCCTCCGATCTGGGGTTCGCCCAGTACCAACGAGTCCAGACCGGCACTCACACGCATTAATTGGCTGACAGCCTGCAAGCCTGGATAACGCTGGAACCGATCGGCATATGAATCCCGTAACTGATGCCACTGATGCAGCCAATCCAGCAGCTGTTCGGTGTGATCAACTGCCTGTGAATGATCGGTGCTGCTGCTGCCGGCATAGATTTCCACCCGGTTGCAGGTATTGATGATCACTGCTTCATCAATGCCGGGCAGCTCACAGATGGACATCAGCGCCTGAGGCAATTCCTGTTCCTGGAACGCAAACTGTTCGCGAATGTCTACTGGGGCATGGTGATGGCTGATGCCAACAGCAAAGATGGCCATAAATGGTATACCTGGACAGCTAACGCGGGATAATCGCGCTGATTTGCGAATGAGCGTTGTTGGCGAGGTTGAGCATATGTTTGTAAATTGGTCAGGTTCGCCTAATAATTCAATGTATACCGGTTTTTAGAATCAAGCATGTAGGATTCCATGAAGATATCCAATTATCCAATAATTTACGCATTCGATCTATCCCCAGGGCGTTTTCGCCGGCTGGCAGTGCTGATTGCATTGCTGCTGGGGTTGTCCGGCTGCGCGCATAATCAACAGACGGCGGACACTGCCGACAGTGGCTCCGCCGCGATATCCGATACCCAAGCGGAGACTGAACTGCTGTTGCAGCAGATTCCTCCCCAGGTTGCGGAGAATATCGGTTTGCAGGAACCACAGACAGACCCGGAAGTTATCGAACACGTGCTGGCTGGCGAGTTTCTGGGTGGACAGGGCGACCTGGCTGGAGCAGCCGAAGAATACGCCCAGGCTGCGGCGATTTCAGATGATGTGCAAATTGCCGATCGGGCTACCCGCATAGCTTTGCAGGCTCAGGCATGGGAAGCGGTGGTCAGCAGCGCGCAGCGCTGGATATCACTGAGTGACGGCCATCATGAAGCATTGCAGGCGCTGGCGATAGCCCAGTTGGAACTGAATCAGCCGGATCAGGTTATTGAAACCTTATCTCAATTGATAGTCAGCAGCGAGCCGCGTTCGCGCGGCTGGCAGCAGGCCGGTTCGGTTTTGGCCAACACTGAAGATACCGAGCTGGCTAATGAACTGCTGTTGAGGCTGGTTAATCGCGATGATCTGGGTGACAGTGCTGACGGGTTTTACGGTCAAAGTGTGATGGCCTGGCGCCTGGGGGATATTGAGCGTGCCAAGGCACTGGCGTTGCAGGCGGCTGAAAACACCCGGCGGCTGGATATCCTGGAGTGGGCAGCACAAATTGCATTCGCAGCAGATGATGCAGAATCCTCAGTGGCAGCCTATCGGCGTGCGCTGGAAATTGCCCCGCGGGACAGGGATTTAACTCTGGCGCTGGCCGAGGTGCAACAACGCGACGGACAAACACAGGCAGCTCTGGAAAGTCTGCGGACTTTGGGTAACAGCACGGAAGCACTGTACACCAGAGCTGCTTATCAGCTGGAAGATGGTAACCGTGATGCAGCCGAGGGGCTGTACCGTCAGTTATCCGAACTGACCGTTATTCCGGTTGGGCAGGAAGCGGCCGGTCGTAACTATGACCCCAGTATTGCGCACAGCATAGAAATGCCTGCCAGCCCGTTGGTGGTGCATGCTTTTTATACCGGGCAGCTGGCCGAACAGCTGGATTACAACCAGCAGGCGTTGGAATGGTATCTGCAGGCTGACGGTGGAGAGTATGCAACACCGGCAACATTGCGGGCAGCATCATTATTGGCAGAGCTGGACAGGATAGAGGATGCCCAGGAACTGCTTCAGCCGTTGCAGAACAGCGATGACGAGGACACTGTAGTGAATGCCTTTATCAGCGAAAGCGGTTTGCTGCAGAATGCCGGTTTGCCGGATCAGGCGGTACAGCGGCTGACAGTTGCTCTGGGGCGTTTATCCAGCAATATGGACTTGCTGTATGCCCGGTCACTGGCCGCAGCTGCGAATAAGGATGTGGACTTGGCTGAGCAGGATCTGCGCCGCGTAATCCGGGAAAATCCGAATAATGCGGCTGCCCTGAATGCACTCGGATACACCCTGACCGATCTGACTGACCGGCACGATGAAGCATTATCGCTGATTCAAAAAGCGTTGGAGCTGAACCCAACCGATGCAGCTACGCTGGACAGCATGGGCTGGGTCAAATACCGTCTTGGTGAACTGAATGAAGCAGAAGATTTTCTGCGACAGGCATTTGCTCTGGATGACAATCCGGAAATCGGTGCACACCTCGGCGAAGTGTTGTGGCAGCTGGGATCACGGGATGAAGCCAGGGAAATATGGCAACAGGCTGCTACCCAGGATCCGCAGCACATTGTGCTGGTTACAACATTACAGCGTCTGGACGTCATTCTGTAATGGCGGTAGTTTCCGCAGGCAGGCTGTCAGCTGTCTGCCTGCTGCTGGTGCTCAGTGCGTGCCGTGGGGTGCCGGAGCGCGCTGAGGGTGAGTCCAGCTGGCTGCAGCAGCGCCAGCTGTTTTTCAGCGAGCATCCTGACTGGCAGGCTTCCGGCCGGATGGCAATACGCGATGGCAACAAAGGCATCAGCGTGAATTTCGACTGGATCAATGACAACCGTAATTTGGAGTTGAGGCTGCGCACCAGCGGTGGGCGCTGGGTCATGCTGGCCGAGCCTGGATTCGCACAGCTGGAAGGTACACGAATCGGCCTGCTGCAGGCGGATTCGCCAGAGCCGCTGGCCGAACAGGCGCTGGGCTGGTCAGTGCCGGTTTCCTATCTGCAGGACTGGTTGCGGGCGTTGCCGGCTCCGGATGGCGCCAGGCTGAAATACGCCAGTGACGGCAGCGTACTGGAAATCAACCATGAAGAGTGGCAGATCAGCTATCAAAAATATACAACAGTGGAATCGCAGGGCAGTACCGACAGTGTATTGTTGCCCAGCCGGCTGGATGCCAGTAAAGGACAATATGTCATCAAAGTGCTGATTTCCGACTGGCAATTGTAAAATTGTTACAAAAAAATGCATTCATTGCCGATGTAAGGGTGCAAATCACTGCACGAATGCCTATAATGCGCCACGCGCTGATCATACGAACCCGGCAGGCATTTGGCCTGATGGATTTCAGGTTGTAAAATTAAGCAGACCAGGATCAGCTACTGGGACGTAGCCAAGTGGTTAAGGCACGGGGTTTTGATCCCCGCATGCGTAGGTTCGAATCCTACCGTCCCAGCCATTTTCCCTTCGTAACGCAACTTGAGACGGCAGGTAATGCGATATGGCTAGCAGCGGCATCATGTGCTTCACCGGTACGGCTAACCCTAAACTGGCGCAAGCCATTGTGGCCACGCTCGGCATACCCATGGGCAGTGCCAATGTAAGCCGTTTCAGCGATGGCGAGGTGGCAGTCGAGATTACTGAAAATGTCCGTGGCCGTGATGTCTATATCATCCAGCCCACCTGCGCGCCTGCTGCTGAAAACCTAATGGAGCTGCTGGTCATGACCGATGCGATTAAACGTGCATCGGCTGCTCGGGTAACTGCCATGATTCCATATTTCGGTTATGCCCGTCAGGATCGGCGGCCACGCTCTTCACGCGTGCCGATTACTGCCAAAGTGGCAGCCAATATGATCAATGCCGCTGGTGTTGACCGATTGGTAACTGTCGATCTGCATGCTGATCAGATTCAGGGCTTTTTCGATATTCCGGTGGATAATGTCTATGCATCGCCGTTAACGCTGGCAGATATCTGGCAGCGGCAGATGCGCCATGATTTAATTGTGGTGGCACCGGATGTCGGTGGCGTATTGCGTGCCCGTGCTATCGCAAAACGCCTGAGCGCAGACCTGGCTATTATCGACAAACGCCGCCCACGGGCCAACGAAGCTACAGTGATGAATCTGATCGGTGACGTTCAGGATAAATGCTGTGTGCTGGTTGATGACATGGTGGATACCGCCGGCACATTATGTGCAGCAGCCGGTGCGTTGAAGGATCACGGAGCCGTCAAAGTGGTTGCCTATTGTGTGCACCCGGTGCTTTCCGGAAAAGCCATTGAAAACATTACCGCTTCTCGAATTGATGAGCTGGTGGTGACCGATACCATTCCGCTGTCCGAGGAGGCTCAGGCCTGCGGTAGAATTCGTCAACTCAGTGTGGCGCAGCTGCTGGCGGAAACCATCAGGCGAATGTCGGAAGGTGAGTCGGTCAGCTCTTTGTATGTAGACTGACTCAAACTGCTGTCAGTTTTTTAAACTTCATTGTTGTTGGTTAACGGGGATTGATTATTCCCTGTAGCTCAGTTCCTGGGATTTTCAGCTGTCCGTAACTTTTAAAAACAATTGTTGCCCGGCGACATCAATTATGCCGGCATTCTGTATCAAGACATCCTGTCCGATTACACCATCAATATCAGCATTATTCAGTTGCTGTGCCGCATTGACGACAGCGCTAAGATCAGCAACATCAATGTACGTTTTAGATAATTGAACAGATCCCAAAACCAGTGACTGGATAGCGAAGCGCTGATAGCTGAATGCACCACCGGCACCTGCACTTGAACCTGCACCGGTATGATCTGCTTTCTTGACGTGGAATTTTGTTGTTTTTGCTGAGTGCAGGATGCTTCGGCCTGCGCCGGAATCGATAATAAACAGCCCGGATTGGCCATTAATGCTGGTATCTATGGTTTCAAGACCGCTGTCCAGTTTCATCAGCGGAATTTTCTGATAATCCTGTGTATGCAGATAAGCGGCCAGTGATGAGGCTTGAGCCTCAGCATTATCTGTGTGCTTAATATCAGGCTGCAGCAACAGTTGTTGTCCGGCAATATCAACCAGGCCGTTATATCCGATAAGAATGTCCTGCCCGATGATTCCGTCAAGTTGAATACCGCTGCTGGCGCCCAGTGCTGCGAAAACAGTGCTTAAATCGATGGCGGCAATCTGTTGCAGGTCGAAAGGCTGTTCTTCCAGCAGGATGCCGTTCACACGGTAATAGTCCAGAGTAATAACACCACCTGCACCATAACTTTGCTCTGAATTGAGCAGATCACTCTGCGGGATGTTATACCGGTTTAGAAGCGCTGAATGTATTACAGTCAGCTGCGCTCCAGTATCCACAATAAACACACCCTGGCGTCCATTGAGGGTTACTCTGACCGTGTCATGCCCGGTTGGCAGTTTTCCCATCTTGAAGGACAGGAAGCCGTTAACACCAGCATAGGTTTCGAGCAAGTTGGCAGGCACTGCCGACTGGCAGGCGGTAATAACTGAAATCAGTGCGATTAATAAGCTTTTATACGGCATGATTTTATCTGCAGCTCCGGTGATTTATGAAACCAGTATTGAGACAATCGCTTTATCTATTGTATGAGCTCAGCGTTTTGGCATAGATTCGGATTGCCACCATTCAACTGATAATTCGTCTGTTTCAGCGCCGTCGGGCGCTGTCAGCCGTTGCTTGTCAAATGGCTGATCGAGTCTGATATTCCAGACAAAGTGATAGGCATTGTTGGGCCCTGGAGTACCTCCTCGGCCATAGGTTTTATAGAAGGTCGGAAATATCAGGCCGTTGACATTATTGTATTCGCCAAAGACATGTACATTGGGCCCCAGCACCTGATTGGGGTTGGCTGCCATGCCGGGGTGGTTAATATCAAAGCGTATGGCTTTCATCACCCCGTGTTCAGGATCAACAAACAATTCATAGAAAGTGCCGGGAATGCTGGGGCTGCGTGAGTCGAAAGTGATTCTCAGCACTTCATAGTCAGTATCATCATCAGGTAATCGTCCGGTGGTTACCGGGCCGATATTGGCATCGTCTGAAAACATCAGCCACGGGAGTGTCAGAAAGCTTGAGGTTAACCGTACAAAAAAACCCGGTGGCAGAGGAACTGGCCACTGATGCGACCAGACGGTTTCCCGATCCCAGGCTATCGCGGCGTCAAAGAAAGGCCATTCCAGGTACGCGGAACCGTTTTCCAGATTAACGGATTCCACCGAGTAAAACGGCGATGGGTTCCCGAGAGCCTTGGTAAAGAAATTGAACTGCAGGCTTTCAGCTGCAGCCATAGCGTCCATCCCGCCATGTGCAGTGATAACCTCATCAGCCAGTTTGCGGCTGGCCTCGTCAGCATATTGAGGCGTACCATGAAACCACGGCGACGCAGATGCTGTCAGTGATACCATTAATATCATTGGTGCAAGAAGTTTTGACATGGGTCATTCCAAATAGGTTGATGGTGCAGTTATGATCCCGGCCAAAAGCAGCAATGTCCTGAGAAAAAATTGCGGAAAACTTCTCGAAAATGATCGAAAATAATCCCAGCGCGCCAACTTTCGAGCAACGTCGAAAAACACCTGCCATGCGCATAGGCGATTGGGTTCTGCATGCGGATCTGGGGGTATTGCGCCAGGCAGATCAGGAAGTTCGGCTGAATGCGAAGACGCTGCATGTATTACTGGTGCTGGTTGCACCCGATGGGCGTGGTGTAGCCCGTAACAGCCTGCTGGAAGAAATTTGGGGAGCATCCTATCCCAGTGACAGTGTGGTATCGCGGGCTATTGCCGATCTGCGTAACGTCTTTGGCGAAAAAGCCGGTGAACAGCGTTATATCAGAACCCTGCCCAAGTATGGTTATCAGCTGGTCGCTGGGGTTAAACCTGCAGCGGATCAGCAACCGGCAGCTGAGGCGTCCGGCGCTGTTATTCGCAACCAGGCCGGGCATCGCAGTTTCAGCAGACTGCAATATCCTATGTATGCACTGCTGATGGTAGTAATTGGTGTGGTTATAGTTATTGGCAGGCAGGGTAGTACTCTGTTGCCGAATGGCAGTTCCACGCAACAGCTGCCCGCGCCCCGGCCGTTGACATCAGCGCCGGGGGTCGAACACCAGCCGAGATTTTCTCCGGATGGCAGCTGGGTTATTTATGCAGCTCTTAAGCCGGACAGGAGTGACTGGGATTTATTCCGGGCATTTGTTGATGACGGCAGTTCACAACCGGTTGCTACCAGTACCGGGGTGGATGAGCATGGGCCGGCAGTATCTCCGGCTGGTGACCAGGTGGCTTATGTGCGTTTAGCGGCAGACTCATGCGAGGTGGTCATTCAAACGGTTACCGTTGGGGTACCGTCTCCGATAGCTGAATGTACCAGCCGGTTTCCAACGCTGGTGGACTGGTCACCGGACGGAGACTGGCTGGCTTACACCATAGATGCATCACAGGAAAACAGCCAGCGGCGCAGGTTGTATGCGGTTAACCGGCATAACCATGAGCAGAGGCGGTTAACCGATGCTGTATCTGTCAGCGGCAGTGATTTTTACCCCCGCTATTCACCGTCAGGACAGCAGCTGGCATTTCTGCGCGGTGAGCCTCAGCCTGATCATCGCACAACCCTGTGGGTGGTTGACTTACACAATGGTGAAGAGCGGCAGATCAGCCAGCTGCCGACGCAAATTGGCGGTATGGCGTGGCTGGATGAACAGCATTTGATTTACAGTTCAGCAGATGCCGGACAGTTTCAGATGTTCCGGATCAATATTAATACCATTGAAAAATATACCTATTCAGCCACTGGTATAATCCACCCCGACTTTCACCCAAGCAGCGGCAAACTGGCTGTCGCCCAGTTGCGTAATGAATACGATCTGCTGTTGTACAAGCCAGGGGCGGGCACTGTTACGGTGGCACAATCAACCAGCGATGACCATTCCGGGGTATTGTCTCCTGATGAGCAATGGCTGGCATTTATTTCCCGGCGCAGTGGTACTGAAGAGTTATGGATTGCCGGTAGCGATTTCACTACTGCCCGCCGTTTGACACGGTTTGAAGGGGCTACGTTGCGCTATCCTCACTGGCATCCTGACGGCAGCAGACTGTTGTTCACAGCACAAAGCGAGGGTAGGGAACAGTTGTATCAGGTTGATATCGTCACGGCGGAAGTCAGCCCATTGGGCTCCGAAGACATTGATGTAACAACACCCAAATGGATGCCGGGAGGGCGGCAGTGGGTTAGCGGTTGCCGACTGCAGCAGCGTTGGTCATTGTGCCTCGGAGATGCCGATGGATATCAGGAGCTGGCAGCTGGTTTGTTCCGGCCGGTACCATCAGATGAGCATACCCTTTATGCGGTGGATACTGATGGAATATTACACCGTTACGATATCGATCAGCGCAGCAGTGAGCCGGTTTGGAACGGTTTACCGGGCAGCGGGCGGATGGGGTGGACAGTAGCTGACCGGCAATTGTATTACCTGGTGGGTGACAGCAATACCAGTCTTGGCCGACTGCATCAGCGTGACCTGGTATCCGGCAGGGAAACGCTGCTCTATCAGGGCAGCCTGCCGCTGGCTGACACCACGTTGCACCATGGGATGCGATCAGGCGCGATTTTGTTCACCGGCTCAAAATCGGAAAATGATGATGTGGTGTTTTTTCAGGATTTACAATCCAGCCGGTAGACCATCATGGATATTTCCAGCATGCTCGGCTGCTCATGCTAGTACTTCTGTAAGCTTTTCATAATTAATTTGGATGCATATGCTGTTTACTAAACTGATTCAGCGTTTGCATGTGGCTGTTTTATAAGGGGTATTTCGCTTATCTTTCAGGTTGCAAAAAAAATTTAAAATCCGATGAACCTTTTATAACTCAATCATCACTCACCAGACAGATAAGTCTGTGCTCAGCTGGGGCTGACGCACGTAATTACCCGTTAAACCATTACCAGGAGTAGGTGAGTTTCATGAATAAGCAGTGTTTAAGGTTTTTGATAGGCGCGTTGGTGACAACGGGCAGCAGCGCGCTGGTGGCGCAGGATTTTGAGTTTGCCAATGACGGAAGTCTGACAGCGCCGATTTATCGTTATGGAGACACCGCCGGTAACGGTCAGTTTTGGGATGGCCGGGAGCTGGGTAACAACAACCTGCAATTCCAGTATAGCGGTGCCGGACAGGCAGGTACTTATTTATTTGGTATCGATGGAACATTCACCACGCCATCCATCAATGTATTGAATGGTTCAACATTCGGCAACATCATCTTTGGCGATACTGCCGGAAATGGACAGGTCTGGAATGCCGCTGAACTGGTTGATAACAACCTGCAGTTCCAATACAGCGGTAATGGTCAGGCCGGTACTTTCCTGTTTGGCCTGGACGGCCGTTTCACCGCGCCTATTTTCCGCTTCGGTGATACCGCCGGTAACGGTCAGTTCTGGGATGCTCAGGAATTAGGCGACAACAACCTGCAGGTTCAATATACCGGTGCCGGTCAGGCGGGAACCTATTTGTTCGGCCTCAACGGTACGTTTACCTCACCTGTTGTTGAGTGGGCTGATAACACCACCAACCCCAACGGGCAAACCTGGACATCCCTGGAGCTGGCTGATCAGGATCTGCAGATTCAGTACTCCGGACTGGCTCAGGCCGGCACTTATAACTTTGGTGTTGATGGTACTTTTACTGCACCGATTGTGCAGCTGGGTGATACCGGCGGTAACAGCCAGTTCTGGGATTTGGAAGAGCTGGCCAATAACGCTTTTCAGATTCAGTACAGTGGTGCAGGTCAGGCCGGCACCTATAACTTTGGTGTGGACGGTACCTTTACTGCACCGATTGTGCAGCTTGGCGATACAGGCGGCAACAATCAGTTCTGGGATCTGGAAGAACTGGCCAATAACGCATTTCAGATTCAGTACAGCGGCGCAGGCCAGGCCGGAACCTATAACTTCGGCGTAGACGGTACGTTTACCACACCGATTCTGCAGCTGGGCGATACTGCCGGTAACAACCAGTTCTGGGATCTTGAGGAACTGGGCGATAACACCTTTCAGATTCAGTACAGTGGTGCCGGTCAGGCCGGTACATTTCTGTTTGGTGTAGACGGTATTCTTGAAGCACCTGTATTCCAGCCTGCCGATACCGGTGGCAATGGCCAGGTATGGACCATTGAGGAGCTGGCCGATAATAACCTGGAAATTTTCTATTCCGGCAATCCTGGTCCTGAAGTGCCTACCTACATATTTGGTGTAAACGGCACTTTGACAGTTCCTACCCTGGTGCAGACATCAGACGCAAAATTCAAGGAAAACATCGAACCATTAAATAATGCTCTGGATACGATCAATGCCCTTGAAGGTATCCGTTTTACCTGGAAAGACTCCGGCCGGGAATCTATTGGCTTTGTGGCTCAGGACATCGAGCAGGTTGTGCCCCAGCTGGTACATACCGGTACCGATGGTTCCAAAGCAGTGGAATACAGCAAACTGGTTGCTGTACTGGTGGAAGCATTGAAGGAACAGCAAAACCTGCTGGACCAGCAGTCACAGGAGCTGGCAGCTTTTCGCACTGAAATGGAGTCTGTCCGTGAGCTGAAAGCCGATCTGGAATGGTTGAACCATGCCCTGGTGCCGGAAAGCCTGCAGCTGACTCAGACCAGTCGGTAATGGTGACTATCATGATAAGCAAATACCGGCATATTTTATGTTTGCTGCTGATGCTGTTGAGCATAACCGGTTGGGCGCAGTCGAATCTGGTCAATAACGGTGCATCGATCAGTATTGCTGATGGTGTCAATGTCATAGTTGCAGACAGTGTGATTAATGGTGCAGGAGGTCTGTTTGATAATGCAGGCACTGTGACCATTGACGGAGACTTCACCAATAATGGCGGCAACCCTGCGTTTACGGTTGGAGCCGGGACGGTTGATCTGGCCGGCACCGGCGAGCAAACCATCGGTGGCAGCAGTGTCACCAGTTTCAATGTGCTTAACTTTTCCGGGGCAGGCAATAAACTGCTGGCCACTGATATTGCGGTGACTGACACCATAGACCTGGTTAACGCCAGCCTGGCGCTGCAGAGCAATACCTTATCAATCCAGTCTGCAGATACCACTGCGATCAGTACCAGTAGTGGACAGATAATCAGTGAATCAACTGATGCGGCAGGAATTGTTGATTGGGCAATAGGTGCGGCCACAGGTGTATTCAGTATTCCGTTTGCAACGCTGACAGGCACACCGGTTACTGTTACAGCCAGTATCAACGCTCCCGGTACAGGTGACGGCAGCGTCAGCTTTGCCACCTACCCGACAGCCGCAGATAACCTGCCGCTGCCGCCGGGTGCGACCGATCTGGATATTCTGGATGCAGTTACCGATGACGCCGATGTTGCGGTAAACCGATTCTGGGTGGCCAGCAGCGCGGGTTTTGCTACGCCACCTGCCTATACCTTGAGTGTCAGTCCCGACCCTGCCAATGATCTGGCATTCAGTGCCGGTGAACTGGACGGTAATCTGGCTGGTGTACAGTTTGTAACCGGTGATTGGATGGATGGTAATGGCGGCAGCGTGCCGGCTGGTTCCAGCGTTGATGTGGAAATAACCACAGCAGGAGCCACACCAGTGGCAATAACCGGCATCAACGATGAACCGGCATTCGTATTAAACGCGGAAGAAGGTGTGTTCGTTGGAAATTCCACTGAAACGCAAACCATTCCGGATTTTGCCACGGATATTGACCTCGGAGCGCTGGATGATATTGAGCAGCAGGCCAACTTTGTAGTTGAAGTGAGTAACCCTGAACTATTTGCTGTACAGCCCAGCATCAACAGTGACGGAACACTGGATTTTGTTGCCGGTCCGAATGCTGCCGGGAGTGATCCAGCAGAAATAACAGTAACGCTTACCGATGGCGGAGGGACTGAATTTGGTGGCGTTGACAGCTCGGAGAGCCAGACATTTTTCATCCTGTTTGATGTAATAGAAGTCCCGGCTCTGTCACCGGTCGGACTTGGCATTCTGTTCCTGCTGTTGGTGCTGCTGGCCGGCATTGCACCACCTGCAAGGCTTAGAGCGCTGCGCTGACCGTCCCCTTACCGGTTAGAGAGTGCTACACCGGTGGATCTTCCACCGGTGTTTTTCAAGCGATTTTGAGTATTAGCCACTTCACTCAAATCCATTAACGAAAATATCTTCAGACAACGCAATCAGTGCTTCTGCAATCAGGATTGCATTTGATGCGGGATCATCATAACGGGCGACCAAGGCAGCGCCTAATGGCGCCAATAATCGGTCAGTGACGTCATCGCTGGAATTCGGATCAAAGATCACTGAACCAATGAATACGCCTGTATCGGTGCCGGTTTCTGTCAGCGTTACTTCAATACCAGCAGTGTCCAGATTGCTCCAAACCCGGACATTGGCATTATCGGCAATGCTTGGATTAATGTTGGCAGAGTCAAACTCAAGAATTATGCTCCCGGTGCTGCCGGGAGTATAACGATCTTGGTCAAAACGCAAAGGAGATGGCTCAAAATCATTAGCATTCAAAGAGCTGGTAGTGCAGGCTTCGGCCAATACATCGGTAACCAATAATCCGGGCTGTTCGGTTAGCAAAGTAAGGTTGCGTAAACTGTAAGGGCCATTACTGTTGCTGTTGGCTATATCAGCACTTAAAAACATCAAGTCCAAGTTGCGCGTACCAGCGGGTAAAGTCACTGTCTGACTTTGCGCATGGGCGATAAACTGCCCGTTGGCATCGAACAAGTTGCCTGCTATCGCGTAGCTATTGGTGCTGGTGATATTGGCAGTTATGCCTAAATCCAACCTGTCGATCAGGTTGTCAGAGTCATTGTCTACGGCGCTTTCAGTACAGCCAGGAACCAAAGTGGATGCGTTTTCCAGTGAGTTTGCTATGGCGATCTGGGCATTGGTTTTATCGAACCAGGCCAAACGGGTTTGATTGCCTGAAAGTGCCGAAGCCGGGAATAGTTGAACACTGCTGTCATCAGTTAACGCATTCACTGCCGGGGGACCGTTAAACGGCATTCTGGTGTTGGGCAGGGTTAATGTTTGAGAGAATAAATTACCGCTATAACCGTTGCCGTCTCCGGCCTGTTCGTCGAAGCTGCGGTAAATAACGGTGGCTACATTGAAATCATCTACCGTAACGGTTGGGTCTTCTATGAATTGTTCAGATTCGGCCAATAAGACTGCTCCACTCCATACACCGCTTTCATATAGCGCGTAGTAAAGTTGATCAGTAGTCGCTTGCTTGTCGATCCATACTGCAATAAAGCGCTCAATATCGTAGCCGCTGATGTCAGCCATCTGTGTATAAGAGGCATTCGAGGCATTGCTATAAAGCGTTTGCTTGGCTGACCAGCTGCTGCCGTTAAAAATCGAAAAAACCAGTCGTGCATCGATATTGGTGGTATCCAGGTTTGAGCCTCCATCAATCGTGCCATCATCACCGACGGGCAGCCCGGGATCCACAAAAAGCTCGCCATCCGCATCTTCGCTCCACACGGCAATAGTAGTCCCGTTGCGACTGGCGACAGCAGGCATATAGTCTGCTGAACTATCATTACTTACAGGAATTGTTGCGGACCAGGAATTATTGGACGCACTGAATACTGCGCTATGAATTTCCCAATCAGTTCTAGTCAACGGATCATTGGTCGAATCATTGTCGTGTACCCATACAGCAATAGCTTCATTGTTACTGGCGTCATAGCTAATAGCTGCTGAACCATCACCCGTGTTGTCTGCGGTTAAATCAGCAGGTGCCGTCCAGGATTCGGAATTACTATCCCATGCAGACCAGGCAATTTCCTGTTCATTAATGATATCGCCAAGTTGAGACAAACTGGGTGAGCCGCCATTGCTGGTCCATACCGCGACCGCATCGCCATCACTTAATAAGGCTACGGCCGGGTCCATTTCCCAGCGGTTGTCCGGTGTTGGTGTAGCCCGGAGTGGTGTAGCGGTACTCAGGCCGGTGCCATCATCGTATTGGAATAAAAGTTCCGGATTGGGTGAAGCTACACCGACATTTTCTGTAAAAAGCAACATTGCCCGCCCGGTAGCGTCACCCGCTAAGGCATGGGTGCTGATAAAAGTGGAATCGGGGTTTTGTAAACCTTGAAGAGCCTGCATCATGGCGAAGTTTTCTTCGATGCGTGGTTCGATAAAATCACCCCAGGTATAAGGTCCCAGCATAGCAGAGCCGACTTCGGCTGATGCCAGTCCAAAAAATACTGAGGCCTCAACCATGAAATCGACCGTCAAACGACCACCAAAACGGGGAAATTCCAATCCATTGTCGGTGCTGTAGGGTAAGTGAATCTGTCCTGCTGCTGTTGGCGTGGCAGTGGCTACTGCTTTGGCAAGACCGAACAGGGCGCTGATAGATGCTGCAGCGTTAAGCTGGATTGTAGGTTCGGGACTAAGCAATAGCTGGTCGAATTCTAAATTCTCATTCAGGTAAACCCGGCCAACGGCATTGACCTGCAGAATTCCACCGAGATCGATGGCAACGGTCACCGGCACGCCGTAGACAAGGATTGTGCGCCCAAAGCTTTTTTCGCCTAATGACACAGCAGTTGAAGCACCAATGGTGCCAACTGGTTCATCGGTTGAGTTGAATTCAAAATTTTGATCGAAACCGGCAGATACCGAGCCAAACAAGGTTACCGGTCGATTAAACAAAGTGATGTCACGCTCGATTCCGCCACTCAATGAAGAGTTGGAATCAATATCGTATCCCGCTTCGAGCATTAACCTGAAGCCGGTTCCTCCAAGATCACTTTCAGCTCCGCCCAGCAGGGCGACAACATTTTCCACCGCTTCGGTCCAGACAAAGTCTGTGGGGTATTCAAAGCTGATTTGATATTCACGTTCATTATCGTCAAATTCTGAAGTAATGCCTTCAGCGATAAATTCCACCGCATTAAACCACGCTGGAATGCCAATGGCCTGTACTGGATAATCCACAGTTACAGAGGAAGGCATACCCCTAACAGTGGTGCGCTGCTGCTGGCCAGATGGCAATGTGACAGTGATCGTGATATCCAATTGATCGGTTTGCATGACATCTTGCATATCAAAGGTTGCCTGGAAAGGTGGGCCGACATCCATTTCACTTTGTCCGGCCAGAGCAAAACTGACTTCGTCCAGGGTAAAGCCCGTTAAGTCGTCAGGTGCCAGTTCCACTGTGAATTCATTTTGTGCTTCGATGGTCTGCACAAAAGTCCGCAGCTGATTTTCTGCAGGGCGAAATGACATCAGTGAATCTGTCAGTTTTATGCCTGCAGCGGTTTGACTAAAATCGGTAAAGTCATTAACAACTGAGCAACCGGCCGGCTGGGTATCAAATTGCGCCCGCAGGGCATAAGTTCCTCCTGTTTCCCCAAAGGTAAAGCCGGTTCCAGCCTGGTTGGAGGCATTCAGTGGTATGGTGATCCGGCTCATAGCGTTGGGGTACATGCCCTCATTAACTGTATCGGGCAGGTCGCGGATGGAATATTCAACGCCGCCACAGACCGGGAATTGATTTTCCGCCATCACCAGCATATCAATGGGCAAGTCGCTTCCTACCAATCCACCCTGATTATTCCCGCTGACTATGCTCAGGCTTCCGCCGGCTATTTCAATTACCCGTCCGTCAACCGAGCCGACTGCTGAAACCGGTGCGCCGCCCTGTACTCTGGCAACAACATTGCTGCTGTCCAATGCCGGCCTATAGTCCTCACACAGGCAGGCTGACTCACCCAAATCAATAGTGACAATCCAAAATTCGGTTTGACCGGCTGGAATTGGTCTGTCAATGGCATTAAACAATAAGGCGCCGTTATCGGCAGTAAAAAAACGAGCCGGGCTTAACGTTGAATCTCCGGCATCAACCATACCATTGCCGTTTATGTCGCGAATTAAATTAACTTCTTCCAGGTCAAGCTCATCGTCGCCATCGCCACTGATGGTCAGGGTAATGTCTTCGACCACGATGGTGTCTTCTGCAGAAGCGGTAAAACTGAAATGTAAGGCAACAATATCGGTGGTAGCGGCAAACTGGTCGGGCAGATTGGTATTACCCGGGCCTTCAGCCAGCACCAGTGCGGCAGGGTCAAAACCGAAATCAGCGTCGTTAAAATCCTGGCCTGCGCCCAGATTCACCACATGCGGGTTACTGCCGGCGGTTAGCTGCGCACCAATCAAAGCAGTAACACCATCAACCGGGATATTCACCAGATAATTGGCAGCAGCCAGACTCTGGAAGTCATATTCACCCATTGAGCCGGTGTCTTGAGTCTGTATAAAGGTGTCGCTTTCATCCAGCACATTGGGGATGTTGCCATCATCGCGAAATAACTCGACGGAAATACCGGCGAAGCCGATATCATTGCCATCCATTACACCATTACCATTAAAGTCCTGAAATACCAGATCACCAATCGAACCATCATCTGACGGTAGTAAAGCACTTTCAAAGGCACCCATATCGACAATGCCATTTTGAATTCTTGCCTGGCCGCGCTGGTCAATTGCCAGGCCGCTGGCCAGCGTGTTGCTCCCGGCATTGATAGCCTGGCTCTGTGTACCCAGTGCATGAGTCTTGGTAGGGCCGCCGTTATTATTCAACGGCATCAGATCGGCATTGGAACTGAGCAGGTCGCTGGGTAATGCCGGGAAACCCGGCAGCACTTCGCCAATGAGATTAAAGCCGCCGGTGTAGACATCACTGACCAGGTCGATTGATGGACTGCCCGAAAAAGTTGTGTCGATAAAAATATTGTTGCTGAGCTCAATATTGGGTCCCTCCATTCTGGCACCTGTTGCACTATTGGTTGCAGCAACGGTGTTGCTCCGGAAGGTTAGATCAGTGGCTCTGAGGTTTATGCCGATGTTTCCATTGGTTGAGAATGTTGAGTTCTCAACCGTTACGGATGGATTTAAAAATGTGCTGACCCTAATGGTCTGCAGCCCACCACCATTGCTGCTGATTTCCGAGCGTCTGACCACTGCGCTGGAACCGGTGCCGATGGCAATACCACTGCTGGTATTACCTGAAATGGTTGTGTCTTCGATAGTCAGAGCGACACCGTTGTTGGTCAGGCTGGTGGTTCCTCCAACCGATATGCCGGCGCCGTTGTTGCCACTCACGGTACTGTTCAAAATTGAAATGTCCATGCTGTTGATATCCACAGCACGAACGTTGATACCATCGCTGGTGCCACCACTGATTGTGGAGTTTTGAATGCTGATCGTATAGTCATCTATCGGTGATCCGAATGGCACATCAACACGCAGGCTGGCTGCGTTCGGGAAAGCTGCTCCGCTCATCATTAAGCTGGAGTTGGTCATCATCAGGTTGGAGCTGAGTACCTGCAAAAAGGCATCCGGGCCTTCAAATTGACTGATGTCGATAGTGACCATGGAGTAGTTTCTCAGCGTTACGGCGCCACTCCGGAAAGTTGAGTTGGTAATGCTGGCAGTAGGTAGCGGTATAGCTGAATCAGCTGTCAATTGCAGGCCGCCCACATCGCTGTTCGAGATGATCAGGTTTTCGGCAAAAGCGCCGGTTAAATGGGTAATGCTGGCTGTAACATTGCTGTTGAGAATGCTGAGGGATCCTCTACCGGTAGCCACTGTACCGGTTGTGTCAGTGTTGTTAAGGGTGAAATCCGCACTGACATTGCTGGCAAAGCTTACCGCTGCATTAACGCCATCTTCGGCATCAATAACAATATTTTCAAATGTTATCTGTTGAGTGGCGAACCCTTCAATTCTAAAGATACTGTGATCACTCGGGCCGGTGTTATTGGATTTGACTGTAATTTGATTACCGCCATCAATAATCAAATCTTCGGATACGGTGTTGTGAACCAGAGGCTGTGACAACAGGCTGTGAGTAATCGTGCCGGATACGGAAAACTCAATTGTGTCCAGGCCGGCGGAACCGGCTGCGCAGGTATCTACGGCTGAGTTGATATTTGCTGCCGTTATCGCTTCGAGTAAAGTGCAGTTGCCGTTATCGGTAAAATCGTCTACTAGAGTGTTGACGGTAATGGTGTTGGCAAACGCTGTTGTACAACAACCACTGATCAGCAGCAAAGCTACCCGCAAAAAAATATTCATACTGCACCGATTTATTCAACTGGTTTCTCTATATGTCAAAACAGTTGGTTTCGTTACAGCCATATCGATTGGCAGGTAGATCGTCGTTTTATTCCTCGCTTACATCTGCTGTTTTTTGCAACTCGCTATACAGCAGCTCCAAACGTGCCAGGGCCTGCTCGGTTTCTCGTTGTTTGTCCAGCACAGCCGCGTAGTTTTTTTCAAATTCCGCTATCTGCGTATACTGCTGTTCAATCTGCCGCTGTTGTTTGATCAGCAAAAAACTCAATAAAAATATACTGGCGGCTGCAACAAATATAGCGCCCCAATTCCGACGCTTGCCACCTGATGGTGCCTGCTGGTTGCTGACCCATTGATTAATGGTTTCGGAAAACGCTGCTTTATCCTGAAGATTGCTGGAAAGGCTGATTGCATGGCTGATGGTTAATTCCTGATCTGAACTGAAATCCCCGCCGGTATAGCCATCAATTAATTCTGTTTCCGCGGCCAATAGTTGCTCATAGTAATCATCATCACTTAATAATCGCTTTTCAACCAGGGTACGCTCGGCTTCATCCAGGCTGTCATCCAGTAATTGGGTTAATACCTGAGCCTGCTTGCTGAGTGGGTTGCTATTCATCTTTGGGCTCCACTGTAGGTTGTGGCTCCAGCTCCCGCATGCGTTGCTCCAACCGGTTCCGAATTCTGAATACTTTGATGCGTAGATTGTTGTTTGAGAGGGCAAACTTTTGTTTGAGCTGTTGCCTGCTGACAATCCGTTTCCCTGGTGGGTGACGGTAATATGCCAATATCAGCTCACGGTCATGTGCCGGTAATTCCATAATACACTGCTCCAGGCGAAGGAGTTTCGGACTGGTCATTTCTCGCTCAAACAGGTCGGCAGGGCGAGCCTTTATTTCACTGACTGCCTGGTAGTGTTTGCGATGACTGCGCAATACCTCCAGGTATATCTTATGCGCAACGCCAATAACAAATTGCTCAATTTTTTCACCTAACTGATGATCGCTGGTAACTCTTTTTGCCACCCGATTCATGGTTTCGTCAGCAAGATCAGGCGCATCGGCGCAACCACGCCAAGTGAACAGGCGAATCAGTTTGCTGCGCAGTTTTTCATATCGAAGCGCAGCCTGATGAGAGTCATCATCAAGACAAAGTAAAAGTGCTGAAAACGAACTGGCGCTTAAACCACCGGCCGTTTTTTCTAAACTCCTGTTAACTCTTGAGTCGTCCATTGGTGAGTTGCATTAGTGCTTATTAGTGATGTGTATTTATGCGATTCTGTTACACCAGTAAACTATAGCAGCTTAAAATTTATTGTTTTGATACCGCAGGCAAAGAGTTTTGCAGGTCAGGCTGAATGCAAAGTATCCATACGAACACACGGCGGCTTATGCGATATACGGGTTAAGATAGTCAAACTGCCTGACAGGAGTATTGTGCTCAACAGCGTTTTGCCAATGCCGCACAAATTTCCAACCGGCCGCTAGACGATAATTTGCTGGTGCAGTGTTTGAGTGAATTAACTTTAGTTTTGGATGGCTTTATCCAGCCTAACTAATCCAATCAGAATGATGAACAGCCAAGCCCAAAAATTAAAAATGCTCCCAGATGGCACGGTCATTGCCGATCGTTATCGAATAGAAGGGTTTATAGCTGCCGGCACACATGGTCAGGTGTATAAAGCATTGGACTTGGAACTTGAGCAGACTATTGCATTGAAGCTGTTGCACCCCGGGTTGGCCAAAAGCTCAACAATGGTTGCGCGTTTCAAAAATGAGCTGTTAATTGCACGAAAGATTACTCACAAGAATGTCTGTCGTGTTTTTGATGTCTGCAAGAGTGTTGTGCTACTCGGTGCAGAACATGTTGAAATCGTTTTTATCACCATGGAGTTGGTTCAGGGTCGGACTTTGGCGGACTATCTTGAGTGCGAAACAAAGCCTTTTGATCAATGCCGGTCGATTGATATTATTCGGCAGGTAATCGCCGGCTTGGATGAGGCGCATCAACATCAGTTTATCCACGGCGATGTAAAGGCCAGCAATATTATTCTAAGTGAAGAACCTAACGGCTCATTACGAGCAGTCATTACTGACTTCGGTTTATCACATGCCAGCCATCCCGGTGAATTGGCAACTGCAGCTACAAGAATGCAGGGCACGCCATTGTATATGGCCCCTGAACAGATTTCCGGTGAGCCGTTATCACCGGCCACCGATGTTTTTTCGCTGGGCGTGCTGATTTATAGAATGTTGATGGGGCAATGGCCTTTTCAGGAACAAACTGCCCTGTTGACAGCACTTAAGCGGCTGTATACATCACCAACCGATGTCAACCGGTTAAGTAAAACTGTTGGTAAACAGACAGCCGGAGCCATTCTTCGATGTTTGCAGCGCGACCCGCAAAAACGCTTTCAAAATTTGAAACTGCTGGACCATATTCTTGCTGTTTCTAGATCCAGGCAGACCAATACAGCTGGTTTATGGCTGGTTACGGCTATGCTGGTGGTGCTTGCCGGTTCAGGCCTTTGGTACTTATACAACCAGACTGAGGCAGAACAAACGCCGGAATCAACTGGTCTGCAGCAACGTCCAACCATAGCGGTATTACCGTTAATTAATAAAACCGGCAGGGCGGAGTTGGATTGGCTGGGTACAAGTGTTCAAAAATCAGCAATCAGCAAATTGCAGGCGGTTGATGCATTAAGGTCGATAAGTGCGGAAAATATCAGTCGGTTAGTGCTTCAGGCTCCGATGGCGGATACTTTGATCCAACAGCAATGGGTTGCCATTACCAGTGGAGCGGACTGGTTTGTTGTAGGTAACTATCAATTGGATACAGCAGCATCTACCAGCTGGCATATTAGATTAGTGGCGGTTACCGATGGAAGCACGCTATTCGAAACCCGTTTCAGCATGTCGGAGGCTGAGCTGAATCAGACAGGGTTTAAATTAACGGATGAATTACTAGCACATCTGCAGATAGAAACTGATCGGACAAGAGTATTAGGAGCAGATCAACCCATTAGTATCGTGGCGTTATCAAATTATTCGCAGGGTTTGGATTTGCTATACCAGTTCAAGCCTGATGAAGCACTCGATTACTTTTATCAGGCGTTGGCGCAGGAGCCTGATAATGCGGTGATTGAGTCGGCCTTAGCAGAAACCCAGCTGAAACTAGGCATGCTGGCTGAATCTAAGCAGACATTAGAACGGGCACAGCGGCATGGGCAAAACCTCAATCGCCGAGAGCGGTTAAGTCTTGATGCCCGGCTGCACCTGGCGGAAAGGAATTTTGAGCGCGCGGCAGAAATATACAGGGCACTGCGTGAATTCTTCCCTGATGAACTGGAGTTTGGCTTGTCTCTGGCAACAGCTTTGGCCAGTGACGGCAAATTGGCATTGGCGTTTGAGACATTAAATGACTTACGCGAACTTCCGGCCGAACTTGGCAATGATGTACGTATTGACTTGTTGGAAGCGGAACTGGCGGCAACTCATAGTGAGTTTGAAGTAGCCCGTATAGCTGCACAGACTGCTCTGGAAAAAGGAAGTCGCAGCGAAACCCCATTGGTCATTGCCGGTGCATTGCGTTGGCAAGCCAGAGTGCTTTATTACGCAGATTCTGAATCACTTAAGGCAATTGAAGCTTTGCGAAATGCACGGGAAATTTATATGACGCTGGGAATTACCCGTTCAGTCGCTGATGTTGCTACCGAACTCGCTGATTTATCACGGCATCAGGCTGATGCTGAACTATCGGCGCAGCTTTATGACGAAGCGTTACAAGCCAGTGAAAGTATTGGTGATACAGAATTGCGCGGAAGAATTATGAATGGCCGGGCCGATTTAATATCTGGCTTAGGGCAATATGCTGATGCGTTGGCGATTTATCAGCAAATACTTCAAGAACAACAAAATGTTAAGCGTTCCGGCATGTTGGGCTTAATGCATCACAATATTGGCACAACAGCAGTTAAACTGGGCGATCTCGATTTGGGCTGGGAGCATCTTTCACAGGCAAAACAGATTTACCAGGATGCCAATGACCGCTACGGCATGATGCTGGTTAACTATGCAATGGGTAGCTTTTGGAAAACCAAAGGCGAATTAAAACCGGCATCTATCAGTTTCAAAGAAGCGTTGTCATTGGCAGAAGCAATAGACAGTCAATCATGGGCGGCATACGCCAGATTGGAAATTGGAGATATTGCCAGAAGACAAGGTGATTATGACACTGCTGTAGCAACGGCAACCGCGGCGTTCAATACATTTCTGCAAAGAGGTGAAGAGGTTCGTGCAGCCCGGGTCGGAATAAGCCTTGGTGGTTTTTTGATTTACGCTGGTGATTATGAGACTGCTGGTGAAGTAGCAGGACAATCACTGCTGCTGATAGAGAAACACCAGATCAATCATGCGATCGGTCAGGTTCACAGTGTTTTGGCACATGTTCATGCACATTTCGGGGAACTGGTTCAGTTGAAAATCCATCTGGAAAAAGCCACGGAAGCATTATCTTTGATGGGACAAGTAGAACATCGTTTATTATTGCAGGACAGTCTGGCAATGATTGGCTATGACGCCGGAGTTTATGAGACTGATTATGTTAGGGCACAGCTGCAACAGGTCTATCGTGAAGCAGAACCAGCTGGCCTGATGTTACCCTTACTGAGGTCGCAGTTTAATCTGGCAAAAGTAGCAAATGACGAAGGTGGCCTGCTGCAATCTGATCTGACTCTGCATCAGGTTTATACACAAGCTCAGGAGTTGGGCTTTACCCGCCTGGCCGATAAAGCCAACACACTGATAGAAAATATCAACGGAAAAACTGACTTCTGATGATATGGAAAATCTGCGTCCAGTAATTTGCCTGTGCTCATTGAGAGAAAGGATTGTTGCAGTAGGGAAAATTATTTGCCTGATTATTATTATTTAAGCTCCAATCAAGGCTGAGAAATTCCACCGGATTCCAAATTGTGGCAGATTACCGGATTGTTTATTAATTTTCCCGATCAGCCTGCAATTGCAGGCTGTTACCGGTAAATTGCATATGGATCAATATGGGCTGACAGCAGATTTGGCAATCAATTACCTGACGGGTTTGTTCATCAGTATGGTCGATTACAATCGACTGTAGCTCCCAGCAATAGGGACAGGTAATGTCTGCCTCTGTCAATAGTTCATTGACGGAGACCAGTTCTATATCTGAAGCTTTGATACTCATCCAAGTTTATAGGCCTGTTCTCCGGGAAGATGGTTATACCACCCCGGGTCATTCTTACCATCCCAGTCATCACGTACTTTCAGTACAGTAAACATACCACCCATTTCTATCGGCCCATAGGGGCCAAGGCCATCCATCATGGGCATGGTGTTGGCAGGGCCACTATTGCGGTGATGTCCGCTGGCAATGTGCTGGGCATGCTCAGCCATACCGAACTCGCCATGGGTCCAGTACCCGGGCACTACCTGACGTATCTGTTCGACCAGGTCACGCTGCTGCACGCCAATCATATTGGGTAATTCGTGTGACATCGGACCCATGGTGTGGTGTGCCATGTGGCAGTGAAATGCCCAATCGCCGGGAACTGCATCAAATTCAATATCGCGCATCTGGCCGACACCAACAATTTCAGTGACCTCCGGGCGCCAAAGCCCTTCAGGGTAGCGGCCGCCGTCACTGCCCGTTACGTAGAACTGGTGCCCATGCAGATGGATAGGATGATTCCACATCGACAGATTGCCTACCCTGATACGCACCCGGTCGCCGCTTCGCGCATACAGATAATCGATTGCCGGAAAGGTTTTGCTGTTGAAGGTCCACAAATCGAAATCAACCATAACGCTGGGATCGGGCCGGTAGGTGCCCGGGTGCATAGCCCAGTTATGCAGCAGAAAAGCGTAGTCACGGTCAACAGCCGGGGTTGAGGGCTGTTTGGGGTGCACAATAAACAGTCCCATCATCCCAAATGCCATCTGTGTCATTTCATCGGCATGCGGGTGGTACATCAAAGTACCGTGCTGACGGACAGTCCATTCGTAAACCCAGGTTTCCCCTGGCTGGATATGAGGTTGGGTAACACCACCGATGCCATCCATGCCGCATGGCAGCAATGCTCCATGCCAGTGCATGGTCGTGTGTTCCTTCAGGTTATTGGTGAGAAAAATCCGAATGCGATCACCTTCAGTTACCTCGATGGTGGGGCCTGGGGTAGAACCATTGTAACCCCAGCATTTGGCCACCGTGCCGGGAGCAAACTCGTGTTCAACCGGTTCGGCGATCAAGTGGAATTCTTTGACACCTGCATTCATGCGGTAATCAAGGCTGCGTCCGTTGAGTGTGATGATTCGGGCATCGGAAGTGCTTTTGCCGTTGCTTGCAGGCGGTGCCAGCTGCGCATTGACAGGCATTGGTATTCCTGCGGCCAGCAGCGGCAACATGCTTGCATCACGGATAAAATTACGGCGTGTGGGCATGCTGTTGCTCCTGTTTGTTAATAGCGCTCGAGAGAATATCGAGTTGTAAATCCGGTGTATCAGCAGCCCGCCAGCTGCCACCGCTCAAACGAGATAATTTGGCCGCAAACCGCCAGTAATTACCCAGATCATCCAGAAATGCCAATGTGGTTTCTATTTGCCCGGCTCTGGTTTCCAGTAATTCGAACGGGCCGGTCAGCATGTAGTTGTATTCACGCAGAGTCTGATCCAGCTTATTGCGATAGGCAGGTAAAATCTCCTGTCGGTAACGCGCAAGCCGATTGCGCGCAAGCTGCATCTGTCCCAGGGTCAGCTGTATTTCAGCGGAAAAGTGCTGTTGTAATGCCAGAAGCTGTTGTTGACCTTTATCAAGCTGTCCGCTTGCTTCATCAATTTCCGCCTGATTCTGGTTCCATAAGGGCAGTTCCAGCTCGATAGCCGGGCCCAGCAGGGTGCCGCCATCGGGTTCCTGCTCCAGGCTGATGCCTGCTTCAAAGTCCAGCAGAAAACGAAAACGCCGTTCCAGTGCAAGACTTTTGGCCAGTGCGTCGGTATTTGCTCTGGCTGCCTGCAGCAGCGGATGACTGTCTTGTGTTAATGCCCATATCGTAGATTTGTCTGGATCGTTTTTCGGCAATTTTCCCAGGGTTCCGGATAGGACAGGTGGTTCGTTGACGCCAAGTAACCGCTGCATTTGAATGCCCGCCATGGTCAGTTCTGCACTCAACTGGTCTTCCAGTAAGCCGCCGGTGCCGGCCTCCAGTTTGAGTTCCGACAGTTCATGCAGATTGATGTTGCCGGCCTGGTAATAGCGATTGCCGAGTTCTGCATTCAATTGACGGGTCAGCGCAAACCGCTGGGCAACACGCGCCTTGAGGTCGGCGACCTGCCAGGCATACCAGCCGGCTTCCACCTGATTGGCCAGTTCCAGAATCGCAGCCAGCGCCAAGTGTCGGTGCCGTTCCAGTGTCGCCTGAGCATTGGATTTCCGTGCCGGATATAAAATCAGATCAATAACCGGCGCCAGCAGATCCAGTTCGATGTTGACGCCTGATTCAGCATCTGAATCACGGACTGCCAGACCCAGCGTGGGGTTATCGATTCTGATCTGGCGATTGAGTTCTGCAGTGGTGATATCCAGCTCTGCCAGCGCGATTTGTACCTGCGGGTTACACAGCAGTGCAGTTCGCATGGCATCAGCCAGCTCGCTCAGCGGGCCGTTGCAGTTATATTCGGCTTCACCGGAAATATCCAGCTGTAAACGGTGTTGTGATCGATCCAATACTTGTTCGCGCCCGGAATCCAGCGGGCGGACAGCGCAACCACTCATCCACAATAGAAGCAGTGCTGCTGTTAACAATCGATACATATTGTTCTCCTGAAAACATTAATTTATGCCGGCGGTTATTAACAGCGCCGACGATCGATAGCGGTTTTCAGGCGTGGATAGGAGGTCTTATCAGTGGCTGGTTAAATTGCAGTGGGGAGGTTGAGGTGTAATCCGGATAAGAATCAGTGGGCAATGGGTTATACGCTGCTGATTGCTGAACAGGGCATATTGCCGCCACACCCAGCAGGCACTCGCATTGCTGCTGATGATTTGCGTTTATTTCTTTGTCAGTCGGATCATCCGGCTGATGGCAGGACATTGTCTGATCATCTTCGGATTGTGTATGAGCGGCAGCAATTTCTGCCGAAGCCTCATTACAACAATCATCAGCCAGCGCCGCTGAAGGGTTCAGCAGTCCGGAAAGTAACGAGATGATCAGCAATAGACGCATGCTGAAATGATACGCGGATTGATCAAAAAGTTCCAAAGTTTTGCGGAAAAAACCAACTGACTGTTGAGTTCACAGGGTTTGCGTCGCCTATTCAATAAATACTCACAGATTGCATAAAAATAATTCCAATTACCGCACTGTTGGTATTGATGAGGCCGGCTGTCAGGAGTAGAGAGTTAGCAAGGTGTCTGTTGCAAAGCAGACCAAACAGGGGAAAAGCAAGGAGGTTTTCAATGAATATAATCAAAAATGTCAGTGAATCATCATGGGCAAGTTACTTATGCCTATGTTTATTGTTGTTTTTTATTTCCACTCATTCTGCGGCTCAGCAGGAGGAGGAAGATGAGCCCGAAGCTGCCAATCCTGACGAGAAGCCGCTGATTGAGTTAAGCAGGACAGGCCATCTGGATGTTATGGCAGATAAACGCACCTTAAGTTGGCAGACAACTGAACCGGAAGCTATGGATTCGATTGAAGTCAGAGTGGTCAAGGTTGAGATGGGCAGCATGGAAGCTGAAGAGCTTTATTCATCCGCCCGTCAAAGCGGCAGTGTTGATGTCCAGGAATTTGATAAGGGCCCCGGGTTATATGCACTGCTGGCCAAAGGGAAGAGCGTAAAAGGTGAAACGTTTGAAACCGGTATACGATTGTCATATTCGGCTTTGAATCCAGACTGTCCGGACCAGAGGGCATGGTGGCCCAGGGCTTTAGAAGGGGCTAATGAGCGCACTGCAGACGAGCGCGCTGAGCAGCCGTTTGGTTATAACCTGCTGGGGCTGGTCAGTAAGTCATCTTATGTGGTCACCGCAACCGCAGCAGATCTGATTGCCTGCCCGACCAAAGAAGGCAGTCTGTTTACTTATGTAATGTTCAAAAATGTCAAAGTCCTGCAGCAGGAAACAGGTGCACGGCAGCTGTCAGAGGAATTGTTCTTGCGCATACCGGGTGGAATGGCGCACGGGCGTATTGAAGTTGTAACCGATGCGCCGGTATTCAAACAGCAGGATCAGGTGATGTTGTTTCTTACCCGTGATCTGCAACAGCAGGTACCGATTGTAGACGGCACTGATGGCGTGTTCTTTATCGAAAACAACGGCATCCGTACCTATGGCGGGCCAATGCTGACGGGTATAGATCAGGACTATGTGTTGGAGCTGGACCCCGGCTACAAACCTGACCCAAAACATGCCCGGCATTGGGACCCCAATATGCGAGCAGTGTGGCGTTCTCCAGGCAGATCAGAACCATTGGGAAATGTCAGTGCTAAAGATACCCGCACCAGAGAGCCATTATCGATGGATGGGTTTGCCGAGCAGTTGAATAAAACCTGGGAAGTAGCCGATAGCATCGGCCGTGTTCCGCAAAACCGGGAGGCAGGAGGCAGAAAGCCTTATAACGAGCTGCCACAGTTCTCCGATTCACGCGAACAGACAGCCAAATAGGAGGGCGACAACATGAACATCAAAAACACCAAAGATATGTTGAAATCCGGATTGGGGGCTATGGTTCTGTGTGCAGCCGGATGGCTGACAGCAGCGCCTGCGCATGCCTTTTTTTTCTGGGAGTGTGGCAATGACCCAACCATCTGGTCGGGTGATCCGACTTTCAGGATAAGCCAGTGGAATATGCCCGGCGGTTCGGTTGAAGACGCGGATGTGCGTAATGCAATGACCCGCTGGAATAGAACGCCGGGTACGTCGTTTGACTTTGTCATCAGCACCACACCGGGAGGTAATACGTCAACATCTGACGGGCAAAATCGAATTGAATACCATTTCCCATCAGAGGTTGGAGTGGGTCATGCGCATTTGCGCTACGATACCTGCATTACCTGGTGGCCCGGGCAGAATCAGGATATTGAAGAATCTGATATTCACCTGGTTGCCGATTGGCTGACCCCCACTTTCACCTGGCAGCATGGTGCACCGAATCCAAGGACAGACGCCGGCAACAATATGCGTGCGGCCACAGTACATGAGTTAGGCCATTCGCTGGGACTGTCGCCTACCAATGCCAGTCATGAAAACAGCCTGCTGGATAATATGAATGCCAGTATTCCAGCCGGTGGATATACCGGTGGCAGTAGCGGTATCCGGAATATTACTTTGCCCGATGCTGCCAGAGGCGTGAGATTTTTATATCCGGGTTCGGCCACGGTCAGAGATCTGTTCGTTACCAATTTTCGCCTGAATGCCGGCTCAACATCAGCTACCCTGGTGCCCAGTCTGCCGAGTTGTCTGGAGCCGGGCCAGACATTCTCATTGTTTTTTACGGTAGGTAATCGTGGAAATTTGAGCGCGCCGACCAGCAACTGCGGGATTTATATGTCTACCAATGATTTCATCAGCACAAGCGATACCCGTATCGGAGGCTGTACATGGGGCCCTGGAGCCAATGCGCTGGCCGAGGCTGCTTCATTGAGTGCGACTGTGCCCAGTAGCACGCCTACGCCCAGTGTGCGCTTTTTCGGCTTGTTCCTGGATGATGGTGACACCGTCTCTGAATCAATTGAATCCAATAATAAAGTAGCGGCACCTGGTTCTCCGGGAGATCTCAGCGGAGTTAATATCCAGGCATCTTGCCCTTAATACGGATTACACTGAATAAAGATGAGTTTGGCAATATTCTGGAATAAGCCGGTTATCTGCATCAGTGTTTTGCTGAGTTATGCAACTGGGGTGATGGGACAGGACAGTACCATCACCCCAGCGCCTGCCGATATGACAATCATGACACTCCAGGATGGCGAGCGCCTCTCGGATAACTCTCCTGCAACAGTTGTTATGTTTGCGCCGTCTGCTGGTGGGAAGCCTCCGGATAATCTGTTGATGATAAGAGCCGGGAATGACCATCTGGCAGTTTCGCTGCGGCTGCAATTCCGCGATCAGCATATACTGAGCAGTTATACAGTTTCCGATGCAAAATACCGCATTGAACTGGCAGTAGGCATTGATGATGTGACTTATCTGGCGCACAGTGGTGGTGTTCAGTTTTGGCTCGATGGAACCAGATTGAACGGCCGGATAACCAACGCCCGAATGCAGCCGCTGCAATCAGAACATTCGGCTTTCACTTTTTCAGCAACTTTAAGCGCAGTTATTGATTTGACCTGCTGGATCAACAGTCAAGATTCCCTGGCTAATGATAGTGCCGGTGGTTATTACCTGGATGCAGGCAACAGCCACCCATACTGTCAAAAACTGTCAATCAGTGAATTGTTGATTACCGATACAGGTCAATAGTTGAAACACAACATATACCTGTATGCTCCGCATTGGTGCTGCACGTTATAATTGACCGCGATGCGAATGCGAGTAGCCAGTGATGGGGCGACTTAATTAACATGGAATGTTGAGCATGGTTGTAGCAGGCACAATGAAAACCAATGCAATAAAAGCCCTTGCACTATTGGGGCTGCTGCTCAAATTAAGTTTTCCACCGGGCTATATGCCTGGAGATATCAGCCAGGGCCAATGGATCACCATTTGCCCGCAAGGGTTGCCTGCCGGAGTCCTGGGTCAGTCTGACGATGGTCATCATCAGCATGGTGGAGATCATCCGCATCAGCCTGATTTACAGCTTGCTGGTGATTGCCCGCTGGGTAGTCAGCTTTCCATCAGTGCAATTGTTATGTCTGTGGGGATGCTGGCAATTAACAGCCAGAGGCAGGCCCGGCATTTTGATGTTTTCACAGTCCAGGTACCCCGGCTGCGATGGCCATATCAATCTCGGGCACCACCTTCTGCTGCATAAATTTTAACCATTAAGAATTAGAAATTAGCCCTTGCGCAGGCACAGGGCAGGTTAGTTTATGGAGAGAAAATAATGATTAAACTGAAAACGGCTTATGCCGGTGCAGTTGCATTGATGTGTGCCTTCCAGCAGGCACATGCGGACACAGTAGCGCGCGCTGATTCACATGCACCCATTGGGGTGATGGGGGATCATATTCACAACAAGGGCGAATGGATGTTTTCCTACCGGTATATGCGGATGTTTATGGAAGACAGCCGGATTGGTACCGACCGGGTCAGTGCCGAAACCATTGCCACCACACAGGCCAACCCATTCTTCGGTATGCCGATGCAACCACCAACATTACGTGTGGTGCCAACCCGGATGACCACGGAAATGCATATGCTGGGTTTTATGTATGCACCGGCTGACTGGGTAACTTTAATGGTGATGAGTAATTACACTGAAAAGACGATGGACCATGTCACTTTTCAGGGTGGAATGGGTACTCAAATTCTGGGTGAGTTTACGACCCGTGCCAGCGGCATCGGCGATACCAGCATAGCCGGATTGTTCCGTATAGCGGAAAACCAGGGTTACAGTGTGCATGCGACCGCTGGATTATCACTGCCAACCGGAGAAATTGGCGAACAGGACGATGTATTAACACCACTTGGCACAACGCCAGTATTGCGGTTGCCTTATCCCATGCAAATCGGCTCGGGTACCTTTGATCCGATTCTTGGATTAACCTACAACGGCTACAGCGCCAGCTGGAGCTGGGGTGCTCAGTGGCGCAGCACGTTTCGGGTAGAAAACAACAGTGAAAATTATCAGCGGGGTGATGAGCATAAGCTGACTGCCTGGCTGGCCCGGTTGTGGTCGCCCAATATCAGCACTTCAATTCGGCTGGAAGGTTTTGACCGGGGCAATATTGATGGACAGGATCCTCTGATAGTTGCACCGGTGCAGACCGCTGATCCCGATAACCAGGCAGCGACCAGGCTGGATCTGGGCCTTGGTTTCAACCTGCTCGGCAGCGGATCGCTGAGTGGTCACAGGCTTGCGTTTGAATTCAACCTTCCTTTGTATCAGGACCTGGACGGTCCACAGTTGGAGAGCGAGTGGATGTTGACAGCAGGGTATCAGTATTCCTTCTGAGTCTGGCACAATTCTGATGAGGCTGTAACCATTTGCAGCCTCATTTAATCTACTTAGGCAGACATCAGACGCTGGCAGCTTTCCGGTTGACTGAATAAGCACCCTCGCTGGCTGCCTGATATATTTAAATTGTTTTTACCCGCTTGTTTAAGGAGTTGAGTCATGTGCCGATGGCTGGCTTATATTGGCCCTGAAATCTATATGGACACGCTATTGGTTAAACCGGAGCATTCATTGTTGATGCAAAGCCGGTTTGCCCGTGAGAATTATGTCACCGGCCTGCCCAACTTTCCTGATGGTGCATTTCCCACCAACGGCGATGGCTTCGGGTTTGGCTGGTATGGTGAGCAGCCGATTCCCGGCCTGTATCGTGAGTTGCGGCCGGCCTGGAGTGATGAAAATTTCACCAATCTGGCAAGAACCATTAAATCAGGCCTGTTTCTCGCGCATTTGAGGGCCGCCTATGATGGCATTGTTCAGCGCAGCAACAGCCACCCATTCAAATATCACAACTGGTTGTTTCAGCATAATGGTGAAGTATCGGATTTTCATCTGATGCGGCGTGAGTTAATGCTGGAATTACGTCCGAATCTGTTCAACCACATCATCGGTACCACAGATACTGAAGTCTGCTTTTTTCTCGCTCTGGAGCTTGGTATGCAGGACAACCCCAAGCTCGGATTGGAACGGATGACGGCCAGAATTGAGCGTGCACGCCGTGAGCACAATATCGCTGACCCGTTTCGTTTGACCTGCGCAGCCAGCGACGGCGAAGCGTTGTATGCTGTTCGTTACAGCAGCGATAATCAATCGAAAACGATGTACCTGAACCAGGGTACCGCAGCGTTGCGACAGCTTGAGAGCACCACCGATGAGCTGCCTGATGAAGGGCATATCATTCTGTCAGAGCCATTGGATGACTGCTCACAAAACTGGTTGCTGCTGGAGGAATCTTCATTTGTTGAAATCCGTGGGACTGACGTCAGTATTTCAAGCTTTGAACCGGCAGAATAGATACAGACTGTCGACTTGCTCAACGCGCATGCTGCATAATCGTTGTTGCAGCATTTTGGTTTCTCTATTGGTGGCATATAAGCGTAAATAACCTTTGCCATTGAGTTGCATATCGTTATAATAACCGGCTGCCCTGGTCGCGGGGTGCCCGGCTGGCGTTTTGCCAGCATTTCAAAACCTTTATAGAGGATAGACCGATGTCTAAGTCGAAAGTTATTTCAATACCGGCGCAAGAGCGCGCTGACGTGGGGAAAGGAGCGAGCCGCCGCCTGCGTCGTGCGAATATGGTGCCGGCAGTCGTATATGGGGCAGATCGCCCTGCGCGTAATCTGGTGCTGGAGCACGATATGCTGTTCCATGCCGCAGATGATGAAAGTTTTTATTCCAGTATCCTGGAGCTGCAGGTTGATGATGGTCGCCGGCAGAAGGTGATTGTGCGTGATATGCAGCGCCATCCGGTGAAAATTAGAATCCTGCATATTGATTTTCTGCGCATTAAAGATGATGAAGAACTGCGGATTACTGTTCCGTTGCACTTTATCAATGAAGGCTCTTCTCCGGCCGGCAGTCAGTCCGGCGTGGTCATATCACATCAGATGACCGATGTGGAAATTCTGGCATTGCCTGAAAATCTGCCGGAATACATTGAAGTGGACCTGGCTCACCTGGACATCGGCACAGTTGTCATGCTGAGCGAAGTCCAGCCGCCTGAAGGTGTGACTATCGCTGCCTTATCGCATGGTGATGAACATGATCAGGACAGCGTGGTGGCTTCGGCTGCATACGTCAGCGAAACGGTTGATGAAGAGCCGGAAGCTGAAGATGACGGGCTGGCTGTTGAAGGTGCAGAAGCGGCAGATGCTGATGCAGATACGCAGGCTGATGAACAGCCGGAAGCTGAAGACTGATTCAACACCACAGGTGACAGCGCAATGAATAATGCGCCGTTTATCATTATCGGCCTGGGAAATCCCGGCGCTGAATACTCTCAAACCCGGCATAATGCCGGGTTTTGGTTTGTTGATCTGCTGGCAGGTGCCGGCAGTAGTTTTACCGTTCAGAAAAAACTGCATGCACTGCAGTACCGGGCAACCATTGCAGGAACCGATTGCCTGTTGTTGAAACCCCAGACTTTCATGAACCTGAGTGGGCAGTCAGTCCGGGCGGTAGTCGACTGGTATAAGTTAAGTGCAGAAGACACAGCCTCGCGTGTACTTGTGGTGCATGATGAGCTGGATCTGCCTCCCGGGACCATTCGCTATAAGCAAAGTGGCGGACATGGGGGGAATAACGGTGTGCGCGATATTGTGAGGCATCTGGGTTCAGGCAATTTTCTGCGCCTGAGGGTTGGCGTTGGTCACCCGGGGCAGGCCCACCAGGTATCAAACTACCTGACATCGGGAAGACCGTCGGCAGAACAACAGCAGGCAATCGCCAATGCTTTATTGAAAGCCAGAGATACCATTCCACTGGTGCTCAAAGGTGAATTGCCACGGGCAATGAAAGAATTGCACACCTCGTCCGACAGCTAGCTTCCGCCAGCTGCCGGATATATGTAACACCAAACTATTAGGAACTGATGAGATGGGCTTCAACTGTGGCATAGTCGGCTTACCCAACGTGGGTAAATCAACGTTATTTAATGCATTGACCAAAGCGGGTATTGATGCAGCCAACTATCCGTTTTGCACCATTGATCCGAATGTCGGCATTGTGCCGGTGCCGGATATGCGCCTGCGACAGCTGGCTGACATAGTCAATCCTCAAAGCATCGTGCCCACCAGCATGGAGTTTGTCGATATTGCCGGGCTGGTACGCGGCGCAGCCAAAGGGGAAGGGCTGGGTAATCAGTTTCTGGCCAATATCCGGCAAACCGATGCAATAGCGCATATCGTTCGCTGTTTTGAAGATGATGATGTGGTGCATGTAGATGGGCGCATAGATCCGCTGGCAGATATTGAAACGATTAATACCGAACTGGCGCTGGCTGATCTGGAGTCTGTTGAAAAAGCCCTCAATAAAGTTTCACGGCAGGCTAAATCCGGAGATAAGGAAGCATTGGCCAGTACTGCGAGGCTGGAAAAAGTTCACCGACACCTGTCCGAAGGGCAACCGGTCCGCAGCCTGGAAATGACAGATGAAGAAAACCGGCAGATTGCCGGCTATCAGTTACTGACTGCCAAGCCGGTGCTGTATGTTGCCAATGTTGACGAGCAGCATCTGGATGGTAATGAGTATGTGGATCAGGTGCGCCAGCTGGCTGCCCGGGAACAATCCGGGACAGTGGTTATCTGTGCCGGTATAGAGGCTGAACTGGCACAGCTGGATGGCGAAGATCAGCAGGAATTTCTATCAGATCTGGGGTTGGATGAACCGGGGTTGAATCGATTGATTCGGGCAGGCTATGAATTATTGGACCTGCAGACTTTCTTTACTGCAGGTGAGAAAGAAGTCAGGGCCTGGACCGTGCATCGCGGGGCTACCGCGCCGCAGGCTGCCGGACGCATACACACTGATTTTGAACGCGGCTTCATTCGGGCTGAAGTGACTGCGTATGAAGACTATATTCAATATCAGGGCGAGCAGGGCAGCAAATCAGCCGGTAAGCTGAGGTTGGAAGGCAAGGATTATATTGTCAGGGAAGGCGATGTGATGCATTTCCGGTTTAATGTTTAGCTCGTTGAACAAGGCTGTTTGATGCCACCTGATATCTCTTTTAACAGGCTATTGTCGTCAATCATAAAGCACTGAAATTAATTGTCATATAAACCCGCTTGCGCTGCGCACCGGTTTGGGTAAAATTCGGTTAAGCAGAGGTCTTTAGCTCATATTGGTAATGCAGTGATGGGTGCAGGCAAGAGTAAGTTAGAGAATGGGTCAAAATCTGGTCCGGGTGGCAAAACAGCGGGTCAGGCGCGGAAAACTACAACGCCTAGCTGGCGGCAGATTGAGGCTTTGCGGGAGCGGCGTGCGCTGAAAGATGAGCTGGCGGATATCTGGTCAGAGAATCCGGAACTGGATGAAGATATTTTTTCCTCCGGTGATGAAGAACACAGCCGGTTTTATCAACGTCCTGCGAAGCTGAAAGATGTGGATTTCGAGGTTGATGAAGATGCTGAGCCTGAAGATGATGACTAGCTCTGCTGCAGTCCGCTAAGTCTGGTTTTTCCCGCTTTTCGATTTCTCCTATTTATTGCTTGACAGCAGGCACTGTGCGTTAGAAAATAGGCGGCTTGGCTGTTGGAGGGGTACTCAAGCGGTCAACGAGGGCAGACTGTAAATCTGCTGGCTAAGCCTTCGCAGGTTCGAATCCTGCCCCCTCCACCATATCAGCCTGTGAAAAGGTTGGTGGAAATGCAGTTAGAGGCTTTATTAAGTATCTGATTGTATTAAAAATTTGAATATGATTGTGGCGTTTCGCTGATACTCTGGCGGGATGCCTAATTTTATGTTCTCGAAACAACACTTGCAGTTGTGACGAGGCGGGAGTAGTTCAATGGTAGAACCTCAGCCTTCCAAGCTGATGATGCGGGTTCGATTCCCGTCTCCCGCTCCAGGTATAGGTAAAGTGGCAGAAGGCCCGCATAGCTCAGACGGTAGAGCACTCCCTTGGTAAGGGAGAGGTCACTGGTTCAAGTCCAGTTGTGGGCACCATTTTTTAGGTTGTGAGCGTAAACAGTTATTAATATTTTGGTGAGCAAATACAATGTCCAAGGAAAAATTTGAACGTACGAAGCCGCATGTGAATGTAGGCACGATTGGTCACGTAGATCATGGCAAGACGACGCTGACGGCGGCGTTGACGAAGGTATGCGCGGAAGCGCGTGGCGGGGAAGTGAAGGCGTATGATCAGATTGATAATGCACCGGAAGAGCGC
>JANQPN010000059.1 GCA_028289455.1 Wenzhouxiangellaceae bacterium
TGGTAGCGCACCACAATGGGGTTGTGGGGGTCGGAGGTTCGAATCCTCTCGCTCCGACCATTCAAATTTTCCATATTCACTGGAAAAACTGCCTGATAACCTATACTTACTGTACTTTCAGTTAATCTTATTGAGCTGCGGGACTTTGATGAGTAAATCCAATAATGTCAGTGTGATGCCGGATATCGCCAACGAGGTCAATGCCAAGGTGGCGGGGACCTTGGACTGGGTTGGCATGAACGAGATCGAAATGCCGGTAAGGGTGGAAACCGCTGGCGGTGACATCATTCATTGTCCAGCCCGGATTACCGCATTTGTGAATTTGGCCGATCCGGAAGTACAGGGCATTCATATGTCGCGGCTGTATCTGCATTTGGATCAGATGCTGGCGCGTGAGACGGTAACGCCGACAACATTGAAAACCCTGGTGGAGACATTTCTTGAGTCGCACAGCGGTCTGAGTGATCAGGCCATGGTGCGGATTGACTTTGATTATCTGATTCGTCGTCCAGCACTGGTCAGTGATAATTCCGGCTGGCGCAGGTATCCAGTCAGCGTGATCGGGCAGATGAAAGAGCAGGCGTTTTCTCTGGAGATGTCGCTTCAGGTGCTGTATTCAAGCACTTGTCCATGTTCTGCGGCGCTGGCCAGACAACTGATCCAGCAGCAGTTCGAGCATGACTTTGCCGGCAGCACAACGATTAACCGCAGTGTGGTCAGCGATTGGCTGCGCACCGAGGAGGGCATCATGGCCACTCCGCACAGCCAGCGAAGTGCAGCTGACATGCGGGTAAGGCTGGTCAATGGGCTGGATGCCTTTCCGCTGGTGGATCTGATTGATCTGGCGGAAGATGCTTTACAGACACCAGTACAAACCGCGGTTAAGCGCGAAGATGAACAGGCTTTTGCCCGTTTAAACGGTGCCAACCTGATGTTTTGTGAAGATGCCGGTCGCCGAATCAAACGGGCACTGGATAATGATCAGCGGATTGTCGACTTTTGGGCACGCTGCCAGCATTTTGAAAGCCTGCACCCGCACAATGCGGTGTCAGTGGTTACCAAAGGCGTAACCGGCGGATTTGCACCTATTGACCGCTGCCCCAGGCAATAAGCGGCCGGGCAGCATTTAAGGCCGGCTGCTCATGGCTCAGACTGCTCCAGTTCCATACCGACCTGCAGCCAACCGAGGTTGATGCCGATACGCGGTGAATCGGTACTGGACCAGGCATAGGCAATCTGTTTCCCGCTTGTGGTATCAATCACTGCCAGCCGCAGCACTTCAGGCTGATCAGCACGATAAACAATGCGCGCCAGCTCCAACCGGTATCCCAGGCTGCGATCAGCACTGTCGAACAGCTCGATGGAATCTCCCTGATTGTGCAGAGTAAATGGCTTGGCCAGCAACCACTGGTCACTGCTGTCGACCTGATTTGACTGATCCAGCTTACCGGCCCAGCCGCTGTAGCTCAGCTGGCGGCGGAACAGCAGTTTGGTGTCGTCGGATAAAGCTGAATTGGTTTCCAGGTTATACAGCCGCTCACCCAGTTCAATACGATCTGGGTTCAGCAGGAACTCCTTGAGCAGGCCAATTGGCTGATTTTCCCGATTCGGCAACAGGCATTCCTGTTGCTGTGTGGTACCGCTGATACCGTCGTTGGAAGGCAATAACACCAGCTGGCAGCTTTGCCCCATGGCGCCGTTCAAAATGGGTGCGAATGTCAACTGTAACTCGGCACCCGGTGTACGGGTGAACTGCCAGATAAAACGACGTTCGGGAACAGCGTTATGAACCGATGACTGCACCAGCAGAAACTGACCGGGTGTATTCTGCCGGTTGATCTCAAGCCGCAGCAGCGGAACCGCACTGTCCAGGCGGTGCTGGGCAAAATTACTGTATTGTCCGGGCAGGGTAACTCCCAGCCGGGTAATTACATCATCAACCGACTGAGCCAGCGGGTTATCGGTTTGCTGGGGTTGGCTGACACAGCCACTCAGCAACAGGCCTGCCAGTAATGCGATCAGTAACTGTTTATAAAAAGTCGGCATTAATTATCAGCCGGTTGCCAGTTATCCGGCTCCAGCAACAACATCGGGTCGATACGCTGGTCACGCCAGTTCATGCGCCAGTCCAGATGGGGACCGGTCGCTCGCCCGGTAGCACCAATGCCGCCAACATAATCACCCTGAGCCAGTGTTTGACCAACCTCGACATCCACTGATTGCATATGTAGAAAAGTCGACGATACACCATGCCCATGGTCGATGATTACCGTGCCGCCTGAGTAATACAGATCAGGTTCAGCCAGTGTCACAATACCGGCTGCCGGGGCAACTATTGCGGTGCCTTCGTCAGCTGCAATATCCAGACCGTAATGCGGCCTGCGGGGTTCACCATTGAGCACCCGCTGACTCCCGTAAACGCCGCTGATGCGGCCTTGCGAGGGCATCACAAAGTTTTGCCGCCAGTCGCTGCGCTGGTCACGGCGTGCCCGTGCATTGGACACCTGCCCGGCTTCCCGGTTGATGCGTTCAATAACGCTGGCAGGTGGATTGACGGTATTGGCTGGCAGGCCGTCAATTCGTTCGATCTGGTATGCCCTGCGTGCCGGCTGCAAGACCCGTTCAACCGGTTGACGGCCCGGTATGCGCACACTAAGCAATTGGGCTTTCTCAGCATCCCTGCCAAAGCCCATCACGAAATAACCTTGCGGATCAACCGTCAGCAGCTGGCCATCCAGGCTGACCCGGGCTTCAGGGTCGGTTTGTCCTATCAGCATGCCGCCCTGGACCAGCGGACCGGTAAGTGTGAGCGGCAGATCATCTCCAGTAGCAGGAACTGAGGTCAGCAGTGCCCAGAGCAGGCAGTTTACCAAGCAGCTTTTCAGACTGATATGCAACACGTAAAGGCTCTCGTATGGACTCAATCCAATAGTGTCCAGGCTTTACGGTCGCGGTGCAAGCAGCAATACCTGGCCGGGTTGCAGAATACTGTCCACCGATAACCGGTTCCAGTTGCGCAGTGATTCAACCGACACCCGGTGCCGGCGGGCGATACGCCACAGTGAATCACCGGGCTGAACCCGATAACGGCGATTGCCGGCCGGTTTAAGCGGTGCCAGAACAACCAGGTTCTGACCAGCACGAATACGGTGTGGGTCGTTTAGCTGATTCCAGCGCTGCAGATTGCCGACACTGACACCGTATTGCTGGGCTATTGTGGATAACGATTCTCCACGGCGTATTCGGTGTCGGGTCCGGCTGGCGGGCAGCAGTCCCTGCTGCAGGCTCTGCAATTCTGCCAGTGACTGCTGATAATCGGGTATCTGTGTATAAGCGACGGTCCCGGTGCGCAGTATCTGGCCCGGAAAAATCATATCGTTAGTCAAGCTGTTGTGTTCGCGCAAGGCTTCTATTGAAGTGCTGTGTTCACGCGCCAGCTTGCTTAAAGTATCACCTGGTTCAACCGTAATGGTGCTCCATGAGGGTGATTCTTCAGGCATCTGCTGAGTTGTCATAGCCTGCGCAAAGCCTTCAGCCTTATCAGCCGGCAAAATCAGCCGGTGAGGCCCATCCGGTGGTGTACTCCAACGGTTAAGTCCAGGATTGAGTGCATATAACTCTGTTACCGGTAATTCGGCAAGGTATGCCGCGTAAACCAGATCCACAGGTTGCTCCAGTTCTACTGCAGTAATCAGTGGACTGTCTGGAATTGGAGGCAATTTAATATTGTATTCATGCGGGTTGCGCAGCAAACAGCTTAAACCGTGCAGCTTGGGGGCAAAGCCGCGCGTTTCGCGGGGCAGCCGCAGGTCACTGGCCTGCAGACTGCGGACGTTGCCGCCGTGCCGGGCAACAGCCCGGCTGACGCGTCCAGCGCCGGCATTGTATCCGGCCAGAGCCAGCCGCCAGTTGTTTTCAAACTGCTTGAAAAGTACCTGCAGATAATTCAGAGCGGCACGGGTTGCGGCATACATATCCCGCCGGCCGTCGTACCAGGTGTTGATTTTTAATCCGTAATCCCGCGCTGTAGGGGCTGTGAACTGCCAGCCGCCGACTGCGGCTGCAGTGGAAAAAGCGAACGCGTCGTAAGCACTTTCCACAATCGGCAGCAGCGCCAGTTCATAGGGCAGTTCGCGTTCTTCTATCTGACCGAGAATGTCATACAGCCAGGGACGCGCGCGCACAAACACGCGTTGCATATATTCAGGGTGGTTGCCATACCAGTCCTGCCAGGTATGGGCGGTTGTGCCCGGTGAACAGTCAGGCAGACTGAAACCGCCGATGAGCCGCTCCCAGATATACACCGGCGTTTGTTCAACCGGTGGTTCCGGCGGGCCAACGAAAGGCAGGTCGTTGAACAGGTCCTGGCTGGCCTGGTCGATAATATCATTGGGGTCATCGCTGCTGCTGTTACCGGCTGGTGGTTCCGGTTGTGGTTGGGGGGCAGCCGGCTCAGTATCGGGTTCGGGGGTCAGCGAAGCGCACGCCGCTAACCATAAAACTGCCATCAAAGTGGTGAAAATTCGCAGCATAGAAATTGTTCTAGTTGTTCAGCTAGGCAGCTCAATCGATCCAATGTATCGAGCTGCAATATCAGACACTGATATGCCTGTTACGGCCGAAGGCCGTTCCGGGGTATCCGTATCCCGGCATTTCACTATCCAATCGGGTTTGAATCGTGCACCGCCCAATCAGGCTGTGTCTTTCCAGCTTCTAATGACCGCTAAAACCCGGTGCGGTTCCTCAACCAGCTTATCAATGGGCGGAGCCGGCTGGCCTGTATTAGCGCTTCGCTGCCTGGCCGCATCGATAACGCTGGCTTCACGGCTGCGCAAAAACGGATTGTAGCTTAGCTCATCAGCCAGGGTCACCGGAAGTGTCATTTTCTGTTGCGAGCGTAATTCCCGGACTTGCCTGGACCACTGCTGCAATTTCAGATTATCCGGTTCAACCTGCAAGGCAAAGTGACAGTTGGACTGAGTATATTCATGGGTACAACAGACCAGTAACGAGCCCGGCAGCTGTGCCAGCTTGTCCAGTGAGTTTTGCATCTGAGCCGGTGATCCTTCAAATAAACGTCCGCAGCCTGCGCTGAACAAAGTATCGCCGCAGAACAACCATTGTTTATTCCAGAAGGCAATATGACTGAGGGTATGCCCGGGCAACTCCAGTACCTGAAAAGTGATTCCCCAGTGTGCCAGAGCAACGCTGTCACCTTCTCCAACAATATGGTTGATCTGTGGAATACGGCTGTCCGATGGGCCGCTTACCGGCAGTGGAGGTGCTGTCGGATATTGTTTTCGGTGCATCATCAGCAGTTCATCTATCCCGCCAATGTGGTCAGCGTGATGGTGAGTGACTAATATGCCGGCCAGACGGGTGCCTGTGGTTTCCAGAAACGCCTGTACCGGTTCAGCCTGCCCGGGATCAACAACCACGCAATGGCGGTTATCGTGCAGTGCCCAGATGTAATTATCGGTAAATGCCGGTATGGCAGCCAATTGCGGCATAATGGTTAATCGCTATCAATAGAATTATCTGCAGGCATGCTATCAAAGTGGTTGGCTAAGCAAAACCGTCACCGGCATTCAAATACGGAAATGCCTATCCGGTTATGGACTGCGACAACGCTGGGGCGCAGCATACTGGCTGCAGAGCAGAAGGCATTGGCCGCCTGTTTGCCGAATTTAGAAAACCAAACGGTCATAGAGCTGGCATGGCTGGAACTGCCGGCAACCGGCATGTCAGAATCCATTGCCTGGCGGGCAGCGACCAGCACCTGGCAGTCGCCGGCGCAATGCAGTTTGGAAATGTTGCCGCTGATCAGCCGCAGTGTAGACGTGGTGATATGGCGCTATCTGGGTCTGGAGTGGCGTTCCCGCAGGCGATTGCTGGCGGACATAGCCAGGGTTTTGGTGCCGGGCGGCAGCCTGGTGAGCGTTGCTTTGAATCCGCTGGATGCGCGTATCTGGCGCTTGGCCGGCATTGCCGGGATCGGTTTGCAGGCGGCCGGGGGAATCAATAGTATAGCGCGCGCAGTCGGCTTACAGATGATGCACAAAAGCTGGCACGGTTCAGGCTTGTGGCGATTCCGGCCGCTGCAGATCAGTGTGCTGAATAAACGGCAGGTGGGGGGCGTCAGTCAGCCTTATATCCGCCGGACCCGTCGCCGGGTGGCTCAGCCGGCGGTGGCACTTAGCAGAACTGGTGGCTTATCTTAGTTGCGGCTGCGCAAGGAACAGCAGAACAGAAATTCAGCATTTATGAAAAAACAAGTTGAGTTGTATACCGATGGCGCATGCAGCGGTAATCCGGGACCGGGTGGCTGGGGAGCGATTTTGCGCTTTGAAGGCCACGAACGGGAATTATCAGGCGGAGAACGGCAAACTACCAATAACCGCATGGAAATGCTGGCGGCCATTGCCGGTCTGCAGGCGTTGAAACGCCCTTGTATGGTGGACCTGTATACCGATTCCAAATACCTGATGCAGGGAGCCACAGAATGGCTGCCCGGCTGGATTGCGCGGGGATGGCGTTCGGCTGCCAAAAAGCCGGTTAAGAATGTAGACTTGTGGCAACAGCTGGTGCCATTGCTGGAACAACACGAGATTCGCTGGCATTGGGTCCGTGGACATAGCGGGCACCCGGAAAATGAACGAGCGGACCAACTGGCCAGAAGCGCAGTACCGCGAAAGTAAGGCAGGAATATGCGGCAAATAGTATTGGATACTGAAACCACCGGCCTGGAGCCACAGGACGGTCACCGTATTATAGAAATCGGCGCATTGGAGCTGGTGGAACGCCGGCCGACCGGCAATATGTTCCACAAATACCTGAACCCTGAGCGCGATGTGGAGGAGGGCGCGCTACAGGTGCACGGCTTGAGCAATGAGTTCCTGCAGGATAAACAGCGTTTCGCCGAAGTTGTCGAGGAGCTGTTGGCGTTTATCCAGGGCGCCGAGCTGATTATTCACAATGCGCCTTTCGATATCGGTTTTTTAAATCATGAGCTGACCCTGTGTGACCCCGAAGCAGGCAAAGTGGAAGACTACGCCACTGTGCTGGATACACTGACACTGGCCCGTGAGTTGCATCCTGGACAACGCAACAGCCTGGATGCCCTGTGCCGCCGTTATGAAGTAGACAACAGCAACCGGCAGCTTCACGGTGCACTGTTGGATGCAGAATTGCTGCTGGATGTTTATCTGATGATGACCGGCGGACAGTCAGCTCTGGATTTAAATCTGAAGCAGACGGTTGTGCACGATGCCGATCATTTGGATTTGCCCGTACGGGATATTGCCGGTGTTGTGGTTCCCGCAGATGAATTGCAACTGCATGCGGAGCGAATTTCCGCGATAGACCAGAGCAGCGAATCAGGCGCGCTTTGGAATAAGGTTTTGGATTAGATATCAGGTGTCTGCGTGGTTATCCGGGCTCCACGATACCAGTGGGTGGTTGCGGGTATCCATCCAGGTGAGAATATCGTAATAGGCTCGAATGTTATCGACATAACGCACAGCCATTGAGCCGCGGGCATAACCGTGTTTCAGGTTTTGATAATGCGTCTGACGGGCCAGTAACGGCAGCCGCTGACGTACATCATCCCATTTATCAGGGTCGCCTCCCTGACGCTGAGTCAGTACCCGCGCATCTTCCAGGTGACCATATCCGATGTTGTAGGCGGCCAACGCCAGCCAGGTCCGGTCGGGCTCCTGAATGCGTTCGGGAAGATTCGCAATCATGGCGCTTAAATAGCGTGTTCCGCCGTCTATGCTTTGCGCCGGGTCGGCACGGTCAGCAATGTCAAGGTCATTAGCGGTTGATTGAGTCAGCATCATGATGCCGCGTACCCCGGTCGGGGAAACAGCATCCGGGTTCCAGTGCGATTCCTGATAACCGACGGCCGCCAGCAGCCGCCAGTCCATGGCGTTATTGTTGGCAGCCAGCTCGAACAGGGCTCGCAATTCAGGTAACCGGTCACGAATGCGGTTCTGGAAGGTTATGGTGTTGACGACATTGTAGTTATTGTCTGAAGTGGTGTACTTGGCACGCAACTCATTGAGTACGCCTGATTGTTCCAGTTGATAAAAATAAGCGCGGGCCTGCTGCACCAGCGAGTCATCGTTACCGCCGCGAAACGCCCAGGCCAGCTGATCACTTTGTGGAAACTGAAATGCGGCTTCGGCATAAGGGAAGAACGGCTGGTTTAAGACCAGATCGGTGGAATCGATGATGGTGTAATCCAACTCACCGATGCTGACCATTTGCAGTAAATCTTCGATACCGGCGCGATCCAGCTCCAACCACTCCAGCTCCGGATGAAGGTCGCGTTGTTCACGCAGCTGCGCGAGGTAGCTGGAGCCGGCGCTGATACCAATCACCCCATCAGTTAAGTCCTGAAATGATTTCGGTTTGGGCTCACCGCGTTTACTGACCACTGTGGGAATGGCTCGTTGATAACTGGGGCCAAACCGATATACCCGTTGCCGGTCTGGCGTAATGGTGATGCCGGCAGCCACCACATCACCTTGGTATTCACTCAGCGCGGGCAACAACTCATTGACATCATTCAGAATTTGAACACTTAGCTCGACGCCCAGGTAATTGGCGAACCCCAGGGTAAGTTCATAATCCAGCCCTGCCGGACCTTCCACATCTTCAAAATACGTGCTGGCGCTGTTGCGCGTCAGCATTAACAACTCGCCACGCTGCAGCACCCGCTGCAGATCGTTGGGAGCGCTGCTACCCAACAGCCATACAGCACCGACTGTCAGCAACAGCAAACCGACAACAGCGAAAATAAGTTTTGCACGAAACCCGGTCAGACGCTGAAGAATGGTGAAAACAGCGCGCTGACTCCGGACGGGTTGTGAATGGGAAGTTGGCATACTTCTTTACAATACCACCATAAACGCCTATCAATCGAATCAGACCGTTGTGCAGATAAGTGGTTCTGACAGTCGCGGCATGATTTGCATGGATACCGACACTGAAACTTGCAGATCAACCTCCCGGGAGGAAACAGTTTGTTTAAAAAAACCGGGAAACCAATCCAGCATCCGGGTTAAAATTGCGCGTTTGATTATGGTTTCCTATCGATGACTGAAGTACGTACCCGTTTTGCGCCCAGCCCCACCGGTTATCTGCATATCGGTGGTGCCCGCACGGCTTTGTTCAGCTGGCTGTATGCCCGCCATCATGGCGGCCGGTTTGTATTGCGTATTGAAGATACAGACCGGGAGCGCTCAACCCAGGCGGCAGAGCAGGCTATTTTGGACGGTATGGAGTGGCTGCAGCTGGACTACGATGGAGGGTTCTATCGTCAATCCGAGCGGTTCGAACGCTATCAGGAAGTTATTCAGCAACTGCTTGAGAAGAATCAGGCGTATTACTGCCATTGTTCCAGGGAACGGCTGGACAGGTTACGTGAACAGGCCATGCAGGAAAAACGCAAGCCGCGATACGACGGGCATTGCCGTTCACTGGGGCTGGGGCCGGCAGACGGCGCAGTCATCAGGTTTGCCAACCCACAGGATGGTGAGGTCAGTTTCACAGATCTGACCCGTGGTTCGGTGGTTACCCAGAATGCTGAGCTGGATGACCTGGTCATATGCCGCCCTGACGGTTCGCCAACCTATAACTTCTGTGTGGTGGTGGATGATCTGGACATGCGCATCAGTCATGTCATCCGCGGCGATGATCACATCAACAATACTCCCAGACAGATCAATATTTACCATGCGCTGGAAGCGCCGGTGCCGGCGTTCGGGCATGTGCCGATGATACTCGGGAAAGATGGGTCACCACTGTCCAAACGGCATGGCGCGGTCAGTGTGATTGAGTATCGCAACATGGGATATCTGCGGGAATCGGTATTGAATCAGCTGGTTCGCCTGGGCTGGTCGCATGGTGATCAGGAGATTTTTAGTCTGGGTGAGATGATCAAGCTGTTTGATCTGTCAGGTGTGAATAAAAAGGCAGCCGTTTTTGATACGGATAAACTCGACTGGCTGAATCAGCATTATCTGAAAACATTGCCGTTGGAAACCGTGTCTGAACAGGCGGCCTGGCACTGGCAGCAGGCCGGAATCGATCCGGCCGGCACCGAACCGGTGGTTGATGTGCAACGCGAACGCATCGGCAATCTGCAACAGCTGGTTTCCCAGAGCCGGGCATTTTTTGAAGATTTCGATGAATACGATCCTGCCCAGGCTAAAAAACACCTGCGCTTGGTCGCAATACCTGTTCTGGAGGCGTTAACGGAACAACTGAAGGCAATCGAAGACTGGCAGCAGGAAGCACTGTCGGCAGCTGTGCACCAGGTGATGCAGCAGCTGGACATCGGGATGGGTAAAGTAGGGCAGCCTCTGCGTGTTGCGTTGACCGGACATGGTGCTTCGCCGTCAATTGACAAGACACTGCTGCTGATGGGCAGAGATCGCAGTCTGCAGAGAATTGAAACTGCCATCAAATGGATAGCAGCCAACCGGCAACCACAAGAGCAATCACATTAATCGGCGGAATTGCTGTTAAAATATGGCCATGTCAGTCGCATCCATACTTCGTGAAGTCGAGCAGGTTTGTGCTAAGCGCGAACTTCGCCTGACGCCCACGCGCCGCCAGGTGCTTGAATTAATCATCACCGCTGAAGGGCCGGTGAAAGCCTATGATCTGTTGGATGCGCTGAGTAATCAGGACGGCCAGAAACAGCGCCGGACAGCGCCGCCAACGGTGTATCGTGCGCTGGATTTTCTGCTCGACAATCACTTTATTCATCGCCTGGAAACACTGAATGCCTTCGTCTGCTGCGTACACCCTGAAGAAGCGCATAACGGACAGTTCCTGATTTGCCAGGCATGTGACACAGTCATAGAGGTGCCCGGCAGCGCATTATCCAAAGATGTCCTGGAAGCGGCCCAAGCCAAGGGTTTTGCTGCTGATAAACAGGTGGTGGAAGTTTATGGTAAGTGTCATAGCTGTCAATAGCCATGTTGACTGATAGCAGGCAGTTTCAATGAAACAATGGTTGCTGGCAGGGCTGTTGCTGTTATCAGGCATTGTGATTGGTGCCTGTCAGAGCAGGTCCGCCAAGCCGGAAACCGAACTGCAGCAGCTGGGCGCATGGTTGACCGGCAACTTTAACTCCGGTGAACAGGCCCTGCATGATGCGGGTTATTTTGATATCAGACTGGCTGCCGCAATCATCTGGAAAGAGCGGGAGGATGGAATCTGGATTTACCTGGAGCAGGCCAGTGCTGAAAGCATCCGCAGGCCTTACAGGCAAAGAATTTACCACTTGTATGAACCTCAGCCGGGACAATTTGTATCGGATGTCTATACGCTGCCGGACCCTGACTCGGCGGTGGGCAGCTGGGAGCATCCGGATATGCTGGACGAATTCGGCCCGGGTGACCTGAGCTTGCGGATGGGGTGCAGTGTATTTCTGCAAATGAATGATGAGCAGCAATATGTTGGCGGCACTCAGGGGAAGGACTGTAACAGCAGCTTGAATGAAGCCAGTTATGCCACCTCAGAAGTGGTTGTAACAGCCAATGGAATTGACTCCTGGGATCGTGGGTTTAATGCCGCTGATGAGCAGGTCTGGGGCGCACAGGAAGGACCTTACCAATTCCGCCGAAAAGAATAATTTTCGTCTGCAAAAACGCTTGTTTTTAGTGTCCGGTGCCTTCAAATTATTAACCAGCATCCAGGTGTTTTAATCAGGAGAGCAATACATGGATTTTGATCCGGTCATGCTGGCGCGGCTGCAGTTTGCCTTTACGATCTCTTTTCACATTATTTTTCCGGCATTCACTATTGGATTGTCAGCATATATTGCTGTATTGCTGGCGATGTGGATCAAAACCAACCGTGAGCGCTATCAGAAACTGGCAAAATTCTGGACCAAAATTTTTGCCGTATCCTTCGGCATGGGCGTGGTTTCCGGAATTGTACTTTCCTACCAGTTCGGCACCAACTGGAGCGAGTTTTCACGCATCCTGGGTAATGTACTCGGGCCGTTGATCGGTTACGAGGTACTGACGGCATTTTTCCTTGAAGCAACCTTTTTAGGAGTATTGCTGTTTGGCTGGGGAAAGGTGCCGCGCTGGCTGCAGCTGACTGCGGCAATCGCTGTGGCATTCGGCACCTTGATGTCGGCTTTCTGGATATTATCTGCGAACAGCTGGATGCATACACCGGCCGGGTTTGAAATGCGCGACGGCATTGCATATCCGGTGGACTGGATCAAGATTATTTTCAACCCAAGTTTCCCATACCGGTTCGCACACATGCTGCTTGCCGCCTATTTGACGACAGCAGTGGTGGTTCTGGCAGTGGCGGCCCGTTACCGCGTAGCGGGCAGGTTTCCCAGACAGTCGCCCACCATGCTGAAAATGGCCCTGGGAATGGTTATGCTGCTGGCACCTCTGCAATTGTTCATCGGTGACCTGCACGGCTTGAATACGGCAAAACACCAGCCGGCAAAAATAGCCGCCATGGAGGCACACTGGCATTCTGACAAACCGGCACCTTTACTGTTGTTTGCCTGGCCGGATCAGCAACAGCAGACCAACCATGCTGAGATCGGCATTCCCAATCTGGCCAGCCTGATAATTACTCACGAACGGGATGGTCTGTTTCCGGGGCTGAATGATTTTCCGGTTGAAGACCAGCCGCCGGTACTACCGGTATTCTTCTCATTTCGCATCATGGTCGGAATCGGCCTGCTGTTAATCGGCATCGGTCTGTTGGGGGGAGTGTTGTGGTGGCGCGGACGTTTGTTTGATGCACAGTGGTTTATGCGGCCTTTGCGGTTTGCCTGGCCATTGGGTTTCATTGCTTTGCTGGCCGGTTGGATGACCACTGAAATAGGCCGCCAGCCATGGCTGGCACACCAGGTGTTACGCACAGCAGACGCTGCCTCGCCAGTCAGTGCGAACAGCGTTCTGGTTTCGTTGCTGCTGTTTGTTCTGGTATACGGGGTAGTGTTCAGCGCTGGTATTTATTACATCAACCGGCTGATCCATAAAGGCCCTGAGCCTGAAGTGCTTGAAGCGCCAGCTTCACCTACTGCCGGTAGACCGCTTTCAGGTGCGGAATCAGGCAGCTTTGACACTTTAAACCGGGAGCAGTCTGATGCCTGATACATTGCCGTTGATCTGGGGAATAGTACTGGCGGTGGCCGTGATTGTATACACCATTCTGGATGGATTTGACCTGGGTGTGGGCATGCTGTTCGGGCTGGAAAAGTCGGAAGCCAATCGTGATTTGATGATGAACTCCGTAGCACCATTCTGGGACGGCAATGAAACCTGGCTGGTGCTGGGTGGCGGCGGCCTGTTTGTGGCTTTTCCGCTAGCCTATTCGATCATCATGCCGGCCCTTTACATTCCGGTGATCTTCATGCTGCTGGCGCTTATTTTCCGGGGTGTGGCATTTGAGTTCCGGCATGTCGCCAAACCGAACCATCACTGGTGGGATAAAGCATTTTTATTCGGTTCATTGGGGGCTGCACTGAGCCAGGGTATTATTCTGGGTGCGCTGCTGCAGGGTATTACTGTTGTGGACAATCGCTTTGCCGGTGGAGCGTTTGACTGGCTGACACCGTTCAGTCTGTTCTGCGGGGCAGGGGTGGTGGTTGGTTATGCCACACTGGGAGCATGCTGGTTGAATCTGAAAACCATCGGCGAGTTGCAGCAAAAGATGCAACGCATTGCCACCTGGCTGTTGGCCGGGTTGCTGTTGTTTATCGCGCTGGTGAGTTTATGGACGCCACTGATGTCACCGCGCATTGCAGAAAAATGGTTTTCTCTGCCGAATTTTTATTTCCTGTGGCCGGTGCCCACGATAACCGGGCTGCTGGCTTTCAGCGTTTACCTTGCGCTGCGCAAAAACAAGAGTCTATGGCCGTTTCTGGGTACAGCCGGGTTGTTTATCATCAGCTTTGTCGGGCTTGCATTCAGTACGCTGCCGCTTATCGTGCCGCCTGACATCAGTGTCTACCAGGCTGCCGCTGCACATGAGTCGCAGTTGTTCAGTATTCTCGGGGTATTGATCCTGCTGCCGATCATTTTGATTTACACCATTTTTGTGTATTACATTTTCCGTGGAAAAGTAACACCGGAAAGCGGGTATCATTAAAGCTGGTCAAATTAGAAATCAACCATGCCGGATCTAACTGCTGTACGTCAGGAAGACAGTTTTGATATTGCTGCGGTTGATGCAGAGCTCAAACAGCATATCAATGGTTTGCACGGTACTCCGCAGGTACAGCAGTTTACCTCCGGCGCTTCCAACCTGACGTATCTGCTGAGTTATCCTGAAAAGGACCTGGTATTACGCAAACCGCCGGCAGGCGCCAAGCCTAAATCCGGTCATTCCATGTGGCGGGAGTATACCGTCGTTAAAGCCATTCAACCGGTCTATCCGACAGTGCCCAATGTGCTGTATTACGCCAGCCATGAAGAATCTGTGATTGGTGCCGAGTTTTACATTATGGACCGGGTGCCCGGAGTTCACTTGAATACCCGGATACCGGAGCAATGGGGTTGGACTCTGGAGCATACCCGGATGTTCTGTCATGCTTTCTGGGACAAGCTGGTGGAACTGCATCAGGTGGATTTCCATGCAGCCGGACTGGAAAGCTTCGGCAGGCCACAGGGTTATATCGAGCGCCAGATCAAAGGCTGGAATGAGCGCTACGTAAAGGCACTGACCGATGATGCTGAAGCATTTGATGATGTGCGTGACTGGCTGGATGCCAATCGGCCGAAGCAGGAGTCGGCGCACAGTATTCTGCATGGGGACTTTCGCATCGATAATCTGATTCTGGCAGAGGATCAGATGCGTTCGGTAAAAGCCGTGCTGGATTGGGAAATTTCCGCCCTGGGTGATCCGCTGATGGATTTGGGTGCGGCGCTGGTGTACTGGATAGAGCCCAACGATCCCGAATCGCTCAAGGTTCTTAAAAAACAGCCGTCGGACGCGCCCGGCATGTTTACCAGGCGTGAGGTGGTGCAGTACTACGCACAGCAGACCGGGCAGAAAATTACTGATTTTACGTTTTTCTATGCCTACGGCATATTCCGACTGGCAGTAATTGCTCAGCAGATTTATTACCGTTATTACCATAAGCAAACCAGTAATCCGGCGTTTGCCATGTACGGTCCGGGGGCTCAGGCGCTGGGACATTATGCAAGGCATATCATCCGGGAAGGTATGGAAGTATAGCTGCGGCAAAGTATGCTAGGCTTCCAGCCTGTATCAACTGAATGCAGTACACCTGGATGAACCTAGGAATTTCTGATAAAGCTGCTGCGCTCCTGCAGCAGGTCCAAGACATGATTCGCGGGGAAATTCTGCCGGCAGAAGCAGACTATTTTGCTGCAGTGGGTGAATCCGGAGACCGCTGGCAGCACAGTCCCGCGCAGCTGGACATTCTGGAGACTCTCAAGGCCAAAGCCAGAGTGCAGGGCTTATGGAATCTGTGGCTGACCGATACTGATCAGGGAGCGGGTTTAAGCACAGTGGATTATGCCTACCTGGCCGAGGCTATGGGTTGGTCCCGCCTGGCGTCGGAAGTATTCAACTGTTCAGCGCCGGATACCGGCAATATGGAGGTGCTGCTGCGGCACGGCTCCCAGCAGCAGCAGCAGGACTGGCTGATAGACCTGCTGGAAGGCAGAACACGCTCGGCTTTTTGTATGTCAGAACCTGAGGTGGCTTCATCCGATGCCACCAACATCAGTATGCCGGCAGTGCTGGATAATGGTCAGTGGGTGCTGAATGGAGAAAAGCACTGGATTTCAGGCGCCGGAGACCAGCGGTGCCGAATCTATATTGTGATGGTCAAAACCGATGAGGATGCTGACCGTCATGCACAGCACTCCATGCTGCTGGTTCCGGCAGATGCGCCTGGCGTTGAAATCGTTCGGCCAATGCTGGTATTCGGTCATGATGATGCCCCGCATGGTCATATGCACCTGCGTTTTACCAATGTGCGTGTACCCGAGGATAATTTGATTGGTATTCGTGGCAAAGGTTTTGCAGTGGCCCAGGACCGGCTGGGACCGGGGCGTATTCATCATTGCATGCGTGCCCTTGGTCAGGCGGAACACGCCATGCAGTTGATGTGTGAGCGGGCCGGCCGGCAGCAGGCATTTGGCCGCCCATTGGCTAAATTGGGCGGCAACAGCGATATCATTGCTGAATGCCGGATGCAGATAGAAATGACCCGCCTGCTATGTTTGAAAGCTGCCTGGATAATGGATCAGGGTGATCTGAAAGCAGCGGCACCGTGGATTTCCATGATTAAGGTGCAGGCACCTCGAACCGCATTGAAAGTCGTCGATGAGGCTATCCAGATGTTTGGCGGCCTGGGTTTGACTCAGGATACGCCGTTAGCGGAAATGTATACCTGGATCAGGACTTTAAGGTTTGCCGACGGGCCTGATGCAGTGCATAAAATGATGGTGGCGAGAGCTTCGCTGAAATAAAAATTCAAATTTGGGGAGAAAAATTATGAGTAGATTAATGCGGCTGGTTGTTGTGCTGTTGATTGGACTATCGGCATTGTCATGTTTCGCTCAATCCGAAGATTCTGTTGAAAATTCAGGCGAGGTATGTGGGGATAATCCGTATGCATTATGTTCGCATGCAAAATGCGAATGCCTGAAGTCAGACGGCACGCCAGGTGAATGTAAAGAATATGAGAAAGGTACTGATACCGGCTGGTCAGTATGTACCTGTCCAGTGGTGACGCCGGTTGAACGTGGTTTAACCAAAAACTACGATGCCAATTTCGCGAATCTGTCCTGTGAAGAGCGCAGGCAGCCTACCTCTGAAGGGACACCATTCCCGGGGTTTGTCGATCAGCAGGTTGCTGATGTTTATTCCACCTATTCTCTGGGCGACAGCCTGCCGGGGGATTATTTCGACACGCTGGACAGTGCTCAGTTGATCATTTGCGATGCACCCAAGCTGATGACCCTGTGTCTGAATATGCCTTGTACGACTGATGAGAGCGGAAAAACCGTTTGTTATTGTCAGAATGTTTCTATCAATGACTGTCCTTCCGGCCGATGGAATACGCTGGGCGGCGATTGTGATCAATCCCATTGTGATCTGGGTAAAAAGCACATCTGGTCGGCAGCATGTATTGGCCAGACAGTTGAGGGTATGGTGATGAATTCGGTTTATATCAGGGAATACATCAGCCCGGAATTCACCGACTTTCCAAAATATTGTTCCAATGGTTGACTAATGAAGCGATTCAAAAACTGAGTGAGGGAAAAATTGATTTGAATCAATAGCCTGATTGAACACCTGGCTACTATGCTGGTATTGCTAACTGCATAGGAGGCCATTTGTGACTAACAGATTTACCGTCGAAAAATTAGTGGTTCCTGTTGATTTTTCCGATCAGTCATTCGCTGCGCTGGATAAAGCGCTGTCGATTGCAGATAAGCCTGAAGATATTCATGTGATTCATGCATTGGAAATGCTGGCGGCCATGGAGCCGGGAATTGTATGGGCTCAAATCCGTGATGAAGAGCGTCGAGAACAGGTATTGAACGCACTGCGCCAACATTTGCAGGACGATAAATACATTCAAATACAATTGGCTGTGAAATTCGGTGATCCGGGGCATTGCATTGCCGATTATGCTCAGGAGGTTTCTGCCGATTTGATCATAATTCCCTCACATGGCTATTCAGGTGTAAAAAGACTATTGCTGGGTTCAGTGGCCGAACGTGTGATTCGATTGGCGCATTGCCCGGTATTGGTGCTGAAGGATTAGCGCGGATCATAGCCGGACAGGCTTAAAAGCTTCTGCGGATAGCAGGCAGGAGTTTTTTTTGCAAAAATAGCGGCCAGTCGAACAACCTCTTGATGCGGTGGCCCGGGATGCAAAGACACAAAACAGTAGATGAATTTATGCAGGCCAATTCTGAATGGGCTGCCGAACTTGAACTACTGCGCAAGGTATTGCGTGATTCGGAAATGGAAGAAACGGTTAAGTGGGGTATTCCCACGTATACGGTGAACGGTAAAAACGTTGCCGGGCTGGGGGCGTTTAAATCGCATGTGGCTGTGTGGTTTTTTCAAGGTTCATTTTTAACGGATAAGCACAATAAACTAATCAACGCTCAGGAGGGTAAAACCAAGGGCATGCGGCAATGGCGGTTTAACAACAGCGGTGATATTGATCCTAAGATGCTGGCTGAATATGTTGAGGAGGCGGTCGCCAATCAAAAAGCCGGCAGGGAAATTAAGGTGGCCAGGAATATAGAAGTGGTTGTACCGCCTGAATTACAGCAGGCTCTGGATGATGATGCTTCACTGGGAAAATCTTTTGCCGGCCTGACACCAGGCAGGCAAAGGGAATATGCCGCTTATATAGACGATGCCAAGCGCGCTACAACCAAACTCAGCAGGTTGGAAAAAATCCGGCCGATGATTGAGTCCGGTGTCGGGTTAAACGACAAATATCGCAATTGCTGATGAGCATCAGGCGGACTACTAAGCGCACCACAGCAGATTCAGGTTATTGGTGATGCAGATTCCAATTTATCAGGTGGATGCATTTGCACGCAGTGTCTTTACCGGCAATCCTGCAGCTGTATGTATTCTCGACAGTTGGCCGGAAGATGCGGTGCTTGCCGGCATCGCGGCTGAAAACTATCTTTCTGAAACCGCCTTTCTGGTTAAACAAAATCCGGACAATCAGGATTCCCATTATCTGCTGCGCTGGTTTACTCCGCAGCTGGAAGTGGATTTGTGCGGACATGCCACACTGGCCAGCGCTTATGTGGCGTTTGAATTTTTAGGTCATACCGGTGATTCAGTTAAATTCAGTACACTCAGTGGTGAGCTGCTGGTGACCAGGGATGCCAGTCAACGGCTGTGTATGAATTTCCCTGCGCGTGCGCCGCAAGCGGTTGACGTAACGCCGCTGATTGCCGAAGCCATGGGGCAGTCGCCTGAAGAGGCGCTGCTGTCCAGAGATTTGCTGCTGGTATACCGTAATGAACAGCAGTTGCGCAGTCTGCAACCGGATATGCAACAACTTATGCAGATACCCGATGCTTTGGGGGTAATCGCAACGGCAGCCGGCGATGAAGCAGATTTTGTTTCACGCTTCTTCGCACCTAAAGCCGGTGTGCCTGAAGACCCGGTTACCGGCTCCGCACACTGCACGCTGATACCGCACTGGGCAGGGCGTCTGAATAAGAACGCCCTGTATGCCCGGCAGATATCCAGCCGGGGCGGAGAATTGTGGTGTGAATATCAGGGGGACAGAGTGATGATGAGCGGATATGCCAGTTTGTATATGACCGGTACAATCAATTTCTGAACAGCAGCCGGCAGATTATTCAACTTCGCTGGCGGCAAATTCCTGATCAAGTTTTTCTATAGCATCCCTGGCACTGGACTGAGCCGCTATACGGTAGGCTTCATTGGCGTCATCAATGCGCTTATCGCCGTATAGAACATATATTCCATTACCGTACTCAACCTGGGTGATCGGTGCATCAGGGTTTAACTGCAATGCTGTTTGCAGATGCTCAAGGGCTTTATCCTCACTGGCGCCATAGGTCATCTTCCCGACCATTTTTCCGACTTTATCGATAATTTCTGCGTGATACAGGCCCAGTGCCAAATGGGCTTCGGAATGCTCCGGGCACATTTCCACACAGCTTTTCAGACTGTTGCCGATTTTGCCGGCCAGCCCCTGACGTAAAGCCTGAGCGATGGAAATACTTTGCGCATAGCGTCCCAGAGCAAAGGCGTGCAGATAATGGGCATTGGGGTCATCAGGATGATTGTCGACTGCCTGTTCGGCAATCTCCACAGCCTGCTGGTAGATAGACTGCTGGATGCTTTCATCTTCTTCGATATGGTCTGCATAAATGACCATAGCTTTACAGTGTGGGGCAAATGCATTCGGACCATGAGCTGCGCCGGCATCAATGGCCTCACCCAGGCGGCCTGCATGATAGTGCTGCCAGATGACCTGAATGGGCTGCTCATCGGGCCATGGCTGCTGATCGCCCTGGTGCAGGGTGGTCCAATGATCATGCAGTTGATCCAGGCTGTAATCGAAATCTTGACTATTGTGTGGATAGGGTTTCCAGTCGCTCATATAAGGCTTCCCAAAAAAGATGGTTTTTTAGTGTGAATACTCTAATTTCTGATTATATCTTGTACCAAGCTGACTTATCACCCGTACTTTTATCAGGAGTTTGACATGGCTAAAAAGAAAGCAGTAAAGAAATCAGCAGACAGCAAGAACAGCATACTCAGCAGCGTGGATCCGCTGGTTGATTATGGACGCGAAGTCTGGCTGGCCGGTTTGGGCGCATTTTCTCTGGCACAACAGGAAGGCGGCAAGCTCGGTGGAAAAGTCCTGGCGAAAGGCGGGCAGCTGTTTGATCAGCTGGTTAAGGAAGGCAGCAAGCTGGAACAAAACACACGTAAGAGTGTCGGTACTGCAACCGGTGATATCCGCGGTGGCATTGAAAGCCGCGTTGAGCAGGTGCGCAAAACCGCAGTGAGCAACTGGGATCGCCTGGAAAATGTATTTGAAGAGCGGGTAGCTCGTGCGCTGGGTCGCCTGGGTATCCCTACTGCCGATGAAATTCAGGACTTGATCGACCAGGTCAATAAACTGAACCGTGAAGTGCGTGCGTTGAACAGCAAAAAAGCGCCTGCCAAGAAAACCGCTAAGAAAGCAGCCAAGAAAGCAGCTTAAGTATTCATGAGTGTCTCCCCGAAGGCAACATTTCCCCGAGTGTTGCCTGACTTGAGCCCGGACTGATGTCCGGGCTTTTTTATGTCTGTCTGATTGTTCTAAATATGCGGTGATTCAATAGCGGAAGCGGAATGAATTCTCGCTCCCAAGAATAGAAACAGCCAATCAACGAGTTTATTGTAGGTATAGGCGCGCCAGCTGTTCAATCTGATGCTGTTGCTCATCGCCAAGATACGCGGCAACCTGACTGATTACCTGCCAGACCGCTAGATTCGGGCTTTGCGCCAGAGGGTCGGTTGTAATTGCGCTGAAGCTCAGCCAGCAGTTCAGTGTCAGTAATATGTTGCGGGTAAGCGTGGCGCGCTGCAACGCTGTTGTCTGCAGAACACCGGAATCATCAAGCCGGTTGATCATCTGCTGAATGGTTTGCTGCTGCAACTCCAGAAGTGCCTGAAAGCGCTTATGCAATGCCGCATAGCTGCCACACAGCTCATTCAGATCACGGTACCAGAACCGGTATTCAATCTGCCGTTCAAGCATAAGGTGCAGATACAGCCAGATATCTTCGGCATTGGGCAGTCGGGTATCGGGCAGGGCGGTAATTTCCAGCATGCTTTGCTCAAAGCGGGTAAACAGCTCGCTGATGATCGCCTCACGGCTGGCGAAGTGGTAATACAGATTACCGGGGCTGATGTCCATTTCGTCAGCAATATGGTTGGTGCTGACGCTGGGAGCGCCATGTTCATTAAACAGTGCCAGCGCAGTATCTAAAATACGCTGGCGGGTATTACGCTTGCCCAATTGCCGAATCTATCCGTGTTACTCAGCCCCGCAGGCGATTGACCAGATCAATATACTGTTGCTTGGCCTGATCCTGATCGGTGCCTTTCAGTTTTTTCCAGGCGTCGTATTTGGCGCCGGCAACAAAATCGAACAAGCCCGGTCGTTCTCCACTGACATCGCCTTCGCTGCCCTGTTTGTATAACGCATACAACTCCAGCAGCGTATCGTTATCGGGGCGTTCAGGGAGAGACTTTGCCGCTGTTGATGCAGCCAGAAACAGCTCGTTCAGATCGCTCATGGTCAGATCCTTGTTGATTGGTTGTAGGTTCAGTATGCCAGAATGTCAGCTGACCACAATGATGCAGTTGTTGATGTTGAGCGGTGGAAACCGGCCCTGAATAACAATGAATCTGATTTCAGGCTAGTTTTTCCACTCAGATTTCTTACAATGACTGAATAACAACGGCGTAATGCTGCAATTTATCATCAGGCGGCGCATCAGGCGCGCATACAGGAGCAAGGCATGACTTATTTTGTCACTGGCGGTACGGGTTTTATCGGACGGAATTTGATTGACCAGCTGCTTCAGCGCAAGGGCACCGTATATGTACTGGTGAGACGGGGGTCGAGTAAAAAATTCAAGGCACTGAGCGAGCGCTGGGGAAGCGAAGCCAAACGGGTTGTTGCAGTTACCGGTGATCTGACTAAAAAAAACCTGGGCGTCAGGCCTACTCAATTGAATGACCTGGAAGGGAAGGTCAAGCATGTATTCCATCTGGCTGCTGTGTATGACCTGTCAGCTGACCTGGCCAGTCAGGAAACGGTTAATATCGACGGAACCCGGCACGCTATGCAGTTTGCCGACCGGGTTAAAGCCAAATGCTTCCATCACACCAGTTCCATAGCTGCTGCCGGTTTATACCGGGGGGTGTTCCGTGAGGATATGTTTGAGGAGGCGGAAAACCTGGACCATCCCTATTTCCGCACCAAGCATCAGTCGGAAGGACTGGTGCGCAATGAATGCCCGGTGCCTTTCCGTATTTATCGCCCGGCGATTGTGGTAGGGCATTCTGAAACCGGTGAAATCGATAAAATCGACGGGCCTTATTACTTCTTCAAAATGATTCAGAAGATGCGAAAAATGCTTCCGCCCTGGATGCCAACGTTGGGCCTGGAAGGCGGTCGCATGAATATGGTGCCGGTTGATTACGTCGCCAAAGCCATGGATCACATCGCGCACAAGCCCGGGTTAAACGGCAAATGCTTTCATCTAACCGATCCCAAGCCACGCCGCATCGGCGAAGTGCTGAATATTTTTGCCGAAGCCGGGCGGGCTCCGTTGATGACAATGCGGATAGACTCCAGGATGTTCAATTTTGTCCCCCAGGTGGTCAAGCAGGGGTTGAATATGCTGCCGCCGGTGCGTCGGATTACCGGGCATGTTCTAAAGGAGCTGGGCATCCCGCGCGACGTGCTGGGAATGGTTAACTACCCGACCAAGTTTGACAGCAGAGAAACTGAAACAGCACTGAAAGGTTCGAAGATCAGTTTACCTCGCCTGGATAAGTATGCCTGGGTGCTGTGGGATTACTGGGAGCGTCACCTGGATCCGGATCTGTTTATCGACCGTAGCCTGCGCGGCCAGGTTACCGGAAAAATTGTAATGGTGACCGGTGGGTCTTCAGGTATCGGTAAAGCCACCGCGCATATGATGGCCAAAGCCGGTGCCAAAGTACTGGTGGTGGCACGCGGTCAGGAAGCATTGCTGGAAACCGTTGAGGAGATCAAAGACGAGGGTGGTGATGCAGTTGCTTATCGCGCTGATTTATCCGATATGGATGATTGTGACCGGCTGGTCAAAGAGGTATTGGCTGAGCATGGTCATGTTGATGTGCTGGTTAACAATGCCGGCCGCTCCATCCGGCGTTCGCTGTCGTTGTCCTACGATCGCTTCCATGATTTCACCCGCACCATGCAGTTGAATTATTTCGGCAGCTTGAAACTGATACTGGGGCTGCTGCCGGGGATGGAGCAACGCCGTAGCGGGCAGATTATCAATATCTCATCGATAGGCGTGCTTAGTAATGCGCCGAGATTTTCCGCCTATGTAGCCTCCAAGGCAGCTTTGGATGCTTTTTCCCGCTGCGCTGCTGCTGAGTTTAATGATACCGGTGTGGCTTTTACCACCATCAATATGCCGCTGGTGCGTACACCGATGATTGCGCCGACCAAAATGTACGATAACGTACCCACCATTTCTCCCGATGAGGCGGCTGAAATGGTTCGCAAAGCAGTGATTTTCCGGCCACAGCGAATTGCTACCCGATTGGGTATTTTCTCTCAGGTATTGCATATGCTGGCGCCCAAGGTTTCCGAAATCGTCATGAATTCGGCATTCCGGATGTTCCCGGATTCTGCTGCGGCTAAAGGCATGTCAGGCCGCAAGGACAAGGAAGCAGCACCGTCACAGGAGCAGATTGCATTCGCTTCAATTATGCGGGGGATTCACTGGTAGGCTATCAGCAGGCGCAATCCTGGAACAGCCGAAGTCGACTTGGCACTGCAGGAGTGCCTGTTGATTCAGGCGAGTGCTTTCGCGTGCCCCTGAATGGCTTGAAGCATGGCTGCCAGGCCGTTGCTGCGGGTCACTGATAAATGCTCTTTTAAACCCAGCTGTTCAACAAACCAGGGTTTGGAACTGCTGATTTCAGCAGCAGTTCTGCCGGAATAAATACGCAGCAGCAGAGCGATAAGTCCGGAGACAATCAGCGCGTCGCTGGTGGCTCTGAAATTCAGTGTCTGGCCATCTGGCTCAGCGATTAACCAAACCTGGGACTGACAGCCATGCAGTTTATTGGCTTCAGTCTTTTCCTGTTCGGGTAAATCAGGCAAAGATTTACCACAGTCGATGATGTATTGATAACGCTCGGTCCAGTCGCCGAGAAATGCAAATTCATCGACGATATCCTGCTGGGTCTGATCTATTGGGCTGCTCATGCCGGTTTATATGGTGTCAGCAGCAGCATTATTCCATCCGCCAGGTGGTCCCCTGAGGGCTGTCTTCGATAAGTACGCCCATTTCAGTCAGCTTATCGCGTAATTGATCGGCAGTAGCAAAGTCCCGGTTGGCGCGTGCCGCGTTGCGGTCGTTGATCAGTTGTTCGATTTTATCGGCATCTACGGTGGTTTTTTGCGCAGCGAACCACTCCTCAGGCTGTTGCGCCAAAACACCCAGCAGCTCTCCGCTGGCTTTGATTTGAGCACTCAGTATGCGCTTTTGATCCAGGTCCTGGGTATTGGCCAGCCGCTTGCCCAGGGCGTTCAACTCGGCCAGTGCGATCGGGGTGTTCAGATCGTCCTCCAATGCCTTTGCCAGCGTTTCTGGAACATCACTGGGCACAACGTCCTGAACAGCGTGGTCGCGCAATGTGACGTACAACCGGTCAAGCGTTTTCCGGGCCTGCTGTAACGCCTGCTCCGACCAGTCCAGCGGCTGGCGGTAGTGCGCACTCAGCAGAACGTATCGCAATACCTCGCCGGGCCATTGCTTTAACAGTTCATGCACGGTCAAAACATTGCCCAGCGATTTACTCATTTTGCGGCTGTCCATCTGGACAAAGCCGTTATGCAGCCAGTAGCGGGCGAAATGAGACTGGCCGTGGGCGCAGCGGCTTTGCGCGACCTCATTTTCATGATGAGGAAAGACCAGATCCTGACCGCCGCCATGAATGTCGATAACGTCGCCCAGGTGTTTGGCAGCCATTGCCGAGCACTCGATATGCCATCCGGGGCGTCCGTAGCCCCAGGGGCTGTCCCAGCCGGGCAGGTCACCGCTGGATGGTTTCCACAGTACAAAATCTGCAGGATTGCGTTTGTAGGGGGCTACGTCGACACGTGCGCCGGCGATCATCTCGCGCATGTCCCGGCGTGACAGCCGGCCATAATCCTCAAATGATTCCACATCAAACAATACATGCCCTTCAGCTGCATAAGCGTGCTGGTTGTGTATCAAGCGTTCGATCATGGCAATGATTTCGCTGATATGTTCGGTGGCTTTGGGGGCAATAGTAGGTGGCCGGACGCCGACTGCACCCATATCCTCCAGATAAGCTTCTGTGTAGCGCTCACTGATAACGCTGATGGGGACCTGCTGCTCGGCGGCGGCCTGGTTGATTTTGTCGTCTACATCGGTGATATTGCGGGCATAAATCACCTGCGGAAAATGCCTTTCCAGCACTCTGCGCCACAGGTCGAAAATAACTGCCGGCCGGGCATTGCCGATATGTGCAAAGTTATAAACGGTAGGCCCGCAAACATACATCACCACCCGTTCCGGGTTGATGGGTGTAAAAGGCTCTTTTTTCCGGGTCAGAGTGTTGTAGACTGCTATGCTCATTCTGCTTTGAAAATATTCAGTTCAATTGAAAATTGTAACAGGTAACCATGGGTAATAACGATTCAATCAGCACGATAAATTTCAACCTTTTCCCCAGTCATTTGCAGCGTTGTATGACAATTCTCGAACAGACGCTGGCAGCGCATGGTTATGACCGCCTGCTGGTGCATTCAGGTGAACCATCGGTGTGCTTTCTGGATGACCGTTACTACCCGTATGTAACCAATCCACATTTTGCCTGGTGGACCCCATTGAAGGCACCGCATTGCGGTTTATTGCTGGAACCGGGTAAACAGCCCGTGTTATTCAACTACCAGCCGGTTGACTATTGGCATGCTGCGCCACCGGAGCCGGAAAACTGGTGGGCAGATCATTTTGACATACGCAATGTCGATGATCCGGAAGCGTGGCTGGCAAAGGTCGGTGATCATTCTCGCCTGGCGGTTATCGGTAATGCACCCATACTGAACAACTGTTTTCAAAGCGCCGCACTGAACCCCGCCGCCTTGTTGCATGCATTGCATATTTCACGGACTGTAAAAACCGAATGGGAACAGGAGTGTCTGGCAGCAGCCAATCATCGTGCGGTACGCGGGCATTTGGCAGTGGCAGACGCGTTTGTACCCGGAGCGTCAGAGTTTGAGCTGCAGCTGGAATATCTGCGCGCCACCGGTCATGACGATAACAGCACACCTTATGGCAATATTATTGCGCTGAATGAACATTCAGCCATTCTGCATTTTACCGAGTTGAGCCGTAGCGCGCCGCCGGAATTACGCTCGCTGGTGATTGATGCCGGTGCTGAAGTCATGGGCTATGCATCGGATATTACCCGCAGCTATACCACTCAACAGCAGGGCGCGTTTGCTGATTTGATCTCAGCAGTGGATAAGCTGCAGATCGAATTGGTGGAGATGATTGCCGTTGGCCTGGATTACCGTGATCTGCACCTGCAGGCGCACTTCAAGGTGGCTGAAGCGCTGCAATCGCTGGGCATAGTGGATATGCAGCCACAGGATCAGGTTGATCTGCACCTGACCAGCGCTTTTCTACCCCATGGGCTGGGGCATTACCTGGGGCTTCAGGTGCATGATGTAGGTGGCCTGGTAAGCGATACCGGCGAGCCTATTGAGCGGCCGGAAGGACATCCGTTTTTACGCCTGACCCGCAAACTCGAGGCCGGTAATGTCCTGACTATTGAGCCGGGAATCTACTTCATTGAACAGCTGCTGGCGCCTATTCGGGAGGGCAATTATGCCCGGCATATCAACTGGCGCCTGATCGATGAGCTGAAACCCTATGGCGGGGTGCGTATCGAAGATGATGTGCTGGTGACCGATGGCCGGCCAAGAAACTTCAGCCGTGAGGCTTTTGCTGCTGCGCGATAACCACCGCTCAGCTCAGGACTATTCGCGGCCGTTGTTTTCCAGCGGCCCGGTGATGGTGCTCAAAGCGTCCTTAGGAGCCTGTGGAATGCTGTCATGGCTCCAGATGGTATGGTTCGATTCCAGGTGCATTCGCTTTTCCGGGCTGGCCAGCTGCTGCAATGCTGGAATGATCTGTGCAGCGTTCAATGTATCCATGACGAATCTGTCCAGATCACCGGCATAGGGTTGTCCCAACAGCTGACGAATGCTCTGGTTGGCAGGTCCAAGATTTTCTGGAAACAGGTGCTTGCCGGTCAGCATCCGAAAATGGTCTGAGACCATTTGCAATGAGCACAGCGAACAATATGCATCATCAATTAATCCGATCACGCCTATGCTGTCGGGAATAACATCATCATCACGCTCCCAATAACTGATGACGGCATCCAAAATCAATTGCATTGGTACAGTCAGGCCAACCTGATTGGCAGCCGTCCAGGCAACTTTGATGACATAGGGAACCTGGCGGATGTAATCCAGCACGAAGTTCGCTGCAGTAGAGAGACCTTCCGGATCAGGCGTCAGCTTGTTGCGTGCAGCCACCGCTGACAACAGTTCAATTACCTCGTCATGTGCAGTTTCTGACGCACAGTTGGTTTCAATCTGCTGCTGGATGGTTTCGCTGATCATATGGTTTATAAGTTCTGGCCGGCACCGCTGGCTGGAAATCGCTTTGTGGTCAATATGCGATACAGCATAGGATTGAAACCGTTTGAAGTTGAATGTGCCATCTCAGACTGTAATAGTGGTTCACATGGTCGGGGTGAGAGGATTCGAACCTCCGGCCCCTGCCTCCCGAAGGCAGTGCTCTACCAGGCTGAGCTACACCCCGTAACCAGATTGCATATGCTAAGAGATTGTCCTGGCTGCGACAAGCATCTTATTGTCAGAAATTTGTTTACATGTCAGTTAAGGCCGGGCATGATGCGGATAACAGAGCAATGTGGCTGAAGAGGTATGCACGATGAAAATCACCCTTGTTCTGATTATGCTTTTGTCAGGGTGTGCCATGCACCGCAGTGATGTGCGGGAAATTCAGCAACTACCGGAATTAGACACACCACAATTACCGGTATCACCAGTCGCCAACGCTAAGATACTACTCAATCAAAATAGCTTGGATTGGCCGGCCCAGATTTCACCGATAGGAATTCCGGAGGTAAACCTGACGGAATACCCGACTTTCGCTCCTGTTGGCTGCGGCATAATTTCAGTGAATCCATTAAATTCGTTGAAGAACAGCTGGAAGTTGACCAGCTGGCAACGCTATGTAAAACAAGCGCCGTTATATGGTGAATATGATCGGTGGGTGGTTTTTACACTCAGCATTGACGACTAAATAAGCGGCTAACAGCACAATGGGACTTGGTGAATTTTTCTCTATCGCCTGCGCGATAACCTGGGCACTGGCTGTAGTGCTGTTCAAACGCAGTGGTGAGTCACTGGCACCCAACGATTTGAACCTGTTTAAGAATGCGTTGACTTTCATGGTGTTGATGCCGGTAGTACTGGTAGTTGATGGCTGGCAGGTATCCGCGTTCACCGCCCAGCAATGGGGCATTCTGCTGATCAGCGGATTTGTCGGTATCGGCCTGGCTGACAGCTGTTATTTCCGGGCGTTGAATATTCTGGGTGCCAGCCGGATGGGAATTGTTGCCAGTCTCTACAGCCCGTTTGTGATTGTGCTGTCGGTCATGTTTCTGGGTGAACAGCTGGCATTGTGGCAGTACATGGGGTTTGTGCTGGTGTTGAGCGGCGTGCTGCTGGTCAGTTATCGTCGTAAAAATGCTGAAATAACCGGTCAGCAGGTGCGGCTTGGCGTGATATTCGGGGTGCTTGCCGTGTTTTTGAACGCGGTAGGTGTAGTCATGGTAAAACCAACATTGGAACAGGCGCCGTTTCTATGGGCAGTTTGGATTCGCATACTGGCGGGTTCAGCGGGTTTGCTGGTAATCCTGCAGTTACGCGGCAGGCTTATTGGGCTAAGGCAGCGTTTAGCAGCACATCATGCCTGGAGAAATACCGTCGCGGCCAGCTTATTGGGAGGCCTGATTTCCATGATGCTGTGGTTGGCGGGATACAAATACACTGATGCTTCAATTGCATCGGTTTTAAACGAAACGGCTTCGGTGTTCATCATACTGTTTGCCTGGCTGATTTTGCGGGAGCAGTTAAACAGGCGAAAGTTGGTCGGTGTAACCCTTACTTTTGCCGGAGTGGTTTTGATGGTTGCGCAGTAAATCAGCTATATAGCTGAATCAGAGGTACGAGTTGGCAGGTTTTTTGATTGGTAATCCGGGACATTCCGGCAGCGGACTCTTGCATCCCTGGCGGTGTGGGTGTACGATGTTTTTCGTGATAAACCAAACCACTCTATATGTAGAAACCAAATGACTCAGGCAAAACCCAAAACTAGGCAAAGGATGGCCAGACCGACGGTTGGAGAGCTAGCTATATTGCGGGTGCTGTGGGAACACGGCGAATGTACGGTACGAGATGTACACGAACAACTTAACCCGAATGGTGGCAACAGCTATACAACCACATTAAAACTGATGCAGATAATGCATCAGAAAGGTCTGGTGGAACGCAACGACAGTCAGCGTGCACATATCTATAAGCCATGCAGTTCTCAGCAGGAGGAACAGCATGCGTTTGTATCTGATCTGGCAAACCGGCTGTTCAATGGTTCGGCTACCCGGTTGGCATTGCAGGCGCTGGGCCAGACAGGCGCAGTAGACCCTATGGAGCTTGCTGAAATAAAGCAGCTGATTAAACAATTGGAAAAAGCAACGGAATAAGCCCTTGACTACAACTACGCTAATGAATGCTCTCGGCTGGACTTTGGTTCATTTTGTCTGGCAAGGGGTGCTCATTGGCGTATTGTTGGCTCTGGCATTGGTCGCCGGCAATCGGCGGCGGGGCGTCAATGCCTCCAGGTATCGCTATGGGGTCGCATTGGCTGCACTGACTCTTGTGGTGTTGACACCGGCAGTAACTTTCTTATGGCAACTGCTTGATTCACCTGGAAAAACAATTCAACCGGTCAATATAAATCTGGCCCTGGCCAGCATCGCCGACGCGCCTGCCGTATGGTTGAGCGTTCGCGAAAGCTGGCTGAATTACCTGTTGCTGGCCTGGTTCGTCGGTGTGTTCTGGGGTAGCGCACGGCTGCTGATATCCTGGTTAAGCCTGTACATGGTGCGCCATTCTGGTATTCAGCCGGCACCGCTTTGGCTGGAACAGGATTTTCGCCGGCTGCGGCAGGAATGCCGTATTCTGCGGCCAGTGAGCATTCTGGTATCCACGGTAGTGCGGGTACCATTGACTGCAGGTTGGATGCAGCCTGTCATACTGCTGCCGGCTACAGCGCTGACAGGTCTGCAGCCTGAGCAGATTCGCTTGATTCTGCGTCATGAGTTAGCT
>JANQPN010000060.1 GCA_028289455.1 Wenzhouxiangellaceae bacterium
TGCCTACAATACGCCATTCAATGCGCCCGTAGCTCAGCTGGATAGAGTACTGCCCTCCGAAGGCAGGGGTCAGAGGTTCGAATCCTCTCGGGCGCGCCAATTCTTTTAAGCTTTTGGCTTTTACTAACTTTTACCCTATTCAAATTTTAGAAGTAAAGTTTTTCTGCAGGTCTCAGCAGTGCAACCTATCTTGGCTGATATGAACTGAACAGTCGCCCTCTGAGAACGATGTACTGAGTATTACTCCGCTACCATCGGAACTGCACGTTCCCAAACTGTCACAGAATATCTTCTTGATGAATTCATGACTCCATCCTCTCAAACTATGGAGCCTCCGGTAACCTCAGGGCGGTTCATGCTCTGGTTTGTCAAAAGATGATAATACAGGCCATCCTGATCATGAATTAGGTTTTCATGTGTATCGTCTTGAACGATCGCGCCCTCATTGAGAACAACAAGCCGATCAGCATGAGCAATTGTCGAAAACTTGTGGGCGATGATGATTGTAGTGCGGCCTTCCATCAGATGTTTCAGTGCGTCCTGTACCTGTGTCTCGCTTTCGGAATCCAATGAGCTTGTTGCTTCATCCAGAATAAGAATCTTAGGGTTTCGCAACAAAGCGCGCGCAATGGCGATGCGTTGTTTTTGTCCACCCGATAATTGTTGTCCGCGATTGCCAACGAGCGTGTCATAGCCATCAGGAAAACTACAGATAAATTTATGGGCATTCGCGTGTTCGGCTGTTTCAATGATCTGCTTATCCGTCACGTCGTCACCATCAAATGAAGCGTAACGAATATTGTCTCGAATTGACCCGGAAAATAACGTGGGTTCTTGTTCGACCACAGCGATATGTTTTCGAACATTCGCGATTTCTAATAAGCTTAAAGGATACCCATCAAACTTCAATTGTCCCGCACTCGGCAGATAAAAACCTAAAATCAGGTTCACAACAGTCGTTTTTCCGGCACCTGATGGGCCAATAAGGGCAACTTTTTCGCCACTCTTAATGTTGAGATTAAACGACCTTAATGCCTTTTGGTTCGGCCTCGACGGATAAGAAAAATCAATGGAATCAAATTCTATATTTCCTTCTAGTTTTCTTTCTACAGTATTTTCTTGTGCCGTATTTTTGTTCGGTAAATGGTTTATTATTTCAAAAATTCGCCGGGTCCCACCCATAGATTGCATCCAATCATTCCATATTGAACTAAAGGTTGTTATTGAGTTACCGACCATGCTTGCATAGAGTATGAAACTCATCAAACCACCTATGGTGAGTTTTTGTTCTGATACCAATACGCCACCTGTCCATAAGGTAATCAGCAGCACAAAGCTAAGAACAAACCTCATCGCGCCTTGAAAACCCGCAAACAACCGTGCGTTCGCAAGCGAAAACAAAAGCGCCCGCTTAGTTGCTTTACGATATTTATATTCTTCGGTATTTTCTTTGGTAAAAGCGTGAACAAGGCGGATGTTTGAGAATGCTTCCTGTGCAATCTGCCCGCATTTTGCTAGCTCTTCCTGCTGGTATTCCGTTTTTTTGCTTATTTGTTCGCCAATCCATTTGGTGATAAACAGCGTTGGCGGAACAATAACCAGCAATAATAGGCTTAACTCAGGTGAAAGTAGTAACAACAAAACAGAGCCGCCGATTATCGTGATCGAGACCCGTAAAAATATCGCGAGACCCATGGTGAGCACATCTTGCAATTTTTCGGTATCGGACGATAAGCGGTTGGTTAGTGCACCGACATTATTGGAATCAAAAAAAGCAACCTCCTGGCGAATAATAGCACCAAAAAGAGATTGTCGAAGTTTCGTAACGATGATAGATCCTGTGGAAATAAATATGTAATAACGCACCATAATCGCCACGGCATGAATCGCTATGGCCAGAATCATAAGGATCGCCATGGCTGCAATCCAATCTGAGTCATTTAATACAACAGAATTGTCGATAAAATACCCAATCGCTTTTGGATAGCTCAATTCAAATGCTATCGCCACGAGCAACGCCAACAGTCCAATGACCATCCGGCCGGCGTAGGGTTTGAGGAGTACAAAACATTGGAGGAAAAAGCTTGTCTTATTCTGTGCAATCATTTGGAGCTTTCAATTTCTATTTCATCCATTTGATTCATAAAGCTCAACCAATTTGCATCTCCGATATTACCGCTGGCTTGAACCTCTCTGTGCACGTCTAAAAAAATATAAGATGGTGCATTACTGCGCGGATTTAAATATTCGCTGGTTTTCTCGTCGATCAAAACAACATGACTTAACAGTTCAGAACCCTTCAGGAATCTCTTGAGGCGTTTGACAGACTCCACACTCAAAAACCACATCATGACCCCGGCTTTATTCGCCGTGGGTAAAATACGCTCCAGCTCCGGCAGTTTGCTTCGGCAAGTCGGGCACCGGGAGGATAAAAACAGGAATACAAATGCCTCGCTGTCAGTTTGATTCAATGAAACCTGGCGCCTGCTAACCAGAGACACGCCGTTAAAGTCTTCAACAATTTCCCCGGCCGGCAGCATTAACGGAATGTCTTCGCTAAACTGGGTCGTGAGAGATAGTCTGCTAAGCCGAAAGGTTAAAAATAGATTCAGCGCAACGGCAAACGCCAAAACTGTAAGAAGAACCCAGATGATCATGCTTTCATCGATCATCGGACATCACCATTCCGCCCTGGCGCTTTATCAAAAGAGAAACCACATCCAAATTCATCGAGATTTGAAAGAGGATTAACGCAAACGGTATCGACAGAGCGAATGTTAAAAAATGAAAATTGGAAAGTGGCTTCAGGATCAAGAAAAGAATGATCACAGTGAGAACGACAAGATTGCGTAGCAAATCATATTTCGAAAGCATTTTGCTTTCACTGCCAAAGCAATTACAGTTAATCATCCTATTCTGTGAAAGTGCAATGGCGATAATTATCGTAAATACTAAAAACAGCATCCCGCTTCCGGCCATTGCAAAATAAGTAATCTGGCCGCCGACGATTATGCCTAATGCCAATAACCATTCTATAACGATTATCGTGTAGGCAAGCCATCGGCTTCCCCACTCCGGGACATAAAAAGAGAAAACAAGATTTTCCCGAAATTGTTCAGCGCTTTTTGTTTTGCCGAATGCCGCAAGAGCAAGGATCAGGAATATGTAAAACCGGCCTATTTCTCCAATGACAGAAACCTCGTCCGTCATGGTGCAGAACTCACAATCCAATCGGTAGAAATAGTGCCTGGTTGCCGCTGGCGTATGTGTGTGACGTCAGCGGTGGCGATCAATGTATCATGCCAACTGTCCTCAGGAGATTTACGTAAACCGCTGCCGATCACGCTACTAATCCAACGCGCCAAATCCCATATTAATGTTTCAATTTCGGGATCGCAGCGAACTTTCAACCCGATTTCTTTTAACTCATCTCTAGTTAGATAGTAACTGTGAGAATGATATCCAAAAAGGAGCTGATCGATAATTTTTGAACGATTCTCAATGCTTTCTTCCGGCATCTGCAAAGCCAATAATTGCTCGCTTATCTCTTGCAGTTCCAGGGTTGATCTATAGAATGACGTCAAGGTCGTCGGAAAAATACTGCCAGAAAGCATGGATAAGGATTGAACACATGCATCCCGCTCGTCCAGCCGAAACCAGTTGCGAGCCATTTCACCAAACAGCCGAATATCTTGCGCCGAAATTGCGCCGGGCGTGCCGTCATCCTGCGCGTGTGCTGAATTGAGCAGAGGATCAATTGGCGAAAATAACGCAAGCGGCCCGGCGATTACCTCATGTGCACCGAGCGTCATTATGGTACCCGAAGATTCACAATGATGAGGTACTAACACACTCAAATGATCAGTAAATTCATGCAATAGATGCATTAACCGGCGAGCGGCATTTACAACACCACCACGACAGTACAGCACAAGGTCAAGGCGCTTTGAATATCCGATTTCGATTAATGCCTCAAAAACTGACGGCAACAAATCAATTTCGATATTAGAACAGGCGAATACCAAAACCCGACTTTGCCGGTTTTTCTCAATCGCTTTGATCTGTAGCATCTCAGGAAGCGAGTTCATTGCTCACTATTCGCAGCATTCATTAAACAATCTGTCATGGTTTCAATCATTTTCAATTCCGGAATGAGTTGCTCAACAAATAAAAACTGTCCCCCCGGGTTATTTTCCAGGAAGACATAATCTCCACTTGGTGTAACAATTAGATCAATAGCGCCAAAGTTTAGATTGTAGCTACGAACAAATTCACGGCAGAACTGTTCTACGTTTTCTGGAAGCTGTGTTGCTTCGTAACGGATGTCAGCGGTGAAGTCTCTAAAGTCAATTCGTGTGCGCTGATCTTCTTGAGAATGAATTTTTGCCGCAAATAAAGTTTCACCGATAACAGTAATTCGTAATTCGTAGGCTTTGGGAACATATTCCTGAAAACAACAAGGAACTTCCTTTACCATGTCTATATGCGTCAGATGCTCTTCTGTAATCAGCGTTGTCGATATATTTGTTGCGACATTATTTTCATCGGTAGACAAATGTGAAGAAGACATCGCCTTGTAAATAATATTGCCTTCAATATTGTTGTTGAAATCACGGACCGAGCGAGGCTGGTTTGTAACGATAGAAGCTGGAATTAAAAAACCCATTTTATTGGCGCGAAACAACTGCTCGCATTTCCACTGTGAGCTTCGCAGTGCCACGGGGTGGCTCATCCAGTAACAGTCCAGGGAAAGCAAAAAACTGTGTAATAAATGCTCAGTCTCATTAACTGCAAATTTCTTTTCAGCCTCTTCTAAATCATCACTTGAAAAGGCAAAATCGCTGGACTTGCGCAGCCATACGGCGCCAATCTCTTCAGCGGTTATTGTATCCTTGGACGGAATGTAGGTAAGCGATCTTTTCCACCGATTCTGAGTAAATTCGCACAGAATAGAATAATCACGTGGAAATTCATCCAGATTAATTCGGAATGGATGTTCTCCCCTTTCCAGCAATTTTGCAGCGACCATATCTGCGTGCAGATCACCGCTTGCAGTAAGAATTAAAACCCGTTTATTCACCAGATTGGTCGTCTATCACTTAATACCTGCCAGGACGACAATCATCAGCCGATTTGACTTATGAATAGCACTTCTTCCTAAGCATTTTAAGTAAGGTCGAAGTAAGTATCAAAAGCTGCCGCACGTGGCGAAATAAACTAATCCCACCACCCTATAGGCGGCAACTTTTGCGGTACAAGTGTAGTATTTTTAGAGAGCAGTACCGTGCTTGGTTATTAGCAGAAAATAGTGCCGTCACCCCAAATAGGACAATGCCACATTCCTGTGCATCCGGCGATTGAGACACCGTCGCGCACCTGCCATTTTTCGTTTATATTTGTTTTTTGATTGACTTTTTCTTCTTTCTTTTGAATGTCAGCCAGTTTAAATGCAAACGTTTTTTGCTCTGTTTTCATTGCTATAAATCCTTTTATTTAAATGTTGAAAAACCCTCTTCAGCACATCCGATAGTCTCATACTTTTTAAATAAACTCAACCGTCTGAGGCCATATTAAATACTGTATTATCAAACCGAGTCATGTAAAGCTGCATCACTCAAACAAAATCGTCCGGTCACAGGACATCAATCGCTCTGCTTGACAATTATGTTGTGAATTTCCGCTCCAAGGAAATCACCAACCCAGCAGCTCAGGTGAAAAATAAAACTTTATCAACGGGTGCTTTAAGCTTCGTTTATTTATGATTTATATGATTCTGTGCCTGGGAATCTTCGGCCTGGAATCTTGAAAGACCGATTGAAACCTGAAATCCTCAGTATGTGTTTTGCGCGTTATACAAAGCATTATCGGAGACGATCAACAAGGTTGTACTGGCTCAGATACTGCTTAAGCCTGCGTTATCCAATCCTCTTTGAATAACTACCGTTTATGGGCTTGTAGAACTCGTTTATTCTGCGATTAAATCAGCCACGGCTTTGATCAAAGGACGAAGGTCTCCAGCCCAAAACCAATGGTCGTCTCCTTCAAGCCCGATAAATTTGGCATCGGGTATTTGGCCCGCCATGAATTTCCCTGCTGCAATATGCACTGCCCGATCACCCTTTCGGTGCAGCACCGTGGTCGGGACTGAAATCGCCGGTAAAAGCGATCGTACATCGGTATCACGCAACGCCTGGATTACACGTTTGACGGCGCCCGGGCTGGATGCGCTTCGCAGCAGACTGGCCCACCAGTGCTCAACCTGCCTGTCGCCAACCAGGCTCGGTGCAAATGTCGGTAATTCAGCCGGGCCGCCCCAATCAGATATCAGCCGGTTAATCCAATGAGCGTACTGATCGCTGGTCAGTGCGTAGGGATACTCCTTGGTTGCACAGCCTTTCGCCATGGATCCCCAAAGCAGCAGGCCCTTAACGCGACCTGGGTGGTCATGTGCGAAGCGTATGCACCCTGGTCCGCCCTCTGATGCACCGAAAAGAATTGCCTGCCTGCTGTCCACTGCATTCAACACAGCCAGGATGTCCTTAGCTGTCGCTTCCTCTGATGGTGGTTCATCCGGACGATCAGACAAGCCAATACCCCTGCGATCAAATATGATCACCCGCCCAATACCGCTCAGTGCTTCGATACACTCCCGGCATCTTCTATCTTCCCATACCCGTTCAACATGCGATACGAAACCCGGCACCAGGAGGATATCGTGCTTCTTCTGACCAATGGTTTGATAGGCCAGGAAAACACCATCGACATCTGTGTAATGTGTTGCCGGAACTTCAACAGGCGCTGGAGCGGGCTTGTTGCTAAGCAGTTTCATCGTTCTCACACTTAGTGTTACGCCCAGTTCTTCGTCAAGAATCTTTGCACACGTTTCGAGTTGCCTTTCGGCGGCAGCGCGGTCACCGGATTTCAGACAGGCGTTGATAACGTGTCGATGGGCCGCTTCGTTGAGTGGATCCATCGCTAACAGGCGTTTTGCACAGACGAGTGCCGCCGCAGGGTTTTGAGCCAGAAAGCTCAGATTGATCTGCCGCTCCAAAGCCTGTTGCAGCTGGCTTCGATAAGCTTCGCGACGAAAGAACTGCCATTCCTCGAAATCCAGATTGTCTGACAGGGTAAAGCCGGACAGAAAATCATCAGCATAGAGCTGTGCCGCCTGATCAAATTCACCGGCGTTGCAACAGGCGGTAAACCGCTGTGTATCAATTTGGATGTCCAGCCCGGGATTAAAACGCAGTGAGTAACGGTCTGCCTCGATCAGGTCGAGGCCAAGTTTTACTCTGACTTTGTGCAACAACCGTCGGAGTCGATTTCTTGAGGTTACTTCATCAGCATTCGGCCAAAGAAACGTCGCTGCCTTTTCACGTGACAGCGGCGCAGACGAATCCCCGATCAAGGCAAACAGCCCAAGCCCCGCCCGCAGGCCTAATTCGATTGGCTTTCCATCGATTTCAACGCTCGGAAAGCCCAGCAAAAATAGCTCAATACGCGGCAATTCAATTGATCCTTTCAGGTTCTGCAGGCAGGGGACGTTGGAGGGATGGGCCCCGCCTAAACTCAATCCAGCGTTGGAAGACGCGAGTTATTTTCAAGAACGATAGGAGTTGAATTTGTCTCATCTAAACAACCTTATAAGCGAGCAGGGCCGTGTAGTCCGGTCAGATGACGGTACGCTGATATTCTACGATACCATTGGTACAGGCGCGCCTCTCATTTTACTGCACGGCCTGTCCGAAACCCATGAAGCATGGATAGACGCAGGCTACGCAGAACAAGTCACCAGGCTTGGGTTTGAACTTATTCTGATCGATTGCCGCGGGCATGGCCAGAGCGACAGACCCATTGAAGCACGCGCCTATTCCGGACACGCGATCGCAGCTGATATTCGGTGTGTTATGGACACACTCGGACTGCAGCGAGCTGCCATTATGGGGCATTCACTGGGGGGTATGGCTGCACTCGCAACGGCTTTGCATTATCCCGACCGTGTGAGCGCTCTGGTTCTGAATGGCGCACATCCGTTTGCTGAAAACCTGCAACCATTGCGCGAATTGTTCCGCAGCGGCCTGGAGGGCTGGCTTGCATTTGTCGAAGCACAAGCGCCCAGCATCCCTTTAACTTCGCGGAAACGTATTCAAGACAACCATGTGGAGGCACTCAAAGCATGCATCGCCTCCGACCGCAAAGATGTATCAAAACTGTTCGCCCGGCTTGAACTGCCGACGCTCGCCATCTGCGGGGAGCAAGACCCCCGCCGGGAAGCCATACGAAAACTGGCGCATCTGCCACAGGTGCAATCACTGGTCCTGCCGGGCCAAAACCATATGACGGCTTTTCTCTCAGTTGAAGAAATAATCCCGGCGATTACCCAGTTCCTGCAGACAACCGCCGCCGGTTCCACCATCACGATTAACTCACCATGCAAGGAGAATTCACAATGACCACCATTACCTCGAGCCAAGTAAAACAAATCAGTGACGGACGCGCTGAAGTTACTAAAGCCGATGCCAGTCCGGTGCTGTTACTGCATGCAAGCGGTGCGTCACACGCCCAGTGGCAGAGTTTTATCTCATCTCAATCGCAGACGAGACAATGCCTTGCCCCGGACCTGATAGGTTACGGTTCAACGCAGGACGCAAGCGACCAACCCTTTTCCATCGATCGGGAAGTAGCTCTGATAGAGACTGCTGTTTCCGAGCTGACAGAACCGTTTCATGTGGTCGGTCATTCCTATGGCGGATGTGCTGCCCTGAGATTTGTGCAGAACAATCCCTCTTCCGTCCGCTCACTGACACTCATCGAACCAGTCCTCTTCAACTTGCTGAAAAGTGATCGGTATCAGGCTGAGTGGGAAGAAGTCAGCAAGCTGGCTGAACAACACCAGGCCTTTGTGAATGCGGAAAACTTTGAGGAGGCAGGGGAGCATTTTATCGACTATTGGTGCGGCGCCGGTTTTTGGCAATCGATGCCATTCGAATTCCGTGAGCACTTAAAGAAGTTGATGCCCAAAGTGGCCTTGGAGCTGCAACAGATTTGGGTTGAACCAAATTTCGTTGACGAACTGAAATCCTTAGCAGTACCAACCTGCTTGATCCAGGGCGCTATGACACGACGGCCAACTGCGGCGATTATCAAGATCCTGTCCAAGACACTGCGTAACAGTGAACTGAACACCGTCGAAGGGGCCGGCCATATGTGCCCTATAACACACGGGCCTGCGGTCAATGATTTGATCAGCGCGTTTTTGACATCAACGGAACGCGGCCAGACCCATGCCGAAAAATTCAGTGCAGAAAACGCCCTGCATCTGACCGTTAAACAATTTCAAGCCAACGGAGCATAAAATGAAAAGATCAGGAATCCTCATATACGGCATCATCTGCTATTTATTGTTCATCGCATCTTTTCTTTATTTAGCAGGATTTCTTACAGACTTCCGGGTACCTAAGGCTATCAATGACGGCGAACAAAGCCCCTTGTTGACCGCGCTGTTTGTCAACCTTGGCCTTGTGTTTCTATTTGGTTTTTTTCACAGTCTCATGGCGCGTAAGCGCTTCAAAACATGGTGGGTGCGGCTCGTATCACCACACGCCGAACGCAGCACCTTTGTTTTTCAGGCATCTTTGTTTCTTGCTCTGGCTATGTGGCAATGGCGGCCGATACCACAAGTGCTTTGGCAGTTTGACGGCGCGCTTGCATCCTTGATGTATTGCCTGTTCGCTATAGGGATTGTCATTGTCTTGATTTCGACGTTCCTGATTGACCATTTTGAACTTTTCGGGCTTCGCCAGATTTGGTCGGTCAGCATTGAACAACCCATGCCGGAACCGGTGTTTCGAACGCCCTTGCTCTACAAGATTGTTCGTCATCCCATGCAATTAGGCGTAGCCATCGCACTTTTCGCAACACCGTACATGACTGTAGGCCATCTTGTGTTCGCAGGATTGATGACGCTGTATATTGTGATAGGTCTTTTGTTTGAGGAGCGCGCGCTCCTCAATGAATTTGGCGATCAATATCGTGAATACCAATCGCGAGTTCCGATGCTGGTTCCCTGCCCCCGGTTGCTCCGCACTGAGACAGGGCGGAGCCTCACCAGTTGATTCGATTAATCTTCTGTTTCTGTATTGCTGAAGCCGCGGTTCTTCAGCAACGGCTCTACGCTGGGCTCCCGTCCACGGAAACCAACATACGCATCCATGGCAGGTTGGGTATCCCCGGCTGAATATACGCTCTCGTAAAGTTTCTTTGCCAACTCAGGATCGAAGATATCACCGGCTTCCTCAAAGGCGGCAAAACCATCATTGTCCAGTACCCCGGCCCACAGGTAACTGTAGTATCCAGCTGAGTAACCCTCGCCGGCGAAAGAGTGCAGAAAATGGGTGGAGCGATGCCGCATCGGAATATCATCCAGGTTTTGACGGCTGGCCAGCACCTCGTTCTCAAAGCCATCGATATCCAGCGACGCAGGATCGGTGTTGAGATGGTAGCTCAGATCAACAAAACCCGAGTTGAGGAATTCTACGGTCGCAAAACCCTGATTGAACAAGGTGGCATTTAACACACGCTCCAGCAGTTCCGGTGGCATCGGCTCATTGGTTTCATGGTGGATGGCGAAACGCTCCAGAACTTGAGGCTGAGACAACCAGTGCTCATACATCTGGGCTGGAAACTCAACGAAATCGCGATCGACCGATGTGCCTGCCAAAGACGGGAAGTCTGTATTAGACAACAATCCGTGGAGACCATGGCCAAATTCATGGAACAGGGTGACGGCATCGGTAAACGACAGCAACGTGGGTTCGCCAGGGGCCGGCTTGTTGTAGTTACAGTTATTCAGAATCTGCGGTATTTCACCGGTTAATCCGTTCTGCTGGCGGAAACTGGACATCCATGCACCACCGCGTTTGCCGGGGCGCGCGTAGAAGTCGCCATAGAACAACCCGGCAATCTCGCCTGCCGGATTGCGCATTTCCCAAACACGCACATCCGGGTGGTAGGTTGGGATATCCTTGCGCTCAACGAAGCTGATGTCGAATAGCTCCCCGGCGACATAAAACATCGCTTCAACCATATTATCCAGCTGCAGATAGGCTTTGACTTCGCTTTCATCAAGGTCGTAACGTTCAGCGCGCACCTGCTGGGTGTAGTAGCGCCAGTCCCAGGGCTCCAGCTCGTGGTCCATACCGGCAGCAGCAATGCGCGCTTCGATGTCCGCTGCTTCTTCAAGCGCACGCTGACGCGCCGGCCACCACACCTGGTCCATTAAATCCATGGCGGCTTCCGGTGTGCCGGCCATGGTGCCGGCCGTGCGGTAATGCGCAAACGTCTCAAAATCAAGCAAATTCGCCATTTCCAAGCGCAACGCTAAAATCTCACGAATTGTAGCTTTATTGTCGTTGTCATTACCGTTGTCACCACGCTCGGTCCAGGCACGCCAGGCTTGTTCACGCTGTTCCCGGTTGGGTGAAGATTCCAGGAAAGGCTCAACACTGGAGCGTGCCAGCGTGATCACATGGCCCTCCAGCTCACGGTCTGCGGCTGCGCCAGCTGCAGCCGATACGATAAAGTCAGGCAGTGAACCCAGGTCTTCCTCACTCAGCGGCAGCGTCCAGGCTTCACGATCAGCCTGCTCATTCTGAGCAAACCGGGTGTACAGGCCGGCCAGCTCAGTACGGATTTCTGCGAAACGCTCGCGATTGGGACCTTCAAGCTTTGCTCCGGCACGGATGAAATTATCGTAGGTGGTTTCCAGCAGGCGGGCTTCCTGCGGGCTGAGGATAAGTTCATCCCGATCTTGGTAGAGTGCATCGATCCTGGCAAACAACTCAGGATTCAGAGTGATCGAAGCACCATGTGCAGCCAGCCGCGGGCTGATCTCACGCTGGATGGCGCGAATCTCATCATTGCTCGCTGAGCTTGCAAGGTTGAAGAATACCGAAGAAATCCGACCGAGATCTCGCCCGGATTCCTCCAGCGCAAGCAGGGTGTTGTTGAATGTCGGGGTATCCGGGTTGTTGGCAATGGCCTCGATTTCTGCAGAGTGGCTTGTTAATGCCTCCTCGAAGGCAGGGAGAAAATGCGCTTCTTCGATCTGATCCAGTGGCGGTGCACCATACGGTGTATCCCACTCTGCCAGCAGTGGATTAACCGGTTCATCGGCTTTTTCAACGGATTGTACAGTTTCCTGTGCGTTGCTGTTTTCAGCGACTGCTTCCGGCTGATCGGATGGCGAGCAGGCAGCAAGGAGAAATACAACAATGAGAATTCCAGGCAATAAAATGTTTTTCATTTGGAAATTTTTGCTATTAAGTTATGTTATATTGTAACAATTATTTCCTCTGCACAACTGAATCCACCTTGTGCAACTATGACAACATCTTATTTTCTTTTCGAACCCCTGATCACGAAGCCTTGTGTACAGAACTTTCCTGGTCCCGGGTAATGCGTAATTGAGTAAGTTGTGATTGATATCTCAACTATCTGTGGGTTCTATTAAATGATCAAATACAGCGGCTGAATACCGGTTAAGCCAGCGTTTAGTTTCTTGCTGTTATAAAATCTTTCTGGCTTAAAACAGAGATCTTTCTCATGCAACGATTGATTTTACTGTTATTGATCACCGCAGTGTCCTCAGGATGTGCCACCAACAAACTGGCAACCCATAAGACCGGCAATCAGTTGCAGCCGGGGCACGGCTGGGTTGTGTTGAGTGCTACCTCTCCCAATGATCAGATTTCATACCGGATAACACCAACCGGTTTTGCCACAGAACACTTCCGCACACCCGACTTTGATGCGGGCCAGGACATCAGGATATTTTCACTACCAGCTGGCGAATACCGTCTGACCGGCATATATGATTTGGAACTGGTGTGGGAACTGGTTCAACCTGAAGCGCTGCATGATTTTACTTTTACCGTTTCAGAAGGTGCCGTCAGCCTGTTTGGTGAGGTGACATTGGATGGGGATACACTTTCCCTGCGATCACTGCCGGATATCGACGTAGCAGAACTAGCCGATGATACACAGTTGATGAATATGGATTTCCACCTGGCCAGCAATGATGCTGCCGAGGTGCGAAACTGGGAAATCAGCTGGTGCCATAATAAAGGCCGAGTACAAAGTGCTTTTACGTACACTGATAATCAAGGCAATGAAAAAATCCTGGCTCGTTGCAGGGCTAACTGAAGCTTAGCTTAAGCAAAACTTCGCTGCGCAGTAATTCTGTGCAGCATTCAACCTCATCGTCAGCTATAACATCCCCAGCTTTATTATTATTAATTTTTATCAGATTTAAATATTTACAGAAAAGCAATAACTGCATCATCTGCGATTTCGCTCTTATCCATACTCTTTATCAAGTATGCCTCTTTTTCAACTGATGTAGGAATGCGGTTAAGAAGCAACTCTTTACACGCTGATACGATTAAAGTTGTACCATTAGAGCATGAGATTTCAGCTTTATATTCTGTTCCTACAATCCTTTTTGTAATTTCATCAATTACAACAGCAACACCCCTACCGGAAATATTAAATTTATCAATAACAGCATATTCTTCTTTCATAAATAATAAAATTTTTATATCAGTGATTGCCTATTAACTAGCCACCTGTCCACCATCTATAACCCCATGTAATTACTAACATAACACTCAGCAATAGCAATAAAAGTTGACTGCCCCATGCCACATAAAAAACCACTATATCTGAGCGTTTAATGTTTTCAGGTTCAACGGTACCTAGCCGCCCCCATGTGCTGCCCCAAAGGGTATATATTAAACAAGGAATTCCGAAAGTCAGAAAGCCTAATATTGAATTGAATGGTGTCGCTTGAGATTTCCGATCAGGGAAATCCAGTGCTTGATCTGTAAGCCATAGCTGATCAATCAAATATGAAAAATAAGTAATAAATATAATAAATGTAACCAGCCTAATGCCCCACCAACCTTTCTCAGGTGAAATAGTTGCTACCAAAAGCCCAATAGCCAAAGCAGTAAATATCACCTGACCTATAACTCTTGGAGTTGTCCACTCATCTGACGAAAAAAATATATACATGAAGACTGCAATTAGTATCGCCATAGGAGTAACAAATAACAGTACTCCGCGTCTTGGCGCTTCTGGGTTTTTATTCATGGAAATATACTAAGAATGCATTGTCTTTATTGGAGTCTGATTGTATTTACACTATGAATATCTGGGCATTCGTAATATCCAAGCAATAATGAAAGAGCCGGTATCGCTATAAACACCGGCTCTTATCATCAGGGCTTATTAATTTGAGATACTACAGGTATCCAGCATCACTCATAGCTATCAATAAACAATACATCCGGCCCTGCAAAAATAGCAATAACCCGTTGTGCCTGGTCAGGCGTTATTTCACAGACAGCTCCACTGCAGTCACCCGCCCAGTTTAAGAACTGCTGACCGGGGCCAGGTGTGGCCGTCAAGGTGATGGTTCCGGAATTGAAATAAACCTCATTGCAGTCACCCGGGCAGTTGATGCCGCCGGGGCTGCTGGTTACCGTTCCGTTGCCCTGGACCACCACTTCCAGCTCCGCCGGCAGACTAGCAGGCAGCGACCAGGCACCACGGCCTTGGGTAGCGGCGACCAGTCGGCTGCGGGGCTCATCGATAATTAAATCGATAACCGCTGTATTCGGCATACCTATACCGAACAGCTGCCAGCTGGCGCCATCGTCGATGGATACATAGATTCCGGCGTCGGTCCCTACATAGATCACTCCATCCAGCAAATCTTCGGCACGGGTATCCACTGCCACGGAATTAACCGGGATATCCGGGAACGCGCCGTCCAGCGCCTGCCAGTTGGCGCCGCCATCATTACTGCGCAGAATCTGTACACTGTCAAAGAAAGCCACTACCCGGTAGACAATCATGGCATTGTCAGGGTGCACAAACAGCTCGCGGGTAATGCGTGGCCAGCCCGGGTTGTTTTCGGCAATCATGGTGAAGTTCTCGCCACCGTCATCAGATCGCTGCACCAGGCCGTCATTGGTGGCGATGTAAATCACATCGGTATCCGACGGCGCCATTGCTATTGTGCGTACACCACCAATGCCGGCCGTTACATCACCGCTGATCATAGTCCAGTTCGCGCCACGATCCAGCGATTCGAATATAAAGTTGGTGGCATACAGCAAACGATCACGATTGGTGGGATCGACCAGAAATGGCGCAAAAAATGCCGTTCGCCCGAACAGTTGTGGATTCATTGGATCATTCAATGCATCAATGCTGTTATCCGGGTTAATTCGGAAAACATTGCCGACGCCCTGCGACTGAGCATAACGGGTCTGCGGATCAACCGGATCCAGCTGAGTCCAGCCACCATCACCACCCAAAACATGTGCCCAGGCCCCACCATCAGTACGCAGATTGGTACCGTTGTCCTGTGTTCCGCCAATCACAATCTCTGCATCGGTGGGGTCCAGCGACAGGCCGGCATAAAACTGCACCACATCAAGCCCATTGTTCAATGGCGACCAGCTGGCACCCATATCGGTACTGGAAAAAACACCCCCATCACTACCCGACAACAAAGTACCGTCTGAGCTCCAGGTCAATGCATGCTGGTCGACATGCGGTGGCGAAATATCCAGCCAGTTGACGCCGGCATCATCTGATCTGGCCAGGTTAAACCCGCCGGCATACACACGGTCAGGATCAGCCGGATCAACTTCAATCAGTGATATATACCAGCCGAAAAATGCCTGGGAAACGGCATCGCCGGGATCAAACGGGTTGGCTGCCACACTATTGGCCAGAAATATCCAGTTATCACCGCCATCATCACTTCGATAAACACCCAGTGTGGTTGCACCCACATTGGAAGGATTGGTCAATAAGGTATACAGCCGGTCCGTCATGGTCGGTGAAATGGTCAGGCTGATGCGGCCAATGTCAGCCGGCAGACCGGTGGTCAATTTTGTCCAGTTGCTGCCGCCATCGATGCTGCGGTAAATGCCGTTATCGACATTGCCGAAGATTCGGCCTACACCGGCAAACAGAATATCGGCATCGGTAGGATGCATGATTAAATCGGTCACTGCCAGATCGGGTAAATTGGGCAGTAATGTCCAGTTGACGCCGCCGTCAACGGAACGATAAACCCCTAAATCACCTTCTGCCTGGGGATGTCCTTTAGCCGCCGCCAGCTCAACCGACCCCGGAAAACCACCGGCCCGGGCGACACTGGCATACACCACATCACTGTCTTCATGGCTTACCACAATGCTGGAAATGGTTCGTCCGGCAAACACATTTTCGGCCAGCTGCACCCAGGTATTACCACCGTTGGTGGATTTATAGATTCCCAGACCATAGCGGCTGTGATTGGCATAGTTCGGTTCACCGGTACCGGCATAAATGACCTGCTCATTGGCCGGATCAATCGCCAGACTACCGATGGCTGTGGTCGGCATGTCATCGGTTAAGGCTTCCCAGGTGGCCCCTGCATCGGTGCTGCGCCATACACCCCCATCGGCACCGGCTGCATAGAACAGACTGGCATTGGTCGGACTGGTGGCCAGAGCAGAAACCCGGCCGGTAAACAGATCACCGGCGTTATCAATTGGGTTGGGGCCGATAAATTCTGCTACTTGAGCTGCAACGGTTGAGCTGATCAACAGCAAGCCAACTGCCATTGCCCGATAGCGCATCATTTTGATGCCTTGCGATACCCGGCTCATTGCTGCTCTCCCGCCAGGTTGTCAAATTCCATCACCGCGGTATACAGGCTCTGAACCGTTCCCGTCTGCACCGGAATTTGGCTGAAGCTGAGCCGCCAGTTACCGGCTTCCTGCAGGTTCACGATGGCGAAGCCCATGTCATCGCTGCGGGTGGTTTGCACTGCCCCGGTAGACAGGTTTTCCGCAGTCAGCGTAGCGCCGGGCACTGCCCGGCCGGAAAGATACAGCCTGACCGGGAAGTCACTGCCGGCAGGCAGCAGCGTCGGATCGGCCATCGCTCTAATGCTGATCGGATAGGGGCTCTTGGCCAGGAATGACTGCATCGGCCGGTTTCTGTTGGCTGATGAGCGGCGCAGATATTTACCTGAAACATAATGAGTAAAAATACCTGTGCGGATAGATGTCAGATTCGGCTGAATGGCCTGTATTTCAGCGGCGCTTAGCTCTATGCCAGGCTGAAACCATTGCATACCGATCACTCCGGTATCTTCCATCAGCATGGGAATAATCAAATCATCGCTGCCTTCCGGTTTGATGTTCAACTGCCGCCCGGCAGCACTGACGGTAATGCGGCTGATATCAAATACAGCAGCAGGTGTCGAAGCACGCTGTCGGTCACTCGGAACCATACGATTGGCAGATTGACCGTCCGTGGTTACTATCGGCTCAAAATCGATTTCCGGTAATTCAATTGCCGCACCATCGGCAATCAACAGCAGGGTTAACAGCAGTAATAAGGCTGTCTTTTTCATATACAGGTCCTGTCGATCGGAAAAATTAAGCTTGCCCCTTGATCAGCAACTAAAGTCTTAGTGCTTTGGTTAGGATATCATTGACGACAACAGGTTCAAAACCGGCACACCCGATAACTCAGTCAGTTCATGCCTTCCCGCAACAACCCAGCGTTGTATCGATAACCATGCTGTTTGCAGAAGCATTTTTTCGCAGTTCGGCAACTATTGTTGCTTTATTGTGCGCCATATTATTAATCAGAGACGCACGAATGCTGCAGCCTTCAAAATGGATTGCTTTATTTCTGCTTTCTTTGGCATGCGGAGCCATTATTCATACCGCTCAGGGCATCGCTCCACCTGTGATGGTGCGGGCTGTCCTGCTACCCGTCAGTTCCGCTGTGATTGTACTGTTGTGGATCGCAACACGGTCATTTTTTGATGACGAATTCCGGTTCGGGTTGATTGACGGCATCATTCTGGTGCTGTGGTTCACACTCAGCTCATTCAGTTATCCGGCACTGATCACCAACACCTCATATACCTGGACATGGCCCGGTATATCCAGAGAAGTGCTGTCCTATGGCCTGGTAATACACATTGTATTTGTGGTGTTAAGCGGTTCAGCGCCCGATCTGGTCGAATCGCGCCGGCGGGCCCGGGCCGGGTTTACGTTTTGTATTCTGTTTATCTACCTTTTTAATAAAGCCGGCGAAACCATCTACGGCGTGGCCGGGCTGCCAATTTGGTTCACCGCCATACTTTATGGCCTGATTACCGTTCTGCTCAGTCGTGCACTTCTTGCCTTGATACGTCTGGATACACAGACACTCGGTTCCGGTAACCCGGCGGTTAATACAGCTTTACCTGCACCAGCTGTTTCACCTGAGCAGCAACGTCTGATCGACCGATTAACAGAAATTATCGAAGACGAATGTGCCTATCTTGAACCGGAATTGTCTGTGCGGGCGCTAGCCAGCCGTATCGGCATACCTGAGCATAGACTTCGGGCACTGATCAATCAGTCCATGGGGTTCAGGAATTTCCGCAGTTATCTGAACGGGTACCGGATAAAACATTCCGTTTCACTCCTGACTGCCAACACCGGCGAAAATGTGTCCATCGCCGACATTGCCATGCGCTCCGGCTTCGGTTCACTGGCCACGTTCAACCGGCTGTTCAAATCCAGCACCGGTGTATCGCCACGGGAAATGAAACTGCAGCTGCAAACTGAAACAGCCGGAAAAGAAAAAAACTCTCCTCATTTTCAAAACTGATGAGACCTTATTGCTTAATGCCTCTAGCATCCATCCCGCAACACTACGCACGTCATCGGGCGATGCGTATGCTTCGGCTTTGGAGTAACACATGAGCAATGCAATCATCACCATGTTTTCGCAGATCGGGATTGTCGCAATCCTTGGTTTTTGCGGGGCTGTATTTTTTCGGGAACAGTTTAACTGGCGCTGGTTCTGTTTCGGTCTGATTTTATATATTGTTTATGAGGTGCTGCTGATTCGCGGGCTGTATACCATTCCGAGGCTGTTTCCTGATGCGGCATGGAACTGGGACGGCAAGTTGCTGGCGATGACCGGTATGCTGATCATTGCTTCGATACTGCCATCCGGATGGCGGCGGATCGGCTTAACACTCCATCAAGGCGATAAACCCTGGCCGGCCTATGCGGTGACCGCTGGCCTTGCGGTGTTCTTTTTCGGCGTGGCGCTGCTGGCCGGCGACGGGGCTGATGACTGGGAAACCATTGCTTTTCAGTGGACCATGCCGGGTTTTGATGAAGAGATTTTCTATCGCGGCATTCTACTGCTGGCCATGAATGAGGCGTTTACCCGCAAAACTTCGATTTTCGGTGCACCCATCGGTTATGGCGGTATTCTGGTTTCTGTTCTGTTCGGCATAGCACACGCTTTATCTTTCGGCAGTCAAGGATTTGAATTTGAAGTGTGGACGTTTCTGGTAACCGGGCCGCCGGCATTGATACTACTGTGGCTGCGCGAGCGCACCGGCAGTCTGTTGTTACCCATTTTCGCGCACAATATCGCTAATGGTATCGGCACGCTGATTTAGCCGGCATCTACCGTTTATCTGCGCCGCCTGTGTGATTCAACCAACTCCTTTCGAGTCTCAAGATCCAGTTTAGGAATGATCTCACTGAGTACTTCGCTGGTTGCCAGGTTAAATTCGTGGTTGGCCTGTTCCCGTTCCACAATAGCCGCCTGAAAAGCAGGGGAATTGATTTCTGTTTCCATCATCAGGCGTGCAATCCTCCGGTTGGCCTTCAACCGGCGCTGGTTGAGTCTGGCCAGTTCGCCACGTTGCAATTCCATGGTTCCACGCAGCTCCTCCCTGACTTCTATCGGCAGGTTGCGCTCCAGCTGGCCTAAGGTAAATCTGATTGGCGGCGCTTCGCTGCCACGGTAGCTTTGACCGATCAGCGAACCAATCCAAAACAAATTGCCCAATAACGAAATGCCCAATGCCAGCAACAGCCAGCGGCTTTTCAGGGAGATGGTGGTCATAAGCTGATCTCCTCGATTGAGGTAACTTCCTGAATCAACGCATGGCTCAGATCAATTTCCTGCACGTTATCCTGCCATGCGCCGTAGGCCACGCCACAGACAATGGCCAGCGCCATCCCACCAGCCGGCAGCAGCGCATTACCCGGTGTCAGCTGGATAAGCTCTTCATCGATAAAAATCTGGATTTTCTGCAGCAGCTTTTGCCAGACACTGATCTTGTCCAGACGATCCGGACTTAAGGTATCCGGCGCTTCGACCAGTTTTTCCAGGAATCTGGATGATGGATCATCCATATCCATCCGGGCTGTATCGCGAAACAGTGTCTGTGCAGTTCTGTTCAGCAACATGTCGAGCTCGATATGTTCGTTATAGGCATCCGCCCCCCGGGATGTGCCCAGCAGTTTTCTGGCATTGTCCTGCAGCTCAACAGGCCAGGTATCGATATCCGATCCATATTTCATTAAGTCCTGTTTAAAGCTTTCCAGGGATTTTCCCGCGTTATTCATCTTTCATTACCTGTTGTTTGTGCTGCTCAGTCATCTATGCCGTCTGCCCTGAACTGATCTGAAGTTTCGCTTTCAGTGCCTCTCGGCTTCTCATTAATAGCGATTCAAAGGCTTTGGGGCTGATGTCCATCACCGCAGCGGCATCTTTCATATTTAAACCATCAAAATGAAACAGCATGATGGCCAGGGTCTGCCGTTGTTTCAGCTGGCCGACCCTATTCATTACCGTCACCAACTGTTCTTCTTTTTCCAGCTGTTCGGAAGCGCCCGGACGAAAGTCTGATACATCATATTCCTGCGGTAGTTCATCAGGCTTTTTGCGTCGCTTTTCATCGATACACCGGTTGACTATCAGACGATGAAACCAGGTTGTGAAACTGGCTTTACCGGGTTTAAAAGTCTGTGGGCTGGTCCACAGTTTCAGGAAAGCATCCTGAACGATATCCTCGGCCAGTTGTACATCATTCAGAATGCCTAACGCCAGGTTCCGATATCGTAACCCGTACCGACGGACCAGGGTGGCGTAGGCTTCGCGATTCTGGTCTGCCACCAGGCCAATCAGTCGCTCGTCTTCAAGATTGTCAGAAGCAATCATTGGGATTCAGGGTGTCCGACCAACATCCTTCAAACGGTTGCAGCAGGCTGCCAGGAGACAACCTGCTGCGTTCCGCTTAATTAACTGAATAACCCCGTCCTTCAAGGCAGGCGGTCATAGCCCGCATATAAAGTGACTGGCCGGCTTCATCAGTTTCGGTAGAAGTCACCGGATTAAAGCCGCTTTCCTCGGCACCCCAGCGATGGCACTCGTAGCGGTCCTGCTCCACCTGCTCGTCGCTTTGCCCTTCAGTCGGATACACCACCAGTTCCTGGATAGGCGAGGTTTCATCGGCTGCTGGTTCCGCTTCAGACAATTCCTGCAGTTCCTCTTCATCAACGCCTTCCGGCTGTTCCACCACTACGTATTGGGTGGTTGTCGGCTCGTACACATAGTAGGTGCGGTTAACGTAGAAAAAGCGCCTTGGGCCGATGTAAAAATCCACATAACCAAACGGCAGTACCGCGATGCTGGCACCTATCGGGGCAACGACTACCACGTAGCGGTTACCGGCCGCACGGTAGTACACACCCGAGCTGTAATAGAAACGGCTACCGCCCAGGACAAAGGACACATGCACACTCGGTAATACATTTACATGTACGCCTATCCGATGCGCGTGATAATGCCGGTGAGTATGCACCCGGTTGTAGTGCCGTCTATCCTGACGACGATCCTGGCGCCTGTCCTGACGGCGATCCTGGCGTCTGTCCTGACGATTATCCTGACGTCTTTCCTGGCGAATATCTTCGCGCCTGTCCTGACGATTATCTCTGATATCGTCTCTGCGGTCCTGACGGTTCTCGCGCCGGTTTTCGTTACGATCCTGACGGTTTTCCCGGCGGTTCTGGTTATGTTGCTGGCGATTTTGCCGGCGATCCTGCTGGATACCCTGCCGGTTGCTTATCCGATTATTGGCGATTTGCTTTCTTTCCTGCGATAACGAAGCGCCATAAACCGGCTGTGCCGTGGTAATAGTGATGCTGCTCAGTAATACTGCAGCGGCGATAGTGATTGCTGTACGTTTCATCATTTTTCTTCCTATCATCAAGTTGAAAACAGCACATGTTTGTCCGTGCTTCGATAGTTGATACGGACCAGAAATGAAAATCCCTCGAAAATTTTCTATTAAACATACGCAAAGATGTCTTCGCAGACAATTTGACTTTAGCGTTGATAGGACAGATTCGAGTTGGAAAGCTGCCCGGACGGGCAGGAACGGCAATAGATAAATAGCTTAAGCCTGGCCGCTGGTCAGGCTTTTAAACGCTGAAATGAGAGATGTTTAACCCGATTTAAGATTATCGTGCTACCGGCTAGGTCGCTTCAAAGCCGCTGATGAAAAACACCTCAGCCGGGCCATCACCCTGAATTTCCACCGAGCCAACGTCAACACTTTCATTGACCAGCCGGGTTAAACCACGCTGGTCGGTTGCCGGCAGGTTTTCGTTGATACCGGCATCAATGGCCGGGCTGCCTTCCAGAGGCAGATGGGTGAGTGTCGGTCCGCCGTTATCAGCCAAAGGGCCTAACACGGGGTCCAGAGGAGCGCCTGGTGTACCGGTCTGGTCATTGGGCTGGTTGAACACTCCAATGGTGCCGTCGGTCGCCGAAACCTGGCTGATCAGGTTGCCGCCGGCAGAAGTCACCGCCGTGGGCGCACCCAGGTTGCAGAAATCATTAGCCGCCGGCAAACCGCCCAGACCCATGCCGTTGTTGCCGCTGACAATGCTGTTCTGGACATTGATGATGGTGCCGATATTACCGATACCCCCACCACAGTTTTGCGCAGTGTTGTTGATTACGGTCGAGTTGGCGATGTCCAGCGTACCGCCGAGATTAGTGATTGCACCGCCGTCATTGCCGGTCTGATTGTTGCTCAGAATGGAATTACGGATCACCAGCAGCGAACCGGTCGGGTTGTTGATGGCGCCACCGAAGTTACCTGTCGTGTTGTTGGATAGGGTAGTGTTGGTCAGGTTCAGCGTGGATGAGCCGCTGTTATCGATGGCGCCACCATTGCCTGCTGAATTGTTGTTGATCAGCATACTGTTGGTAATAGTCAGCGTGGTGCCGGTCAGGCTGATGGCGCCGCCCGGTGAGGCATTGCCGTTCATCATGGTCAGATTACTGATCCCCACGGTCGAACCACCGCCAATGGTGAAAAAGCGCGTGACATTGTTGCCGTCCAGGGTAATCACATTGCCGTCGATACCGGTGATCTGGATATCCTGGGTAATGCTGATAGGGCTGGCGAAAGTGATGGTGGTATCAAACAGCGATGCATCAAATACGATTTCATCGCCATTAATGGCATCGGCCACAGCCTGGCGCAGGCTGCCGGCACCGCTGTCGTTGTTATTGGTAACCGTGATGGTTTCCGCAACAGCCGCGGTACTCAGCGACAATGTTAATAGGGTGGTTATTAAGCGCATGGGTACTTAACTTGTTGTGACCATGCACAGTAGACATATGTGGTCCGGGTTTGCTTACAAAGATCAGCTTAATAGCATGATTCTATTCACTGCTGTGCAGCGGGATATCGGTTATTCGGCTGATTTCCAGTTTTCCGGGATACGCAATCCAGCTGATAATAATGCGGAAACCTTTGCAGAAAATCTGACGATTGGCGAAGGTGATATCAGAGACTGTGCTCTCAGCACCACTGGAGAAAAATGCTTCCCGCTTCTTTGACACGCGGTGAGGGGACGAAGGTTGCTCTAAAAAGGACTGCTTCATAACCCAGCACTCAGCTCATATCCAGGTAACGCCCTCCTTTTGGTCGTTTGTCAGGTGCCTTTCTACCTTGACCGTAAAATTCTGTTTGGCTTAAAACCTCATTCCAAGCTATCAACACATCAAATGGCATCTCCTCAGGAGCACCCAAAGGGGTCGAGCTTTCTCCTTTCAGGCGCGCCACTTTAGAGCAGAACCTGTCAGCTAATTACATTCCAGGCTCTCAAAACCAGCCAGCGATATAGTATCCGGACCAAAGACAACATACGATCTGCCGATATTGAAATCATCGTCACTATCAGCCTGGAAAGCGCCGATTATCACATCGTTGACGCCATCGCCGTTAATATCTTCTACACTGTGGGCGGATCGTCCGGAAAAATCAGCTATTGAAACACCATTAAGAATATATGCTTCACTGTCGGGAAGATTGCTGACATCAAAACTGCTGCAAAAGCCATTCGTTTTACCATAGATAATATATGTCTGACCTTCTGAAGCAATATTGGCATCTGCGCTTTGTGCAGTCACTATAAAATCGTCAATGCCGTCTGTATTAAAGTCACCTGCAGCCCCAACTGTTTCACCGAAGCGGTCTCTGTTTTCGTTTCCGTTCATGGTGAAGCCATTGCCACCATCTAAGTCACTAAGCTCAAGAACAGGCTGGAAAGCCTGTGTTTGACCAAAAATCACATAACTCTTGCCAACAGGCCCTGAAGGAGGAGAGTAACCATCCCCGCCGATAATCACATCATCAATACCATCGCCATTGATGTCACCGGCATTGCTTACTGCACTGCCCGATTTATCATCGATATTGATACCATTGATCATGAAGCCATTGCTGCCGTCAAGATCACTCAGCTCCATGCTTGCTTGAAAAGCCCCTGACCTCCCAAACACAACATAAGATTGGCCGGCATTATTTCTTCCATCAGGGTTTGCAAATGGTGCGCCAATAATAAGATCACTGATTCCATCACCATTAATATCTCCTGAATCCACGGATGCGCCGGTACTGATATTGTTGGTGATGCCATTAATTACCACACCATTATCACCATCGATATCAGCTAAATCGAACTCTAATGGAAATGTGTCAGTACTGCCGAAGACCACCAGTGCATGCGGAATGCCACCAGAGCTGAACCCTCTGGGCGACCCGATAATAATGTCATCAATGCCATCATCATTAAAATCCCCTGCATTACTGACTGCATCACCGGCACTGTCAAAGCCGGATGCTCCGAATACTCTGAATCCGTTGCCGGCACCTATATTGGTCAATTCAATAACAGACTGAAAGGCAGTGGTTTTGCCAAAAATGATATATGCACCACCGGTATTAAAACCCCTGTCCTTCAAGCCGGGAGCGCCGATAACAATATCGTCTATGCCATCACCGTTGACATCACCGGCATTACTGACAGATTCACCCACATGATCAGCCCGATCATATCCATTCATGATGAACCCGTTATCGCCATTCAACAGACTCAGTTCCATATTGGCCGGAAACGGGCCTGCCTGACCGAAAATCACGTAAGCCTGTCCGCTGTACTCGTCATTAGGGTCGGCATCGGGGGCGCCGATAATCACATCCGAAAAACCATCACCATTGATATCGCCGGCAGAGCTGACCGATGAGCCGGAAAGATCCCTGGGGTTAATACCGTCCAGTGAGAACCCGTTTTCACCATTTAAATCAGAAAGTTCTAATAATGCGGCAGAAACATCAGCAACACTTAGCAACAATGCTGTGCCGATGGCCTGTGATAACCGGGATAAGCTGATTTGCTGAATACCATCAACAACCTTTTTTTTCATTCCTGGCGATTTTTCTGCCTGCATATAAATACTCAAAACAAAACTATCCCTTAAAAACAACCCTCAATAAATCGGAAATACTGTCAATCTGCACCGCCCCAGAGTACTAAATACAGGCGGTATTGAACTGCGGGAGGCAGTTACTTATGATACCTTGGCCTTATTACAAAAGGCCTAAGGGCAGTTTAGCAGATTCAAATATCCACTTCCGGTATGACATGAGCAAGGCATACAACCGCCACGCGCAAAAACCATTTACAAGCTTTACCCGCAGACCACTGCACCAGGCCATACATGAAAGTCTGGCAGGCATGGCATTATCATGCCTGATTGCCAATAACGTTGATGCGCAGGGGTTGCCCGGAACCGTTGAACTCAGCGCCCTAAATCCCTCTGGCCCACTGGTGTCAGGCATTGTAATCCAAGGCATCAGTACCGATGACTTTTCCGGCGGTACTGTCAGCAATGCAGGTGATATCAATGCTGACGGGATAGATGATCTTTTGATTACTGCAAGATCCGCCACTACCAACGGCATATTCGGGACAGGTCAAAGTTTTTTGATATTTGGCGCTACAGACCTGCCGACAGTTATCAACCTGAGCAACCTCAATGGCAGTGGCGATGATGCTGTTGACGGCGTGGCCATTAATGGCATCAGCAACGGTGACTTTGCAGGGCGCTTTATCACTAACACCGGTGATATCAACGGCGATGGCATCGATGATTTTGCACTCAGCGCACATCTCGCTTCACCCTACGGAAACATCTTTGCAGGCCAGACATATATTATTTTTGGTGCGACCAGTCTTCCTGAAGTGATTAATTTAAGCAACCTGAACGGAGTTGGTCTCGATTCCGCTTCAGGTGTGCTCATCAATGGCATTGATCAGCTGGATGTCTCCGGGCTAACTATCAGCAATGTCGGTGACATCAATACTGATGGTATTGATGACCTGGTCATCAGCGCACCTGGTGGAGATTCCAATGACAACAATGGAGCCGGAGAAGCCTATGTGCTGTTTGGCGCCACTGACCTCCCTGGCCTGATCAATCTAAGCAACCTGAATGGCACCGGCGCTGATTCTACTACCGGTATATTAATAAACGGTATTGATCCCGGGGATAACCTGGCCTCTTCCGTCAGTAATGCCGGTGATTTCAACAACGATGGCATCGATGACCTGATTATTGGCGCCCGCGATGCTGACCCGAATTTAAATGACGAAGCGGGTGAAACTTATCTGATATTCGGCTCGAGCAACCTGCCCGAAATCATTAACATGAGCAGCCTCAATACATCAGCTCCTGATGCTGCCGCAGGGATTATCTTTAATGGAATCGATGCTGGAGACCACTCAGGTATAACGGTCAGTAATGCTGGAGATTTCAATTCTGATGGTATTGATGACATTCTGATCGGTGCCTATGGAGGCGATACAACCAATACCGATGCAGGTGAAGCTTATGTGGTATTTGGCAGCAGTGATTTACCTGGCGCTATAAACCTCAGCGCACTTAATAATCCCAGTCCTACAGCAGCAGCCGGGATTGTAATCAATGGCATCGATATGGAAGATTTTTCCGGCAACATGCTCAGTACTGCCGGCGATATTAATCATGATGGCATTGATGATATTGTGATAAGCGCTTTTCTGGCCGATCCCAATGGTGTCAGTAGTGCAGGTGAAACATACGTTATTTTTGGTGGAACCGACCTGCCCGATACTATCAATTTAAGCAGCCTGAACACAGCAGAAAATGATTCTGCATCAGGTATCCTGCTGCAGGGAACCAATTTCGAAGACTTCTCAGGCCTGGCTGTTAATAATGCTGGTGACATTAACAGCGATGGCATCGATGACCTGGTAGTCGGCGCTCCCGCCGCCGATCCCTACAGCAACTCCAGAGCAGGTGAAACATACATACTTTTTGGTGGCACCGATTTACCCGGCATCATCCAGCTCAGCAATATCAATAATCCAATCCCACATGCCACAGCCGGCGTTATTTTCAACGGCATCGATGAAAATGACTTTTCCGGCAGATCAGTAAGCAATGCCGGCGACATCAATAACGATGGTATAGATGATCTGTTGATTGGCGCAGTGGTAGGAGACCCTAATGGTAACTCCGGTGCCGGAGAAACGTACCTGGTTTACGGAACCTCCAATCCACCGCCCATAATTAACCTGAGCAACCTGAATGGAGCTGGTGGAGATGCCGTCACGGGCGTAACCATCAATGGTATCGACCCTGCGGACAATTCCGCATTTTCAGTCAGTAACCTTGGTGATATCAATGGTGATGATATCGATGATCTGATCATTGGTGCCGATGATGCCGATCCCAACGATAACAGCATGGCAGGTGAAGTGTATGTGGTATTCGGAGCAACGAACTTGCCCGATGTTATCAACCTTAGCAATCTCAACGGTGTTGGTGTAGATGCCGTACCCGGTATTGTTTTAAATGGTATTGATGCTAATGATTTTGCCGGCCGGTTTGTCAGCAATGCCGGTGACATCAACAACGATGGCATAAATGACCTGGTTATCGGAGCAGCTCTGGCTGATCCTAACGACCTTGGCACTGCAGGTGAAACTTACCTGATATATGGTGCCACCGACTTTCCCGGCCTTATCAGCTTGAGCAACATCAATGGAAGCGGCAGTGATGCAGCTGCCGGTATTGTTATCAACGGTGCTGCATTCGGGGATCGTTCAGGCGTTTCTGTCAACAATGCCGGTGACATCAATGGCGATGGTATAGACGACTTATTGATTGGCGCTTTTCTCGCTGATGCCGGTGCCAACTTTTCCAACAGAGGCGAAACCTATCTGATTTTCGGTCGCTCTGATCTGCCCGGCACCATTAATCTGAGCAGTATCAATACCAATAATCCCGATGGAGCAAGCGGTATAGTATTCAACGGCATTGACAATAATGATAACTCAGGCTTTAGAGTCAGCAATGCAGGCGATACCAATGGCGATGGCTATGACGATCTTTTGATCGGTGCCAGGTACGGTGCACCAAACGGTAACGAAGATGCCGGTGAAACTTATCTGATTTTTGGTGCCAGCAATTTACCGGAAACTGTCGAGTTAAGCGGTATCGGTTCTGCCGGGCCTGTCATAGGTGCTGTAATCAATGGTGCCGACGCTTTTGATTTCTCCAGTCGATCTATCAGTACTGCCGGTGATATTAATAACGACAACTTTGATGACATTTTAATAGGCGCTGAAGAAGCAGGACCTGATACTGATGTTAATAATGGCAAGGCTTACCTGTTGTTTGGCACCTCCAGCCTTCCCGCAGTAATTAATCTGAGTAATCTGAACGGTATTGGAGCTGACGCAACACCTGGTGTCACCTTCAACGGAATAGATATTGATGATTATGCCGGCTCATCAGTCAGTAATGCCGGCGATTTCAATGGTGATGGAATCGATGATTTGCTGATCAGCGCAACCGATGCGGACCCCAATGGTAACAGTAATGCGGGAGAAACCTATCTAATCTTTGGCCGGTCATCATCAAATATACCACCGTTATTTGACCTTGGTAACACAACTACACTGATAATTAATGAAGATACTACAGCCGATATGGCATTAAGCAATTTATTATCAGTTAATGACCCTGATATTGGAAATATCTTAAATTGGGTGATTACCTCACCACCGGCCAATGGCACATTAAGCGGATTCCCCGTGATCGCTACCACTTTTGGTGTCAACGGCACGGTGCCAGAGGGTGTTCGCTATCAACCAAGCTCCAATTTTTTTGGCAGCGATACATTTACAATACAGGTGTCAGATGGCATCGGAACTGCGAGCCTGGCTGTTAATGTAACAATAAATTCTGTTAACGATGCACCTGCATTTACCGGCAACCTTGATCAAACAATAGTTGAAGACGCTGGCATGCAAATAATCAATAATTTCAGCGATAATTTCACAGCCGGCCCGGTCAATGAATTTGACCAGACATTAACATTCGAGGTTATTGGTAACAGCAACCCTGCCTTGTTCAGCACTGCCCCCACCATTGATGGTGCCGGTGATCTGACCTACACACCTGCCGCCGATGCTAACGGTGTAGCAAACATCAGTATTGAATTAATGGATGATGGCGGTACTGCCAATAGTGGCCAGGACACTTCTCAGCAAACACTGGATATCAATATTCTGCCTGTCAACGACCCACCAGAGTTTATTGCAGGATCAGATCAACTGGTCGCAGATACCGATGGCGCACTGTCAATATTTCCATGGGCGAGCAACATTACACCCGGCCCGGGCAATGAAAACGCCCAATCCGTGCAGTTCACTATCACAGGCAATACCAATCCTTCCTTATTTGCAGCCCTACCGAGTGTTGCACCCGATGGCACGTTAAACATCACGCCCGCTTTCAATCAGAACGGCAGTGCCGAACTGACTGTAATACTGACAGATAATGGCCCTGCTGACGGAAGTAATCAGAATACCAGCAGCCAGCAAACTTTTATGGTGGAAGTGGAACTTGGCCCATCGGCAGACCTGGCCATTACCAAAATTAACGGTATTGTATTCACGGATGAAATCAATACGATTATTTACACGATAGTGGCCTCGAATCTGGGCAGCAATGATGTCATTAATGCTGTGGTCAATGATGTTCTGCCGGATACCCTGGATGTTCTCGGCGCCAGCTGGACCTGCACACCAAGCCCTGCAGCAGTCTGTACTGCGAGTGGAACAGGTAATATCAACGATACAGTCAATATACCGGGTGGCGGCCAGCTGATTTACACATTAACTGCCGATGTTATTGGCACAGAAAGCGATGCCATCATCAACACTGCTATATTAACTCCCCCCGATGTACCGGCTGATCGTAATCTCAGTAACAATACCGCTACTGACAGTGATCCTGTCGGCCTGTTTGTAGATAACTTTGAAGCATTGGATGAAGAATAGGGGTATCAGGGCTCTCAGCTCATTGGTTCAAAAATTCAGCCTCAAAACTTTATTCACTGTATCAGTCTGGCTTCCGAGTTCAGCAAATGCCCTGCTGGTTCAGACAGTTTATGTAGCTGTGCAAACTGATCAGTAACCAGAACATCAGTCAACAAAGCAGTTGCATTAATTGCCATTTCAATCAGCAACCGATATATGACTTTTACTTGCTACACGAGGTTTCAGTTGCAAGGTATTGGCCATGTGAAAATCCGTCAGCCTCACTCATAACTGTCAATAAACAACACATCCGGACCTGTAAATATGGCTATAACCCGCTGCGGCTGATCAGTCATCACTTCACAGACATTGCCTCTGCAGTCACCCACTCAGTTTAAGAACTGCTGGCCGGCGGCCGGTGTGGCTGTCAGCGTGATTGTATCCTCGTTACCAAAGTACACCTCATTGCAGTCATCCGGGCAATCGATGCCGCCGGGGTTGCTTTCACCGCAGCTGAAACCCTTTCTGAAAAGCTCTGCAACCGTCTATGCAGCCAATGTGCATGGGATGATTTTTATGGTTTTAAAAAAAGTCTTGACCGATCGGTACAAACTATGCCATAATGCCGCCACATTGAGAGGAAAAGATCATGCCTTGGGAAAAAACATTTGATGAAGACAAAGCCATAGAAGCCGCCATGCTCGTTTTCTGGGAGAAGGGCTATACGGATACCTCTATGGCAGATCTGCTGAAGGCCACCGGCCTGACCAAGGGCAGTTTTTACAATGCTTTCGGCAGCAAACACGACTTATTCGTCAAAGCCCTGCTGAAGTACGATGTGTCGAACCGCCGTGTTGTACTGCAGGAACTTGTGGCCATGGATTCTCCGATAGAGTCTATCGAGGCATTTATGAATGCTGTGGTCAATGAATCTGCCGATGACAGCAACAAAAAAGGCTGTTTTCTGGTGAATACCTCACTTGATCTCAACTCCCATGAAGAGCAGGTCAAGCAAATAATTACTTCGGGTTTTGCCGAGGTAGAAACATTTTTCAAACAGATGATCGAGCTTGGCCAACTGCGCAAAGACATACCGGAAAGTATAGATCCGAAAAGTACTGCAAAGGCTTTGATGGGAACGGTTGCCGGTATTCGTGTACTGGGCCGGGGCGTCTACGATAAAGCTGCTTTACAGGCATTATCAGAGCAAAGCCTGAGATTAATTCATTAATACCTGACAGGAGAACTTGATAACCAAAAAAATTTACCCCAGATTAGACCAATTGGTACAAACTGACTATTTTTTTACCCTTGTTTAGACCAATTAGTACAAACTAAGCAACTTAATTAACTATTTAATGGAGAAATACAATGACTGACTTTACAACACACACCATCGAATCTGCACCACAGGCCAGCAAAGCTATTTTGCAGGGTGCGCAGAATGCACTGCAGTTCGTACCCAATCTGTATGCCACCATGGCTGAAGCACCGGCATTGCTGGAAGGCTACACAACCCTGGCGAGCATTTTTGATAAAACCAGCTTCAGCGAAACCGAGCGTCAGATCATTCTGATGACCAACAACCGCCTGAATGGCTGTACCTACTGCATGTCAGCACATACCGCGCTGTCACAAATGGGCGGCGTACCGGCTGATGTCATCGAATCACTGCGTGCAGGTACGGCCATTGCCGACCCCAAACTGGAAGCATTGCGTCAGTTCGCCATCGTGATCAACGAATCACGCGGCTGGCCAAGCGACAGTGATCTGCAGGCTTTCCTGAACGCCGGCTACACCCAACAGAATGTACTCGAAGTGATTATGGGTACTGCACTGAAGGTACTGTCCAACTACACCAACCACATTGCTGAAACGGATCTGGATGATGCGTTCAAGCCGGTTGAGTGGACCACCGCCAATCTGAAAGCGGCTTAATGCCTGCATTGAAACGTGAGAGCCCAACAGCTCTCACGTTTTAACCGAACCCGGAGATTACCTCATGTTACTTGATACCCCGATTTGCGATTTTGGCTGGCAAGCCCGGCCGTTCAATCTGGCCGACCCCGATGGAAAAATGCACTCGCTGGATGACCTGATGGGTGAAAAGGGCCTGCTGATTGCCTTTATCTGCAACCACTGTCCCTATGTCCAGGCTGTCATCGACCGCCTGGTTGATGATGCGAAAACGCTGCAGGCCGAGGGCGTGAACGTCGTTGCAATCATGTCCAATGACTACTCATACGTGCCTTCCGACAGCCCGGCCAACATGAAAAAGTTTGCCGCCCGTCATGGCATGACCTTTCCCTACCTGGTCGATGAAAACCAGGAGATCGGCAAGGCCTACGGCGCCGTTTGCACACCCGACTTTTTCGGCTTTAACGCTGCCGGTGAGCTGCAATACCGCGGCCGCCTGGACGATGCCGGCATGGGCCGCAGTGACAACCGCACACCGGAACTGCTGAATGCCATGCGCCAGGTTGCCGAAACCGGCCACGGGCCGCAGGCACAAATCCCCAGCATGGGCTGCTCCATTAAATGGAGCTGATCAATACCTTACACATCATCAGGAGAACAATAATGACTGTCGAAATCAACAACGCAATAGCACTGGTTACCGGTGCCAACCGAGGAATCGGACGGGCCATCACTGAAGGCTTTCTGGCCGCCGGTGCCGCAAAAATTTATACCGCTGTCCGGGATCTCTCATCGGTCAATGATTTGATCGAACAATACGGCGAGCGCATCGTCCCGGTTGAGTTTGATCTGACCCGTAAGGAAACCGTTACCGCAGCGGCCCGGATTGCTACAGATGTGAATATCGTGGTTTCCAATGCCGGTGTCGTCAAACTTGCTTCACCCATCGAACAAGACATGGTTGACGGCCTGCAGTTTCAGATGGAAAGAAATGTCTATCCACTGATTAATCTTGCACAGGCATTCGGCCCGATTCTGAAAGCCAACGGCGGCGGTGCTTTTGTACAGATGAATTCACTCGCCTCGTTGAAGAACTTCCTGCCTTTCACCGGTTATTCAGCTTCAAAAGCGGCTGCGTATTCCATAACGCAAGGCTTGCATGAAGCCTGGCAGGAACAGGGGACGCAGGTCATCAGCGTTATTGCCGGTGCCATCAAAACCGATATGTCCGATTCTGCCGGCATGGGCGAAGGCGCACCACCACCAAGCCTGGTGGCCGACGGCATTTTGGCCGCACTGAAATCAGGCGACTTTTTTGTCTACCCCGATGAAGCAGCTCAGGGCGTTGCTGAAGTTTACGCGCCATTTGCCGCTAATGTTTTAGAGATTGCTGCGTAACCGGCACACGGTACGGGCTTTTTAATCTGATTAATTCAGGAGATATACCATGACACAGCAAGATTTTTATCTGCTCTGCAGCTTAAACGCTTCACGGCCGAACACACTGGGATGGACTGAAGAGCAGGCCGCGGTTATCTGCCGGGCCTGTTCGGAAGCCAATTTCGATGAACCAACAATGTGGTCTGAAATCAGGCTGCCTGAATAAAGGACATCAACAATGATCGATTTATACACATGGGCGACGCCGAATGGCTGGAAAGTCGCCGCCACACTTGAAGAGATGGGTTTGGATTACACAGTGAAGCCGATTGACATTACCACCGGCATTCAAAAAGAACCCGAGTTTATCGCCATTAATCCTAATGGCCGCATCCCTGCGATTGTCGATCACGACAATGAGGGATTTAAGGTTTTTGAATCCGGCGCCATCATGATGTACCTGGCGGAAAAAACCGGCAAGCTGATTCCTGCCGATGCCAAGGGCCGCAGTGAAGTGCTGCAATGGGTGATGTTTCAGGTGGGCGGTCTTGGTCCGATGCAGGGGCAGGCGCATGTATTCACCCGCTATTTCCCGGAACAGATCCCGGTGGTTATTGACCGCTACCAGAAAGAAACTCAGCGGCTTTACGGCGTTCTCGATACGCGCCTGGAAGGACGTGATTTTCTGGTGCGTGATGAATTTACCATCGCCGACATTGCCCATTGGTCGTGGGCACGCATTCACCGCTGGGCGGGGCTCGAGATCGATGAGTTTCCCAATATGAAACGGTGGCTTACCGCCATCGAAGCACGCCCGGCCAGCGCCAGGGGGGCAGCCACACCGCATGCCAGCAACTATAACGACATGGATGAAGCAGATACGGCCAGGCAAACCGAAACTGCGCAGACCATGATCACAAAATAGGCGGTTAACCATGTCGCAACGTATTGAAGCTTTACTGGTGACCAAAGGCCATGCCTTTGATCGTGAACCCTTCTTTCAGATGATCGATGCACTGAAACACCCCAGCCCTGATGTGCTGGTGCATTGGACACATGTGGAACATCCGGCTGCAGAAGCAGTGTTAAACCCTGAACATGCAGCCATTTATGACGTGATTGTGTTTTATGACATGCCAGGCGTTGTTTTTAAACAGGGTGATCCGCCGTTTGAATTGTATCCCCCCAGTGAAGCCTATAAAGCCAATTTCATGGCATTACTGGAACAGGGTAAACCCATGATTTTTCTACACCACGCCATTGGTGCATGGCCCTTATGGGATGAATTTACCGATATTGTCGGCGGGCGCTTTCATTTTCTGCCGGGCAGGCTGCAGGGCAAGGACTATCCAGGCTCAGGTTATCGCTTTCGGACGCAGCAAAACATCACTGTGCTGAATACCGGTCATCCCATTGTTGAAGGCATTCCTGCGACCTTCCCGATTCGTGATGAGGCATATATGTTTCCTGTGCTTGAGGATGATGTTGAGCCACTGCTGCGCAGTGATTTCAGCTTCACCGCCGACCAGTTTCGTTACGGTGGAATAAACTTTAAGCAACATGAACCGGGCAGTCAGCTTGTTGGTTGGACAAAAACCTACAAAAACTCATCAATCGTCTATTTGCAGTTCGGTCACGATGAGCTGGCTTATAACGATGCCCATTATCAACAGCTTTTAAGTAACGCCATCCAATGGGCGGCTAAGACAAACAAACCGAGCCAACCTTAGCAGGGTATCGCTGTGAAGCGTCAGCTGATGCCAACCGTATAGACCGGTCAACCCAGTCTGCTGACTATTCTGCCTTCATATACAGGTCTTGTCCGCCCACATTGCGCTTAATCAGAGCGCCTTTGTTAACCAGATAATCCAGCGCGCTCTGGATTAATTCCAAACCTTCATCCACCCGCTGCCTCAACATCCACCATCGGAGTACACCCTGCGCCGTTTCCGCAGCATTCGGCTGCGAATCGATAAATCTTAAAATTGACTCAGCAGCTTCCTGAATGCGCCGGTCCGTATCGTTACTGTTCATATAAAAACCAAGCCTCTTAGTGATCTGAAGTGCAAAATAGGGTGTCCCGGCTTTTTGATACGTCACTGTAAACCATGACTCCCTTCACTGCCCAGTGTTCAGGCGTTAATGTAATATCCACACGGTTACAGTCGAGGAAATTCCTTTGAAAACACTTCAATATTACATCGCAATACTGCTGCTGGCTTTGAGCACGGCGGCGTATAGTCAGAATCCGGCCGCACCAGTGTCGGAAGAAGCTTCAGCCACAGTGGACACTGGAGCTGACACCATCAGTGAGGGTGACGACGGACCGAGCGACTCCATACCCGTGGACCTTTTTGCCCGCGATACTTACCGCATCGATACCGTGATCTGTCCCTTCAGAGACAATCTCGATTACGAGCCCGGTGAAATCGAGTGTGGTCTACTGCAGGTGCCGGAGAACCGAGAAGACCCGAATTCACGCTTCATTGAACTCAATTTCATCAAGTTGACCTCCCGCTGGGACCGGGAGCATGAAGACTCCGATGGCGATTACGCAGAAGGGGAAGAAGACCATGGTCTGGCCCCAGGGAAGCGTGATGACCCGGTGATTTACTTCACCGGCGGCCCGGGCGTGAGAGCCTTAAATTATGTCACCCGCTTCAAAGACCACAAACTGCTTGATCATCGCGATCTGTACATCCTGGAACAGCGGGGCATCGGTTATTCGGGTGATTTTTGTCAGTTTTATGGGACCCGCAATCCAGCGGATGAGGACGTCGAAGACTTTGCGGAATACCTGAAGCTTGGCGAAGGCGATATCAGCGACTGTGCCCTCAGCGCCACCGCTGCCGGTGTTGACCTGCGCGGTTACAACACCATCGAGAATGCCCGCGACTTCAAGGCACTGCGGCGGGCACTGGGTTTTGAAAAATGGAATGTCTGGGGTATTTCCTACGGCACAATCGTCGGTCAGGCCTATATCAAGGAAGACCCGGAAGGCATTCTTGCGATTATTCTGGATGCCAATATGCCGTTGGATATCCGAGAGTCGGAAGAATACTGGCGGGTGGTGCAATGGTATGAACGCGATTTACAGAAACTGCAGGAAATCTGCCAGCGGCAACCGGCCTGCGCCAGCCGCTATCCCGATATTCCCGGCCGCCTGCGCGAGGCCGTGCAGTCCGTTGTCGGTAACCCGATTGAAGTTGAAGTAAAAGATACAGAAGTCTTTCCGTCTGGTAAGGTCAGACTGTTCCAGGATATCGTGGCGTTTCTGCCGTTTATTTTCTTATACGAGCAGGCCAGTTACCCGGGCATGCCCGGCATGATCTATGCCTGGGCCGATGCCGTGGAAAGCCGTGACCCCAAACTGTTCAATGCACTGGGGGCAATGGCCGGTGACGGGGGTATAGCCGGTGGCAGTCAGGGTATGTACAACGCCATTTTATGCCTGGACGGCGATTCAGAAGCCCAGGCCAGAGCCGGCAGGAAAGATCTGGAGGAATTCCCGATTCTGGCCTCCGCCATCAGCTCTGCCGAGGCCCTGGACCGCAGTGTGGCTTTGTGCAGCGAGCTGGGCATGGCCCCGCGGGACGCACAGGAGTATTCCGCCGTGCAAACCGACCTGCCGGCACTGATTATCGAAGGGGAGATGGACCCGATTACGCCACCGCCCAATGCCAAAGCCATTCTTCCCGGCTTTGAAAACGGCACTTATATTGAATTTCCGTTTGCCGGTCATGGCCCCTCGCGCTCGGTTGAGTGTGCCGGGCATATGATGAACAAATTCTATGATGATCCCACCGCACCACCAGACCTGAGCTGTGTGGAAGAAATGGAAGAACCCAAAATGTGGGCGCCGATGTATACCACCACCATTGCCCCGGTGCTGGGCGGCATGATGGTGGAAGACCCTCAATCGATGCTGCTTCCCGGTGTGTGGTTTGGTCTGCCACTGGTGATCCTGCTGATTGCCTTCCTGGTGCTGACTTTCGCACCGATTGGCCGGCGCATCGATAAACGTCAGCCCGCCGATACTTCCGGTGCACGGTTCTTTGCCTGGCTCGCTGCCACCTTGTCGGTTGTGTCTGTGGGACTTTTTGGTGCGGCATTTGCTGCGACCGCTGAAGCTTCAGAAATGCTGGTTATTCTGGGCCTGGTGCCCTGGGCCAGTTATGCAGCCTGGATCGGGCTGATTGCCGGTGTTGTTGGTCTGATCGCCCTGATCAAAACCCTGCGCAAGCATATGGCCGACCGGTTACCGTTCGGCACCATGCTGGGGCTTTCCCTGACCGGCATTTCCGCAGTGGCGATCAGCCTGTTCATGCTGCTCTGGGATCTGGGGCCGTTTTGATAAGGCACTAATGTGAAACAAGATTGGGACACCTGTTAATGAGTAAACAGGTGTCCCAGTTCATTAATCAGAAAGATAGTAAGTTACGGTAGAAACCACTCTGATTTTCTTAATGTGCGGGTTGTTGTTATCCCGTGCGTTAATGCTGAACTGCCCTTGTGAGGCTGTTTTGATCTTGCCCAGGCTGCTCTTGGAATCCGCTGCAAACTTCTCAGCCACCTCTCTGGCCTCCCTTGTGGCCTCTTCAACCATTTCAGGTTTTATTTCATTTAAGCGGGTAAAGATGTACTCGGTCTGCAGGTTGTAATCACCACCGGTAAATACAATGCCCTGTTTGCCTAAATCAGACATCATCCCCATCAATTCCTGTACTTGATCAATCTGGGTGGAATAGACCGTGACGGTTTGATAGGCGACATATCGAAATTCGGCGCTTTCCTGACCACCATACTGCTGTGCCGATCTATCGGTTATTGCAGGCGCTGAATAGGTGATTTCTCCGGCATCAATGCCGGCAGCTTGCAGAAACGATTTGATTTTCTCTGTGTTGTCTTCAATGAGTTGATAAATTTCTTCAAGCTCGTTGCTTGCCACATTAAACTGAATCGGCCAGATAACTATATCCGCTGGATATTCCCGCTCAGACAATCCTTTGACTGATACTGTCCGCTCATACTCTTTGTACTCAATAGCGGCCGTACCCAAAAGATAGCCAAGCGCAGATAATCCAATAATTAAACAAATACCCAGGATGACCGAATTCCATCGTTCAGATTGTTGCATGGTTTTCTCCATTAAATGTAAAACCGGCTATTGGTCAGCACGATGCTGATCGAAACTATGACTTGGTTTTATTCTACTACCGAAAATTCTATTGCGGCTTTTTGCAGAAAGCGTGCTGATTTCATCTGATCTTGATGTTGTCTGCAATGCAGGGTTTGAAATTGAAGGCGTGTCTGAATGCGTTTTCGTCAACCAGAATAGAAAAGACCAGGACACCCATTTGACAGCCACCCGAATGTGGGTGTCCCTCTTATGTTTACTCACTATGTTTCAATTACAACTATAGGCAACAGTTGCACTTCTCCAGACACCATAATGTGCGAAAATATTTTCACCTTCAGAATAATAACTCACGGTAAAAGAACTGGAACAAAGCTCATCAACTTTTTTGAAAAGCAGTCCTCTCATCACGTCATAGTCCGAATTGGCCGTTCCTTTATATTCCAGTACATTCTGGTACTCAATATCCAATTCTTCAAAGATTGGATCATAAATAAAACCACACTCACAGAACTCACCAGGAACATATTCCTTATAGTGTAAAACCCCTGTGCAACCTGATAATAAGACTATCGATATTAGCGCCGTGATTAAATTTGATTTTCTTGCTGGATTGAAAATACAGTTATTGCTTATATTCATTTCTATTGAATGATGAGGGTATTCCTTAATTTGAGCAAGTAATTATTTTCACTCCTTAAGTTTTTCTAAAACGTCATAGCCGCTTCTCCTTACGAGTCATCATCCTCTTGTTTCTGATTCAGCGTGTTGATGTCTTCCAACACGTTTTCCCGCATTTGTGACTTGCGTGCTTGAGTGAGATTTTCGGATGTGCCGGTATCCAGCAATTCCAGCGTCTTGTTACTGAGCTGCATGGCAATTTCGTCACGTCCGGTTCTCAGGGCGAAATAGGCCAGGTCGTAATTAACCATTGCGGATTCGGGGTAGCTGTCCAGTGCCAGTTGATACAGCTGATAGCGGTTTTCATAGGTGGGGTCTTTTCTATAGGCCAGCCAGTCTTTCACCGTGCTGTAAAACGAAGGTGCGAACGGCGTGGGATTGTTCTTTTTCAGGTTCCGGTAGACTTCCTGCAGATAGCCGATACCATTTTCCAGGTAAGCATTTTTTACTGTAGTGACATTTGGCGGCAGTGTAAGGCCTTGCTTGATTTCGGCTTTAGTAACATGCGTTGAAACATCCTGTGCCGGTTTTCTCAGCAGGAATTGTTCACTTTCCTGGTTGGCCTGCAGAAATGTCTGGAAGAATTTGAGGGAATACATCGCTGCCAGCTCAAACCCTCGGGTGACATCGCCTTCCGGTTCGCCAATAATTCCCGGCATCAATCTTTCCAGCGCCCCGTAATTCAGAAAGTGATATTCGCTCATTTGTGGAAAATGAAACCGGAATTGCGTGGCGTACTTAAGATGATCGAGATACTCAGGATCTATAGAGGGGTGTGGAGCATAAATCACCAAAATCGGTTTGTAGATATCCTGAGGATCATAAAAGTTGGTTTGCCGCAGGATGCTCTGGTCAAACCGACTGGGAAACCCACCATCCAGGCTGACCAGGCAGTTGATCCTGGAATTTCGGCCCAGATAGGCCACATTCTGCGAAGCTGTAATGGCATTGCCGATCAGGCAAACTTTCTGCGGATCTGCCTGTTCTATTTCCAGGGCCTGGCTGATCAGAAAACCCAAATCGTCAGCGGTAATTTCAAACCCTTTAGCGGAAATGTCTTCGGTCATTCCATATTGCCCTTTCAACGCACCGGCAGCGACGATAAACCCATGGCTGGCGAAATACTCGCTCATAATGCTTTGAAACGCCGGACTGCCACCGTTTGGAAACACCACCAACGGAAACTTTCCGGGTTTCGGTGAGGCTTCGCTATAGGCAGCTGTTTGCATTTTTCTGAGCGCATCCAGCTTTTCAGCGGTGAAGGTTCCGTTGCCGCCAAGGGAGTTTGTTTTTGAAATGAACACCTCGTTGGCAAATTGTCTTTTCTCCTGATTCATCGGACCGAAATCCGTCTGCCGGGCCATCAGATCCACATAGTCACCAAATGTCAGCTTCTGATCTTCTGCTGTGATAGTCGCCGGATACCAAATGTTGATCTGCATCTGCCTGCCGGGTTGCTGATCCGTCGGATAGAGCCTGCCATCCCAATCCGTATAAGGTATTGGGTCGCGGGAAAGATCATATTTGAACAGGGTTCGATAACCCACACCGTGGGGGCCGGCAGTCAAATCACCCCACATGGCCGTGGCAGCCTGTGCGATCGTCGCCTGGGAGAGGCAAAACGATAACAATAGCGATATGGTGATCAGGTGAAGGCGTAAAACTTTGTATTTGCGGGTGACATTTTGACTGTTGTACATGTTTTCCGATCGAGTCTCTGACTATAAACGTTCAGATACAGTGACATAGTTGACTCACCCCGGTATTGAAGAAGCTAAACCCTTTTTTGACCGTCTGAAACATGAATTTGGAATAAAACAATAAGCCATTCGATGTCTAAGCTGGAAAAATATCAGTACGATAACCTGGTTGTTTTGAAACGCCGTACGGCTTTGGCGCATATTACGGAAGAATTCTACGAGAATGCTTTCAGCTTTCAGGAACACTGGCACAAACTGGCCTGCTTTACCCTGATCGATCGCTGTGATTATCAGGAAAAATTGGGAAGCAAGACCTTTAACCACACACCAGGCACCATTCTGTGGCGTCCACCGGAATTCTCACATGCAGACGGTATGGCCGATTCCAATGGCCGGTCGTTCTCCGCGTACCTCAAAGAAGAAGCGATCAGCAGGTTATCCGACTACACGAAAATTCCTGCCGAATTTTCCGAGAAGAACTCCTACCTCATTTACCTGGCCAACCGGCTGAGGTATGAATTCAGAAACTGGTCATTAGGTTCCGACTTGATTGCCGAAGGACTGATTCTGGAGATGCTGGGCCATGCTGCCAAAAAGGCGGTACCTAATGCTAAACGACCACCGGAATGGTTGGTGAGAATCGTTGAAAAACTGGAAGACGAGTATTTGATCAACCACAGCAGCCTGGCGCTTGCCGCAGAGGCCGGGATACACCCTGTACACCTGGCCAGGACATTTCGTCAGTTTCATGGAAAATCAATAAGCACGTACTTAAAAGAAAAACGTATACGCCACGCTATGCAACTGATTATGCAGGATGATCTGACCCTTGCGGAGATAGCCTATTCGTCCGGGTTTTCAGATCAAAGTCAATTCACCAGAGCATTCAAGGAATTAAACGGGATTACACCCGGTGCTTTTAGAAGCGAAGTAACGACTACACGCCATTGACGTCAATCGCTCCGGCAAAAAATAATTGGGTATCTTGTTTTTACCTTGCCGTGGTCGCGCCCGGGTGCGCTCCTACATTAAACGGAAAATCATTGTAGGAGCTGACCTGGCTGCGACCGGTAAGCCCAGTGTTTATTTAATCGAATAATAACCACAACCTAATCTGTCTGGGCCGTTAGTCTGAAGGCTCGTCTTGCTTCTGCCAGCTACGCCCAAACCATGCGGGCACAAACTTCCATGTTTTCCACACGAGCAGCAGAAAGATCACTAAGTATCCCAACGTCGGCAGCTTATGAATGGGCGCTATCCAGCGCTCATTGAAGACGGCAAGGAAAATGACGATATTCGCAATGATGGCAAGTACTGAGGTAAAAAACGTATACGTGCCAAATTGCATTTCCGCCCTTATCAGGTCTGTCGATGTTGCATCCACTTTTGCCATGCTGATCGCTGAAGCTGACAGATTGAAAACAATCCAGATAAACGCTGACATGATAAGAACTGCCAGAATTAACGCATCATCAGCCGCAATAATGGTAAAAATAAGGAAGATACTAGGGTTTTCAGCCCAAACAGGGCTTTCGAAAACATACAACAATAGAAACTCAATTATCAACAACGGTATACCAACATAGCGTCCGAGATAACCGATAAATTTCGCAATACTTTCATCCCATACCGCCATACAGCCTATTAGCGTAAAAATTATCGGCAATCCGTAAGTCGAAAACGGGCCTTCATCTGATGAGCCCCTCACTGAAGCATATAACGGAGAAACTTCATTCGCCCATGATCCAAACAGCGTAATAAGCAATGCACTGATCATCAGTATGGTCAGCCAGGTTTTAAACCGGTTATCAATTCTTGGTAATGTTTTAGCACCCATTTCGGGTTTCCTCCTTCCGCACCCCTGACTTATACAGTACGCATAGGGGCAGGCTAATCTTAATGGATGTTGGCCTGCCATTGAAATTGAGCTTTTAATAAAGCGGCACCCCGCTTTTGGCCTGTGGTGGTTTGTTCCCCTTGGTGTTCATGTCTGCGGTGCAAAAGTTTCAACAGGACAAGACCGAAACACTTTCTCTGGTTATTCTATTGTGATGATGCAATGACATCATTTTCAGAATCACTATCAAGAAAATATTTATGGTTATCGCATATCGGAACCACTGGATTACAAATAGCCTTTTGCTGCTGGCAGCTATGATGATCAATGCCTGTGCTTCTGTTACCGAGCATGTCGATTTGCTGGTTAACAATGCAACGGTATACACAGGCGACGGTAGTGAGCCTTTTATTGGAACCATTGCGGTCCGTGACAGCAAATTTATCCACGTATCATCTTCCAGTGATACAACATTCACCGCAGACCGGACAATCGATGCAACTGGTAAGTTTATTACCCCGGGTTTATGGGACGCCCATGCCCATGTGCGCAGTTCGGCCACAGGCGGATTGAGTGGAGAGCGTTTCTTGCAATTCGGCGTCACTTCAATCCATGACCTGGGCGGCATAACCAGCCGTATCAAAGCCTTTGAGCAGGAGATTGATCGCAACCCCCTAACAGGCCCCAGAATTTATCCTGTCTACTTCATGATAAACGGTGAATCATTCGGGACATTCCAGCGCAAAGTCACTACTGAACAGGAAGCTCAGTCCGCACTTGACGAGCTGGCGATGACCGGCGCAAGACAAATCAAAATACATCGCGCTGTTTCTCCGGAACTTGCACCTTTCATTTTTCAGGAAGCCAAACGACTTGGCTTAACAGTGACGGGGCATATTCCACTTGGGATGGATCCTTTAGATGCCTGCCGTGCAGGTATGCTGGGTATCGAGCACATCGGTTCGTTTATCGAAGCGTTTATCTCCGTTGCGCCACAGGACCGTAACAACTCGCAAGCCGGTATTGACTATATGCTATCAGCAGAAGCAGATCACTTATATGAGTGCCTTAAAAGCAATAAAGTAGCAGTTACCCCGACACTCGTTACCTATTTGGCTATCGCCAAAAGGCGGTCTGCAGGTGCGGAAATACCTCAAGCATTCAAAGATTTTATTCAGGACAACGGAACCATAGCCAAACGGTTATACGATGAAGGAGTAGTGATTCTGGCGGGTACTGATGTTTCAGATTTGAACAACCCCAGTATATTGCAACCCGGGCTTGCTTTACATGATGAGCTTAGGATGATGGAAGAGGCCGGCTTGCCTGCAACAGCTTTAATACGTATTGCCACACTTAACCCGGCAACGGCTGTTAATGCCGATAAGGTGACTGGATCAATTGCCATCTCAAAAAATGCTGATTTCCTAATTCTCAGCGACGATCCGGGCAAAACTATAACCAACCTGCGTAAGATTGAATATGTGTTTAAAGAAGGTGTTTTAGTCCATGCAGCATTGGACTAAATTGGGTTTACCTTTGTTGTTCTTTTGTCGTTTCTAAGCCGTTATACCAATTACGCATCAATACTTTTAGCGCCTCAGCTTTCAGTGATTGAATTTGATCGGCAAGTTTCTTACTGACCGGGACAAAAGGACTGGTATTGTTGAAGGATGATACATATAAGTTGATCAGATGCTGATCGCAGGATTCGCAGCCGTCGGCATGACTTGCGTCGGAGATATATACCCATTGTAGATTTTCACAGCAACTCATTTTTATTATCTCAGCATAATGTTTAGTAAAACCATCAACTAATTCCATCAAATATATTGATATGATGACCAATATGATTTAAAGATTGAACCATCAAGATCGTTTATATTTGATTTGTGCTCTACCTCTACATTCTCAGCAGATTCTGTGATAGATAACATCAGCTCAAACAAACCCTCAATTGCATCCTGATTCCATTCAGGCCCCATGCGATAATCCAAAGCTATTCCATCTGAATAAACAAACACCCCTAATACTGGAATTCTTTTTCCTGTTGGGCTTTTTATATCACCAAAACACAAATGAAATGGCTCAGCCTCTCCTGAAATAACAAAACTTGATGGGTTGTCATCAATCAAAATGGGAACTATACATTCTTGTGACACAGACCAGTAACAAGGATTCTCAGTTACAATACTTCCTGAATGATCTTTTAATATTTTATATCCATCGATAACCTCTTTACCTGATAGATTATTTAGCTCTATGTCAGGAAGAGAACCATCATCTTCACAAAACAATTCCAGCAATTTACTCCAATTTGTGATCATATTAGATATTAATACTACATATTATTAAATTTTAAGCTGCTTCTTTTATTTATTAAATTTACGAACTACATGCAAACAGCAAACCCTTTCTGGATCTACTGACAAACACAATCCCTGCATCAACAGAAGTATCATTATCTGCATCTTTTAAGACTACGCCCAAGTTTGTTATTTTGCTTCTTATCAGTTCTTTCTCGCTTTCATTTCCATGAGCCTGGCTCATCAGTTGGTTGTAGCGATCAAATAGCGGGTAAATTTTGGCAAATGACTTTGTTGGATTAAGGTACCCATGCAGTGTACTTTTCATTCGCCATTTAAGCTTAACGGTTCCCCATGTAACGCCGGCAGCGTCTATTACAGAGTATGTCTTGTTAAGCTCCAGCATAATGAAGATCGTTAGACTTGTCGGTATTCAACTGAATCTTGCTGAATAGTTCGCCAAGCGTTACATCCTCCCGCCACATGGACTCTACTTGAGCTAGTTCAATATCAAACTCCTCAGACAGATTCTCGAGAAATGTTTCACATTCCATCATATCTGCTAGTGGTACTTTTCCTCCATAGGTTGTTTTGTAAACATCCATAACCAGATCATCCGGGTGGAACTTAAGTCTTAATCTCGAAGATATTGCCATCCCATCTACAAAACATTCCAAGAAGGTTCGGATTTTGTATTTGGATGAATTTGGAAATCTAAGTTTCCACGGCCGGCCGGTACAGCTACGGTTGCGATAAGGCTTCATATCATGCCTGTATTTAAGGTAATGATAGATACCGAGTATTGAAGCGACTAAACAAGGGTAGAACCAATCAGGCATTGTGGCTTCCTGCTGTCAGATTATGTACATGCTGATAAATTTGTTTATCTCTTTTACTGAAGTAATTCTATATACCTCTTTGCCTTTACTTCGAGATTGAATCTTCTCGAATAGTTCCGGTGTCCAGAATCGGGGGGATAGTCTCAGGTACTTCCAGCCTGCCAATGTCCCTTTCCATACCGAACTGCCGTCGGGCCAGCCTACTGGTTTTACAAAAAGGCTCTTGAGCAACCTTTTGGTGACCCACCAGTAGTGAACGCCATAGGGTAAGTCAATGTATATGAGTGTATCTGCAGCATCGATACGCTGCCAGAAGGATTCCAAAGTACCTAGTCCATCGATAATCCAGCTGTCGGTAGCAATCAGGTCCTGATGCTTTGTTGCGTATTCATCCGGTGAGACACGCTCGCCGTTTTTCTTGTACTCGATTAAGTCCAGCGGATAGTATTGGATACCGGTTTTAGCAGACAGCTTTCTGCTTAGGGTGGACTTTCCTCCGCCTGGTTTACCGAATACAGCGATCTTGTTCATTGGCTGGTCTGGCTATGAGCTGCCGTACTCACCGATGACCTCTATCTCTCCAACGATGTTGTCATTCAGTTCTTCAAGTTCCTCGGCAGGCACCCACCACTCCTTGTGATGGTCTGCGCCGACTTGCTCAATCTTATATTTCTGCATGAACTCGGCCCGCACCTTGAATCGGGTGACATAGCCGACTCCACTGTCTTTGATGTTCCACTTAATCGCGATTTCTTTGGCGTATTCTTCATTTGTGACGGGGTAGAAAATCGGTTGCTCAGGTAAACGGGGAGGCCAGCGTTTAAAGCCTGCGTCTTTTAACAGCTGCATTTCTTCCGGGCCGGTGGGTCGATAGAGAGTGATGGTTTTCTCGGTCATCAAAGTATGCTCGGGCCAACGATATGTGTATGTCTTGTAGTTTATCTTCTGGGTTTCGAAATGATAAGCAGGAATGGTGGAATACGCTGCTTGTAAGTAGCTGATATCTATATAGGGAGATAAATAATATGACAGTGATTCAACCGATTTTGCATTTTTAAAGGTAGAGGTGGCCAAATTACAGGCTTGACTGGCGAAAAGTTTTCAACATCCGGTTTGGAAGTTGTTTATGGATGAAAATCTTAACGACACTACATACCAGAAAACATTGCGTCAGATTTGAACATACAGCAGTTACTATGGAGGGTTAACATGAAACGAAAAACCTATTATCGTCAGGCGTTATTGGCTGGCATGCTGATGTTATTCGGAATATCGATAGCAAACGCCTATAACACAACTAATTACAGCATCACCGTAAAAAACAATTCAAACAAGGTGGTGCATATGAAACTCGGTAAAGGTGTGGGCACCACCAGTGCTGAATGCGTCAATAATGTCAACAGCAGGCTGAATGATGTCAAGCTGGATAGCGGCGCCAGCTATAACTTCGAGCTGTCGTTTAAGGGTGGTGACCAGTTTTATCTACCAGATGGCAGCGGTGGTTCCTTTGGTGTTCCCTTAGGCTGCCTGAAAGGCGATAAGAGCAATGAAACCACCATTCATTTTGACTATTTCATCGAAAGTGATTCGGATGCCTTTGCCTCTGTTCTGCTGCAGGATTACACCGATTCGGGCGATTTGATGCGTTGCTCAGCCATGACTCATCACCTTGATTTATTTGTGGTGAAAGCAGGCACACTGGTCATTGGCTGTAGTGCCAATCGCGGTAGCGACAGCCATCAGGCAGTCACCATTTATATCAACAATCTACCGAAAGTAAAGGAGGAGTCAAAATGAAACACAATCCTATACTGCCATTGCTGTTAGCAACAACCGCATTGATTTCAAGTAATGTTTACGCGGACCAGAATTTTGTACTGTGTGTGAGCCCGCAATACAGCAAGGGAATTACCCTGGAATACAATTCGGACGATTCCGGTTGCGTCGTTGATGATCACACCAACAACAATTTTTCCGAGTCAAATAAAAGCTTAGTCAAAGGCCGGGAGAATTCCGGAATCTTCTTCGAAGGCGGTGGTATCAACACAACTTTGACGGGTACCGTTCAAGAAGGCGACACAGCAGCAGATGGCTCAGGATTCAACATAAACGATCTGCCACATGGTCAAGGCCCAATCATTACAGATGGCGTTATATTGGTACCCTATACCGTAGTGTTTGAAAGCGCACATAAAGTATTAGGCATTGTGGCACATGGGAATTGCAACATCCGCAGTGAACGCGCGGAACGCGTGGCTATCAACGTGCTTAAAGACGGTAATAAAATCAGTGCGTTTACCTGCTATCACCCGGATAACTTAAGCAATACTTATTGTCAGCAAACTGAAAACTCCGATGACATTGGCATTGCGTTCACTAAAGCCCAGTCAGAATCATTGTGCACGTCAAATGATGACATTAGCGACAGCGTCTCCGTACTGATTTATCCAACAGATTAGCTGCCTGCTCAAGTTCTGTTTATCGATTGAAATGGTGAAATATGCTGTGCTTATTCCACCCTATATATTCCAGCTAGTTCTTAGTGGGCCAGCGATTGTTTAACTCATCAGCTATACCTCTGGCTTCAGCAATCAGTGCCTGCAGCATCCAGAAGTAGTCGCTGTTGATGGAGTTAACCGGTGTTTCGGGTGGATGGGTGGCGGCGTAGAGTTGGTTCAGGCGTTCGGAGAGTTTGTCCTGCAGGTCCAGGGTGTCGATGGTTTCGGGGATGGTGAAGATGCCATCGATCAGATGGGCTGAGCGCTTTTCGTAATCGCCTCGGTTTTCGTGGATATAGATGGTATTGTTGGCAGACGTGGTAAGATTTTGGGTAGCCATGATGCAACTCCTTTTCAGTTGGATTGTGGTTAGGGGCTTTGTGGTGTTGCAGCACTGCATTGCCCCGAATATCAATTCATATACACTATTATAGTGTTTTCATAGGGCCTTATAAACCCTAATAATATAGTTAATAAATGTTTATAATAATTTATTGATGGTGCAGAAACCACCTGTGACTCTAGTCAGCTTATATTAATAATTAATCACATTTTGAATGTTTTATTGGTATACATCAATTTTTCACTAAATTGCCCTATATGATTATTTATATATTGTCTTTATAAAATATTCATTACTACCATGTCCACATAAGTTTATAAGAATCTTTTATTGTTGGGTTGGCTATATTCCAAATGATCCGATTATTTTTCCATTTAGGTTTATTTATGTCTTTAAGCTCGTAGTAGCCTATTCGGTGTACCCCTTCGAAGCCTTCTGGTTTTCTGTTTTCAGGGAATACTATCTCAATGATAACCTCATTTGCCGGGTATGACTGATCTTGTATCCAATATTCATCTTTTTTAATAAACGCATCATTTAGATCACATAAAACCGATCTGGTGATCTCGTCCCCTATAGCAAGAGATTTTTCCAATTTGGTTGTTATTACACTATTGCCTCTCTCACTTTGAATCTTTGAAATAATTCCTGGTTCCACTACAATGTCTCGAACTTCACCATCAGAATAAACAGAATCAATAAAAGTGTTTAGCTCCTCTTTTATCGCGCTTATCTGAAGTGTTTTCTTATAGGTAGCAAATGCACCACTCTGATCGTGGATTGTAATGCATACATGTGCTAACTGTATTCGAAAATCATAGATACTACTTCTATCAAAGAAATAATCTTTGCTAAATAATGCAAGCTCAGCTCTGCTAGAGATTTCTAGTTTAGTATAGATACGCTTCAGTAGAGTCTTAACAGTATTTATACTTATTCCAAGCCCATCAGCGATTTCAGATGTAGAATAACCATTACATGCTATAGAAACCACTTCCATTTCTCTTGGGGTAAGTTTAGATTGACCCATTTAAAGCCCCTTGTCCCCCAGGTGGGTGACATGTCCTAGTATAGATTTGTATTAAAGTTGTTCTTGCGCCAATAAGGTGCTAATCAATTTTAACGTATCTGAGGAGGATATCATGGAAAATTCAATCTATGTTACTAGTAAACTTCCTTTGAGCACAGGAGGGTTTCACGACACGCTCGTCGTAAATGATTATGGCCTTGTGGATTGTCATAGCACTGTCAACTATGGTGGTAATAGGACTCTCTATAGAGATACTCATTTTGGGCAGAGTAGACTAACAGACTTTTTCAGCCCTACAACTGGTCAAATTTATCGGTAACCACAGATGCCCCTACATTTTGTAGGGGCATTCTTACAGTATCGGAAACTTGTAGGCACTAATACGCTACATTAAACTACTCAGAAAGGTTTATCTTATTAGACAAACCCCTAATAAATAACTACTAAAAGAAGCTCTTAGCCTTTTATTTAAACAATTTAGTTAAATTTTCAAATAACGCAGTATATGAGCACAGTTAATTAATTTAGCTCTAAAGTAATTACAATCTGACATCACTAATCATCATGATCCATATATATATTGCGTTGTTTTTCCTGCTCATTTTTTGGATCCTCTAAAAATGAAATCAAATCTTTAAGAATTATCGCTTCAAACGCATGAGCTCCTGTCATACTATGGGTAAACGAATGTGTAGCACCATGGATTGTGCGATGATGAACATTATCTTCATCTAAATAAGAAATAACATCAAACATTTGATTCCACTTGCCCCCTATCTCCCATGCTATTACCAAATCCACATCTTCTACAGCTTTCACTTCGGACCGAAGTTCCTCAATCAACCCATCGACACTAAACTTATACTCTAAAACTTTAACAATCGTTTCAAGTTTATCTTTGTCAATGAAATGTTCCTCATCAATCCCTAGTGGATTTTCTTTAGACAGAATATACTTCTCAAAAGGTTTATTCATGGAAATGCGATAAAGCCCATCATATTGTTTATATTGAGAGCTAGAAATAAGCTGTAAACCGCGCACCAGACCTGATGAAAGCATTTGATTAAATAACGCTACTACATCTTGTTCTACAATTGGTTCTGATCGGATTGGGAGCTCTTCGGTAGGCATGAATAAACCAGCACCGGTTATCAAGAGTGGAAAGTTTTCAGCATGTTTTTCTTGTTCTTTTTTCCATTCATCTAACCTCAATTCGTCATCATAGGCTTTTGCTCCTCCAGGTTTTCTAAGCAACGCATAGTGCCGTCTAAAAGCAGTTACAGCGGATACCGATAATTTTTCTGCAACTCTTACAACATCTGGTTGAAATCCTTTTCGGCCTAAATCTGGTTCCGCGTTTTCGAAATGAATAAGTACATGTGCGAGATTTTGAAATCCAATATTGTTAGTCATTGGAATTGTAATAGGCAAACCTTGTGGCATATGACGAGTACAAAGCTGTAGCCCTCCTCGAAGGAGTCGATGCCCTTTCCGTAGGCCAAGTTTATTATCATTGTACGTGTCCCATAGATCAGTTGAAAATGCTAAGAATATCCTCAAAGAAATACCCAACTCCTGAACCAATTTCTCCTCTGATTCTTCGAGTCGGGGATTAATTGGGCTTTTCCTCTCAATAATATCTTTTCCAGTCCATTCTCCCCAAAGCCCATGTAAGGATCGGAACTTTGCAGGAGGCTTTGATACATCTAAACCACGTTCTACACGTTTTGTTCTATCCGCCAGATATTCACGAAGATCTGCAACCCGATTTATCACTTCATTTGGATATAAGTATTCTGGGGTATTTGACTCCACTTGTGACGAGGTACCATCCACGTTTATTACACTTAATTTGATAGTAACCTGTCGAGCTTTTGATTCACATAGATAAATTCCACCAAGCGGTGTTGTACACCGGAGTACTGCCAACCATGTTTCTGCATCATCTGCTCCAACCCATGAAAGATCGCGAGGTCTAATGCCTAAACCATCTAATCTTACAACCATCGAAGTGCCTCGAGCTATATTATTAAATGGCTCATGGCTAGGCTTAGCAAATTCGACTTTGGGTCTTGCAACAGTGTCTGAGGTATCCTCAACCCATTCACGTCCACGTTTAAGAACACCAGAATATGAATATTCCTCGAATTTTGTCGCTACTTCTAAATAATTAAAACCGTAAGCTAAATATGTTGCTCCAACACCCTTATTTCCACGAGTATCACCTTCTTTCTTGAAAGAAAAATTGGGGCGAAGGAATTGGCGAAATTGTGGTTCACTCATCCCACAACCATTGTCCGTTATCGCGATTCTATTTCGCGAAAGATCAATGGTAATCCAAATAGTCGGGTCGTACGTATCTTCGCTTTCTGATGAGCGCTTCTCAACTGCATCGAGTGCATTTTGAATTAACTCGGAAAAGAGATCGTAATAACCAGTATAACTCTTAAGTATATTCCGGATTTCGCGCCGTTGTGACGCAATCAGGATTTCGGGATCTGGTTGTGTAGCGAGTGGATCCCATGAATTGGGGGCAGAATTAGACACTCAAGTCACCTGTAACTCTTTTCATTTTATGGCCATATTAATTGCTAGGGAGAAAATCCTAGCCCTTAGACCAGATATAAGCTTAAAAAAATTATGATTAAATAGTATCGATTATAATACTATATTATATGCATTACTGATATTTTTTCATGTTATATCAAGAGAATAGATCATTAAAAATATCAGAATAAATTAACAAGATTGATAACAACATCTCATGTAAATCAAGGTACTAACTGGATATTCACTAATATTCACTCATCTCCTACACTGAGTTTGCTTTCCAATACCCTCGTTTGAATGGCTTGAAATAGCCATCCTTACCAAGCCCAATCCCAAAGCCCTGAAATACACTCAAAAAAAGTGAATCTGGATCATCACCATCCTCTGAACTAAACCTGGACTCTTCAATGACAACCCCATCAAGTAAACGAAACCCCTCAATATGATCTAACTCACCACCCCAACACTCATAACGTATATAAAGTACTTCTCCTCTTAGTGGCAAACCTCTTAAACAATCTAAAACCTCACGCTCATCACCGACGGTTGATGCAAACCGAATTCCACTTTTCAAACCAGGTGTGGAGATTGCACGAACAATAAAATTCTTATCGAGATCTGCACTTGTCAGATCTTCCTTCGCAAGCACTCCTTGAAAAACATAGGTCATCTGAATTAGCTCGAACTACGGTTACTTTGGCCGATATGTGCCCTCTTCAACGAAAGGCGTCCCTTATACAGAAATAATGGCTTATCACATGCTATACATCATAGACCAAATCACAGCTGTTTAGGTTTAGTCCACAAAAAAGGCCGCCCGCAGGCGGCCTTGTCATCATTCAATCAACTATCCAATCACGGACAACTCTGAGTAACGTTAAACCCTACAAAACCCGTATTACCCCCACCATCAAGACAAATCAGCGGTAGCGAGGATATGTTGCTACTTCCCGATAATGTGCAATCGGTGGTTTCCATGGTGTCACTGCCGAACGTCCCATTGAATAACACATCATCCATATCCAATACTGAATTGTTGCAGTTAACACCATCTGATGTGGCGCCATTGATCAGCCCTGAATTGATAAATGTCATGCCGGTGTTGTCGGTCAATATAACCCCATTGTCACCGGGGGCTGTTGCTATATTAATACCAGCGTTGAAATTCACAGGCCCGGCATTGTTGCTCAGCTGAATGGAAGACCCCACTGTACTGATAGTCGATACCGTGTTATTGAAATTCACCGTAGCACCGGCGTTCACATCATTAACAATAATGCCATCGGTGCCTATATTGGATTGCAGAGCGTCATTGAAGCTGATCGTTCCTGCTGTCGGGCCATTGTTGGCAACACCGGCTGGATTACCGTTTCTACCGATCAAAATCAGTGGACCCTCAGTACTTTTGGTAATGGTTCCGGTAAAGGTGATGTTACCGGTGGTGTTATCAATCTCAATCCCTGAAGGTATAATGCCGCTACCCTCACTACCCGTGTGCAGAATGTCAGCGCCAATAATCACCGTGGCGCTGGTGTCCTGAATATCCACACCATCGGAATTGGTCTGGTTGGTAAATGTGCCGCCGTTCACTGTGACAATACCGCCACCGCCACTCACCTGCAGGCTGTCGCCGCCACCAACAGCCAGCGTATTGGTGATATTGGTATTGGTAACAATCAGAGAACCGGTATTGTCCTGGTTGATCAGCTGAATACCTGTGGTGGTAGAACCCGCCACCAGGATGCTATTCAGAATGCTTACCGGGTTGTTGTTGCTGGTAATACGGAACGGCTGGCCGATAACACCGGTTGAGGTATTCCCCAAGGTCGCATTGGTAAACGTCACTGGGCCGTTATCACCAGTCAGAATTACCGGTGTGGTTTGACTGGCTTCTGCATTTTGGTGATTGTAGTTATCGAACGTGTAGGTCACCGGAGAATCTTCGATGGTAATACCAACCGACACATTCGCGCCATCGACAATATCCATCAAATCGACATCGAACAGATTGCCGGCACCTCCGACTTCGATCATGCGAACAGCGCCGTCACCGGTTAATTCCTCATCGGATTCGGTACCGGTTGCCTGCAGGGAATCAAAGTGAATGCCCGCCGGACCTACATCGACTCTGCCGCTGCCGGTAGTGAATTCTGCGGTCATCTCGATAAACCCACCGGCACTGTCAGCGATGAAAATGGACTCATCATTGGCTGTATCGGCAATGCTTAAGGTTGCCCGGCCAGAGCTGAAGGCATCCACCTGAATGGCACGGGCGCCCGGGTTTAACCCAGCCGGATCACCACCATCGAAAATATCGATATCCAGACCGTTGGTAAAGTTCAGGGTAGCGTTATCGCCCCCGTTACTGCGCATAGCCACGCCGGAACCGGAGGTGGGCACCGTCAGATTGTCGATAACGGTGGTCCCGAAATTGAACACACCGGAAGAGTTGACAATCGACAATCCAAAACCGTTGGATGAGAGAACAGTGAAGGTACCAACCGTTAATGCATTGGCGCTGGCGCCACCCTGTGCATCAGTAACATTCATGATTATGCCGCCGCCGAAAACGTTACTGGAACCCTGGCCGTTGGCGTTGGTGGAGGAGACTGCATCGAAAGTCAGATCAACCAGTACCGGGTCAATATCCATGGCTGTACCATTGGTGGTATCGATAGTCCCACTGGTGGTGGACAGCGCGAATGTACCGGTTAATTTGGAACCGGCATCACGTACAAACCAGCCAGTGCCGTTGTTGTTGAAGATATCCAGCGAGCCGAAAGCCACGCCACCCAGTACATTGTTCATCCGGAAGCCATCGCCTTCCACGCGATTGCCAATGCTGCCGATGGTGGTATTGCCACCAGGCGCGTCGGTACCGCCGCCGGCATCAAAGGTGACCCGGTCGATATCAATACCGCGTACTGCGGCATCAACCACCGTATTGCCGCTAAATGAGGTGACCACCATGGCGTCGGCCATATCGGTCGGACCATCTAATAAGATACCTGCACCGGTGGTAGCGGTTTGAACCGTATTACCGTCAATCGCCATAACCAGCGTATCTGCTGTCGAATTTTCGGTATGCACGGCTCTGATGCCGTCGATACCGCCGGTAATATTGTTATTGGTCAGGGTATAAGTGCTACCTTCAAATGCGCCTAGTGACAAGTTCTGAAAAATATCAATACCACGTTCTATGCCATCCAAAATATTATCGTCAATGGTCGCTTCGACGGTGTTACCACTAGCAGTCATCGCCGAAACGGCATCAAGATCACCGGAAATATTCAAACCACGGACAACCACATTAGAGAGGCTGCCTGACAGGCCATCGAGCGCAATGGCGTTACCCGCTGGCGAGCTGTCCAGTAATGGCCGGTTATTCGGCACTGCTGCACGCACCACGGTCGGCGCCGGGTTGCCGTTGACGGCAACGTCCTCACTGCATCCGGCATGTTCACCCAGCAGATGAAGGCCGTTATTGGTGAATAAAAACCCGGTATCCTGACCCGTTGAAGTGCCATCACCGAAGGCGATGCAGATGGTATCGTTATCGGCAGCTGCGAATGCGGCCTCATCCAGCGTATCAAACTGGTCGGAAGAACGGCCCGTGCCGCCGGCTGCGGCGGTATTGTCCACGTACCAGATACGCCCGACAAAAGTGATGTCAACGGTAGCGGTAAGCGTTGCCATCCCATCGGTAACATCATAAGTAAACGAGTCGGTTCCGGTCATACCCACGGGTGGTACATAAGTAAACGTACCATCCGCCGCCACATTGACGACAGCCCCGGCGGTAGCGGTATTCAGCGAAGCCGTCAATGCACCCGGATTATCGATATCTGTGTCATTGTCCAGCAGGCTGCCGGATACAAACACTGACGGCGTCACGCTCTGCGCTCCAGCCACCTGCAACAGGGTGTTGCTGACTGTATCGAAAGCCTCTCCTGTAACCACTGGTGGATCATTCACCGGGGTGACATTGATGGTAAACATCTGTGCTGCAGAGGTATCCACCCCGCCATTGGCGGTGCCACCGTTATCCATCAGCTCCAGGGTAATATCGGCGGAACCATTGGCATTATCAGCCGGTGTATACGTCAGCGTCCCGTTACTGGCCACGGCCGGCTGCACTGAAAACAGTGCCATATTGGTATTGCCGGTGATGTTGAAACTCAGCGTTTGGCCGCCTTCATCCATCGGACCGGCGCTGATTCCGGTGGCCCAGCCGGCAACCGTTTGCGGACCGGCGTCTTCCAGTACGGTTTCATCTGCACCGGCGGTAAATGACGGCACATCGTTGACCGCCGTGATGTTGATGGTAAACAGTGCCGTCGGCGAGGTGTCCATTCCACCATTTGCGGTACCACCGTTGTCCATCAGTTCCACTGAGATGACAGAGCTGCCATTGGCATTCACATCAGGTGTAAACGTCAGTGTGCCGTCAGGGGCCACATCCGGACCCAAGGCAAACAGTGTGGGATTACTCACGCCGGCAATAACAAAAGTCAGTGTCTGGCCGGCTTCATCAGCCGGGCCGGCGCTGATGGCGGTTGCCCAGCCGGCAACCATTTGCGGGCCGGCATCTTCCAGCACCGTCACATCGGGACCGCCGGTAAACGATGGCGCATCATTAACCGGGGTGACGTTGATGACAAACATCTGTGTGGCAGAAGTATCCACACCGCCATCAGCCGTTCCGCCGTCATCCATCAATTCCAGGGTGATGTTGGCGGTGCCGTTGGCATCATCGGCCGGGGTATAGGTCAGGGTGCCGTCTGCGGCCACAGCAGGCTGCACCGAAAACAGGCCCGTATTGTCATTAGCGGTGATGTTGAAGGTCAGCGTCTGACCGGCTTCATCGGCAGGCCCAGCACTGACACCGGTAGCCCAGCCGTTGACCGTTTGCCCGCCGGCATCTTCCAGAACGGTCTGATCAGGCCCGGCTGTGAATGACGGCACGTCATTCACCGCGGTTACATTAATGGTAAATGTCTGCGGTGCAGAAGTATCCACCCCACCATCGGCGGTACCGCCGTCATCCATCAGCTCGACCGTGATATCGGCAGAGCCGTTGGCATCATCGGCCGGGGTGTAGGTCAGCGTGCCGTCTGCAGCCACTGCCGGACCGGCAGAGAACAGTGCCGGATCGGTATTGCCGGTGATGTTGAAGGTCAGCATCTGACCGGCTTCATCGGCAGGGCCCGGGCTGATAGCGGTCGCCCAGGCGTTAACCGTCTGCGCGCCGGCGTCTTCCAGCACGGTCTGATCGGGGCCGGCAGTAAATAACGGCGCATCATTCACAGCGGTCACATTAATGGCGAATGTCTGTGTTGGTGAAGTATCCACACCACCATTGGCGGTGCCGCCGTCATCCATCAGCTCCAGGGTGATGTTGGCGGTACCGTTGGCGTCATCGGCCGGGGTGAAGGTCAGGGTGCCGTCGGCGGCCACGGCCGGCTGTGTTGAGAACAGCGCCATGTTGTCGTTAGCGGTGATGTTGAAGGTCAGTGTCTGACCGGCTTCATCCGCCGGTCCGGCGCTGATGCCGGTAGCCCAGGCATTGACTGTTTGTGCACCGGCGTCTTCCAGCACGGTCTGATCAGGGCCAGCGGTAAACGATGGTGCATCGTTAACAGGGGTCACCGTGATATCAAATGCGGCAGGCGCTGAGGTTGCCTGGCCGTCATTTACGGTAAAGGTGAATGGATCTGCACCGTTGAAATCCGGATCCGGTGTGTAATCCACACTGGCGCTGGTGGCGTCAATGGGGGTAATGGCGCTGAGTGTGCCATTGGCCGGTGGCGTATCAATCGCAAAAGTCAGCGGATCGCCTTCCAGGTCAGTACCCATCAGGGTAACGGTTACCGGGGTGTCTTCCAGCGTGGTGTCTGCACCGGGTGTGGCCACCGGCGCGGTGTTTTCCGCATCGACAACATCCAGGCGCAGGAACAGCATGTCATCTTCAATGGCGGCAAACAGTCCAGTGATATCAACGCTGTTATCAACCGGCATTACATCACCAACCGGATCGGAGGCTGAAGGCGGTATGCCGACCCAGTCGGCAATATCACCATCAGCGGCAAAGTTCATGGCAAACGCCACACTCGCCAGCATAATCAGCGAAATGCCCGCCAGCCGGTTACGGCGTTTGAAGGTAATGAAGCCCATAGCCAGCAGCACCACACCGAGCAACAGCAGGCCCAGAGTGGATAAAGCCGGAACATCAATGGGGAAACCGATGAATATGCCCTGCCCGTCGACCGAACCATCCTGGGTGGTCAAGGCATCCTGGGCGCCACTGTCTGAATTGCTGGCGGCGACAAACAGCAACGCGCCCCCGCCATTGCCGGCAATCTGCTGCAGGGGGGCGGCGGCTTCTACTACATCTTCGCCGCTGGGGCCCACATTCAGTCCAAGGGGAAAACCACCGGGGTCGGTAAATACCGTGTTGAAGGTGCCACCGGTACAAATATCCACGGTGATGCCGTCAACCATCAGGGTGTTGCGGTCAACACTGGCGGTTACCCGCCGCTCCACACCTGAGATGCTTTGTCCGGGTTGAATCACACCGACATTACAGCCGGTGCTGCTGTTCAGATCGGTATCCAGGTAGAACTCATAACTGAGTTGTGCATGCGCTGTTCCGAAAAACAGCACTGCGCCCAGCAATAAAGCCGCTTGATAAGCGGTTCTCAATAGAACAATCCTTATGCTCTTCATCTGTTAATTACCCCATACGCCTGTGGCAGTTTGTAGCAGGGTTATATTATCACCCAAGCTCTGATCACAATCATGAAGATTTTATGAGTGTTTACATGTTTTATAAGTATCTGTAATTCATACAAATAATCTAAGTTATGAGGAATGCATGAGGCTGGTTGGGCAGTTTTTACTCAACATTTCTGTACAACCCTTGCTCTGAACTGCCTGGATTCAGCGTGAAAAACCCGCCTGCTGATGAATCAGCCGGCACTTTTCCGGCATTGCCGGTTATCATGCATTTATGGATAAAACGCAGCTGGCTCCATACTTGCAGGCATCAGTCCGGCATGTCTCCAATGCATCTGTTCAGCATGGCAATTATCCGCAGGCTTTGAGTACGCTGATTAATCCGGCAAAGGCCGAACAGGCTCAGCGGCAAATCAAAAGCTGGCCCGGTTACGCCCCCACTCCAATGCATCAATTGGCTAACCTGGCTGAAGCGACCGGTGTCGGGACAATTCTGTATAAAGATGAAAGCCATCGATTGGGACTGCAAAGCTTCAAGGCACTGGGCGGGCCCTATGCGGTGGAACAGTTGTTGTTGCAGGAAATATCCAAACACTTGCAGACCACTGTTTCCTATGAGTCCCTGGTCAACGGCGATCACCACAGCATCTGCCGCGACATAACCCTCATCACCGCTACCGACGGCAACCACGGCTGTGCCGTAGCCTGGGGCGCCCGGCGTTATGGCTGCCGCTGTGTGATCTACATTCATACCGATGTCAGCACCGGTCGGCAACGGGCGCTGGAGAGCCACGGTGCTGAGGTTATCCGTGTTACCGGCAACTACGATGATTCGGTGCGCCTGGCCGCCCGGGCAGCTGCCGACAACGGCTGGTTTGTTGTTTCCGACACGGCATATCCAGGGTATACCGATATCCCTGTGGATATCATGCATGGCTATACCCTGATGGGCGCGGAAATACTCGATCAGCTGGAATCAGCGCCAACACATGTTTTTATCCAGGGCGGCTGCGGTGGATTTGCCGCTGCCGTTATTGGTTATCTGTGGGTCAGGTATAAGCAGCAGCGGCCACGGTTTGTGATTGTTGAGCCACAACAGGCCGACTGCATTTATCAAAGCATTCAGGCCGGCACCCCTGTTACCGTTGCCGGTAAACATGACACCATGATGGCCGGTCTGGCCTGTGGCGAAGTTTCGCTGGTTGCCTGGCCAGTCATTAAAGCCGGCGCAGGCGATTGTCTGGCGATTACCGACGAGGTCATCAAACCCACTGTGCAGATGCTGCATGCCCGTGGAATTGAAGCCGGTGAATCTGCCGTTGCCGGTCTGGCCGGTGCTTTGATGGCAGCTGGCCGCCCCGATTTAAGAAATACGCTTGGCTTGTCGGGTGACAGCGTTGTTCTGGTTTTTGGTACTGAGGGGGCTAGTGATCCGGCTATTTATCAGGCAATGATCCGTCCCTGAAAATTAAAACCGCTGGGTAATCCGGGCAAACCAGGAGCGGCCTAAAATTCGGTATGTATCGGTATCAGTACGGGCATTAATTGCACCCGCTATAAACGGCGGATCATTATCAAAAATATTAGTTATTCCGCCTGTTATTTCTGTACCAAACGGTAATGTGTAGCTTACGTTCATATCAACATAAACCTGGGCATTTATCTGATTGATCAAGTCGCCTGAATTATCCAGAATTTCATCAACACCGCTCAGATATTCCATACTTAAGGCCGCCGCAAATGGAGCCAGATTCCAATCGACGGTGAGCAAGGCTTTCCATTCCGGGTATACGCCAGGCTGAAAATTATTCCGGCTGGTAAATGTACCGGCAACATTAATGCGATCTGAAAAAACAGTGTCACCAGCTGGGTCGAATGAAGCGGTTTCCCGGTTATTCAACCAGCTCAGCAACAACCGGCTTTCCAATTGCCCCCATTGGATATTCCGAGAATATTGGATATTAAAATCTATACCATCAGCCTGTTCGATACCTTGATTGGTAATTCTTCCGGCAATCTCGGAAATTTCTCCCGTATTGCCAAGCGATTGTCTTGTTATCCGATCACAGGATTCATTTAGTCCAGCAAAAATACAGCTGTTTAGAATTCTCTCCGCATCTGGAACCACCAACGTGTCCTTCAGCCTGATATTCCAATAATCCAAAGACAACAATAGCCCAGGCAGGGTTTTTGGAGAAAATGCCATTCCTATGGAAAAACTGTCTCCGGTTTCCAGCCTGAGGTTTTCATTACCTCCAACCCTTGTTCTGGGCTGCGCATTGGTCTGACTAAATGTCAGTGGGTTTCCATCTTCATCAAATCCGGTTATTTCTACGCCTGAGTCTAGGCATTGTTCTTGCTGCTCAGCGGTTAATCCAGCAAACGAATTGGTGAAATCACCTATTACTACAGCACTTGAGCGACAGGCATCGAGAAAAAACGGAAACGCATCAGCCTGTACCAAAAACAATTCACGCAAAGATGGCTCACGTATCACTTCTGAATAATTCCCGCGCAGGCTTAACTGCGGTAATAACCGCCAATTCAAAATGGTTTTGAAGCTTGTATAAGCGCCGCTGTTTGAATAGTTGTCATGCCTGGCAGCGGCAATGGCTGTCAGGTTTTTAAATATTGGAACATTGATTTCAGCATAACCCGAGTGTACGGAAAAATCTCCGCTGCCGAATCGTCCGAAGCTTGAGGCAAAATTACAGGAAAAACACGAAAACCGGAACCCGTCAACATCGCGGTTTTGGTATCTGAATTCATACCCAATTGCTGTTGCTATTGGGCCTGCCGGCAGCTGCCATAAATCACCATACAAGCCAATAGAGGCCAACTGCAGACTATCGTTGCTTTCCGGTATATCGGCGATATCAACCCTGCCGCTGGTTTCCAGCCCTGGAATCTGTTCAGGGGGTATATTGGCAAAGCCATTGAATATATTAGCCGGCGTGCAATTTTCGAACGGTCTTTCAGGTGTGCCGCATCTGGGTGTTCCTGCATCATTTATAAATGCATTACTGATACCGAACAAAAACAATCCTGAATCAATGGTTATACCACTATTGCCGGTTTTCTCAATATGTCCGAAAGACCAGTTGGCATCCCACCCCCAGCTGGATAACCCTTTGCCGAAATTACCTTTGAAGCCAGCCGTTACCGCAAATTGCTCCAGCTGCTGATTATCCAGGGTTCTTACACCGGTTAAACGACCCCTGACATCTACTAGCTCCTCATTAAACGGATTAAACGGATTGTCTACCGGAACATTAAATAGAAAAATGAGATTTTCATCCTGCGGCAATGCAAGCGATGCCAGATCACTGGAAATAAATGCCGGCGGAGCAAACTCCTGTATTGTCTCCCGCAATGCATACCGCCCGCTGATTTGTGCAGTGATAAAGTCGGCTATTTTATATTCTGACCTGATAAATAAATTCGTCCGCTCAAAAGGCGTTTGAAGTAAATTGTATTGTGCGCTGTTGAATAAATCGGTGTTCGGATCAAAAGCCCTGAACTGCCCTGTTTCAAGATCGAATGTGCCTGGGTTAACACAGGCTTCACCCTGAGCTTCTGTGCAGAAAAACCCTCCCAGGCCAGCCGTGCTGCCAGCAGTATCTATTGCGCCCGGAATACCATCACCATCAATATCGGAGTTCAGGCTACGTCGAAAACCGGCAGACGCAATATCATCCGAGTCCAGAATATCGATGACGTTTTGGATATGTGAAGTACTGACATTACCCTGATAAACACTGGATTGATCGTTGTATTCCACACCCGCAATTAATCTACCCCGATTAAATTTCCAGCCTGCTATTCCGGATACCCGACCCGCATTGCCATTGCTGCCAGCATAAGCTGAGTTAAATTGTGCCGCCGGATTATCTATCAGACCAAACGCAGTTCCATACTGTGCCTGCAGTTCAAAACCTTCAAAAACATCCCGGGTAATAATATTAACCACGCCGCCAACGGCATCTGCCCCGTAAATGGCAGAAGCACCCTCTTGCAGAACTTCAATACGCTCAACCAGATTTAATGGAATCAGTGACAGATCGCCATCGCTGATGTCTCTGCGGCCATCGATTAATACCAGCGTATGCTCTGTACCCAGTCCACGTAAATCAGTTCGAGTTCTGCCGTCAGCGTCCCGGGTACCAGGCTGCTGAAAGCTCCCTCGAACCAGGTTGTTTATCGCCCGATTACTGCGCGTTGATATAGGTGAACCAGTGACCGCCGGTAACTGTCGCAACACATCACTTAAGTCGTTTAATCCGGTGCGTTCGATATCATCACGATCCAGATTTATCGTGTTTTGAGGATTCAGACTAAGTAAGCTGTCACTTTGTATTTTCTGCTGGATTATCTGTGCCAGCTTTTCCAGATCCTGTTGGTCAAAATTGATCTGTTCAATGGTTGTTTCCGTCTGTCCTGACGCATTCAATGAAATGCAGGCTAATAAACCGAGCAATAATACATATGGTTCTAAATAGCTTGATCGCTTCAGACAGTTCTTCAGATTTGCAATGGTTGCAGCGATGGTTTGACTCCCAGGTCAGCAAAACCAGCTTAACCAAACACCCCTCAAAAAGAAATTTATTATTCAGCCGACAAACCTATCACTCCATCAACACTGTGAAGCGTTGATCTCCGCGAAGATTACTCAGTCGTGGGTCGTTGCGCATAACCCATTGCTGGCTCCAGCCTTTTTCAACCGCCTGCTGCAGACTGTTTATGGCGATATCAGCCTGTCCGTTTACCGCCTGCAAAGCCGCTTTGGAATAAGCCAGCCCCGGGGTGTCCCAGTTGTTGTCATTGATTTGCTTTAACAGCAGTTCGCTGATTTCCAGCAGCTGAGTGACATTTTCCGTATCGCCGGCCTGGATGCACAACCAGGCGGCTTGGCTCAGTATGTCGATGGCTTCCGGCGTACCATCCAGTGTTGCCAGCTGCGGCAGAGAAAGGTGAACCAGCGCCGCTGCCCGCTCGGCATCCCCATCGGCCCAGGCCAGCAGGGCTGCATAGATTCTCAGCCGGGTGACGTCGAATGCTTCGCCACGCTCAATCGGATTTAACAGTTGATACTGATCGACCAACGACTGGTATATTTCCGGCGTCTGCCCGGCCAGGTAAACCATGGCCGCGTAGTCACCAGCTATTCGGATGTTATTGGGTGCCCTGGTGTAGCCGGCGGTGACCATTTCCATGGCCTGTTCCGACTGATCCAGCTGCAAGGCCAGATGCGCTTCAGCCATATTGATCTGCGGGTTGTCAGGCTCCAGTACTTTGCCCAGGCGAACCTGATCCTGTGCCTGTTGAATGCGGCCATACTCAATTGCCCACTGGGTGTAGGCATTCAGCAGAATAATCGAGTCCGGCGATTGCTCCAGCGCTGAATTCAGCAGTTCAAACCCCTGTTCGGTTTCACCGCGGGCCAGGTGATTGTTGGCGATAATCATCCGGATAAAGGGATCATCAGGCGCCAGCCGCTGCGCTTCCGCCAGAATATCCTGCTGCTCACCGATGCGCCCCTGGCGGGCCAGCAGATTGGCAAACCAGCCGTATACCCAGGGATAGTCCGGGTTGAGTTTGATGGATTTCCGATAAGCTGATTCGGCTGAATCATTCAGCCCTGAGCGTGCACTGATCAGGCCCAGCGAGGCCCATGCCTGCCCCAGTTTGCCGTCCAGCCCCAGCGCCAGTTCCAGATACTGTTGCGCCTGACTGGCGGCATCGGTAATCGACCGGTTGGCATACATCGATTCGAGTATCAGCGCATCCGACAGCCCGGCATAGGCCGGCGCGTAACTGGGATGCAGCCCGATTACTGATTCGTATAACTTGACCGCTGCTTCCAGGGTTTCCGGTGTGCGCTGGGCCAGCAGTTCATTGGCGTCATTGAAATTCTGGAAAGCTTCGTAATCGGACAGTGCGTAACGCTCGGCCTGGTCCACGGACAGGCCGTTCAGCACCCCGCTCAGGATGCTGGAAATCAACGCTGCTATTTCATCCTGGGTTTCCAGGATATTGGTGACCTCACGGTCATAGGTTTCCGACCAGGCATGGAACCCGCTGCCGGCATCAATCAGCTGCACGGTAATTCTGAGCAAATTGCCGGAGCCTCGCACACTGCCTTCCAGTACCCAGTAAACACCCAGCTGCTGACCAATGGTTTTGATGTCTTCGGTGGTGTCACGAAAAGCAAAACTGGAAGTGCGGGCAGCCACTTCATAATCGTTGTTCTGAGCCAGTAGGTTAAGGATTTCCTCGGCCAGGCCGTCACCCATCTGCTGGGTCAGATCAGTGGAGTCAAAATCCGCCAGTGGCAGTATGGCAATGGATTTGCTGGATGGGCCTGCAGGTGTTTCCGCTGTACTGTTGAGCTGAATGTCCGGCGTGGCGGAAAGTTGCTCCGGCTGGGCTATTTCCGTTTCAATAACCCCGCTGTAGGTGCGATAGAAAAACATCGACAGGGCCACCACCGGCAGCAGCATGATCCCCACGATAAGACTGGTCTGCCAACCTTTCAGCCCGGAGCTGGCCTCAGTGCGCTTAATGCCATCAGGGGTCCAATCAAACGCCCAGGACAATATTGCCACAATCGGAAACCCGATAATCACGGCAATGACCACCACGGTGGCCATCCAGTCAGGCAGATGCAGCGGTTCGAAGCTGAAATCCACGATCTGCAGCACCACCCAGGCAAACAGTGCATAGCCTATCAGCGAGCGGATCACCTTGCGGCGCTTGAGCTCGTTAAAAGACTCTTTCAGATTAGTGGTTTGTTGTTGCTGCATGGCGTTATATAGGTAGCCGGTGCCTTTTACAGCTGCTGATTTATTCAGTGACCGGCTGGTGGTGCTCCAGGTTCATTTTACTGTTTTGATGCATTTTACGGCGCATTGGTTGTGATCCCTGCCAATCAACCGTTTGCCTCCAATGCATAAACATAACCATCATGTGCGCCTACATAGATTACCTGATCGATGATGGTCGGTGAACTCCATACCCGGTCACCGATGGTGTACTGCCACAAAACCTCCCCGGTTTCCCGCTTCACTGCGTATAAATTTCCATCGCTGGAACCAACATAAAGACTGTCTCCCAGTACAGCAGGCGATCCCAATACCCGGCCTTTCAGATCGGTTTTCCAAACAAGCTGGCCGGTATCGGCATCCAGTGCATATAAATGACCGTCATCGGAGCCGACATACACTGAGCCATCGGCTATCGCGGGCGAAGAAAATACGCCCCCGTCCGTAGCATATTTCCAGCGGACTGAGCCGTCCTGGATATTGACGGCATAGACACTGCCGTCCTGTGAGCCGACAAATGCGGTGTTTTGCGCAACCGCCGGTGATGAGAAAATGATGTCATCACTGGTGACTGTCCAGCGGGCTTCACCGGTTTTGCTATCGATGCCGTGCAACTGCTTATCCATCGACCCGATCATCACCACACCGCCGGCAACTGCCGGTGACGACAATATTCCACCACCGGTGGCATATCGCCAGATGACTTCACCGGTTTTTGCATCGGCTGCATAGACCCCATGATCAAACGCACCGAAGTAAACCACGCCGTCAACAATGGCGGGAGAGGATTGTTCGCCGCCTTCACCCAGATCGATATGCCAGTGTTTTTCGCCGGTGTCGGCATCCAGGGCATAGAAGCGATCGTCATCGGCACCGAAATAAACCACGCCGTCAACCACTGACGGAGACGCTCTGACCAGACCATCGACGTTAAATTGCCACAGCTGTTCGCCGGATACAGCATCCAGCGCATACAGATGATCGGCAAAGGTGCCGACGTACAGTTTTCCATGCACCACAGTGGGCGAAGACTCCACTGTTCCGCCGGTGTTGAAGCGCCACAATTGCGCCGGTTTGTTCAGTTGGGCTGAATTTCCGCGGGCGCCGCTGTGCTGGCTGTCGCCCCGGAACATTGGCCATTGATCTGCTTTACTCATATCACTGCTGTCTGCTGTATTACCGGGCATTGCCATTACCCATAGACTTAGAAAAACAACTTTTATCAATTCCCGGCTGCTGCTGGTTTTCACAATAGTAGGTTCTTGCTTAACGGTTGGTGCTGCACACTATAACGAATACTGAGGATTCGTTTTATGTTTCAGAGATTTTACAACCGCCGGCTTTACCCTGCTGGGGTATAGATCATCGATGAAAAGCTGAGCATGAATACAACCGGTAACCGACTTAACGCAACGGATTACATGTTCTGGCATTCAAGCTGCTGCTGAGTCATCTTCTCCAATGACATAGAACTCTGCGCCGACTGCCATGCAATCCAGTTTTGCGCCGAACAGCAGGCTGTCCAGTTGTCGCATGCGCTTTTTCTCGGCAGTGACCTGTTCTCCAAGCTGGTTTAATGCATCAAAACTGCCTTTGCGGACACGCGGCTGTAATACGTAGACCTTTCTGTTGTAATTTGCACTTATTGTTTTCAGTTTTTCTATAAACGCTGCACGATTATCCTGTTTTATGCCGTTGTGCCAGATAGCTGTGGCAATTTTATTGCCTGCGTTGCTGTTCAGTTTTTCCGCCAGCAGGTCTGCATCAAGGTGCCGGATGTTTTTTACCGCCTGCCCGACCACCACCTCATAGTCTGCAACGGATACACTGCGCTCATCTTTCTTCGATTTGCTGCCCTTGACATGTATCAGCGATAAACAGGGGGGCTGTTCATTCAAATGAATAAAGTCTGCAGATTCCATCGCGCCGTCATCACAGATCAACCAGCCCTGAGCGGTGCTGTCCGGAGTTAAGCCGGGCCAGCGTTTGGCAACCAGAGTGAACAGTGAATCATCATCTTTACCGATATTATCAATGACGAATTTACCGTCATCCATCGGCTTTTCTTTGCTGACATCGAAGCCGTTCATGTTGACCCATTCCCAATCATCAAATGGCATATCGCGAAACTGCATCTGATAAAACTGACCCCGGGAAAATGCGTCGCCGCTGTCATAATAAACGGTGACCCAGTCTTTTCTGGAGCATATTTTCAGGGCTTCCTCAGCGTCCGGGTGATCATCGTCCCAGTCTGACTCCACCGTTGAAACCTGCATTTTGATCTCGTCGTTATTACGGACTTCAAAAGCGTAATGCAGTTTGCCGATTCTACTGCCAGCCAATGTGACCACCACATCAAAATCCGCATTGCTTTTATTATTGGTGATTTCAAATTTGCCCTCATACGCCCAACGCTGCGCCAGTGCTTTGGAAGCATCGCTGCTGTTGTAGTCGGTATCCAATAATTCAGGCGGCACCAGCGCCATGTCATAGGCATCGGCCACATTGCCGATATCCAGTTTTGACTGTGCCAGAACAGGCGGGGGCTGATAGGTACTGATCTCATTGGTAATCGCCAAATTGACCTGCTCAAGCAACATCCGGGAACGTTTCACGAAGGTTGTCCAGTCACCGGTCGGGCCTATCCAGATGCGACTGTTTCTGGAGCTTGCGCCGATAACCGGTTTGATATTGTCGAATTCAATGTTTTTGGATGCGCTGCGTATGGAGCTGAAATAAAAGCTTTGATCACTCAACGGATTAAGTGCCGATTCCAGATTGCTGCCTGCCAGCACCTTGGCATCGGGCCTGACGGCCGATCTTCGGTGAATACCGTTCAGCCAGAGTGTTTTAATTTCCTCATTACTGACAAATGCAGTGTTTATTTCCCGGGGCAGCAGTCTTTTCAGCGAGCTGAATGCGTCATCCTGTGCCTCAGCGCTTATCCTGGCCATTACCCGGTCGCGTAATGCGTTATCGGTAAAGCAGATTAAACAGGTCCGCAGCCTGGCTACGATGACAACAAGGTGATTGTACTTGTCTAATATTTCAGAACCGCCTTTGAACCAGGCAGGAACCCGTTGCTCCAGATAGTGTATACAGGCAATGTTTACATCATCATTTGAATGATTGATATCAGGTAAGTTTTTTACCGTTTTTTTTGTGCTGCTGTGTGCGGGGTTGTTTTGCAGCAATGCCTTGATACCTGTCCGTATTGATTCCACAGAGATATTCTCTGCAGATTTGAATACGGATGCCGACAAGTAAGGCGCCAGATCCTGATGTCTAAGTGCCATAACCATTCCCTTCCGCGTTTACCGCTACTGCACTTATAGCATATTAATGCTTCAGCTTACCATTGACCGGGAAAATGGGGGTTCAGGCGCTTTCGTGTTGCTACGTCAACGAGGCCTGAAGGCGGGCGCAAGAGCAGCCCGCAATATTCAGATGATTATCGGGGAAGTTCAGGATTCGCTGACTTCAGCATCCACAACGTTTTCAGCATAGGCCTGATAAGCCTGCCAGAATTGTTTGGCCATGGTATCCGGGAATACATGAAAGTCACCATTACCCAGCGCCTGGATAATGCCTTCAGCTACTACCGCAGGAGAGTCGCTCATTTCTTCAGGAAATCCAGCTGCAACAGCCATATCGGTTGCAATCGGACCAGGGTGGACGCTGATCACCTGAGTACCCTGAGCTTTAAGCTGATCACGGATTGCCTGGGTCATGGAATAACTGGCTGCTTTGGAGGCCGAGTATGTCGCAAAATCAGCAAAGCTCTTGATCGACACAACTGAGTTCAACTGTACCAGAGCACCGCCGCCGTTATTTTTCAGTACAGGCGCAAACGCTCTGGCCACATGCAGCCAGCCGAATAAATTGACGTCCAGTTCTTTTTGGAGTGACTCAACGGCATTTTCGGCAAACGGTGTGGCGTTATACAAAATTCCGCCGTTGTTGATCACAATATCTACATCTGCTGCCGTTTGTGCAGCGGCCGATATGCTTTCCGGGTTACTCAGGTCCAGACTGATTGGTGTAATTTTGCCCGGATATTTATCCTGTAATGACGCTACTGAGGTGACATCTCTAACGGCTGCATAGACTTTAACGACGCCGGCTTCGATAAAACTTTCCAGAATCTGTTTACCGATCCCGCGGTTGGCACCGGTTATCAGTGCGGTTTTTCCTGTTATTGACATGGTTGTTCTCGCTTGTCCGTTAAAACGGATGTTGTTTGGTTAACCACAGATTGGAGACCGGGTGTATAAAAACCAAATACACCCGGGGTAATATCGATATGGCAACAGGCTATGGCTGGAGCTGCTTGAAATACTCGGCTATGGTCCGGTACACATGGGTTTGCGAGGTGCTGCCGCTGATGCCGTGCTTGGCACCTGGATAGGTCATCACATCAAACAACTTGCCTTTATCCTGCAGGTCCTTGAACAGCAGGGTGCTGTGGGTGAACAGGACATTGTCATCGGCCATTCCATGAATAACCAGTAATGGTGTCTGGCCCTGTGGCGGCAGGTTATCGGTATAGCTGAGTACGTTCCCGGTTTGATAACCATCCGGGTTTTGCTGAGGGGTTTGCATATAGCGTTCGGTGTAATGGGTGTCGTACAGACGCCAGTCGGTAACCGGTGCCACTGATACACCCAATGCATAGGCACCCTGGCCCTGGAGCACACTCATCAGCGTCATATACCCACCGTAGCTCCAGCCGAACATGCCGATTCTGTCCGGATCGACATAACTGAGGCTTTTCAGATACTCCACACCGGTTAATTGGTCCTGGACTTCTACAGTGCCCATGCTGCGATAAATCGGGTTTTCGAAACGGGTGCCGCGGCGGGCGCTACCGCGGTTATCAATGGAAAACACCACAAAACCCTGTTGCGCCATGTATTGTTCGAACATTAGCCGGCGATCCCAGCTGTTGCCCACCACCTGCACATGCGGCCCGCCGTAGACATACACGAATACCGGATAACGCTGTGCCGGATCAAACCCCTGCGGTTTGAGCATGCGGTAATACAGTGTCTGTCCGTCTGCTGCAGTCAGCTCACCGAATTCAGTGGTCTGGTGACTGTCCAGATAAGCGGCATAGGGGTGATTATCGTCCAGGGCGTTTTCCAGCAACCAGGTCAGGCGCTGCCCATCGGCACTGTGCAGGGAAACCTGTGGCGGCTGGCTGCGGCTGGAGAATGTATCGATATAGACATTGGCGCTGCCGGCCATATCAATGGCATGCCAGCCGGCCTGCTGACTGATGCGCTGAACTGGAGCGTTATCCTGCTGATAACCGACAGCATAAAGCTGCTGTTCAGTTGCGTTGTCCCGGTTGGCGGTGAAGTAGACCAGGCCGGCATCTTCATCAATGCCTTCAACCTTATCCACCGGCCAGTCCCCGGAGGTAATCTGTCGAATCAATTCACCTTTGTTGGAATACAAATACAGATGCCTGAAGCCTGAACGTTCCGAGGACCAGATAAATTGCTCGGTGTTGTTCAGGAAGTTCAGGTCATGGTGGAGATTGACCCAGGTGTCGGCAGTTTCGGTAATCCTGACGTGTTGGTGTTGTTTAGGCAGATCGGCAACCCTCAACTCCAGGGTTTTCTGATCACGTGACTGCCATTGATACATGAGGTGTTTGCTGTCGGGCATCCATTTAACCCGGGGCAGGTAAAAATCGCTTTCGCTGCCCAGATCCAGCCACTGCTTTTCACCGCCGTTGGCTGATACCACAGCAAGTTTCAGTATCACATTGGGAGTACCAGTATAAGGATAGCGCTGATCCACAACCGTAACCGAATCCGCATCGATTTCATACCGTTGGGTAATTTCCACCGGGCTTTCATCGAACTGGATAAAAGCGATTTTGCGGGAGTCCGGCGACCACCAGTACCCGGTATCCCGGTCCATTTCTTCCTGCGCGGCAAACTCGGCTACACCGTTGTGCCGGGTACCCGCTCCATCCATGGTCAGCTGACGCTCAACACCGCTGGCAATATCGATGACGAAAATATTCTGGTTGCGGATAAACGCTACCTGGCTGCCGTCCGGCGACAGTTGCGGGTCGGTTTCGAAAGCCTCGGTATTGGTCAGCCGTTTGGCTTCGGCTGAATCCAATTGATAGAAATACAGGTCCCCGTTTAAGGGAAACAGCAGCGCATCACCATTAGCTGACCATTGATAGGCCACAATGCCACGCAACCCGGCCAGCCGCTGACGCTCGCGCCTTGCCTGCTCTTCGGCAGACAGCTTTTCCGCTTCCGGCACCAGTACCCGGGAATCAACCAGCAGACGGGTAGACTGCTCAGCGATGTTGTATTCCCATAAGTCCAGCTGCTCACGATCATCCGCCTTGCCCTGCAAAAACGTGACCCGGTCGCCGGTCGGCGAAATCTGCAAAGACCGCAGGTTGGGCCCGGCAATTGATGGGCTGGCGAATATTCGCTCTATGGTGAGGTTTTCAGCATGTGATATGGCTGCCATGGACAATATGCTCAGGAAAATCAGGACTCGCATGATGGTTCTTCGTGTAACCCGGGGCATAGTAGAACCTATCTCAAAATTAAACACAACGCTGCGGCACACAGCGGCCGGATCAGTGACAGGTATTCTGAGTAGATATCATAAAGGCATCCGCCAGCTGGCCTTCGCTGTTTAAAAAACGGCTGTGCAGGCAGTTCTGATCGACATCAATAATCACCGTGCCACCCTGGTTGAGCCCCACCGCCATGGCCGGGTGGTCGATGGCCCCTGGGCGCAGTTCGGCGGTACTCCCCAGTACCTGATAGACAGTGCCGCAATCGTTTTGACAATCGGCTGCTTTATTGAACAGATCATTGTTACCTTGCCCCCGCGAGACAATCATGGCGTCGGTCAGTGTTCCGGATTTTCCGTAATGGCCATTGAGCAGGTGGCTGCGTTCATACACATGGCTGTGGCCGGTCAGCACCAGGTCCACATCGTGCTGCTCCAGTACCGGCAACACATGCTTTCGCACCAGCGCTATTCGACGGTCGCTGCCACCAGTATCATCCGAGTCGTGAGAACCCTTGCTGTAGGGCGCATGATGAAAAGCTGCGATGACCCAGGGTCGGGTGTTGGCCTGCAGGTCCTGCTTCAACCAGGCAAGCATGGCAGGCCGATCATGGATAATCGCCCAGGCGGTGTCCAGCACCACCAGATGCAGCGGCCCCTGATCCAGCGAATAAAAGTGCTGGCTGCCGGAAGCCACGCCACCCAGCTCACCTGCTGCAGGGAAATCGAATATTCGCATGTAGGCACGCCGGCGGATATCATGGTTGCCGGCCACCGGAATCAGATTAAAACGGCTTAGCCAGGATTCATACGGTGTGAAAATCGATGCTTGGAACTCCCGGTTTCTGCCCGAGGTATAGGCGTTATCGCCGGTTGTTATCCACAAATCCATCAGGGTTCGGCCTGGGCGGGCATTCTGTTGCAGCCATTGCTGGCCTGCAGACCGGCTTGCCTGATGCAGCTCACCTTCGCTGCCCGGGTCACCCAATACCCAAAGCCGGACAGCTTGCGGTGGGCTGTCAAATGCCGGTGGTGTGGTGAAGCTGTGTTCTCGTCCAGAAGATGTGTTGCCCGAGTCGATAACTCGATAACGATATTGTGTGGCTGGGGTCAGCTGCTGCAGTTCCAGCCGATGTTCTTTTCCGGGCGGCTGTTGATTTTGCACGGTAACGCCATTCAGCTGAAGGGCTGTATTGGTATCCTGTGTCGTCTGCCAGCGGATAACCACCCCGGTAGGTGAAAGCTTTTGCAGATATGGCCCGCGCTGGCCATGGTAAATGCTATCGTTTTCTACCTGTATCTGGCGGATAACAACACCCGCCAGTACTATCATTAAAAAAACCGCAAACCAGCGTCTCATCATTTACCAGTCTATCGGTTTTCGGTCCCGGTAAAATCCACCGCTTGTAGTAATGTCATCAGAGCTGGCCAGCCATACGATGGTATCGGCTCCCTGGCTGACATTCCTGTCTGCATTCTGACCACCCATCCCGGTACGCACCCAGCCGGGACAAGCCGCATTGACCCGGATTTTGGCTCCGCCGGGTATATTTGCCAGCTTCGCAGCCATCACTTTGGTTAACGCATTCAGGGCGGTTTTGGACATCCGGTAAGCCAGATAACCATCGCCCATTGATGCCAGCTGGCCCATACCTGAGGATACATTTACAACCCGGGCGCCCTCGGCCAGCTGGGGTGCCAGCGCCTGGATCATCCGTAAAGCGCCCAGCGTGTTGATATTGAAGGTTTCCATTGCCATGGTGGGGTCCAGCTGCAGCGGGTCTGCGCTGCCGTCGACCTGGTTATCCAATAACACCCCGGCATTGTTGATCAGCGCGTGCACCTGCTGCTCGCCGGTCTGCAGCCATTTAACCAGCGCCTGGCAGTCACCGCTGCGGGTAACGTCCAGCTTGCGCAGCTCAATCTGCAGACCCTGATCCTGCAACGGCTTTAATACCGCCGCACCCTGATTGATGTCTCTGCAGCAGGCAGCAACCTGCCAGCCTTTGCCGGCCAGCTGCCGGGTGATTTCCAAACCGATGCCACGATTGGCCCCGGTTACCACTGCCATTTTTGTATTGTCGGTCATTACTCTCCTGGAATTTTTTCAGGTGGTTGCCACAATTCGACTTTATTCCCGTCCGGGTCGATAAACCAGCCAAACTTGCCATACTCGGAATCCTCCGGATCACCGCTCAGTTCCGCCCCGCCTTCCACGACCTGTGCCAATGCCTGCTCCAGATCGTCAACTATCAGATTCATCATGAATGCTTTATCGCTGGGCTGGAAGTACTCGGTGTCCTGGCTGAACGGACTCCAGACGGTGTAACCGCCCTTGGGCATGCCGTCCGGTTTCAGCACAACGTAGCCATGCTCATCAACCGGAATATTCAGCCACTTACCATACCAGGCTGTTAATGCCTTGGGGTCTTTGCTTTTAAAGAATAATCCGCCTAAACCTAATACACGCGCCATTATTTTATCTCTTTGTCAGCTGTCACTAGGATAACCTGTGGAAGGTTATGGTTACCATAAACGCAATATCAGAAACCATCCGATTATCATAAAACTGATGGCCAGCTTGGCTGCCATACCGACAATGACGCCAAACCATGCACCCACACCGGCACGCGTGGCGTGGTAAAAATCGTTCACATTGAGTAGCTCACCCAGCAGCGCGCCGACAAACGGCCCCAGCAATATCCCGGGAATACCAAAGAACACACCAACCACCGTACCGATGGCTGCGCCTGCCAGTGCGCTGCGGCTTGCCCCGGCTGCCCGTGCGCCGCCAATTCCAGCGATAAAGTCCAGCGCCATGGCAATCGCAGTCAATACTGCGAATATCGCCAGTGACCACACCCCGATATAGGCGAAATCGTCAATCCAGGCTGCCAGCAGGACACCGGTGAACACCAGCACAGGCCCCGGTATCACCGGTAATATGGCACCGATAAGGCCGGCCAGCATCAGCAGACCTGCCAATATCCACCAAAGTATTGCCCAGTCCATTATTTAATCCTTTTTATCAGAATGCAGATGTACATTATCCAACCTTTGTTTTATTATTCAATCAGTTAACTTTTGCGCTAATGCGCATCAATGCAATGATAGATCCTGATGGATATCGACCCAATGTCGGCATTGTGGTAGTGCGTGATGACAATTGTGTTTTGTGGGCAAAACGCATCCATGACAATGGCTGGCAATTCCCTCAGGGGGGTATGAATACCGATGAAACGCCGCTGGAGGCCATGTATCGGGAACTGCGGGAAGAAACCGGATTATGCCCTGAACATGTTGACATCCTGGGCGTTACCCCTGGCTGGCTGAAATATCAGCTGCCCTACCGCTACCGGCGTAAAAACAGTAAACCATTGTGTATCGGACAAAAGCAGGTCTGGTATCTGGTCAGACTGTGCGGCGACGAATCTCTGATTACCTTAAGCGGCGCGGACGGCAGCAAAGCCGAATTTCAGGAATACCGCTGGGTGGATTACTGGTACCCGCCGAAGCATGTGATCAGATTCAAACGTGATGTTTACACCCGGGCACTCACTCACCTGCAGACCTTTCTGGAATAACCATGGATTTTGTTAGTGCCGCTCTGTTGCTGTTTCTGACCATGGACCCTTTGGGCAATGTTCCTCTGTTCCTGAGCATTTTGGAATCTGTCCCGGACAAGCGCCGATTGAAAGTGGTTTCCAGGGAACTACTGCTGGCTCTGCTGATCATGGTTATTTTCCTGTACCTGGGCCAGCCGGTACTGGACGCATTAAAGCTGAGCCCGGAATCGATCAGTATTGCCGGCGGGATCATTTTGTTCCTGATCGCGTTGAAAATGGTTTTCCCGGTTCCCCGGGCAGCAGCCGCTGATGAGGCCATCGACGGTGAACCGCTGCTGGTGCCTCTGGCTGTGCCTTTGATCGCCGGCCCTTCAACACTGGCCATTCTGATGCTGCTGGTCAGCCGGGAGCCCGGCCAACAGCAAATCTGGTTGCTGGCGCTGCTGGCCGCCTGGTTTGTGAGCGCGATCATCCTGCTGGCCGCAACCCGCCTGCAGAAACTGCTGGGCAAACGCGGCCTGATTGCCATGGAACGCTTGATGGGCCTGGTGCTGGTGGCTCTGTCAGTACAGATGTTCCTGGATGGCATCGCCAATTATCTTGGGAAAAATATATGAAGAATTTATTGATCACGGTGCTGATAACCGTGGTGCTGTCTTCCGTTTCTGAAACCGTTTCTGCGCAGGCTTCATCGTTCATGCCCAGGATCAGTGGTGCAGACATTGCCATTGCCGAAGAATTGCGCCGCAAAGGCATGGCGGGAGAACATACCGCTTATCAGCTGGTCAGCTCGCTGACCACAGAGGTCGGCCCGCGGCCCGGCGGCAGCCCGGCTGATGCCAAGGCGGTACAGTGGGCTGTCAATAATTTACGTAAAATGGGTTTTGACCGGGTTTGGACCGAGTCGGTGGATTTCCCTTACTGGCGTCGTGGCGATGAATCGGCAACACTGGTGTCACACGGCAATCAATACATGGCGTTGACGGCCCTGGGTGGAACCCCGGGAACACCGGAAAACGGAATAACCGCCGAAGTTGTGCACTTCAAAACACTGGAAGATCTGCAGAATGCGGAACCTGCAAGGGTTCGCGGCAAAATTGCCTTTATCAGTAACCGTATGCAACCCTCACGAGATGGCTCAGGTTATGGCAGGGCTGTTGTTGCCCGCAGCCAGGGACCGGCTGTTGCTGCACAGAAAGGGGCGCTGGCACTGGTTATCCGTTCCATAGGTACCGACAACGACCGGCTGCCGCATACCGGCGCGATCCGCCTGCCTGATAACGGCAGAGTGGTCCCCGCTGCTGCATTATCCAATCCGGATGCCGACCAGCTGGTACGCCTGTTCGAACACGGAATGCGGCCGCGAATTGAATTGATACTGGACGTGGGCTTTGCCGGAAAAGCGACTTCTTACAATGTTTTTGGAGAAGTTACCGGCAGTGAGTCTGAAGACTTTATTCTGATGGGTGCACACCTGGATTCCTGGGATATGGGTACCGGTGCGCTTGATGATGGTGCAGGCGTTGCTATTGTGATGACAGCCGCAGATCTGATTGCCAATCAGTCTAAGCGGCCTAAACGGGGGATTCGTGTAGCATTATTTGCCAACGAGGAGCAGGGGTTGTTTGGCGGCCGGGCGTATCTGGCCGAACAGTTGAACAATGAATCGGCCGGGTTGATGCAACATCTATTTGTGGTTGAATCAGATCTGGGCGCCGGGCGGATATACCGAATTGACGGCCGGGTTAATCAGCTGGGCTGGGCCATGGTGCAATCCATCCACCGGCATCTGGCGCCACTGGGTATTGAGCTTGGAGAAAATGACAGACCCGGCGGCAGCGATATTTTTCCGATGATCCAGGCCGGTGTGGCTAATATTGCGTTGCGCCAGGACGCCTCTGAATACTTTGACCTGCATCACACCGATAATGATACGCTGGATAAAATTGACCCCGAAGCATTGAACCAGAATGTTGCCGCATATGCCGTGCTTGGCTGGCTTGCAGCTAATCACGATATTAATTTTGGTACTGGTGAACTGGGGCCGTTGACACTCAACTGATACCCGGCGGCTAGTCAGCTGAATTACTTTTGCTGACGCAATGAATAACTAATCGAGAAAATGGTGGCGGCAATACCGCCACCCGGCCATTTAAGCTGTCATGGCATCACGCAATTGATTGCCTATGGGCAGGCTGCGGATTCTTACCCCACAGGCAGCAAATATTGCATTGGTCAACGCCGGCGCTGCAGACGGTATACCCATTTCACCCACACCGGTGGGCACATCGTCATACGGCAGTATGTGTGATTCAAACAAGCTGGGCACACCAGCTATCCGCATTAATGGGTAGTCATGGAAATTGCTTTGCTGAATCTGCCCGTCTTTCACGGTAATTTCCAGACCCAAAGCTGTGCTGATGCCATCCACTGTGCCGCCCTGCAGTTGTGCTTCCACGGCATTGGGATGAACCGCCAGCCCACAGTCAATGGCTGCCACAATCCGCTCGATCTGCAATTCTCCACTGTCGCTGACCGTTACTTCAAAAGCATGTGCGGCATAACCGCCAAAAGTACAATGGGTGGCCAGACCTACGCCGCGACCCTTCGGCCGTTCACGCTTATGGTCAATTCGCTCGGCGACAAATTTGATCAGTTTGGCCAGCCTGCCGGGGTTAAATGTGGGACCCCCATGATTGCCGTATTCCAGCTCCCGTTCTCCACCGAGCAGATCCAGTTGCAATTGCAGAATGTCCTGACCGGTTTCGTGTGCAATTTCGTCCAGGAAACTTTGAATGACGAAGGCATTGGCGGTATGCGCTGGCGCCCGCCATGAGCCTCTGGGCAGGCCAATGGTATTGTGGAAATATTCCAGCCTGAAGTTGTCGATGATTCTTCTGGGAAAATCATCGGAATACAGTTCTGGCTGCCACAGGTTTTCATCCGGCATATTCGGACGACGGTAGTACTTACTGGCACTGGCCAGTCGTTGCGTCCAGGCAACCGGTTTGTTATCTGCATCCAGGCCGATTTGCATTTCATGCAGCCCGGCAGGCCGGTAGAAATCATTGCGAATGTCGTCTTCGCGGGTCCATTGCAGTTTGATCGGCCATCCGGTTTGCTTGGAGATCATGGCCGCTTCGGCGACATAATCATTCGTTAGCCTGCGGCCGAAGCCACCGCCCACCCGGCTGACTTCAACGTGAATGTGCTCGCGCTCAATGCCGGTTACCGCTGCCGCTGACCGTGATGCACCACTTGGACCTTGTGTTGGCGCGACGATATGACAACGATCCTGCTGCACATAGGCGAAGCAGTTTTGCGGTTCCAGTGGAGCATGGGATACAAACGGTATCTTATAGCGGCGGGTGATGGTTTTTTCGGCCGATGACATGGCCTCAGTGAACTCGCCGTCATCAACCACCACTTGTCCTTCACCTTCCAGCATATCGTTGTTCTGCTGCCAGAAGCTGTCGATATTGTCTTTGGCGTTGGGACCTGGGTTCCACTCAACCTGCAGTGCTTCACGACCCTTAATGGCCGCCCAGGTAGATGTCGCCACCACGGCCACACCATGCGCCAGAATGATATAGGGAGCCCCAAGCTCCGGGCCTTCGATTTTGAATACATCCAGCACCCCTTCGACCTGACGGGCGGCGGTATCATCAAATGACTTGACCGTCCCGTTCAGATAAGGCGAACGGGCGATTACTGCATAGCGCATATCCGGATATTGTGTATCGACACCATATTTCGCCTTACCGGTGACAATGTCCCTGGCATCAATAGTGTTCTTCCGCTGACCGACAATTCGGTATTCACTTATCGCCTTTAATGGCGGAGCCTCTTCCGGCATATCCAGCAGTGCCGCCGCCTCTGCGACTTCACCATAAGCCAGCTGTCGGGACGGTGAGTCGCAAACCACAACTCCCGGCCTGGTGTAGCAGCTGTCCTCCGCAACACCCCATTGCTGTGCCGCGGCCCGAATCAGCTGCCGGCGGGCGGTTGCGCCTACCTGGCGCATGTATTCCCAGTTGCCGGTCAGGCCGGTACTGCCACCGACACCCTGAACACCGTATTTCCAGGTATAACCATCTGCTGTTTTCACCAGGCCAAGAGGCATCGGTTTAACGCTGACTTTGCTCCACTCAACATCCAGTTCCTCAGCCACCAGCATCGGTAATGCAGTTCGGACGCCCTGACCGATTTCCGGTTGATTGGTGCCGATGATCACATCACCACTGGCTGTGATTTCCACGAAAAATCCTATCTGCCGTTCTGTCTCTGAATCATCCGCGATACCCGTCAGGCTGAACGCTGGAATACCCAGAACAAACCCACCTGCAACACTTGATCCGGCAATCAGAAAGCGGCGACGACTGTGATCGATACTGCCCGATGTTGACTTGTTAACCACGGCACTCATTTCGCTGCTCCAGTCAGTTCCGCTGCGCGGTGAATGGCCTGGCGAATACGCACATAGGTACCGCAACGGCAAAGGTTGGTCATCCCGTTATCGATATCCTGATCGCTGGGTTTGGGATTAGTGTTGAGAAAATCCACAGTGGCCATAATCTGTCCCGCCTGGCAGTACCCGCACTGCGGGACATCGATTTCCAGCCAGGCCTGCTGTACCGGGTGAAGTTCACCATCAGAGCTGGCCAGCCCTTCAATGGTAGTGATTGAACGCCCCTCGACAGCAGCTACCGGGGTAATGCATGAACGCTGCGCCCGGCCGTCTATGTGCACCGTACAAGCGCCGCACTGACCAATACCACAACCAAATTTTGTGCCGGTTAACCGCAGATGATCGCGCAGCACCCACAACAGTGGGGTACTGCTGTCACCTGTAAATGAAGCAGACTCTGAATTGACCTTGAATGAAACCATCTGACTGAATTCCTCAAAATTATCGAATGACTACGCTAGTGTTGGTTCAATACTCGAAATCACTCATGCTGCCAATCAGCAATAAGGAGGGAAGTAACGGTTAACTGATGAATCAGTGAATCATTGTTATATTGAAACTGCACTAAACCTCTGAACGGGTGTTATGTGGCTTAGACAATATGCTAGCGCAATCGATGCACTACTCCGTGCCGTTTGGTAATCGGAATATCGAGGCTGACATTGTTTTTATCGTGAATTTAATGCACCGTCTGAATTCTGTAGTTGTATTTACTGATTATTGAGTGAAGCAAAATACGTTTTGCTGTGCGCGATAAATAACCTTTTATATCTTGTATTAATTTGCTTTTGTCGTATGAATATTTTCCGCGCATACAATTTTTTGCTCTTGACCGGTTTATAGATAAAGCCTGCCGAATTTACATATAACCGAATAAATCTCCGGCCTATACTCGATAATCAATCCATCCAATGGGCATCGCTATGTTTTCTAAACTTGGCCTTACCGCAGCATCTGTCATGCTGATTTCGACAGTATTTCTGAGCACCTCTTCTCAGGTTTTCGCTAAGGCTGACTATTCTGCTGCCGTTAACCACAGCGACCGGCCCGCCGAGGAACTTGCCCGGGACAAAGGGCGTAAACCTGAAGAAATCCTGGCTTTTTATGGTATTAAACCGGGAATGAAAGTGATGGAACTGGCAGCCAGCACAGGGTATTACACCGAAATTCTATCTCATGCTGTTGGTGAAAACGGCCATGTGACACCGCAGCTTTATGACGCTTTCTGGCCACGCCTGAAAGACACTGTTGAACCCCGCTATCAAAGATTGGGTAATGTCACTCCTTATATCGGTGACCCAGCGGATTACGATGGTGCGGATGATTCTCTGGACGCGATTTTCATTGTGTTGATCTATCACCATATGCATTACACCGAGGCAGAAGGCGAAAGCCTGCCGGCCAACACCAAAAAGATTCTTGAAAATGCCCGGCGCGTGCTTAAACCCGGTGGGACACTGGCCATTATTGAGCATCAGGCACCGGATGGCACCAGCCGTGCCGACAGCGCCGCGTGGCATCGTACGCCAGCCGATATGACGATTAGCGATGTAACCGGAAACGGCTTTGAATATGTCGGCAGATCAGATGCGCTGGCCAATCCCGAAGATTCACAAACAGCACATTTCAGAAGTCTCCAGGAAGAATTCGGACGTGACAGCTCACAGCGTTACGTATTGAAATTCAGCAATCCATGATAATTTGGGTCTACTGTCTTTATTGGCTAAATCTCATTTGGCAGCAGGTACTATTATCTGCTGCTGTATTCACAGCCCTGTTCTTCAGCACCTCAGTTTTAGACAAAAAGCACTTCTTATAAGGCTTCCGGAATCAACGCTTCAGGTTTATTCGGTATCCTATTAGAAACTCTCTATCCAGTATAAAAATCGGTTCTCTATTACCAATAATTCAAAATAATATGCGCACTAACTTATACAGACTGCTTTTCTCAAGCTGTGTTTGTGTTTTACTGTTTGGCGCCGATAAGCCGCTTTTGGCACAAGACAATATTACACAAGAGTGGACAGAAAATCAGCTCGGTTCCTGGCACTTTCTGATAGAAGAGCTGGAAATTCAGGAACTGCAACAACAGCTTTCAACACAACACCAGCCTGCCGCTTTTGCCATACAGAATGTCAATTTGATTCCCATGACGCAGGCAAAAGCCATCCCTGATCAGACCGTTATAGTCTCCGATGGCCACATTACCGCTATAGGTGCCAGCAGTATAACCAGGGCGCCGGACGGCTACCGGTTGATTGATGGTTCCGGGCTGTTTCTTATGCCTGGTCTGACTGATATGCATGTGCATAATCTGGAGTCGAACAGCCAGCACCTGTTGAACCTGGCTTTCGGTATTACCACCGTGCGGGACCTGGATGGTTTTCCCTGGATGCTGCGTGTACGAGAGTCTATCAACCAGGGCCAACTGCTCGCGCCAACCATGTATATCTCCGGCACCATACTTAACGGTAGTGATTTTGGTGGCTATGCCATAGCGGTCGACTCACCAGAACAGGCTCGCGAACAGGTCCGCATGCAGGCGCAACAGGGCTATGATTTTATTAAGGTGCATAACAGTTTGTCTTTTGACCTTCTGGAGGCCATCGCTCAGGAGGCTGACGCGCATGGGCTGGATATGGTCGGCCACATTCCGGTCGGCACAACCGTCGCGCAGGCGGTGAATCTGGGTATGCGGACTTTCGAGCATTTCAAAGGTTACATTATTGACAGCACCCTGACGCTGTCTGAGGAAGACTATGTCAGCGCTACCCGGGGCGCGGCAGCCTGGAACACACCGACATTCGTTAACTACCGCAATCAGCTGCGAGGTGATGATGCCGCTGCCTTATTGGCACGTGAGTCTGAGATGCAATATGTATCGCCATTGCTCAGACGCCAGTGGGTTTCATTTGAACAGCCCAGTGATGATCGGGTGACCGAGTTGCGCCAGAATATTTACCCTATGTCGCGTAAAATCTTCACCGATCTGCGCCAGCTCAAAGATGCCAGGTTCCTGGCCGGTACTGATTCAGGCTCCTATGCAATGATGCCGCCTGGAATCGTGTTGCACGAAGAAATTCATATTTTCCAGGAACTTGGCATGTCACCATTTGAAGCGCTGCAGACGGCCACTTCCAATGCTGCAGAAGCAATGGGACTCTCAGGCGAGTTCGGCCGACTGACAGTCGGCTCCAGAGCAGACTTGTTGCTGTTGGCCCAAAACCCTCTGGAAGACGCCCGCAATACGCTTGCCGTGAATGGTGTTGGATTGCGCGGAACATGGCTGCACAAGCGTGCTATAGACGACCTGCTCAATGGTTTAAAAACAGCTTTCAGCCATACGGCCCAGCGTCTGGATAATCCTGTGGTGACCAGGCAGCAGTTGAATGATTTTCTGAATAGACTTAATAAATTGGCTGACTCCGGTTTTATTTTCCGTGATAATTATCTGGATCGCGCCGCATTTTTGTTCAATGGGCTGGAGCGACCTGATGATGCATCCGCTATCCAGGCATTAAAAGTTTCTGACGGTTGAAGCAGGCATGATTTTAATCGGATTATTTATCCGATTATTTTTTGGCTTGTTGGTACTGTTTCCATGCAGTGTAATTTTTGGGAATATTTAGCGTCTTCAATTGTTGCCATGCTTCAATGGCTTCCTGGTGGGTTGCGCGTTTTTCCGTACCCAAAAAATCCGAGAGAAAATTGATGTATCGACCTGATGGCGCCTGTGGAAAACTACCCTCGATTTGATTTAGCTTAATATATTGCTGCACCAAATCGGCGTAGGTGATGTTGGTCCCCTGCTCCAATTGCTGTTCACGCCAACGATTCAGTCGGTATCTTGCGCCGGATTTTCGCTTTAACTCAGGCTCAATCTTCAAAGCCTCCCGGACAATAAAATCTTTGGTTTGTTTATTGCTTGTGTAGTTAATCACGGGCAACGCCAACCGCAGCCCTTTCTCTGTATCCTTTACTCCTTTTTTTGACAGTTTTTTCCTGGCCGGGGATTTAACTTCGCCTGTTCGCAAAAAATGCCTGATCAGCACTTCCAGCTCATCTTTGCGCAGCTTTGCAACCGGTGTTATCCCGATGCTTTTTGCAAATGCCTTAATTTCAACGGCATACCAGTAACCATTGTCGAATTGCTCAACGGTCATGCTGCTTGAAAGTTGTGGTTTTTTGGGCATATTCATTTCTGCTGCTTGGTCAGCACAATAAGTATTTTGCAGAATTATTCTGATAACAGCTTTACTGCATTCCCCAGTGCTTCAACGTTGTCGACAATTTGATCTGGCGAGGCTGAAGCAAGTTCCTGATACCCGCCAAACCCCCACGACACACCTATTGAAGCCAGGCCGTTGTGCTGTGCGGCCAGGATATCAATTGCCCGATCACCTACCATTACGGCCTGATTATCTATCTGGCCTTGTTGCAACAGTGTTGCCAATTGCTGCTGCTTTGTTACTCCAATGTCTCCGCCGCTGATGAATTCAAAGTGTGCTGACAAATCAAACAGCGCTGCAATCTTAACGGCAAAATCACGCCTTTTAGAGGTGCAGATGCCAAGTTTAATACCGGCAGTCCTTAAACCTGTCAACAGATCATACATTCCAGGATAAATAGTATTTTCGGCAAAACCTGTTTGTGCATACCGTTCTCGATAATCCGCTACCAGTTTGGGAACATGTTTGGCGGTTACCTGAGACTCCAGCTTGATAAATATCTCATCCAATGGTTCACCGATTTCTTTGGCGATCTGAGCTTCCGGCGATTCCATAAAACCCTGCTTGACCAGTGCATAATTAATACTGCGGGCAATTCCCGTGCTGGGATCGCTGATGGTTCCATCCAAATCCAAAACAAGTGTGGTACAAACAAGGGGCATTGAATCAGTCATTCCGGGAGCGTTTGAAATATTTTGATCGAAGATAGCTTATTGTAACGCCATACACGACATTTAGCCGCCCATTTGCCTTTTGGGAACAGCTGTAAAGAATAGGCGCATACACCCCCAATTCCTTATGATTATTATTCTGACTCTATGCTGTGTATGCGCCTATTCTCCGGTAGGCGACAGCACGCCACCAAATGCAACAAACTCAAGACCAGCATGCAAAACAAAGGCGCCCGCTGGAATCCGGACGCCTGTTTATGTTCTGATTTCTCTGTTTGGATCAGGTTTACTGGTAGAGAGATTCCAGATCATCCAGGAACTGGATGGAGTTCAGTTTCCACTCATTCCGTGGCCGGTAAAACTCAATACTCCAGTAGATCGCATGATTTTCGAATTTATGCAGGTAATAGTAACGCACAAATGAATTGGCAATTTTTTCCTGCCTGATAAACTCCTGTCCGATTCCCTGGCCAAAGCGGCTATCGACTATAGTCCATTGCTGAAGAATGGTATTAAGCAGGCCATCAACCTCCAGCTCTGGGATTGGCCAATAGGGTTTTGCGCTGTTTAAGGCTTCAGAGAAATTTTTATTAACAAATTTCTGCATTAAACCATCAGCAAACGCTTTTGTTTCGCTTTCCGATTTAAACCCTTCGGCTATCGCTGAAAAACTCATTATTAACAAAATAATTGCTGTTACTTTTTTCATTTTTATTCTCTTTTATATTTATTTTAAATAATAACTTTAATTATAAATTCTTATATTTTACTTGTTTCGTCTATATTAAATTGCAGCGCTTTTTTATCGCCTGATTTTACATCCACGACCTGATTGTAGCATGGTGTTGTGACCATGCATTCCAGGCTGCTTCCGCCCATTTCCAAACCGCTGCTTTATGCTCTTCCACATTATTTGCTTTGATGATATCTGCAGCTGTTATCACTCCTTTTGAAGCAGGCGGTTCCAGCCATACAAATTCATCTTTATGTTTCGCTGCATTAAGCATTGCTTCGTTGGCTTTTTCTGGAGTCAACCCATGTTCAAGAAATAAACAGAGACGAATTAAGTGCACACCAACCGAATGTATACTTTGCCGGTCGGTTGAGCCGGGATGTTGTACGGCATAGGCATCGACGGTCAACCGGTGAACTTGATAATAGCCCGAATCACTGTACTCACGGGCGAGGACCTCACCATATATGGCCCAGCAACCGGGAGTTGATGTCATATAGCGATGTGTCGGGCCGTCTATATCCGGATATTCTCCGGCACAACTGAAACACTTGCTTGTCATTATTCAACCCAGGAAAACGCGCCTTAATATTAAATTTTAATCCCGAACAAATACAGCACGCCAGTTTTCTGTTTGCTGTTCACCTTCTATGGATAGCCGAATAAATTCGAAGCGGTTAGCATCATGCAGGCGAAATATATTTTGGATTTTATTCGTCTCATTCGCTGAGCGAGAATCTGTAAAAATGACTGCGCGGCTTTCATCATCCCAACGGCCGATTAAATACTCACCTGGACCAATACTGGCCAACCCGAATTCGTAAAACTCATCCCGCTCCTGGTCATAACCAAGCATCCCGGTTATTTCGATATCGGCACCATCTATCTGTTCATTCCACTCCAGCGCATGTTCATTATGTGTTTCTGAAAAAGTGCGCCGCCCTTTGTGCAAACGTGTTTCTGGGTTACCGGTTCGAATTATTTCAAACCGCCAGCTACCTTTGAGTGTGTCCAGCCATTGAAGCGCCAGTTGCTTATTACCGTTGCCATCAGATGTTGACTGTGCAATCGATAATGAAAATGATCCAAATATCAGTCCCCACAATGCGCTTATCTGAAATAGAATCAACAGGATTGATTTATAGATTTTATTTGAATACATAAGCCGGCTATAACTTGTGTTCATCAGGCTTAAAAACTATTACTTCAGGTTTTTCCTAAGCAACAACGCCAGGCCACCACCAACCAGCTCCGCTACAAGGTAAGCATACATAACAGTGTTGGGGTTGCCATCCATAACTATCCCCACTATCCGACCTGTCGCCAATCCCAGCAGAACTACAGCGATAATCAATAACCCAGTCGACAGCATGCCTGGCCGTAACCCCAGCATCAGTATGACAACCCCAACCGCAATTGACATACCGCCATAAGTGGCCCGCATATCGATTATGCCTGATGCAGTATCAGGACTACCGCCTACCACCAGCTTTGCCATCTCCACCGGCAAAAGCGTAAATGCAATGCCATAAACGACAAAAAACAGCCCAGTTATCCAAACTAATGCTTTAGCCATGATCTATGCCCGGTCATCCATCATTTTGTGAGACTGCAAGGATATCAAATCGGCTGGCGATGCCTGCATGGTCGATAGCTGTACAACTTAGTGCGATTTCCTGCTGGCCTGCGCTAACGATCACCACTTTCCGGTAAATAATCACCGATCAGGTTCCATTCCATCCCGTTGCCCCAGCCAGCGCCATGGTCACTAACAATGTGGCGATGTGAGTTAGGTCCAATTTTATGTTCGCCAAATGACAACAGCGATAATACTGCACCCGGCCGCAAGTGCTGGCTGGCCCAGGAAATTGGTGATTCTCCGTTGAAGTCCTGAGACTCCCGGTCTGCACCGTTGGCAAGCAGGTATTCAATGATAGCTTCATCAGCATAGGCGGCCGCACGGTGCAACGGTGTTTCTCCCTTGGTGTGCACATCGCGCATGAATGCACCGGTTTCCTTGCCGGCAACCGTTCGGGCGTTGACATCTGCCCCATGCTCTATCAGCAGTCTGATGACATACAGAAAGTAAGGTCTTCCGGCTTTGGCCAATGCATTGTGAAGCGCGGTTTCGCCCGTCTCGCTGTCTCTGGCATTGGCATTGGCTCCCTGCGAAAGCAGAAAATCAACCATTTTCCAATGACCGAAAAAGGCGGCATTGGCCAGCTCCTTATCCAGATCAATGGAGCTGAGATCCGCTCCTGCTTCAAGGATCGCTTTCATTGCAGTGACATCGTTGTAGTAAACAAACCATTGCAGTGTGCGAATCGGGCCTGTGTTGATGGCAGCCTGCCAACCGGTCTGTTTCAAAAGCTGGAAAACCAGGTCCGTCCGTCCCCGGCTGATCCTGTTGAGTATCTGATCCAACGTCATACAGATTCTCCGTTTATACCGTTCAGGCCATCTGCCTGAATAGAATGCAGATTCAATCTACTGTACTACAAACCTTTTTTGCCGGACGAGTCAGCTTCGTCAGGATTGCTTGTATGCGACTATTCCCAGCATCGGTGGTGGAAAAAACAAAGCAGTGCTGATGTTGCTGACTTCGCGCCAGTCCTGTTCAAGCGCCTGCCGGGTTTCCGGGGTCATCAGGTCTTGCTCAACCAGCTTGGGCACATAGTTTTTATTGAACATTTCCACCCAGTGCCATAGCCGGTCGCCCGGTCTGGCGATTCTGCAAATGGGTTTTGTGACAGTAACATCGAATCCCTGAGCTTGGAGTAATGTGGGCAGCTTTGCACCAATATCGTAGCTTCCACCGTTTTTAATGGCACTGGTGTGATATGCCTTGAACAGCGCCTGGATGGATTCGCGGGCCGGGAAAACCTGTACAGCATGGTAGTTGAAATAATCCATTATCACGATAGGCTTTCCAGGTTTTAAAACCCGACAGGCCTCTGCAATGACCTTTTCCGGATCGGCGACAAAACAAAGCAGCCAGCGAACGAAAACACCATCGAGGCTGCCATCCAGCAACGGTAATTGATGGACATCCGATAGGTGCGTTGTGACATGCGCCACCCCCTGGCTTTGACATCGTTGATTTACCGACTGTAGAAAATGCTCTGAATTGTCGATTGCATGAACTTTTCCTGTACTGCCGACCAGGTGGGCTAGATCACTCGTCGCAAATCCCGGTCCACACCCCAGATCCAGCAACTGCTGCCCATGCGTAAAACCCGCCTTACGCCAAAGATCGACGGCCTCATCCAGCCATACCTGGTGCTGGTATCCCAGGCGTTCGATTTCATCGGTTGATGTGCCGAGGTGGTATTCGTCGGAATTGGATGCCATTGCTGTTAAACCACTGGAGTAAATGTCTATTACAACCTAAAAGCTAAGTCTCCGCACGTAAACACTGGTTGATGTTTATTCCGGCCTTCCTGCAACCCAATTAACAGCATCTCTGACGATATACCTGAACCCCAAATTGTAGAATGCGCCACTGCCATGTCCCGGTTGGATAACCACCACGCGGGCCTTGTCATACGGCCCTACCCAGACCAATGGACCATCACTGCTGGAAAGCCCGGTGTTAAGCAGAACTTCTACTTCTTCTGAAATCCATAATCCTTTATAAGCCTCATCGTAAAGGTGCATTGGATGTCCGCCCAGACTGGATACTACAGGATGCTCTACCACGGGTCTGGCGATTATTGATTCGTCCTGACGATAGGTTGAAGCTGGGTGTTCGCCTTCCGGTCTCAGAAAATACCGCCCCCCAACCACTTCTTTATACCACCACTCCCAATCACCATAGTTGGCCAGGGCATGATGCCAGACCACCAGGCCTCTTCCGCTTTCGATGAAATTGACCAGGTTGGTGCGGGCCGGTTCTGCGAGCGAGCTTCTTAGGTTGTACATCAACACTGCATCGTACTGATTACGGATGTCATTCTGAAATGCTTCTGTATCCGACATCACCAGGGTGTAGTCAATACCATCAAGCGTGTCGAAAAAGCGGAAAACCGAGCTTTCGTAGGTCCCGCCGCCCATGACAATCAATAATCGAACGTTATGAGTTGAATCCACATCAGACTGAGCCTGAAGAGACAGAGAGCTGAAAATGATCAGCAGACAGCAAATGAGCAGGTGTTTCACAATAATTGTTGGTTCTTCTTGTTATTGAACAGCTGGTTATAACTATAAATGTAAATCAACAATATCATCTAATCTGCTTTCTCCTTAAAAGCTTAAAGGAATAACAAACGCGGTGAAATGTTGACTTGGAGATATTATCCTAAGGCTGTACCCATTACGGGAGCGGACCAAAAACTACCTACATATACCTAAAATAGTTAGTAGTAGAAAGGCCTTAAGAGGAGCTTGGCTTTAATTCAAGCACCTGGTTATTAGTTAGTCACAAGCACTATCATTAGCTTAATCTTGGCCATTTTTTATTTATTGCCAGAAAAACCAATAGAACACCTAAACCAATGATTGTGTAAGGAAGCATAAACTCTAAAACTGGATTGACCAACATCACTGTAAAACCACTATCGCTGGAATTAATAAAAGCCACCCATATCGCTCCAGCACTCAATAAGATTGCAATAACGATTTTTGTATTTGCTCTTAAGAGGTAAGCGATAAAATAAGTAACTGCTGCGGTAGTTATACCTGTGAAATAGTATTGTTTTTGAATAGTCTGGATGTAATCATTATCTATAGCAGTAAATGATCCAAAACCACTGATAGGCCCTATAGACCAGGACAAATAAAGACTTGCAACTGCTGCAATAAAAATTATTAAGTATTTAATTCCAAGCATTATAAATACTCAAATCCAAGTCTTTATTTCATGAATATAATTCTCTGGAAGCCCAAGCTTCCTCGCTATGCCTGCCAGCCTGGTGGCATACTCACTATTTTTTCCTGATAGTTTATTTATTGGCAGGATATATGAAATGGCTTCAACTGATGCTCCATCCATTGTACTTGCCTGGACCGTCATAGGAAAATAGTCCTGAACGCCATCACTTGCATAGAGTTTTATTAATGCATTGCTATCCAGGTCCATTATTGTGCCATATGAGCATGCTTGCCCATTCTGTGCTAGCGTCGCCTTTTCTCCTATTTTCAACTGATATCCTTGCAAGTAGGCGATCTTAATATTTTGAGGATTCAGTCCTTTCTCAATTAATAGATCTCTATCCATAAAAAGGCCATAGAAAAACACCGTTTTCATTAAATCCAATTCCTCTTAGTTATCGTTTTTATCACCAATACAAATCACTCTAAGCGGGCTCGGCCACCCCTCAACTGTCATTTTATGATTTTCTTTATCCAAAGACTCGGACAGCGATTCAAATCGCATCCATTCTGTACTCCGCTGTTCATTAACACTGGTGCGGCATAAATCCACCATTTTGATATTTCGCCAGCCGGCCTGCTCCATCCAGCTTCTCAATAACGAAACTGAAGGTACCTGGTAGACATTGCGCATCCGCGCATACCGCTCTACGGCGATTGAATCCCCTATCCCTGGTGGAATAACAAATGTTTCCACCACCATTTTGCCCCCAGGTTTAAGGCAATGATGCAACCTTTGCAAATGTTCAACCGGGTCTTTGCGGTGATACAACACACCCAGGGACAACACCAGATCAAATCCAGTCAGCGTTCCCGGCAGCTGCTCCAGTGTCATCGGCAGTACCCAGTTGGCCGGCTTGCCGGCACAGATTTGCATTAGCTGCGACTGCATAATAAACAACAATGTGGGGTCAACACCGATGACTGCTCTGGCCCCGGCATCCAGCATCCGATAACCGTAATAGCCGTTGCCGGCACCGATATCCAAAACGGTTTTACCCTGCCAATCCAGATGCGGATGCAATCGCTGCCATTTCCAGTCGCTGCGCCATTCGGTATCAATATCGACTGGTCCGATAGCAAGCGGCCCTTTTCGCCAGGGCATCAACTGCCGCAGGGAGGCTTCCAGTCTTTCCTGCTCTGGGAAACCTTTGACGGCTAATTGAAGGTAGTCTTTATTGACCTGCCAACCCGCTTGAGAATCATCAAGCAACATCGCTGTTTCATCCAGGGCAGCCTGCCAGCGGGGATAATCTCCATGTTTCAGGTTTTTCCAGTATTCGTTCAGATATTGCTGAATATCACTTTGCGCTGTGGACAATGACGTTGAAGAGAGGAATTCCAATAATCCCTGATACTCGCTGGGATAATTCACTGCCGGTTATGCTTTTACCGCCAGCATTGCTGCAAAGTTCAATGCCTGGAAACACGGAATAACCCGAGAGAACCCGGCCTGATGTAATCGCTGCTGATGTGCTTCGGCACTATCGATCAACATCACTTTTTCCAGAGCCTGCCGTTTCTGGGCAATTTCCAGATCGGAATAACCCTGACTGCGTTTAAATTCATGATGCCAGTCAACCAGCAGTTGATTATCTTCAGGGTTATCAAACTGCAGCTTTTCCGCCAGCAGCAACACCCCACCCGGCAGCAAACCTTCGTAAATAGTCTGCAGCAGCGATAATCGCTGTGCCGGTTTGATGAACTGCAGGGTGAAATTCAGCATTACCATGCTGGCATTGCTGATCGCAACATCAAGAACATCAGACTCGATCAGTTCAACCAGTACCCGGGAGTTATCCCGGGCCAGCACTTCCCCGCACCTTTCCACCATAGCTGCAGAGTTATCCACCGAAATGATCCGGCAGTCTTCATGCAAGATGTTTCTGCGCACCGCCAAAGTACTGGCACCCAGTGAACAGCCGAGATCATAAACCTGACTACCGGCAGATACCTTTTGCCTGGCCAGCAGACCAGCCAGCTCCAGCACCAGGGCATAACCGGGCACTGAACGCTGAATCATATCCGGAAACACCTTCACTACCCTGTCATCAAAGCTAAAGTCTGCGACTTTGGCCTGGTGTTGATGATAGATATTGTCTTTCGATGGTTTGCTCATTGGTGAATAGACCGGAATGGCACGGATTGCCGGATATTATAGAGGCGTAGCCCGTGACGAGCTAAGCAATTAAAGCTGTCCGCTCTCGTCCGCTTCGAGCAGGATCTGGCCGTCGCCCATTGCCCGGGTTACTTCCTGCTCGGTATATGGGCGGCAGGATACTGTTGTTACATGCTGGTATAGCTGCGCACTCTTATATAACCAGCGCAGACTGCGGAAATAAATCCCGTAACCTTTTACTCTGCAGGCAGCATCCTGCTGCGGAATGTTGGCAAACACATTTTCTTCCGGATAGAACAGCCTGGGAAAATAAAAACTGCTTTCAATTAAATAGAATTTGCCGTTATCACTTTCGGTGCTGCATGGTAATGAGGTACAACCACCGAACTGATACAGTTCTCCGGTTTCAATTTCCTGCTTACCGGTAACGTAGACGGTTTCTTCAAACAGCGTGCTGTAGTAATAGGCAGCAGATATTGCCATATGTAAAACAATTAGCCCGGCTACAGTTCCGGCTGTGGTGATACCCAAACGCTTAAGGGAAAAGACCCGTTCTCCCTTGGCATCCCGCACCGCTTCGCCATCCTGGCGTTTAAATGCCGCCCACCGGAACCACTTAACGAACATTCTCCATAACCAGGCCAGCAATGCACCCAGTGGCCCCAGCCATTTTTTAAGTGTTCCAAAGGTTTTTGCGGTTTTGCTTATCCAGTCGTTTCTGCGAATAATTTTTTCTGCTGTTGAAGACTGCTGCCGGCCAGCTTGCTGCTGAACGCGCTCGGCCTTCTCCTGCAGCCTGCGGGCCCGTTGTAATAATTCGTCTTCCGGCCTTTTATCAGTCATTAAACCAACTGCCTAACCATTGGCCTGTTGTTTGGCTGATGCAGTCGGAGGATGTAAGACCACCGTTTTATTTTCTTCATCATACTCAATCAATATGCTGCCTTTGGCATCCTGATTGAACAGCACCGTGTTGGCTATTTCCGGTTTGATCACGCCTTCTATATATCCTGTGATGCCGCGAGCGCCGGTGATGGGTTTGTAATGATCACGGCACATGGCTGATAGCGCCTGCTGTGAAATATCCACAGTGATTTCCGGCGCACTGGCCTGGACCATCTTATTGAGTTTTCCGATATCGCGTGCAGCGATTTTTTCGATAACGCTTAAATCCAGCGTGTTGAAGCAGACAATATTGCGTTTACCGTTGAATCGCGCCAGGAACTCCGGCCGGTATTGCTCATCCAGATCTTCCATTGCCAGGCCTTTGGCCACCTCAAAGTTATCTTCCGATAAAAAGTGTGGCGTGCCGATGTTGGTGGTCATCAGAATGATGGCATCCCGAAAGGAAACCGTCAGCCCGCGATTATCGGTCAGACGTGCATCGTCAAGAATCTGCAGGAAAACATTGAATATATCGGTATGGGCTTTTTCGATTTCATCAAACAAGATGATACGTCGTGGATTACGGCGCATTTCATTGGTCAAAATACCTCCGGCTTCATAACCTTCATAGCCGGGCGGGGCGCCGATTAATTTGGCGACCGCATGTTTTTCCATATATTCCGACATATCAAAACGAAGCAAAGCACGTTCATCATCGAACAGCTCAACCGTTAATGCCTTGGCCAGTTCGGTTTTACCCACCCCTGACGGCCCTAGGAACATAAACGATGCCTGTGGTTTATTGGGACTCTGCAGGCCTGCCCGGGCTACCCTAACCTGGTTGGCCAGCTTGGTTACAGCCTCTTCCTGTCCAAATACCCTGTTGCTCAGATTTTCATCCAGGTGTAGCAGTTTGGCGCGTTCGTCCTGAGTCAGTTTGCTGACCGGTATACCGGAAATATTGCTGAACTCTGCCAGTACCTGCTCCTTGCTGAGCTCCAGCTTGTCATTGATTTCAGCGGTGAGCGCTTCAAATTTCTCGCGGTTTTTATCAACTTCTGCCTGAAATTTGGCCATCTGCTTTTTAATGGCGGTCACTTCATCAGACTGGAATCCACCACTGGCAGCTCTGGCAGCAAATGAGACGAAACCTTTTTCCTTTGGGTCTTTGCCGGCATTTCCCTGTGTTTCGATCTGATCCATCAGCCTGGCTTCTTCCTGCAGCTGCTGTTCCATATCGGATTCCAGCCCGCGGATGGCTTCCTCACCGTCACGCACTTCTGCATATATCTGTTTGATTTGTGTTTGCCGTTCCTGCCAGGCCTCATTGATAGCCTGAATTTCTGCGGTTATCTGATCCGCTTCTGCCTGCAGCTTTTTGCTGTCACTCTCCTGAGTCTTGCGATGATTAACTGAATCCAGTTGTTCGTTCAGCGCATCCAGTCTAGGGTCTTTGGCATGTGCATCCAGGCGGTAGGAAGTTAACGCTCTATCCAACAAGGTCAGCGTTCTTTCCGGCTGAGCCCGGCTGAGGCCAATATCGCGGACGCGGTATTTACTGGTTACATCTATGGCTGTTTCTATCGCTGCATCCGAAATTTTGATTTTATGATGTGAATACAGCTGTGACCCGGCAATGGTCTGCACTATTTTATGCAGCAATGCTTCGTTCGGCTCACTGATATCCAGCAGCGTATAACCCTCTTTCATATCAGAATGACAGGACAATACTGTCTGCAGGTCCTCATCCCGCGCTTCCATAATGACCTGAAACTTTTTCTTTTTGACGCCATGCATCATGGCGTTGATCAGATGGGTGCAGCCATTGTTACGCACTGCATCAATAAAATCGCGCATGTCATCCATAACCAGAACGGCATTGGGCGTTCTATCCAGTGTACGCAGGGTTTTATCAAAGCCGGCATTGATTTTGCTGTGCTCACCGGAGGCAAATAACAGATCACTGTCCAGCCAGAAGAACCGTTTGCTGACAATATCAAATGGGGTCCCTGGATGGCTTTTGCTGGCCTGCAGGCCCTTGCAGATAGCTGAGCAACCTACTCCGCCTGTGCCGACCAGCAGCACACTGTTGGCACTTTTCCGCATTAGAACAGCGGTCAGCTTTTTGAGCACATCCTCACGGCCAACCAGCTCGAACCCGGGAAATTGTGCTAAGTACTCAGTCCCTCGAATCAGGTAGTCCTGGGTTACATCGGCTTTGGAATCTGCCATAACTTCGGTTTCTCCAGTTGCAACAGGTTAACAATGAGTCCGGTTAATTCAGAAACCCCTGCAGCTACATATTCAGTTTGCTGAACGGGTTTCCGTCATCATCATCATCTTTGGGAGTTGCTTCCGGTTCTGTGCTGACTTCCGGCTCATCCGCCTGCATAACATCTGCACCTACCGCTACCGCTTCTTTGACGGCTTCACTGACATCTTTCGCGGTTTTTTCCAGTTCGGCCAGATTCTGGCGCATTTCCTGATAGCCTTCGCGACTGATATCAGTAGCTGCTCTGGCCACCTTGCCATAGCTTTCCAGTTCTTCGATGGCTTTCACCAGGGCATCGTTTTCCTGGCTGATACCCATGGCATTTTTCAGCGCTTCCTGCTGTGCCATGCGATTGGTCTGATCGTTCATGCGTTCCAATGTCATCTGCGCCACTTCCGCAGATTCGGATAAGGCTGCCATGGAAACACCCTGCAGTACGGTGCTTAATCGGCTGGCTACGCCGGAAACGCCTTTGCTGTTGAGACTGCGGGTTTTAGCCACCTGCCCGTCGTTGGAATCCTTCATCGCCTTGATGCGGTAGCTTTCTGCTGTCAGATCACCAAATGTGCCCATGGTATCGACCTTGGCGGCAGTTAAAGCCGTGACATGGTTTTCCACTGCCATTTTATTGTTTTCGCGGCGCATTTTTGCGATGTTGCTTTCATCTGCAGGTTCTTCCAGCAAACCGTCACGTATTTGTGTATTGACAGCTTCGGCATCCTGCACTGCCTCACTGATAATGGCATAGACATTACGCAACCCGCCATTGCTGTCACCCAGCCGGTCAATCTGATCATTAATGCCTTCCAGATGATCCAATACATTGGAAGTTCTTTTATCTGCCGTATCGACAAAGTTATTGGCGCTGTCAACCAGTGCCTGCTGGCGTGCCTTGTGTTCATCCGAGCTGATATCCAGCAACTCTCGCAGTTTGGCCTTTTCCTCGGCAAACTCGGCATATTCGGAAACCCGGTTGAATGTGGTTCTTTCAATTTCCTTGGTTAACTGGGTAATTGAGTCCTGCCTTTCTCCCAGCTCAACTTCTTTTTTGGCGATTTCCGCCAGCGCGCTTTTCTTTGTTCCGCCCAGCCCAAACCAGGATTTTTGACCCTGTAGCTGTTTGATTTCAGTTTGGATATTGCGAATATCAGTGTTGAAGGTATCCAGCTGCTTATCCTGCTCAGACCGCAGCATGGCTATGCGCTCCTCTTCTTTCTTGTCATCCTGGATTTCTCTGAATACCTCAAACATGGCGCCGTCACTGGCCATCCGCAGGCGGTATACGGCATCCAGAATATCGGTCAGCGGGCTCATCTGCTTTTCGAAATCCAGCAACCCCTGATTCATTTCATCAAATACATCTTTCAGCTCTGAAAATGCATCTGTGTCGGTCAGGTTAATGATTTCCTGCGCCATGTCCTTGCGCTGTTCCATCAACCATTCTTTGAACAGTTCGAACTCTGCCAGTTTCTCTTTGTTATCCGCTTTCTCATCGGCCAGGTCATAAGCCAGTTGTTTGGCTATCGCTTCCTTTTTGGCTTCCGGATCGCCTTCGGCAAAGACGATTTTATAAACCGTGTTGCTTTCTATTGCCGCAAATTTCTTACTGTCGGTACGTTGGGCAGTTTTTTCCTGGGTCTCTCCTCTGGTTTTGGCTTTTCTGCCGCGGTTCAGTGCCGCTTCCAGAAGATCTTCTGTGGTTTCCTGTCGTTTTAGTTTTGCGCCACTTTCATGTTCATTAGACATAAATGGTTCCTCGTCACTATTCCGCGATTATTTAAACTTGCGCCCCGTTATATCAGATTGAATGCTATCTGCATTGTTACCAAACCGGGCCGAATGTACACCTGCCACAGGTCATACCACTTCTATGATTGGTTTTTGACCTTACGATTCTGGACATAGTACACGCTGTACATTTAATCAACGTTATCCTATTTGATATAAGGACATCCCTGTCTTTTCCATATGTGCCGGTAGACACAGTCATTTTTCAGCCAATACATTGTATAGTAGATGTCCTGCAAAACGCTTACGGGGATTGTTATATGGCTGAATTTCTGGAACTTTTTAACGTATTTTCAATAGTTTTGGCGGTGCTGGGAATCATAATTGTTTTCCGGGCGGTAACCGTTGTTACACAAGGCTATGAATACACAGTCGAGAGGTTTGGACGCTATCGGGATACCTTTTCCCCCGGTTTTCATCTGCTGATTCCTTTTGTGGACCGCATTGGTCGCAAGATTAATATGATGGAACAGGTACTGGATGTCCCTTCACAGGAAGTTATTTCCAAAGATAACGCAGTGGTTACCGTGGATGGCGTGGTTTTTTTCCAGGTGCTGGATGCGGCCAAAGCGGCTTATGAGGTTGCCCATCTGGAGCATGCCATTCTTAACCTGACCATGACCAACGTGCGTACGGTACTGGGCGCGATGGATCTGGATGAATCATTATCCAAGCGTGATGAAATCAACGCCCGCCTGTTAACCGTTGTTGATGAAGCCACTACACCCTGGGGTGTTAAGGTGACCCGTATTGAAATCAAAGACATCACCCCACCGATGGATCTGGTCCAGGCCATGGCCCGCCAGATGAAGGCCGAACGTGAGAAACGTGCGGCCATTCTGGAAGCGGAGGGTTCCCGACAGTCAGAAATTTTACAGGCTGAAGGTGAAAAACGTTCTGCAATCCTTGAAGCTGAAGGCCGCCGTGAAGCTGCTTTTCGAGATGCCGAGGCACGTGAGCGACTGGCTGAAGCGGAAGCCAATGCAACCCGCATGGTCTCAACTGCCATAGCAGAGGGTGATATCCAGGCAATCAATTATTTTGTCGCTCAGAAATATGTTGATGCACTGAAGTCTTTTGCTTTCTCCGAACAGCAGAAAACACTGCTGCTGCCTGTTGAAGCAACTGGCATTCTGGGTAGTCTGGCCGGCATCACTGAACTGGCTAAAAGCGTCAATGGTTCGGGCGGCGGCAACAATGACGGCGGGGGTGATGAGCCCAAACGCTCCAGTAAACCACGCCGCAGAGCAGACCCTGGAACACAGGCACGCCCTGATACCAACAGGGCATCAGGCCGGGATGCGACCTTTTCAATTCCCGATGCAATCCAGTTAGGCAACAATAATCCATGGAGTTAACGATGACCGATAGCCTGGTTTTCTGGCACTGGTTCATTGCGGCCGGTGTCCTATTGATAATCGAAATGCTGATGCCGGCATTCTTTTTCCTGTGGATAGCCATAGCTGCGGTGGTAACCGGCCTGATTGTCCTGCTGGTTCCAGGCATGGGCATGGAACTGCAATTCATTGTATTCGGCATTTTAAGTGTGCTGTCCATCATTGCCTGGTGGAAGTTTCGAATATTACGTCCCAGGCAGCCAAAACCCTCTTTGCTGAATCGCCGCGGTCATCAATACATCGACCGAACTTTTACTCTGGAGGCGCCGATAGAAAATGGTATCGGCAAGATACGCGTTGATGATTCCACCTGGAAGATCAATGGCCCGGATCTGCCTGCCGGGCAACAGATTAAAGTGGTTGGTGTTGATGGCGTGGTTCTGATTATTGAACCGTTGGGTGCTTAGCCTTTTCTCTCAGGGCGTTGTTGCTTTGCAATAACGCCCTGTTATTTCTTACTCGACAAAAATGGTCAGCACTGATGATTCAGGGGCCGTTATTTTCAAATGACTCGGTAAATATTTCCGCTACCACTGCCTGATCCGGCCGCACCAGGAAAAAGCCCCGATTAAAGTCACTGATCAACACCAGGCCGCTGCGGAAAAACGGGTAGACATTCCAGGCACCGCTAAAGCCAATGCCGTCACCACTGGGAAATGTGTCAAAAAAGGCTACTTCTTCCAGCTCGGCGTTGATCGGGTTGCTGATTCTTAATACGCGTAACCCACGACGGTAATTAGCCTGATAGGTAAAATTACCCAGGGTGTACTGATTATGATCAATGGCCGGGCCGGCTGCTTCTGTAAATCCATTCAATACAGGGTTGTCCAGATCACTCATATCCCAGACGTAAGTTCTGGTGTTGTGGCCGAAATCTCTTTCGTCCAACTCATCATCAACAATGAAATATTTCTGATCGGCCGTAAACCAGCCCTGATGAGTATAGCCTTCTCCTATATAACCAACTCTGGATAACTGTACCGGGTTGAGTTTGTCGCTGACATCAACAACGGTCACTGTATCTTCATTACTGGCTACACAGATTTCGCTTCCGGCATAATCCGGATCAGGGCCTTTATACGTGACGCATTGCACATCATGAGTGTAACCGTCGCTGGAAAAACAGCCGGCAAATGCAGGTTCCACCGGGATTGATAAATCAATCATATGCAAACCACCGCTGCAGGTATCACCGCCTGTAGCATAGGCAAACCCGGTGTCTTCATTAATGGCTATATTGTGCGCTTCACCAAAACCGTTGTAATCAGCGGTTGAAGTAAATGTAACAGGCGGATCGATTACATTGCGCAAATTGGCTAAATCAAAAACCTGCATACCATGCGGGCCGGCCAAATCCGCCACCATGTAGGCATGGTCGCGATATATTTTTATATCCGACCAGACCCTGTTGGCGACACCGGGAGGCCTGGCTATATTTCCCAGGTAAACCGGGTTTACCGGATCTTCCAGACTGACAAACGATACACCGTTGGAACGACCGACTATGGCATATTCAATACCGGTTTCCGGATCTTCCCAGCCCCAGCTGTCACTACCGCTGGAGCCTGAACCACCGATTTCCGGCAGCGGCAGGTGTGACACCAGACTAATATTCCGACAAGGGAAAATATCTGCAAAACCGTCAACACATGGGACTTCGCCACTTGGACCAAAATAGGGAATCGCGTTGGGTTCATGAGAGTGAGCAGCCAGATCCACGAATCCGGGATCAGGATGGGTCAAGGCCAGCTGTGCTGCTCGATCAGGGGTAAAACAAGCCCATGCACCGGCACTGACTGCCAATGCCAGGACACTGTAAACTACTTTATTGCGCTTCAAATCCATCGATAAAAAACTCTTCCGTTTCAACCACATCAAAAAATACTGCTGTGGGAAAGCCCGCCTGACCACTGCTGTCTGTGGCCACCATAAATAGTGTGTGCCGGCCTGCTTCCAGACCAACAGTGTCAACCTGGGCGGTTAGTGCCTCTGTTGTGGTATCAAAGCTGCCGTCCTGTGCTGCTACTGGAACTGTCGTTCCTCCCGCAAATGGCGGGATATCAATTGAGTACACTGCGGAAGCAATATTTTGTACTGCCTCTGCAGGTTCCTGATCACCCGGCTGATCAATCTGCCGGCGCAGGTCACTGGCTTGTGCATTAATGGTAAATGCACTACCGCTGTTGATGGGCATTTCAACACCGGTGATATCCGTCACTTCAGGTCCATTGGGTTCCTGATAAGGTCGTCTGGTGGATTTGGCGGCTGCTATTAAGGAATCCAGGTTATCCGGCAGAATGGTGCTTTCGAATGTGCCGCATGCCTGTGCAAACGACGTTCCCAGCTCATAGGTCAGCGCAGCTATTCCAAGTTCGCCGTAAGCATAATCCGGCGTTGTCCCTGCCGCTGTACCCAAACAATCCTGACAGGCTGTGTAATCATTAAAAAATGCCAGTTTTCGCGCCAGACCTCGCAAACCGGCATGATTGCCGGAGTTATTCGACACCCCTTCCCAGGGGTATAAAATCAATTCACTGAAACTGTGTACCGAAATGAACAACCCGGGTGTATCATCCGGTGCCGGGGTCGTCAGGTTATCGTTCGGCCCCGGACGGGCATCGGGAAAAATGCTATCCAGATAATTTTGAATATTCTGGGTTTCCGGTTCAGACCCGCCGCTTGGTCCACGAAAGAGGTCGTTGCATGGATCGCCGCTGGATCCAGACAAACCGAACAGCACGACATTATTACGGTTTAAATCCACACCCCGGGCTTGTATGCCGTTTTCGGGGCAAAACAGCTCATCATCGTTTTTACGTTTGAACCGTGTCCCGGGCTGTTCGGCGATATCCCGGCCATCAGGATTAACCTGGGGAACCAGGTGGATTTCCGTGTGATCCAGCAGCCAGGTGATATCAGCATCATTGTCATACTGATTGACCAGCAATTCAGCAAACCGCGTTACAAGTTCGGCTGTGGTGTATTCCCGCGCATGCATTGCCGCCATAACCATCAGGCGGCTTTTGGGAAATGCTGAACGCTCATTGGTTATTACAATGGCGTTGACGTCAAACCCTGCGCCATTGTTGATCAGCTGCCAGCTGTCCCCGATATCGATAAATTCCGTCAGGTCCGGATTATCTGCGGCCAGGTCAGCCAGGTCGGCAAAAGTTTCTTCAACGGTGCGATAACAGGCAAACCCCGGTATGCCGCTTCCGCCCCGGGTAGCGAAATTATCCAGCTCTGCCTGTAAAGTCCTTTGCTGATTGACTTCCCAGCGCAGTCCGGCAACATCCAGCAGCCGGGTGTACCCCTCTGGTAAATAAACCACGAAACTGCCTTTGGATCGATCCATGCCCCAGATATCCAAAATCTCGCGAAACTGCCTGACCTGCTCAGTGTTATCGAACCACACATCCACAACAGTCATTTGAGGCAATTGACCGAATGATGCTGTTGATAAACACAACAACACCCACGCCCCTACTGTTTTAATAAAGTTTTGCCTCATGCTGGTCCGTTTTGAGAATTAGGCTGCTTGCAATGGCGTTTTAGAGAACACTGAAGCCATAAGCGTCGTTATACTAACGCATCTTATGTGAAAACTGTAAATAGACCGCTGTGCTCAATTTCCAACAATTTATCCATCGCCTGCAAGACTTCTGGGCTTCCCAGGGATGTGTCCTGGTACAACCGCTGGATCTTCAGGTGGGCGCGGGGACTTTTCATCCGGCCACATTCCTTCGTGCTATCGGACCGGAACCATGGTCAGCCGCTTACGTGCAGCCCTGCCGGCGCCCGACTGACGGACGCTATGGTGAGAACCCAAACCGCCTGCAGCATTATTACCAGTTCCAGGTGGTTATGAAGCCGTCACCGGCCAATATTCAGGATTTATATCTGCAGTCATTGCAGGCTATTGGCATTGATCCGGCAGTTCATGATATCCGGTTTGTGGAAGACAACTGGGAATCTCCTACACTGGGCGCATGGGGGCTGGGCTGGGAGGTTTGGCTGAATGGTATGGAAGTTACCCAGTTTACTTACTTCCAGCAGGCCGGTGGCTTGGAATGCAGTCCGGTTATGGGTGAAATCACTTACGGCCTGGAGCGGCTGGCCATGTACATCCAGGGCGTTGACAGTGTGTATGATCTTGTGTGGGCGGAAACCGCTCAACGCACGGTGACATATGGTGACGTTTTCCACCAAAACGAAGTCGAACAATCCCGTTATAACTTTGAGTTGGCCAATACAGAAGCACTGTTCGCCGCTTTTGATGAATGTGAACGCACCTGCCAGCAACTGATAGATAACGAATTACCGCTACCGGCCTATGAGCAGGTTTTACTCGCTTCACACAACTTCAACATGCTGGATGCACGGCACGCTATTTCCGTAACTGAACGTCAGCGATTCATATTGCGGGTTCGCACCATGGCCAGAGCTGTTGCAGAAATGTATTACCAACGCCGAGAGGCATTGGGTTTTCCTGAACTGCCGACTGCTTCTGCACAGGAGTCAGCAGCATGAACAATCAATCTGAAACCCGCTCCACTTTATTAATCGAACTTGGTTGTGAAGAATTGCCGGCCGGACCATTACCCAAAATGGCCGAAGCACTGACTGCTGCTGTTAGCAACTGCCTGGTTGATGCCGGCCTGCTTGATAATGACGCATCCGGGACTACTTCTTTCACTCCCCGTCGTCTGGCTGTTCAATTTCCTGATGTTTTGAATCGGCAGGCTGATCAATCCATTGAAAAACGCGGCCCGGCTGTAAACGTTGCATTTGACTCAGACGGCAATCCGACACCGGCAGCTTTGGGTTTTGCCCGGTCGGTCCAGGCTGACGTTAATGAGCTGCAGCGACTAAAAACAGACCAGGGTGAATGGCTCCAGCATACCGTAGTCCAACCCGGTCAATCCCTGGCTGAGGTGTTACAACAGCAACTGCCCGTCATTATCAATAAAATACCTATGCCTAAAACCATGCGCTGGGGTTCCGGCTCACAGCGGTTTCTCCGCCCGGTACACTGGCTGGTCGCTATGCATGGACAATCGACGCTTCCCCTAACAGTATTTGATTTGCAGGCAGGCAATCTTACATACGGCCACCGCGTACATTCATCTGAAGCCATATCACTTGATAATGCCGATGAATACCGGCACCGGTTGCAGCAGGCCTATGTGATTGCTGATGGGACAGCTCGTCAGCAAAAGATTTCACAACAAATGGCTGATCTGGCAGCAGATTCAGGGCTGCAATGCCCTGAACAACCCGGGTTATGTGAAGAAGTAGCCAACCTGGTTGAGTGGCCAAGCGGTATGTTGTGTTCTTTCGATCCGGCTTTTTTGGATGTTCCCGCTGAAGCCTTGACCCTGAGTATGAAGACGCATCAAAAGTTTTTCCCTTTGTATGAGCTTTCCGGGGAAAACAGGCTGAACCACCACTTTATCGCTTTTGCCAATCTGGAAAGCACTTCTCCGGAACAGGTGAAAGTTGGTTTTGAACGTGTTATCCGGCCGCGTTTAGCAGACGCAAAGTTTTTCTGGGATCAGGACCGCAAGCAACCCCTGGCATCCTATGCTGAACGATTAGCGAATGTTACTTTTCAACAGGATTTAGGCTCGTTAGCCGACAAAACCAGAAGAACGGCGCTTTTAGCAACAGAAATCGCTAACAAGCTGAATACTGATACAACAACAGTGAATCGCGCCGCTGAGCTTTCTCTATGTGACCTGATGACCGAAATGGTTGGGGAGTTTCCTGAGCTGCAGGGAATTATGGGGCGTTATTACGCCTTGCAAAGCGAAGAGCATCCTTCTGTCGCTGCAGCTATCGAAGAGCATTATCACCCTGTTGCAGCCGGGAAACCAATCGCAGCCAGCCTGACCGGACAGATTCTGGCCGTAGCTGAACGAAGCGACCGGCTATTAGGTATTTTTGCCGCGGGTAAAAAGCCTACTGGTAACAAAGACCCATTTGCTTTACGCCGTGCTGCATTAGGGCTGATCCGTACCATTCTTGAAGGCGAGCTGGAACTGCCGCTGGATTGGTTATTGCAAACAAGCGGTGAAATCTTAAGCCCACAGATCCCTGTATCAGCTGAAACCACCGATGAGGTCATTCAGTTTATTTTCGATCGCCTGGAAGGCTATCTGCCAGTATCGATACAAACCTATCGTGCCGTAGCAGCAAAACAAATTAACAACCTGCTTGATTTTTCAGCCCGCGCCAGCGCAGTAGAATCTTTTTCCAAATTACCGCAGGCAGCTAGCCTGGCGGCCGCCAATAAGCGTGCCAGCAATCTGTTGCGCAAGAACCCTTTGCCAGAGAACACGGTTGTCAGCGAAGAATTACTACATATCGACGCAGAAGAGGCCTTGTTTGCAGAAATTAACAACATCTCCAGCTCTGTAGACAACGCTATGCAACAGCGTGATTATGCCTCAGCTCTAACTCAACTGGCCCATTTACAGGTGCCTGTGGACCAGTTTTTTGAAGATGTCATGGTAATGGTTGATGAAATAGGCCTGCGATACAATCGGTTGGCGCTGCTGGCCAGCCTGCAATCTTTATGCAGTCAGGTAGCAGATATAGCTGAATTGGATGTATGACCTCCAGGCAGGTTTTGATTCAACAGCAATTGATGCCGACTCGGCTGGCATTATCTTCATATGCCCGATTCGCTCCCCTTTCCGGCTGGCAGGTCGTCTTGCTCAGTCAACGCCCAACAGCCTGGCAACCGAGTCGAAACTCTGTTGATCAGGCTTTAAAACTACAGCGGCAGCAGCAATTGCTGTTGCATGAATATAACGTTACCCTGGCCGGTGTGTGGTATTGGCAACCCGGTTTGTTGCGCAGAGTGCAGCCGGCCTGTGAGTCAATGTCCAATTACATTCAACGCTACCCTCAACATCAGCATGTGCTGCTGGCATCCCGCAATGAATTATTACGTGCTGGGCAACGGTTGGGGCTGTCTATGATTGCGGTTGATAACCGGTCTATGCGTAGTGTCAAAAAAGCAGGGAATCTGCAGCAGGCAATTGACTTGCTTGCTGCAGAAACATTATAACTTATTGATTTTATTGATTAAATATCAATATTGCTCGCATCCAGCGCGTTATTTTGGATAAAGTCTCGCCGCGGCTCGACCTCATCTCCCATTAAGGTAGAGAATATCTCATCAGCAGCAAAACCATCTTCAATGGTTACTTGGAGCAGACGCCGGGTTTCCGGATTTACCGTGGTATCCCAAAGCTGATCGGGATTCATCTCTCCAAGCCCTTTGAATCGTTGAATCGTTCGACCCTTGCGGGACTCATCCAATAACCATTCGAATGCATCGCGAAAGCTGTTGATTTCCTGGCTGGATGTTGCACGCTGTACCCGTGCACCAGGCTGTATCAGATCACTCAATGCTGAGCCCATCTTCACGAAGAACCGATAATCACCGCTGTTAAAGAATTCTGCTGCGAAAACAGTCTCGCTGACTGCACCATGCTGGCGATGACGGATGTCAATATGTCCGCCCTCTTTCGCCATCACTTCCCAGTTTTCATTGGCACCAATATCGATATTTAATTGCTTTTGCAGTGCTTCAGACCACTGTTTTGCAGAATCTTTAGAATACGCCGGAATATCCATCAGCGATCTTAATACATGGGGTGGATACCGACGGCTTAACCGTTCAACTGTTCGCGTGGCGATCATGTAATCGCGCATTAACTGTTCCAGGGCCACACCGGTTAACGGCGGGGCATCCGGATCAAAAACCAGCCCGGCATTATCTACAGCCCGGTTCAGCAGATAATCATCCAGTTCACGATCATCTTTCAGATACTGTTCATGCTTGCCGTGTTTAATTTTATAAAGCGGCGGCTGTCCAATGTAAATGTGGCCCCGCTCTATCAGTTCCGGCATTTGCCGATAGAAAAACGTTAACAACAGCGTGCGGATATGCGATCCATCCACATCAGCATCAGTCATGATAATGATACGGTGATAACGCAGCTTATCCGGATCATATTCATCTTTCCCGATTCCACAACCCAGAGCTGTGATTAGTGTCCCCACCTCGGCCGACGACAGCATCTTGTCGAATCGGGCTTTTTCCACATTCAGAATCTTGCCTTTCAATGGCAATACCGCTTGGAATTTACGATTGCGTCCCTGTTTGGCCGAGCCGCCGGCAGAATCACCCTCTACAATGAATAACTCGCATAATGCCGGGTCTTTCTCCTGACAGTCTGCAAGTTTTCCAGGCAGTCCAGCGACATCCAAAGCACCCTTGCGGCGCGTCATTTCACGTGCTTTACGGGCGGCATCGCGCGCTCTGGCGGCTTCCAAAACCTTATTAACGATTGCCTTGGCTTCACCAGGCTGCTCCAACAGAAAGTCCCGGAGCTGCTCGGATACACTGCTGTCAACCACCGGACGTACTTCTGATGACACCAGTTTATCTTTGGTTTGCGAGGAAAACTTAGGGTCTGGAACCTTAACCGATAAAACGGCAATCAGCCCTTCACGGCAATCATCACCAACCATGCTGACTTTATCTTTTTTGGCCAGGCCGCTTTCTTCGATATAATTATTTATCGTGCGGGTTAACGCTGCACGAAAACCGGCCAGATGAGTACCGCCATCACGCTGAGGGATGTTATTGGTAAAGCAATACGTGCTTTCCTGATAAGCATCAGTCCACTGCATGGCCAACTCGACATTAATACCGCTTTTTTCCATGTTGAAATGAAACACTGTCGGGTGCAGTGGTGTTTTCTTCCGGCCTAAATGCTCGACGAAAGAGCGAATACCGCCCTCGTAGGCAAATACTTTCTCTTCATTACTGCGCTCGTCCCGCAGTGTGATATGAACACCGGAGTTCAGAAATGACAGCTCACGCAGCCTTTTAGCCAGTAAATCAAAGTGATAGCGCGTATCTGAGAAAATTTCCGCACTGGGCTTAAACTGTATATGTGTCCCGGTATTATCACTGTCTCCGGTAGCTGCCAGCGGTGCTTCCGGCACACCCATATGGTATTTCTGCTGCCAGCGCTTGCCCTGGCGCTCGATGGTCATCTCCAGTGTTTCGGATAAAGCATTTACCACAGAAACACCAACACCATGCAAACCACCGGATACTTTGTATGAGTTCTGGTCAAACTTCCCGCCGGCATGCAGGACTGTCATAATCACTTCAGCTGCTGACCGGCCTTCTTCCGGGTGTATATCCACCGGAATTCCTCGGCCGTTATCACTTACGCTGATGGAATCGTCACTGTGTATGGTTACGATAATCCGGTCACAGTGCCCGGCCAATGCCTCATCGATAGCATTGTCAACCACTTCAAACACCATATGGTGTAAACCGGTGCCATCATCAGTGTCACCGATATACATTCCAGGCCGCTTGCGAACTGCGTCCAATCCTTTGAGGACTTTGATATTGGAAGAATCGTACTGATCAGTCGTGTTTTGCTTGTCAGTCATAGTCGTGCTGATTGAAACCAATCCCCCATTATAAATCATTGTGTTAGTGAAAACCTGCCCTGGTAGATAACCGTTGATCGCGGACAAGTGGTTATTTGTGTACCTGAACCTGCCCTTGTTCCACGTGAAACACTTTACCTGCGCTTTCAGTCAGAGAACGCCCGTCAGCAGTGGTTATCCAGACTTGAGTCCGCGATTCAGCAAGGAGGTTCAAAACTTTCTGATTGTGCATTTCATCAAGTTCGGAATACAAATCATCCAGAAGAATAATAGGTATTATCTGATTGCTGGTTTTCCAAGTCTCATGCTGGCTTAATAGCATCAACAACGCCATCAGCTTTTGCTGGCCTCTTGATAACCAACCGCGCAACTGTCTTTGTTCATGCTGCATTCCAATATCCGCCCGATGTGGCCCAAAACGGGTGTATCCACTTTCCATATCCTTGACGAGTTCTTTTTCCAGCAGTTCATACAGTGATTGTTCTGCCGGCCAGCCTCGATGATAATTAATCGAAACTGCGGGAATATCAGCTTCAAGTTGTTCTGTTAATTCGGAATACGCTTGTTGCAACTCAGCAAAAAACCGATGGCGCATTTCATCCAGCGCCTGAGCTGCCTGGACAATGCCTGGTGTCAAGCTTTGAATAACCTGTTTTGCAGCATGTTCACGGATAGCTACATTACGTTGTCGCAAAGAACGCTGGTATCTGCGCCATACCTGTAAATACTGTTGTTCCACGTGGAACACCCCCCAATCAAGAAACGTACGGCGCTGTTCAGGAGCACCATTAATTAAATCGTGAGCATTTGGCTCAAACACTATTAGGGGTAGTTCACGGGAAAGATCACCAAAGCGGCTGGTTGATTCTCCGTTTATTCGAGCCCGCCAGTGATTTCGATCACGTTCCAAGCCCAGCCTGGTTAGTTTTTCCGGTGTTTCATTGAGACTTATCTGGGCTACGACCCTGGATGTGGGTTCGCCGCGAGTAATCCAATCATTGATTTTTCGAGTACGAAAAGAGCGGCCGCGACTCAAAATATGGATGGCTTCCAGCAGACTGGTTTTGCCGGCACCATTAGCGCCGGTAAAAACATTAATACCTGGGGCAGGGGTGAGATCTACTTGCTTTAGATTGCGGACATTGGTTATCGCTAACCGCTGTATAGCCAAGGGTTTGGCCATTACATGACTAAACCCGTATCAGCATCGTTGTGATGATTTTGCGAATGCCGAATGTCTTTATTTGATCCCATCAAAGCTTAAGCGGCATAACAACGTGCCGGGTTTTCTCACTGCCAGGTTCAATAATGAGACATGAGCTGTTGGCGTCACGCAATTTAATCTGGATATCTTCGGAAGTCAGTGCATTCAGTGCATCCAGCAAATAGGTAACATTAAAACCTATCGACATAGCTGGTACTGTATGTGGAACATCCAGTTCTTCTACAGCTTCTTCCTGCTGCGGGTTATGGGCGATGATCTTTACAGCATCAGTAGAGAATTCCAAACGCACACCGCGGAATTTCTCATTAGATAAAATGGCTGCCCGCTGCAGTGCGGTACGAAAACGGCCTCGATTGATCACAACGTCATGATCATTGGCAGGTGGGATTACCGCTTCATATTCAGGGAAGCGACCATCAATCAACTTGGATGTCATGGTCAGCCCCGGTTTGGTTACCTGAATATGGTTACTACCGATGCCAAGTGTAATGTCGTCACCTTCATTTTCCAGCAGGCGTAATAATTCCAAAATGCCTTTGCGCGGCACAATGACCTGCTGATCATCATGCTGATCAGCTATTTCCTGGTTAAGATCCGCTAACGCCAGGCGGTGCCCATCAGTGGCAACACTGCGCAACATGCCGCCTTTTTTCTCCAGCAGCAATCCATTGAGGTAATAACGTACATCCTGGTTCGCCATCGCAAACGCTGTGCGCTCCAGCATCTGATGCAGTGCTCCTTCATTAATGGAATAGTTAAGCAGGTTGTCAGCCTGTTCTAAATCCGGAAATTCGTCTGCAGGCAGAGTACTAAGAGTAAAGTGACTGTTCTTGGTATTAATCAGCAGTTGGTTATCCTGCTGTTCGAGCACTATTTCACACCCATCAGGTAATGCGCGACATATATCAACCAGCTTGCGGGCAGGAACTGTAATCCGGCCTGGCTGTTGTACTTCTGCGGAATGTGTTGCTCGCAGTTCGACTTCCATATCAGTGCCTGTGCAAGACAATTTCCCATCTTCGGCCACCAGTAAAAAATTAGCCAGGATAGGTAGTGTTTGTCTGCGTTCTACCACACCAACCACCTGAGACAGAGGTTGCAGCAGTGCTTCGCGTTGCATGGTAAATTTCATGGCCAATCCTCAAAAAAACATTTTATATATAAAGTAAGTAGTAGTAATAGAAAGAATAAACTTCTGGTTATAATTAAAAAAATCTTTTTAAAATCAACAACTTATTCAATTCAATATCTTGCTGGTAACAGGCTTATTATTTGTGTATAGATTGTGCATAACACTAATAATAAAAACAGCACCCAGGTTTATCCACAGATAATACCGGGTTATTAAGCCATTTGTTAGCTGAGATTGCACCCGGATGTAAAAATAGGTTCTGTTAACTGACTGAACCGGATGGATTCCGTCAGTCGAAACTATGTCGATAACTGTCTTACCAACCGTTTTTTGTCCTCGCTTAACTGTGCATCATTACGCACCAGCTCTTCTATTTTCCGACAGGCATGTAAGACAGTGGTATGGTCTCTGCCACCAAATGCCTGACCTATTTCCGGCAAACTGTTATCGGTTAATTCCTTGCACAGGGCCATTGCCAGCTGTCGAGGCCGAGCTATGGAGCGTGTGCGGCGTTTGGACAGCATATCCATTTCTCTGAGGTTATAGAATTCGGCCACGGTTTTTTTGATCTGATCCAGAGTGATAGACCGGTCATGAATGGCCAGCAAATCGCGGAGTGTATCTCTGGCAAATGCTTCATTGACTTCACAGCCCATAAAATTGGCATTGGCGTAAAGGGTATTTAATGCGCCTTCCAGGTCTCGAACGCTGCTGCGCATCTTTCCGGCTATCAGCTGAGCAACATCCAGGTTTAACGTCCAGCCTTTTTCCTGTGCTTTTTGAATCAGGATGGCGACCCGGGTTTCGAAATCAGGTGGTTCAATTGAAACCGTTAATCCCCAGCCAAAACGTGATTGTAATCGAGGCTCAAGATTGGGAACCTCCTTGGGATAGCGGTCACAGGTCAGGATTATCTGTTGCTGTAAATCCAGCAGTGCATTGAAGGTATGAAAAAATTCTTCCTGAGAACGTTCCTTGCCGGCGATAAACTGGATATCGTCGATCAGCAGGGCATCCACACTGCGATAACGCTGCTTGAACTGTTCTACGTTTCGTGAGCCCAAAGACCGTACCAGATCATTTACGAACCTCTCCGAAGGCAGGTATAGAATCTTGGCACGAGGGTTATTTTGTTTGATCAAATTGCCGGCAGCATGAAGTAAATGGGTTTTACCCAAACCAGTGCTGCCGTACAGCGTTAACGGGTTGTAGTCACTGCCTGGGTTGCGGGCAACCTGGATAGCAGCGTTTAATGCCAGCTCGTTACTTTTGCCGGGAACAAAGTTATCAAACGTATAGCGATGATCCAGCCCGGTCAGCTGTTCGGTATCATTCCCGTTTTTTATCGCTGCGGCTTTACTCTCGTCCTGCCGGTTGGCCACGCTGATAACCGGCTTGCCTTCAAGCTCGGGATTCAGCTGCAGCAGAATGGCATGAATGGTGCGAAGGTAATGCTGTTCCACCCGTTCACAGACAATTTGATTAGGTGCCAGCAGTACTACACGGCCATTATTATGGGATGTTAATCGTAACGGCCGTAACCAGGTATTGACCTCATCCAGAGGAAACTGACGTTCCAAACGCGATAAACATTGTTGCCAGATAGGATCTGAAGGCATCTCGGGTTACTACCTCAAAAAGCAAGCCTATAACAAAACGGACTAGCATCATAATGCATCTGCAGCAGGTTGTGGATAACTAAATATGACTGCATAAACGCATCAATGGGTAACCATCGGCAATATTGCTTGAACACGTTGACCTGGAAGCCAAAATTTCCTATCATGGCGGGCTGTTTTCCGCGACTTGCGGCTAGTTATATCTTTTGGAGTTTCAAATGAAACGTACTTATCAGCCCAGTAGAATCAAGCGTGCGCGAACCCATGGTTTCCGTGCCCGTATGGCTACCCGTGGTGGCCGTGCCATTATCAACGCCCGCCGCCGCCGTGGTCGGAAGCGTCTGGCACAGTAATAAAAACACGATCCTGTTGTCGTAGAATTCATTGTGTTCGCCCATCAGGTTATCTGATGCGCACAACACAATAATGAAAACGCCCGGTTACACAAAGGTAGCCGGTTTTTTTATGAGTAAGATGACAGCATTCAACAAACACCGGCGATTGCTGAAAGCGCATGACTTCGTATCGGTGTTCAAATCAAAACCGGTTGTCAGTAACGACCGGTTTTTTCGTGTGCTGGCAAAAAAAACTGCTGCGCAGACTCGTCTGGGACTGGTCGTCAGTAAAAAAGTGGACAAGCGGGCAGTTGAGCGGAACAGGATCAAACGAATGGTCAGAGAGGTTTTTCGCCATTGGTATAATGCCGATGATACAACCGTTGTATCGGCTGATATCGTTTTTCAGGCAAAGCCAGCGGCATCAGGGGCTTGTAATCAAAACCTGCAAGCCGCAACTTACCAGCATCTGATTAATATTCAAAAACAACTCAAGGATATCGCTCATGCCGGAAACGCGTAACCTGTTCCTGATTGCATTGGCAGTGCTGGCATTTTTGCTGTGGTCGCAATGGCAACAGGATTATGCCCGTCCGCTGCAGCCAGCGGGAGTCTCTGCTCAACAAGGCAGCAATACCGCAGCTGATATTCCTGCCGATGATGCGGAGTTACCTGCACCAATTGCAGCAGATGTTCCAACCCCATCGACCGATAACAGTCTGCCTGCGGTACAGTCAGCTTCCAGTTCTGCAGTTGTTGAGAACAATGGCGAGCTGATCACTGTTGTTACCGATGTGCTGGAAGTTCAGATTGATCCACAGGGTGGAACGGTTGTTGGAGCCAAATTACTGGATTACCCGGTAGAAGTTGATGAACCTGACAATCCGGTGCAATTGATGCAGCGGAATACTGCTGATGGCACCTATTACGTAGCCCAGTCCGGTCTGCTGTCTGCAGATAATCCGGCGCCAACACATCTGGTGGACTACAGTTATGAGCAAAACGAATACCGTCTTGCAGATGATCAAAACGAGCTCAGGATTCCATTGAGCTGGAGCGAGCAGGGCATTAGCGTAGTTAAAACACTGATATTCCAGCGTGGTCAGTATGTGATTGATACGCAACACCAGCTGTCTAACCAGTCGGGACAGGATTGGCAGGGTAATCGTTATGTTCAACTGCAGCGAACTGCACCGACGGGTGGCAAGGGCAGTTTAACCAATACCTCGCGTTACAGTTTTAACGGTGCAGGTTATTACACGCCTGAGGAAAAATTCGATAAGTTGCCGTTCGATGATTTTATCGAGCAAAACCTGAATATCAGTACCAGCAACGGTTGGATTGCAATGATCCAGCATTATTTCATGAGCGCCTGGTTACCGCCTGCCAACAGCGTGGAAACCATAGGTAGTGCTATCGTTAATCAAACCGGTGTACCGAGATACCTGTTGCGTTATCAAAATGCACCTGTGCGTGTTGCCAACGGTCAGACCCATCAGTTTTCCAGCCGGCTGTATGTGGGGCCCAAACTGCAGGAAGAACTGAAAGATCTGGCGGAAGGTCTGGAGTTAACTGTCGATTACGGCATTTTCACGATTTTCTCCAAACCACTGTTTATTGCGTTGGATTGGATTCACACCCTGGTGCTTAACTGGGGTCTGGCAATAGTTATCCTGACACTGTTGATCAAGTTGCTGTTCTTCAAACTGACCGAAGCACAGTACAAGTCCATGGCTCGGATGCGCAAATTGCAACCAAGGATAGAAAAGCTTAAAGAACGCTACGGTGATGACAGGCAAAAAATGAGCCAGGCGATGATGGAAATGTACAAAACCGAGAAGGTCAACCCGTTGGGTGGCTGCCTTCCGATTTTGGTGCAGATTCCGATTTTCATTGCGTTGTACTGGGTGTTGCTGGAGTCGGTGGAATTACGCCAGGCGCCGTTTTTCGGCTGGATTCAGGATTTATCCAGTCCGGATCCGTATTTTGTACTGCCGCTTATTAACGGTATAGCGATGATCGCTACCCAGCGAATGACTCCGTCTCCCGGAATGGACCCCATGCAACGCAAGATGATGAACGCGTTGCCGGTGGTGTTTTCGATTTTATTTGCTTTCTTCCCCGCAGGGCTGGTGCTGTACTGGGCAACCAATGCAGTTATTTCTTTAGCTCAGCAGTGGTTCATTACCAAACGGATTGAAAACGCAGCCTGACACCATCTGTGCCATTGCCACGCCATCAGGAACCGGTGGCGTGGGTATCATCCGGATTTCAGGTCCTGATGCGCAGTCTATAGCACAAACACTGTGCGGAGAGCTTCCACAGCCCAGGCATGCTGTACTGCGCAGCTTGCGTGACAATAATGACCGTATTCTGGATCGTGGTCTGGTGTTGCTGTTTCCTGCGCCGCATTCATTTACCGGCGAGGATGTTGTCGAACTGCATACTCACGGCGGCCAGGTATTACTGCAGCTGCTGTTGCAGCAACTTTGCCGAGCGGGCGCCCGTCTGGCGCGGCCGGGCGAGTTCTCCGAGCGGGCTTTCCTAAACGATAAAATCGATTTAACCCAGGCAGAAGCCATTGCTGATTTGATTCATGCCGGCAGTGAAGCGGCAGTCCGGGCAGCTAATCGCAGCCTGGATGGTGGCTTGAGCAAACCTGTGAATATCCTGCAGCAGGATTTGATTGAGTTGCGGATGTGGGTAGAGGCGGCATTGGACTTTCCTGAGGAAGAAATAGATTTCCTGGCAGATGAAAGAATTTTGGAATCACTGCAGCGGGTACAGCAACAGACTCAGTCTCTGCTGTCTGACGCTCAAGCCGGCGTTCACCTGACTCAAGGCGCCCGGCTGGCCATTATTGGTCCACCGAATGCAGGGAAATCCAGTTTACTCAATGCTTTGGTAAAACGGGATGCTGCTATTGTCACCGATATTCCCGGGACCACGCGGGATGTATTGCGTGAGCGCCTTGAAATTGGAGGAATCCCGCTGGAAGTGATTGATACGGCTGGGTTACGTGACAGCAATGACCCGGTAGAACAGGAAGGTATACGCCGGGCACATGCTGCACTGACAGACGCTGATGTCGTATTGTGGTTGTTGGACGCCACTGAACAAACAGATGGAACTCAACCACCGCCGGTAAGTTTGAAAGCACCTGTAATTATTGTTGGTAATAAGAGAGATTTGCTGGATGATACCGCTGCCCGGGAGCGGTATCGGGTGATGGTATCAGCGAAAACAGGGGAAGGTTTGGAATTATTGGAACAGGCCATTTTGGAAAGCCTGAAAGTCAACAGCGGTGATGCCCAGGCATTCGCCGCCCGACCCCGACATGTCGCTGCACTGAGCCAGGTTTCCCAGCATCTGATAACAGCAGCCGGGCATATTCCCCATGCCGGGGAATTGTTTGCCGAAGAGTTACTTGAAGCACAGCAGGCGTTGTCAGAAATCACCGGTGAATATCATAACGATGATCTTCTGGGAACGATCTTCAGTAGTTTTTGTATCGGAAAATAAGGGTTTATTGCTGAATCAGCGAGAGGTCAAACGTTATTTTCATCGACCAATACCACCAAGCCGGCGATATCTGTAAAGGAAAAGGTGTAAATTTCGAAAGCATACCCAACCAAAATTGTTGAATTTTCAACAAAACATAACTATTATATCAATAATCAACAAAAGAGCGGCTTATGAGCGCAGTTATATCAGCCACACCAACAGCTCCTGAAGTACTCAGTAAAGCGGTATTCAAAGCCGGCAAAGCACTGGGTTTAACTCAGGCAGAAGTAGGTAAAGTCATTGGCCGGGAACGCACCGGATTGCGACACGGGTTAAATCCGACCAGCAAAGCAGGAGAGCTGGCACTGCTGCTGATTCGTTGTTATCGCTCGCTATATGTTCTGGTTGGCGGTGATAATAAGGCGATGCAACATTGGTTGTACACCCGTAACCAACACTTGAAGGCCGTTCCCAGGGAACAATTGAACAGCATTCCCGGGCTGATACGGGTAACCGAATACCTGGACGCAATGCGCGGCAAAGTTTAGCCGGAACCCTTCTAATCCCAATGGCAAACCAAGTTTAACCTCCTCAATATTGCCATGGATGGATTTTGAACAGAATGGATTGGCCGGCACTGGTACGTTCAACCCCTCCCATACTGGTTACCGGCCGAATCTGGCGGGTAGTCGAAAGCCAGCAGCAAATAGCTACCGCGATGCTGGTGGATGATTTGGCAGAGCAGGCATTATTGGAAGATTTGCTGGAAGCTCAGAAACCTCCATGTCCGCCAGGTTGTGAGCGGTTGCACTATTTATTGAAAACGCCATTCAGATACCCGCCTCTGCGCTGGGGTTCCCGCTTCGGTGATCGATTTGAGCCGGGAATTTTTTATGCATCGCATACACCGCAGACAGCATTGGCGGAAACAGCATTTTATCGGCTGCTGTTCTTGCACGGGATGAGTCAGTTGCCGGATAGACTGATCAGTCAGCATGTTTTGTTTGCAGTGCGTTGTCACACCAGACAGGGAGTTAAGTTACAGCATCAGCCATATAAGCAATATACGGAAAAACTGGCAGACCCGGGCAGCTATGTCCATAGTCAGGCACTGGGCAGAGAGTTGCGTAAGCAGGAGTTTGATGCCATTGAATTTATTTCGGCACGGGAAAAAGACGGGGGAATCAATGTTGCATTAATGAGCCCGGATGCCCTGCGCAGCCGGGAGCCCGAAAAGCAACTCCGGGTTCTAGCGCAGACAACAAAACAGGGCGTATCTTTTAAACTGGGAGGAGAGCTGATGGAATTTCCAATTGATCAGTTTTTAGTCAAAGAACAGTTACCCCATCCAGGGTAACCGTAAACGGGATCATTACCGGGAAACGGCTATGGCGCAGATTCTGATGGTGTTGACTTCACACAACCAAATAGCTGAAACCGGAAAACCAACCGGGTTTTGGCTGGAGGAGCTGGCAGCTCCATATTATGCTTTTTTAGAGGCCGGGCAGGAAGTTACTCTGGCATCTGTACAAGGGGGGTTACCGCCGATGGATCCGGAAAGCTGTCAGGCGCCTGACCTGAAGCCTGCAGGGCAGCGGTTTCTGGAAGATCAACAGGCTTTGTGGCAGCTGGCCAATACCACCTCACTGGCGGATATCACGGCAGAAGACTTTGATGCGGTGTTTTATCCCGGAGGTCATGGCCCGATATGGGATTTGGCAGAGAATCCGCATTCTGTCGAGTTAATCGAGAAAATGTACGCTGCGGGAAAACCAGTGGCTTCGATTTGTCACGGGCCGGTTGTACTGATGCATGCAAAAACCAGGCAGGGGAAACCGCTCGTGGTAAACCGGAAGGTTACCTGTTTCAGTAATGCTGAAGAAATCGAAGTGGGTATGGATGTAATGCTGCCGTATTTACTGGAAGATGAATTAAAACGCCTGGGAGCAGATTACATGTGTGGGCGTAAGTGGACTGATTTCAGCGTGGCAGACGGTCATCTGATTACCGGGCAGAACCCTGCCTCATCAGTTAGTACCGCTAATAAGGTATTGTTATTATTAAATTAAACCGGTCTGTTAACAAAATCATCACTTGTTTATCACATGACGGCGTGTATAGTAAGGTAACCTCCAGATAGGGTAGAGGTTGGTCTTGGTTAGACAACAGGATTACGGTAGAGCCGTGACAGGATGTAGATCAATAGATCACGGATGAAAACATCAATACAAGGCCATTAATGGGCAACTGAAAGAATTTCAGTTGCCCATTATTTATTCTGGACGAACTAAAAAGTTAAGCGCGCCGATACAGCTTGCCGCCTTTGGCCAAAAACTCCTCAGACTTTTCCTGCATACCGGCATCTAAAACATCACTTTCAGACAGACCTTTCTGTTTGGCGTAATCGCGAACATCCTGGCTGATTTTCATGGAACAGAATTTGGGTCCGCACATGGAGCAGAAGTGTGCAATTTTGGCTGAATCCTTGGGCAGCGTCTGATCGTGGTATTCACGAGCGCGGTCAGGATCCAGAGAAAGATTAAACTGATCTTCCCAGCGAAACTCAAAACGAGCTTTCGACAGTGCATTATCGCGGATTTGTGCACCCGGCCAGCCTTTGGCCAAATCCGCGGCATGGGCGGCTATCTTATAGGTGATGATACCGGTACGCACATCATCTTTGTCGGGCAAACCCAAATGTTCCTTCGGGGTGACATAGCACAGCATCGCACAGCCATACCAACCGATCTGAGCAGCACCGATGGCACTGGTAATATGGTCATATCCAGGTGCAATATCAGTGGTCAAGGGCCCCAGCGTATAGAATGGCGCTTCGAAACAGTCAGCCAGTTCTTTGTCCATATTCTCCTTGATCAGCTGCATCGGGACATGTCCCGGACCTTCGATCATTACCTGACAATCGTGTGACCAGGCTTTTCGGGTCAGCTCACCCAGCGTTTCCAGTTCGGCAAACTGTGCTTCATCGTTGGCGTCAGCAACAGAACCGGGCCGCAAGCCGTCACCTAAAGAAAAGCTGACATCATAGGCCTGCATAATTTCACAGATTTCATCAAAATGGGTGTACAGGAACGATTCATGATGATGTGCCAGACACCATTTGGCCATAATGGAACCACCTCGGGAAACGATGCCGGTGACCCGTTTAGCGGTCAACGGAACATAGGCCAGACGTACACCCGCATGAATGGTGAAATAATCCACACCTTGTTCTGCCTGTTCGATCAGAGTGTCACGAAACAAATCCCAGGTCAGTTCTTCAGCACGGCCGCCGACTTTTTCCAATGCCTGGTAGATGGGAACGGTGCCAATCGGGACCGGAGAGTTACGGATAATCCACTCTCTGGTTTCATGGATATGCTTGCCGGTGGACAAATCCATAACAGTATCTGCCCCCCAGCGGGTTGCCCAGATCATTTTTTCCACTTCCTCGGCAATTGAGCTGGTTACCGCAGAATTACCGATATTGGCATTGATTTTAACCCTGAAATTGCGGCCGATAATCATTGGCTCGAGCTCGGGGTGGTTAATATTGGCGGGAATAATGGCACGGCCGGCAGCAACTTCATCACGGACAAACTCAGGCGTCACTTTTGTTGGCAGGTTTGCTCCCCAGGCATGCCCAGGGTGCTGGGATTGCAGTGCGGCCTGATTGAGTTCATCCAGGCGCATTGATTCACGCAATGCTACATACTCCATTTCCGGTGTAATAATGCCACGGCGGGCGTAATGCATTTGCGTTACATTTTTACCGGCAGCTGCCTTCCTGGGCGGGCGTACATCAGGAAAGCGAAGCTTCTCGGTTGCTTCATCCTGCAGCCGGCGCACTCCAAAATCAGAGCTGGGTGCAGTCAGTTGATCAGTATCTGATCGCTGGGCAATCCAGTCGGAACGGGCAGACGTGGATAAGCCTGTATTTAAATCAATATTTGCATCAGGGTCGGTATACGGTCCGGACGTATCATAAACAGGGATTGGCGGGTTTGGTTCTCCACCAAATAAAGTCGGTGTATCACTTTGCAGAATCGATCTTACTGGTACCTGTACGCCAGCTTGTTCCCCGTGCAGCCAGGCGCGCCGGGATCCGGGTAACGGTTGACGCATTTCCTGGGAAATAGTGGTTTCCAGACGTTCTACGGGGTTGTGGGTAACAGGTTGTGTGGCTTTACTCATAAAAGTTGCTTACTAAAAGGGAATTGGTTTGTAACAGAAAACGTTTGAACATAGATTCCTTGGTATCATAGCAGCCCTTTTCGATAGATTCTGAAAATCTGAAGGCTGATGATGCAGCTGTGACTTCTGGCACTTTGGTCAGAAGCGTATCCGGCACATGATGGCAGCCTGCGGAGGTTTTGCCGGCCTTGTTCAAAGGCCGCTGAAATCAATAACAATGGATTTAACTGTATGAATTTAGAACAAGCCCGCTTTAACATGGTTGAACAACAGGTGCGAACCTGGGAAGTGCTGGATCAGCGCGTATTGGATGTATTACACAATCTGCCGCGTGAAGACTTTGTCCCAACCCGCTATCGTCAGATGGCATATGCGGATCTGCAGGTTCCACTGGCGCATGGTCAGCGAATGCTGACGCCGGTAGTGGAGGGACGCCTGCTGCAGGCAGCACAGATACAAGCGACTGATGAAGTGGTGGAAATAGGCCTGGGCAGCGGTTATTTAACAGCCTGTATGGCCAGTCTGTCAGCTGGGGTAACGGCGATAGATATTTATCCGGAGTTTGTTGACGCTGCACACAAGCGGATTTCCAGCCTGAATAGTGCAGGTCAAACAAGCCTCGGAAGTGTCAATCTGCAACATGCGGATGTATTTTCCGGCTGGCAGCCTGAACAGGCAGCTGATGTAATTATGGTTGGTGCTTCATTGCCATTTGTGCCGGAGTCATTCCTGCATTGGTTGAAGCCACAGGGCAGGATGTTGATAGTTGTTGGACAGTCACCATTGATGGAAGCACGGTTAATCACCCGCAGAGGTGAACATGATTGGCACACAGAGAGTTTATTTGAAACCGATATCCCGGCATTAGAATACGCCGAACTATCGCAACCATTTGAATTCTGATGACATCCAATCGCTATTGTGATTTATAAAATATTATTCTGGAGTCTGAAAAATGTATAAACGGCACACCCCTGTAACATGGATGACGGGCCTATTATTAGGGCTGATGTCTATGACATCTGCGCTGGCTGTTGATCTCGTCGGAATTCACGATGTTGCCGTGACAAAGGACCCACAGTTGCGGGCAGCGGCGCTGCGACGTGATGCATCCGGTGAAAACAGCGATATCGCCTGGGCAAATTTTTACCCGCAAATATCAGGTAGTGCCAGCTATAACCGAGGTAAAAACAGGTTATCAATAGCTGGAAACAGAATTCTGCCTAATGCTGATATTGACCGCGAAAACTACCGGGTAGAGTTGCGGCAGTCGATTTTCAACTGGGCAAATTACGGTCAGCTGGAACAGGCACGCGCTCAGGTCTCTGCAGCTGAGGCAGATTATGATGCGGCATACCAGGACTTTTTGTTCCGGGTCAGTGATCGTTATTTTGCCATTTTGACCTCGGAAGATGCCCTGATATTTGCCAGAGCGGAAGAAAAGGCGCTGCAACGGCAATTCGAGCAGGCGGAACAACGGTTTGAAGTTGGCTTGACTGCGGTAACCGATGTGCTGGATGCCCGAGCCAGCTACGACCAGGCAAGAGCGCGAGTTATTGTTGCCCAAAATCAGCTGGAAGACGCTAATGAAGGCTTGCGTGAGCTGACCGGTACTTATTTTGAAGATATCAAGAAATTATCTGAGGAACTTCCATTAGAAGAGCCCAACCCCGCGAATTCTCAGGAATGGGTGGATATCGCCATGGTGAATAATCCAACACTCCAGTCTTTGCGGGAAAACGCTGAGGTATCCCAGGCGAATGTACAGTTGCAACGTGCCGGGCATTTACCCACTCTGGATTTTGTTGCTTCATTCAATCGCAGCGCCAACAATGCGTTTGTTTTGCGTGACGACTTCCAGCAACCGGTTGGTAATGCTTTGCTGTTAAGTGATGACAGTCAGGTCGGCTTGGAATTAAGCGTGCCGATTTTCAGCGGTTTTCGTGTTAGTTCACAAACCCGGCAGGCGAAGCTCAATATGAATGCAGCTTTTCAGGATGTGGAGGCGCAAGAGCGGACCACCGTTCGCAGTACGGAAAATGCATACAGAGCGGTATTGGCTGATATTCAGGAAGTTGAAGCACGTAAGCAGGCATTGATTTCAGCGCAGAGTGCTTTGGATTCAACCCAGGCCGGATTTGATGTTGGAACCCGTACAATCGTAGATGTATTGCTCAGCGAACAGCGATTTTTCCAGGCCCAGCGTGATTATTCTCAAGCCAGACACACCTATATTCTGGATCAGCTACGCCTTAAGCAGGCTGCAGGCGTACTATCACCGGAAGATCTGATTCGCGTTAATACGCTGCTGAATTAATCAGCATCAGACTGAGTAGGCGAATCAAGCATTGTCGTCAGGCGGTTAAGGGTTTTTTCCAGGCCGCCTGACTCATTGGCAACCAATTCCTGAGCTTTTTGCCCCATTTGCCGGCAACGCAGCGGATCAGCCAGCAGTCGTCTCATATCAGCACCTAATTCGGATTCCCCCTCCAACAGAACAGCCGCACCGGCATTGTTAAGCCGGTCTGCAGTTTCCAGAATGTTCTCACGATACGGACCAACAATTACCGGGCAGCCCATGGCTGCCGGTTCTACAGCATTATGACCCCCAACCGGGACCAGTGTGCCGCCGAGGAAGGCAATATCAGCAGCTCCATACCAGGATAATAATTGCCCGATAATGTCCAGAATAATAACCTCTGCCTGGATATCAATCGGCTGGCTATGTGTATAACGAACAGCGTATAAACCCTGTTGCATGCATAGTGCATGGACTTTTTCGGCGCGATCGGGGTGGCGTGGTGCAAGCACTAAAAGCAGTTTCGGGAATTCAGGTTTTAACTGTTTAAACAGACGTACCAGGACGATTTCTTCACCTTCATGTGTACTGCCTGCCAGGCAAACCAGACGCTGCTCCAGCTGCCTCCGTAATTGTTCACAGCGATCCCATACCTGTTGGTTTGGCTGCAGGTCGAATTTGAGATTACCGGTGATTTCCACAGCGGTGGATTGTGCACCATGTAGCATCAGTCTTGTGGCATCGGCCTGGGATTGTGTTCCCAACCAGTGAACCCGCTCAAGGGTTGGCCGAACCAGGGCGGTAAGCCAGTTAAAACGTGCAGCAGTACGGCGGGATAACCGGGCATTCAACATCGCTAATGATGCATTATGGCGGCGCGCATAAAAAAACAGATTCGGCCAGATTTCTGTCTCCATAATTAGAATCATGCGTGGTTTTAACACTGTCAGGAAACGGCCAATAAGCTGAGGTACATCAAATGGCAGATAGGCATGTTGTACCTTATTGCCAAACCATTCCTGGACCTGTTGAGAAGCGGCCGGAGTCGTGGTTGTAATGGTAATAGGGGTATCGGGATGCCGGACCAGCAAGCCATCCAGCACTGGTCGTGCCGCATTTAATTCACCTACCGAAACCGCATGCAGTAGAATGCCGTTGGTAGCCCAGTCAGACATGTCATGGGAAAACCCGAAACGCTCCCGCCAACGTTTGCGGTAAGCCGGGTTAGTGCGGCTTTTCCACAGCAGATGACAAAGTAGAAACGGTATTATTAACCAGAAAACGGCGCTGTAGCACCAACGTAACAAGCGCTCCATTGAAAGTGATCAGTATAAAAGAACAGGATAAGTAATCATGTCAGCTAGTATAGCCTGCCACAGCGATGTACCAGCAAAAATGAACCTGTAAAGGCAGAAAATAGCGTGCTTATGCAGTTATCTCAAAAGCTTCTTGGCTATCTTGTGATCTTTTTATTAAAGGTTTTTTCGCTGCTGCCTATCGCTGTTGCACGACCATTGACCGTAGTGCTGGGAAGGGTTTTAGAATTATTGATGCGCCGTCGCAGACAAATAGTTACGGCAAATTTAACTGCGTGTTTCCCTGACTGGGAGGAATCACACAGACGCAGGCTCCGCCGACAGTTGTTCAAATCACTGGGATTCAGTTTCTATGAAATTGCGCTGGCCTGGTGCCGGATTAGTTCTGAGCATTTGCCCAAATGCCGGATCCAGGGATTGGAGCATATCGAGTCTGCTCAACAAAGGGGCCATGGAATAATACTGGTTAACGGTCATTTCAACTGCCTTGAAATTTGCAGCCGGTTTCTTGCGGAAGCAATGCCTTTGACAGGGGTCTACCGGCCATTAAATAACCCGGTATTGGAACGATTCCAGACCAGATCCAGATTGCGCTATGCGGAGGCAATGCTGAGCAAGCGAAAACCAAAACAGATATTGACGGCATTGCAACAGCGGCGAATTATCTGGTTTGCTCCGGATCAGGATTTTGGGCCTCAGCGGTCGGTTTTTATTCCATTTTTTAATCAACCGGCCGCCACTCTGACTGCAACCTGGAGGCTGGCACGCAGCAGTGGTGCCGTAGTCTTGACGGCAACGCCGCAACGGCTTGCCGATGGGGGTTATAAGATTATCATTGAGCCTGAGTTGCCCGGTGTGGATGCAGACAACCCGGAAATTTTACTCACGAGCTTAAATCAGCGAATTGAACAAGCCGTACGCACAGCGCCGGCGGATTACTGGTGGTTTCACCGACGGTTTAAAACCACACCGGAAAATGGCCGCGATATTTATTCCCAAAATAACTGAATTACATTGCTGACAGATATACAGGAAGCTGGTTTTTGTAAGCAGGTTACCTCCGGAGGGGTCTAAGGTAAACTAGTTCAAGAAACCAACCAGTAGGGCTTTTTCATGACTCTTGAAGATGAAACAAGCAATGAAGTGCAGCAACAGGTACAGCATTATTATGGTGAGGTACTGCAAAGCAGCAGTGATTTACAAACAGATGCGTGCTGTACAGCTGACAGCGTTCCGGACTTTATCAAACCGCTACTAAGTCAAATTCACCCGGAAGTACTATCCAAATACTATGGCTGTGGCCTGGTGTTACCGGATTTATTGTCGGATATGCACATTTTGGATCTGGGCAGTGGAAGCGGCCGGGATTGTTATGTTTTATCCTACCTGGTTGGTGAACAGGGGCGTGTAGTCGGCGTGGACATGACCGACCAGCAACTGGAGGTAGCCAAGCGGCATATTGGATTTCATACGCATAAATTCGGTTATTACAGCCCGAATGTTGAGTTTTATAAAGGTGATATTGAAAAACTGGAAGAGCTGGACTTTGCCGACGAGTCGTTTGATTTAATCGTATCCAACTGTGTTATTAATCTTACCCAGGATAAGGCGGCGGTGCTGAAGCAGGCTTACCGTTTACTGAAACCGGGCGGGGAGATGTATTTTTCAGATGTTTACGCAGATCGTCGAGTACCCGAAGCTTTAACCAGAGATCCGGTATTACGTGGAGAGTGCCTGTCTGGTGCCATGTACTGGAATGATTTTCAGAATCTCGCGAAAAAATCAGGATTTCTGGATCCCCGTATCGTCGAAAGCCATGCACTGAATATCGAAAATCCCGACCTGGAAGAAAAGCTGGGCAATCTGGAGTTTTATTCGGCTACTTACAGGTTATTCAAAATTGCCGAGCTCGAACCCAGCTGCGAAGATTATGGCCAGGCGGTACGCTACCTGGGCACCATTCCCAATTGTGAGCATGAGCTGGTGCTTGATAATCACCATGTGATGCAAACGGGCAAGTTGTTTCCGGTATGTGGAAATACCTGGCACATGCTGAAGCAAACCCGATATGCCGAACATTTCGAGTTTTATGGAGACTGGTCAACCCACTATGGGATTTTCGAAGGCTGTGGATTAAGTCTGCCCTTTGACGCCGAAGGCAATGAGACCAGTGGAGCCTGTTGCTGAATAAAGTCTCGTCTATCCAAGGCCGGTTACCATAAATCTGATTGCGAACGGCTCAGTTTGTCTGGTTGTAATACGGTTAACCGGCCCTTGTCGCGGCGAACAATACCCTGACTTTCCATGCTTTTGATAACCCGGCATAGATGTTCAGGGCTAACCGCAATCAATTCCGCAATTTCCCAGTATTTGAGCGGCATGGTTATTTGTATCGGCTTGCTTTCGGAAAGGTCGGGCTGCATTGCCACGACCAGTTGCCAAAGCAATTGCTCCAGACGTTCCTGAACGGAATGACAGCCAAACTGGACCAGTTTGTTGACAAACTGCCAAAGCAGTTTGCATTGGCTTTGGTGGAATTCCCAAGATAGCGCCGCATCATTTTTTAATGCCTGACAAAAAAGATTAGACGGGATACGTCGCAATTTACAGTCGGTAACCAGCTCAGCCGACACCAGCGTCAAATTGGCAACGGCACAGGCAGCCCCCAGATACATTCCAGGCGTTGAGCACAGCCAGATTATTACTTCTCGGCCCTCTGAATCGCGGGCGATGGTTTTGGCCAGGCCCTGTTCCAGTTTGTAAACATCGTGAATGGGGGCGCCCTGTTCAAGTAAAACAGTGCCCGCAGGATATTCATGTAACGGAGCAAAAGCAAAAGGGTCCTGGCAAGACGGCTGACTCGCCTCAGCTGAGGCAGGAACCCTAATTTGTTTGGATTCATCCAGACATGCCGCTGTGGTAATAGGGTAGATGTTGTGTTGAGCAGTCAGAGATTCTGCTTGCTGCGGACGATGATCTATGCTCCGCATCATAAATGAGACTCCTTTCTCTTTCAGGGGCCAAAATTTATTGGCCGGAATAAGAGGGGTTAAGCCGTTTAGTGAATAAAGTCTAACACATTCGGCTAATACTTTCGTATAGCAGGACAAAGCCCGGCACCTGGACAGTAATACAGCAATTGCTGTTTAATCACTAAATCAGGTAAAGCTTTACTGACATCTTCGTCTGCCTGCCGGCGGCCATTCTAGCATCAATGGTGAAACACGAAGTGAAAGACAAAATACCAATACTCGATCTTGTGATGCACAGATGGGATTATCTTGTTTTCAGGTGAGAAATGAACAGTACAGCCGCTAGAAGAATTTACCCGCTGGAACGGGATTTGCACAATTGGCTTTATACGCCCTCCGGTGAGCCGCGTGGTTACATTCAGCCACACTCACTGGAAGAGCTTTGGTTTCATACAGGTACAGCCTGCAATCTGGCCTGTCCATTTTGCCTGGAGGGGTCAAAGCCTGGAGATAACCGGCTGCAGCGAATGACGCTGGCTGATGTTAAACCCTACATTGATGCAGCCGTTCAACTCAATGTGCAACAGTTTTCGTTTACCGGCGGGGAACCGTTCATCGTCAAATCAATGGTAAGCATTCTGCAGTACGCATTGCAGCATAAACCATGTCTGGTATTGACCAACGGCACATTACCGGTTTTACGGCGAATGCATCAGATTCAGACATTAAGCGAACAACCACACACTGTGGCATTTCGCATCAGCATCGACTATCCGGATGCTGACCGGCACAATGCCGGTCGTGGTCCTGGCACGTTTGAGCAGGCCTGGCAGGGTATGCGGCAATTGCACCAGCTGGGCTTTAAAGTATCGTTGGCGCGGCAGATGGACAATGGAGAAGATACGGCTGCGGTAGATGCAGAATTTAAGAAGCTGTTCGAACAGTATGAGCTGCCGCTGGACACTACCATTGTTGCTTTTCCGGATTTCGCCGTCCCCGGATCGATACTTGAAGTGCCGCATATAACCAAACAATGCATGGTTCAATACCATAGCGAAGACAGCCGTCGGCAATTCATGTGTGCCAACAGCAAAATGATAGTCAAAAAAGACGGCCAGATGCGGGTATATTCATGTACTCTCGTTGATGACGATGACGATTACGATCAAGGTAGTGACTTAGCTGAAAGCCTGGTCGAGAAAGTTATGCTGAAACACCACCGGTGTTACAGCTGCTTTGCGTATGGCGCATCGTGCAGTGAACGATAGTCAAAGACTAATCTTAAGCGCTCATTATCGAATCAAAAACGCAACTGATTCCGGTATTTCAGATAACAGGCATAGGCACTGTGTAAGGCTGCGGTAAATCCCAGCACAGGGTTCATGAAACCACGCCGCAACAGATAATCCTGGAAAAAAGCCCACACCGGAGCAAGCAGCAATTTCCAGACAGGTTTCCAGTTGCCCTTTTGACTGCTGTAATGACTGGCATAGGCCCGGGCCTTAATTCTTCGGCGGCTGAATGGTGCATCTCCCCAGTGATAAAGATCATTTTTTAATATCGGTGCAGGTAAGTGAGTAAAAGGAGCTGCATGAACCGGATGCTGAGACAACTTAACTACCCGACGGTCGAACAGCCGCAAATGATCAGTTAACTTGACCCAGGGGTGTTGCCAGCGGCCATGTTTTTCAATGGGGGATTTCCAGGCTAACCATTCACGGCGGCGAAGCCGATACCCGGGAGCTTCAAGAAAGTGCAGTTTAAGCGCCGAAATTTCTGCCTGAAGAGCGGGACTCAGTGCTTCATCAGCATCCAGCAGCAGAATCCAGTCATGCGTGGCAGAATCGACCGCAAATTGCTTTTGTGCAGCAAATCCTTCAAACGGTTTCTGAACAATATTGGAGGTATATGAAGCAGCAATTTCCATCGTTGCGTCATTGCTGAATGAGTCAATAATGACCAACTCATCTACAAGGCCTGCGGTACTGGCCAGACAGCGCAGAAGCGTATCAGCATTGTTGTAGGTGGTTACGACAGCACTAAGCGGTGTCATTTTCGTGAGTCGACAAGGCAGCCACGTATAACCCAATCAGCCACCAAAGGGTGCTGGATAAAAATGTCCCGTATAAAGAAAAATGGGTATTAAAAGGAAAAAGAATCAAAATTATGCTGAATAGATAAGGCCAGGCCAGCTGCCGCTGTGAAGCAGAAGCATGGCGAAAAACATGTAACAGAATCCAGCACATCAGCAGCAAGCCGATAATTCCTAAAATGCCGCAATCAGTCAGCGTTTCCAACCAGACGTTATGCGCATGTCTGGCACCACGAAATCCACCATGTTTGATTATCTGTGGATCATCTGATGTAGAGAAAGCGGGATAGGCATCAGGGAAGGCTCGAACACCCACACCATTAATGGGATGCGCACCGATCATTCTAAAACTGGCCTGCCAGATTAGCCACCTTTCCGAAAGGGCCTGTTGCAAATGGTTTTCATCCGGTTCTGCAACTTGCAGGGTTTGGGTAATTCGCTGTTGAACCAGTGGTGACTGCTGAATAATCAATGTGGCTGACAAAATACCTATTGCTGCTGCAATCAGTAAAGGCCGCAATGCGTGACGCCCATGGCGTTGCCATAATCGGACCGCAAAAACTATTGCAATAACAGGCAATAACAACCAGCCAGCCCGCATTCCCGATAACATTACAGCAGCGGGGATCACCAAAAACCCGCAAATCCTCAGCCATCGGCGTGGCTGCTGCCATAACCATTCCAGAGCCAAAGGAGATAACATCGCCAGAGTCGGGCCGAAAAACCAGACGTCATCGCCAAAAATGCCGCCCAGGCGCTCGCTGTTGGCAGGGAATCGCAGCAAGTTATAACCCAGAATAAACTGGCCTACCCCATCAACGGCCCAAAACAGAATAATCAGTGCTAAAACCGGTTGCAGCTTGCGGTGCAGATGAAAATAACCGCCAGCTAAAACAAGCGTGATCGCCGCCAGCAGAAAACGAAATGCGGACAGGCTTTGCAGCCAGCTTTTATCTGGAGCATAAGAATCCAGGCTGGATAAAAACATCGGCACTGAAAATGCCAGAAAAAGCATGATCGTCCAGCCAATTTTTGAATTATGCGTAACAATACGACGATGCCAAAGCCATAAAAAGGGCGCAATTAAAGCCAGAATAGTCAGTGGAATCTCTGCACTGCGGGAAAAGGGCAGTAACAGCAAAAAAGCAGCTGCTAATACAATCAGCCAGTAATCTGATAGCAGAGAACGTAGAGTCACGAAGTAGCCTGGCTGCCGGGCGGCAAAGCCTGTTGATAAACGGAGAGGGTTTTTTCCATGGAGCCCTGCAGGGAAAACAAATCAGATTCGGGGACAACATCACGCTGATGAAGTAATTCAACGGTTCGATCCAGCAACCCCTGCATATCCCCCACAGGTATTTTTCCGCTGGGATATAAAGCAGCTAATTGCTCGGCTGGGCCGGCCTGATCCCAGGCCAGAACCGGTGTCCCTGTTTTTAATGCCTCCAGCACTGTTCGACCGAATGCTTCAGGCGGGTTATTGGATAAGTTGTAGACGGCGGTTGCGGATGCATACCAGTTACGCATGTCATGCCGTGGGCCGGTAAAGGTAATATGATCTGCCAGCTGAAGCTGATCGCGTAGTTTTAACAGTTCACCGAAATAAGAAGAGCCGTTGCGGTAGGGGCCGATGATGAGCCCATGCGCTGTATGACCGGCAGCCCGTAAATTTGCCAGTAAATGTAGAAAATCGATATGTCCTTTCCAGCGGGTGATGCGCCCGGGCAAAACCAGCCATGGGCGGTCTTTGAGAGCGGGAAACTCGCGGTAAGTTTGTTCACGCCATTGCTCATCTGGCTGGTAAAGATGAGGGAAGTCCAAAGCATTGACTCCGCCATGAATGGTGACCACGTTTTCAGCCGGGGTGTGCGGATACTGTTGCAGCGTATAACGGCGGATATGATCGGAAACAGCAATAATCCGATCTCCTTTGGCCATCACCGCACTGTAGGGATTAACCGAATAATGCCCATGCATGGAGGTAATAAAAATACTGCGGTGGACACATTTTCTAAGCGCCCGATAGGTAATCCATGCAGGTAATCTTGAATGACAGTGCAACACATCGGGCTGATTGTCGGCCAGCCATTGCCGAAGTGGCTTAATAAGCCGCAAAGTGGACAGGCGTTTTTTGCCTATTGGCCAATTGATGTGACGGGCGCCACACGCAAGGGCACGTTCACGCAAAGGGCCGTCGGCAGCGATGATGGTTACCTGGTGGCCCAGCTTGCGAAGATACTCAGATAACTCAATTGCCACCAGTTCTGAACCGCCCAGTGATAAGGCTGCCAGAACCTGAACAACATGCATATCAGTGTTAAATCAGATCTGTTCTTACCCGGCGTAGTTAATCAATCAAAGTGTATTCGGCACCGCAATAAGGGCATTTGGCGCTGCCTGTCGCTTCGATAGGAAGATAAACCCGAGGGTGTGAATTCCATAGTTTCATGTCTGGCATGGGGCAGCACAGGGGCAGATCGGCCCGGGTGATTTCATAGCGGCGGGCGGCATTGGCCTGCGCCAGGCTGGTATTATCCGCATCAGTTGCATGTGCCACGATGGTTACTCCAAAAGTCAGTTAATATTGTGATAGCAAACTGCTATTTTAACGTAAGTGTATGTCCAGCAGCATAACAAAACAGCAAATCTGGTTGTTGGATGACGGCAGATTGGGCCACCTGCGCCAAAGCCAGGCAATGGTTTCGGCAATTTGTGCCCATACTGAAACGTTTAAAGCCGCAAATGTTAAACAGCACTCGTTTGAAATACCTGCTATTCATCGCTTACTGGCTCCAAGAATACTCCCTGGAGCTGACGCTTACCTGAATCAATGGTTGCCGGATTCTTTACCTGCAATGATTGTCGGTGCTGGGCGCCGGTGTGCCTGGATGAGCAGGTTGCTTAGACGCCGGTTTCCAGAAGTATTCACGGTTCAGATTCTAAATCCGGGTTGTCATCACAAACAGTTTTCATTGCTGATTGTTCCGGAGCATGATGACTGTGATGCCGGTAATGTGCTCAGGATGCGTGGCAGCCTAACTGATTTGTCGAATCCGCTTGATAAGGATGATGAAAAACTGTGGCCGGACGGCCAGCATATCAGGCTGGCAGCACTGTTGGCGGGAAAAGATCAACAAAACCGGATGCTGCTGAAGCAGATAGAGCAAAGAAAACTGCAAATCGGACATGTAGTCCTCAGCAAAGGGCCAAGGACGGCCAGCAGGACACTTCAGGAATTTGCAACCGGCGGCCTGGCAGCAGATGTAACCATCATTAAACCAGACAAAGGCGGCAAGACTTACCGAAGTATGCTCCGGCAAGCAAACCAATTCTGGGTTGCAGCCGATAGCATCAACCAGCTCAGTGAAGTGTTATCTGCTCGCCAGGGGCAATCAATATGGGTGGCAGGATCAGCTCGGTCCAAGCGCAAGCGGAAGTGGCTCAAAGGATTGCTTGAACGTCAGGAGATACGCCTGTTGAGGGATTATCCAACAGCATCAAGTGCACACAGTATTCAGCAAAGCCAAAGTTTCTGGCAAAATCAAACCAGCCAAATTGCCCGGGAGGTGCTGTCCCGGTATTTGCAGCACCATGATCTAAATATCGATGGATAAACAAACTGACTCATACAGAGTCAGGGTATCATTCGAAACCATTAACGTAGAAAATCTCCTGAAGGTTTAAGCCGGTGAGTTGCAGTGACAACCGAAAGTTATCGGTGGTGTTCCAACGCAAATTCAGCGGGATAAGGCTGTTGACGGCTATTCCCGGATAGCTTCGTCCCTGGACGTCGGCATCCGCACTTATCCAGGCCCAATCATTATCACTGGGGGTGGAATCATTGCGAACGGCTAACCAGTAAACTCCGCGGGGTAGTGTTAAATCAGTACTGATCCGGTAGGCAAACACAGGTCCGGGGCCCTGACGGATCACCGGGTCGTTAATGACAGTGAACAGGTCGCCGGGAACACCGTTTATTCCAGGTAATGCAGAATTCTGAATATTGGAATATATCTCGACAGTAAAGTCATCAATGAAAGGTGTACCGCTGCTGTAGAAACCGTTAAACACGATTTCCTGTAAACCAAAAGCATCGTGTACTACAAAATTTTCTGCAGCTGTTTGTGGAGGAACCTGACCACCAGTAGTCAAAGGACAGGCGGAACAGTGTGCATCTGCCGGTACAGCAGTGACATTACTGGGTAATTGAATAATGCCTTCATTTGCCTGGCTGACGGTTGCTATGGTCACAGCACTTATGTTGTCCTTGAAATCGGAATCCATCTGGTTGCTGTAGGCCACTGCCGCGTTTCGGTGGTCAAAAATTGTTTGGGTGAGAATTCTGACGGTAATATCACAGGCAATACTATGTCCCGCTGCCAGGGTATCAATACCCCATCGAAAGAGACCGTTTACAGGCCCAGGTGCGGAACAGTTGTTGCTTAAATATTGTACTTCTGCAGGAATAGGGTCATTGACCTGTATGCCAAATGCAGCCGCCGTGCCATTGTTTTTTAAAGTCAGGCTGTAGCTGAAAGTCTGGCCGGGAACAACCGGCAGAATAGCCGAAGTGGATTTTCCCAGGGTTAAATCGACATTGCTGGGCATTCCGGTAGCGCCCACCAGAACTGCACGGCCATTGGTTGCTACCACAGGCAGAGTGGATTGAGCCGGGACCTGTCCATCGATTTCCAGATAGGCTAACCGGGTGGCACCTCGGGCCAGGGCAGCCGGGGCAATAATATTATCCAGATAAGCAATACCGCTGTTGCAGCTGGCCGGATTGCAAAAAACGGCGTTGCCGGTGCCATTCAGATTAAGCACCGGAAAATTTAAGGTTATTCCACCAAATGTTGGCACGGTTACATCCAGATCAGCAACAGCCGAGATGTTGCTGCCGATAATATTCAAAGCCTGTACGCTATTGATGCTGGTTTCCAGTATGCCCACACCCTGGCCGTAGCCAGTGGTGCTAATGTCTCCTGAAACAATCGGTTGAGCGGTGTTGCCTTCATCCACCATCAGGCTTCCTGTTAAAAAGAAAGCGGCGATGTTATTGCCGCCGATGACTGGGTCGGCAGCAGTCCCCGGGACTTCAAAGGCAAGATAGCTGTAACTGCCGAAAACATTGGGATCGGAAGCCAGAATATCGGTAACCTGACTGCTGACAACATCATCACCGGTGCCAACCAGCTGATCAGCACCGGGGTAACTGAACAGGGCGTCATTAAAACCGGACAGCAGTTGGTATTCCACTGGTTGGGCATGCAGCATGAAAACCCATCCAAGTAGTAAAAAAGCATAGAACTGATGAAATGAGGGACGCATAGTAACCTGCTCTGACAATAACTGTTATTAACTTAGGCGTGAATTAATCAGAGAGTGCGCCAGATCAGGCGCAAAGCAGCAACCTGTTTCAGTCGGGGAAGTGTCTATCCCATAACGCATCAACGTCGGTTACAGACGGTGCGGCAGAAGTATTGGCGCGGCCAAGTTGTTGCCTATGCTGATGAGCCTGCAGCAGCTGGTAGTTAGAGGCAGCCAGCATGGCATCCTCAGTCAAATGGGGGAAATGATCGGCCAGCCATTGAGCCTGATCAACTAAATTGTATGGAATGGAAGCATCAGGTAATGCATGGATCAGCAGCCAGGACTGCACAATGAACTGTAAGCGTATACGCGACATCGCATAAGCATCATGCTGCTCTTGTGACTGAATGCGCGCTAACATCTCGCTGATGGCGTTTTGTATCTCCAGACGTTCGCGGGCCGGTTGCAAAATACCATGACGGGTTCTATGAAACAGCGCAGCCATGTGGTCATCTGACACGATCGGCCGGGCGCGGCATAATGCCTGCCATTCCCAGACCCAGGCATGCTTGAATTGATAATCGTGAAATGCGCCGATGCTGCTGATAAGCGTGCCACTTTGGCCGTTAGGGCGCAGCCGGGTATCAATTTCGTAGAGCTGGCTGTTGGGGCCGATGGTGGTAAGCAGGTGTATAAGCTTCTGTACCTGTCGGTTAGTGCTGCGCCCGGGCGTGGTTACATCATCGGCATATAAAAACACCAGATCCAGGTCTGAGGCGTAATGCATTTCACTGGCACCCAAAGTGCCGTAAGCCACAATTGTCAGAGGTATGGAAGATGGAATCAGGTGTCGGCAGATAGCATTGACGGCTTGTAGACAGGCCTCCGCCAAACAACTTAAATGCCATTGTGATTGAGGGGTATCGAGCTGTTGGAATAAGGCGTTGGCGGCAATACGCAAACTGCTGCTTTGTCGCCATTGCTGCAGCAGTGCAAGCTGCTGTTCTAACGTTTGCTCAGAAGGCTGCGTCAATGCCAGTGCCTGATCAATGTAACCCTGTTTGGATGCAGGCATATGCTTAAGTGTGATGGGATCAATCAATTCATCCAACAGCGCTGGCTGTAGTTGCAGCTGGTGCGCAACCCAATCACTGCGGGCACCGTAATCAAGCATACGCCGCAAGGCAGCCGGTTGTTCCAGCAGCAAAGCCAGGTAGTTTGAACGGCCGGCTATCTTCTCCAATAGGGTTAAACCATGCAAAGCCGCTTTAACCGGTGCAGGTGTATCTGCTGCAGCTGACAACATTTTGGGCAATAGCCGTTGTAATCTATTTCGCCCGTCCTGAGTTAAAGAGTGCTTCAGAATACGTTTGAAGCAGCTTTCAAATGCAGTCAATTCAGCAGTGTCCAAATCACCTAAGGTAGATTGCAGCAACGCTGTCCAGCCGGACAGGTCATCAGACTTTTGCAACTGAAAAGGAGGTTGTTGTTCAGCATCATCACCAAACCAGAAATCAAACTGCTCAGCAACCTGATCACGGAGCTGGTTTAATTCTTCCAGCAGGTGGGCACTGTCAGAGTAGCCTGACAATCCAAACCAGTTGTGTAATTGCGCCTGATTGTCCGGGATGCTGTGCCGCTGTTGATCGTCCAGCATTTGCAGGCGATTTTCCAGCTGTCGCAGCAGGCAGTAAGCCTTGTTTAATAAATCCGCGGTATCTGCCGGTAAAAAATTATGCTGTTGCAATAACATCAACGAATGCAGCAGGTTATGATGGCGTAATTCAGGATGCTGCCCGCCGCGTAATAATTGCAGGCTTTGGACCAGGAATTCGATTTCCCTTATGCCGCCCGGACCAAGTTTCAGGTTATTCCGATGATCTTGTCTGGCCGCTGCTCTGGCAATTTCGTGGCGCAGTTGCCGGACACCATCGAATAATCCGTAATCAAGATAGCGCCGATAAATGAAAGGCTGCAACTCACTGAGCAAATCAGAACCCAGACTTATATCACCGGCAACCGGCCGGCTTTTAAGCAGCGCATATCGCTCCCAGTCACGGCCTTCTGAAGCGTAGTACTGTTCCATTGCGGTACTGTTCCAGACCAGTTTTCCCATACTGCCGTAAGGCCGCAGCCGGGTATCGATGCGGTAAACCTGACCGTGTACTGTGACCGCATCCAGACTATGGACTATGCGGCGTGCCAGCCGGGTAAAGAAGTCCAGGCAGGTGATACGCCGCTGTCCAGATGTCTTTCCTTTTCCGGAATAGATGAACAACAAATCCAGGTCGGATGAAAAATTCAGCTCACCGCCGCCCAGTTTACCCATGCCCAAAATACAAAACTGTGCCGGAGTCTCATTGTTGATTAGTGGATGGCCAAAAGCCTGCTGAAGTTGCTGCAGATGAAATGTCACACAGGCCTGTAGGCAGCTCTCTGCCAAAACAGTCAAGTCTTCAAGGGTTTCTGCTAGCGATGCAGCATTGTTCACATCGCGCCAGGCGATACGCAAACACTCAGTTTGCCGATATTCCCGTAATAACTGGTCAAAGACAGCTGTTTCCAGCGCGGGACTAAAATGCAGCGCTGGTACGCCCGCGGTATGCAAACGATTGCCGTCCAACAGTTGTTGCGCAGCTGCCGGCCATAGGCTGAGGACGCGCCGGCAGAAAGAAGAGTGTTGACTTAACGGCTCCCAGACGGCTGGCAGTGGGCAATCGCTCATCATCACAGTTTAAGGAAAACGGCTCTTTGGGCTCAGCAACCAGGCGACCAGGCTAACAACGGCCATTGTCCGGGAATCCAGGTACACAATAACCGGGTACTGAAAGTTTCATCAGTGGCGTGAATTATTCAGATGCTGTTGCAAAAACAATATGATCGCCTGCTGATAAATATCGCGGTTTTCTTTTTTCTTGTAGCCGTGACCTTCATTTAATGCATCCATATACCAAACCTGCTGATCCCTGCCGCGCAAGGCTGAGACTATTTGTTCTGCTTCTGTATATGGAACTCTTGGGTCATTGTGGCCCTGAGCGACCAGCATGGGGATAGTGATTTTCTCAACGTGATTAAGCGGGCTTATTTTTTCCAGGTGCCTGCGCATGGCTGGGTCTCGCTCATCACCGTATTCCTTGCGGCGCAGATCACGCCGGTAATCCTGAGTGTTTTCCAGGAAAGTGACAAAATTACTGATGCCGACAATTTCAATGGCTGCTTTCAGGCGGGAGCTGTAATGGACAGCGCTGGCCAGCACCATATAACCACCATAACTTCCGCCGAACACCACGACTTGATGTTGATCAAGGTCCGGCTGGGTTGCTATCCAATCCAGCAGTGCGCCGATGTCTTTGACGGAATCTTCTCTGTTGAAGCCGTTATCCAGTGAAACATAAGTTTTTCCATAACCACTGGAACCACGTACATTGGGCACTACTACCGCTACACCGAGTTTGTTCAGCCACATCTGATAAGTACTGCTGAAGCGTGGTCTTGCCTGACCTTCCGGTCCACCATGAATAGAGATAATTACCGGGAAAGGCCCATTGCCCGAAGGCTTATAAACCCAGGCGGGAATTTGCCGGGCCTGACCGTCAACCTGATCGAATGTAGAATACTGCACCAGTTCAGGCTCGATAAAGCTATCGGTGTTCAATCCACCAACTTCACTGGTTGTCCAGCGGGTCAGCGCACCGTAATTCAAAGGGTTGTCACCCAACGCGAGCACAAAAGTATCCGAAGGCGTCTTGGGTGTGTTTAAAGACATGCCCAACTGGCTTCCATCAGGACTGAATTCCAAATTGAAAGCCAAACCGGTCGGGAGGATATCCACCGGCCTGAAATCCCGGCTTTGCATATCCATTAAATAAAGCCGGGAGCGGCCATTTTCGTTCACTGAAAATGCGCCGCGGCGACGGTCTTCACTCAATACCAGCTCTTCAATATCCCAGGGGATGGTACCGGTTACTACCTGTGGGTCGGCACTCTCAGCCAGCGATTGCCATACCAGTTGCTGAAACTGGCCATAGCGGTCAGTGATATACCAGATTCCCTGATCCTGATGATCAAAAGCATAAGGTAAATTAACACCTGCTGGTTGTGCGCCGGCCAGCAGGCGCAACTCACCGGTGTTCAGGTTCAATAAATGAACCCGGGAATCAGTAACGCTGATGTAATTGACGATAAGAACCTGATTGCCAGATCGGTCAAAGTCCGCAGCACCCCACCAGCTACCATCGGGGGCTTCCAGAATCATCCTGGCACTATCTGGATTTGCTGTATCCATCATCCAGACGTCATTGGAGCGGCCATTTCGGCGGGTGCTCTGATAGGCAATGGCGTTGCCCTGCCTGTTCCACGTAACAGCGCCATTACGCGATTGGCCATCGGTTAATAATTGAGATTCAGCAGTTTCTGGGTCAAATAAAAAAATCTGGGTAAATTCGCTGCCGCCGGCATCCATGATGTAACTGATTTTGTCGCCCCGCGGTTGCCGCTGGATATCGCTTAACGGTTCATCAAAAAACGTTAATTGATGTCGGGCGCCGCCTGCCCGGTCAACCCGATGAAGCTGATTAACATCACCGAAGCGTGTCGAGATATAAAGGTGTCTGCCATCCCATGTCCAGGCTTGAAATGAGCCTGAGCGTACATTTTGATAACGATTCAGGTCAGCTCTTATTGATTCCGGAATTTCCGGGATGTCATGCAGGACCAGATTACCATTATTCAGCGTCCGCACATTGGTTTCGGCCAGACAGAGTGAAGCTGCTGTTATAAGCAGCAAAAAACATATCGAGAAAAGTTTGGGCATAACCACAGCATCCACAAGTTAGACAGGCAGAATAGCTTATCCTGGTGGGAGATATAAAGGCTATGGCAATTCGGAGGGAGAGCGGTAGAAATCTGTACAAGAGTGTTCAGATTCAAAAAAGCCCCGCATTGCGGGGCTTTTTAATTAGTCAGATTGACAGGGCTTGATTACATCATGCCGCCCATGCCACCCATACCGCCCATATCACCTCCAGGAGGTGCAGGTTCATCTTTCTTCGGTAATTCAGCAACCATGGCTTCGGTAGTGATCATCAACCCGGCAATCGAAGCTGCATTTTGCAAAGCTGTACGACTTACCTTGGTCGGGTCCAGAATACCGGCATCGATCATATCGACGTATTCGCCGGTAGCGGCGTTGTAACCAAAGTTTCCGGAACCGTCCAGAACTTTGTTCAATACCACAGACGCTTCTTCACCAGCGTTGCTGACAATCTGCCGCAACGGTTCCTGCATGGCGCGCGAGGCCAGACGAATACCGGCATTCTGATCGTCATTGTCACCTTTCAGGGAACTCAGACCGGTCAAAGCTCTGATCAATGCCACACCGCCGCCGGGCACGACGCCTTCTTCAACAGCAGCGCGGGTAGCATGCAACGCATCCTCAACTCGAGCTTTCTTCTCTTTCATTTCCACTTCGGTTGCAGCGCCGACCTTGATGACAGCAACACCGCCGGCGAGTTTGGCAACACGCTCCTGCAGTTTTTCACGGTCATAGTCACTGGTGGCTTCTACTATCTGTGCGCGAATCTGGCCAACCCGGCCTTCGATGCCGTCAGCTTCACCGGCGCCATCAATGATGGTGGTGTTTTCTTTGCTGATCTGAACTTTCTTGGCAGAACCCAGTTCATTCAAGGTGGCTTTTTCCAGTGTCAGGCCAACTTCTTCAGCAATCACGGTACCGCCGGTCAGAATAGCAATATCTTCCAGCATGGCTTTCCGGCGATCACCGAAACCGGGTGCTTTGACTGCAGCAACTTTGACAATGCCGCGGAGATTGTTGACAACCAGAGTAGCCAACGCCTCACCCTCAATATCTTCGGCAATAATCAACAGGCTGCGGCCTGCTTTTGCAACAGCTTCCAGAACCGGTAACAAGTCACGGACGTTGGAGATTTTTTTATCGTGCAGCAGGATATAAGGGCTATCCAGCTCAACCTGCATAGCCTGCTGGTCGGTCACGAAATAAGGAGACAGATAACCACGGTCAAACTGCATGCCTTCAACGACATCCAGTTCATTCGCCAGGCCGGAGCCCTCTTCAACGGTAATCACGCCTTCTTTACCGACTTTGCCCATGGCTTCAGCGATGATATCGCCGATTTCATTGTCGCTGTTGGCGGAAATCGTGCCGACCTGAGCAATAGCTTTGTCATCGGTACAAGGGGTACTGAGTTGTTTCAGTTCCTCCACCGCAACGGTGACGGCTTTGTCTATACCGCGTTTCAAATCCATCGGGTTCATACCGGAAGCAACCGCTTTCAAACCCTCTCTTAGCATGGCCTGGGCCAAAACAGTTGCTGTGGTGGTTCCGTCACCGGCTGCATCAGATGTCTGGGAAGCGACTTCCTTAACCATCTGGGCGCCCATATTCTGGAGTTTGTCTTCCAGCTCGATTTCTTTGGCAACACTTACACCGTCTTTGGTTACGGTAGGCGCACCAAAGCTTTTTTCCAGTACTACATTTCGGCCTTTAGGACCCAAAGTGACTTTAACCGCATTGGCCAAAACATTTACACCGGCCAGCATTTGCTTGCGGGCGTCTTCAGAAAAGCGAACTTCTTTCGCGCTCATGATTGTAATTCCTCTAATCTTGTATCAATTCGTTAGATAAACGATGCAGGGACAGGCGCGATTAGCCTTCTACAACCGCCATGATGTCGTCTTCACGCAATACCAGCAGTTCCTCACCATCCAACTTGACTTCCGTACCGCCATATTTACCGAACAGTACGGTATCGCCAACTTCCAGGCCTACCGGACGGGTATCTCCGTTATCCAGCAACTTTCCATTGCCGACTGCCAGAACTTCACCGCGAATCGGTTTTTCTTTAGCGGCATCCGGCAGAACGATGCCACCGGGTGATTTCTCTTCTTCTTCTACGCGCTTAACAATTACGCGATCATGTAAAGGACGCAGTTTCATTACCGGGTCTCCTAAATACGTATCAAAATTGACTCAATTGGTGGTTTGCCCGGGATGCGAGCGCACCAAATACTTCATTGCCGTTTGGTAGAACGGCTTTGCTGGCAAGGTGGGGACGGCGTTAAGCATTTCAAGGGAGAACACATCAGCATACAGCTGAAACGCTGGAGTCCTTCTGGCTGAAGAAGATAAAATAAGGCTTCAGTTATCCACTGGGATAGAAACATGCAGTTTGTGGTCACATCAGATACGCTGATAATGTTATGCAGCTGCCCCAGCCACGCAATAGCCAGGCAATTGGCGGAGCAAATGGTTGCCGAAGGATGGTCTGCCTGTGTGCAGATAGTGCCCGGAATAACCTCGATTTATCAGTGGCAGGGAAAAGTTTGTCAGGAAAGTGAGGTTTTGCTGGTCATAAAGACCGCCACTGATGTCATAACTACACTTACCCAGTGGCTGATTGAAGCACATCCGTACGATGTGCCTGAAGTAATCACCATACCTATTTCGGGTGGTTCGCAAATGTACCTTGACTGGCTACTGAGCAACAGTGCCGGTGTTAAACAATCTGGATGATCAAGAGCATGATGGAAAAGCAGGCGATACAGGCCTTACAAACAAAGATATCAACACGCTGGATTACGGCACTATGGATTTGCTTAAGTCTGGGTATCGGCAGCGCATGGGGAGTTGACCAAAGTGAATTGCTGGAGGCCGATGTCGCCTTTGCGGTAAGTATTTCCGCTGACGCGCGTGATCAGGTCAATGTCAGCTGGAACATTGCTGAGGGTTATTATCTGTACAAACACGCTTTCCGATTTGCAGCAGTGGATGACAGTGTCGATGTTGGAGAAGCGGCAATACCAGCCGGGAAGCGGTATGAAGATGAGTTTTTCGGTGAAGTTGAAACATACCGCAATCAGGTATCTGTAACAGTACCGGTAACAATGTCTGGCGATGCCCGGGAAGTCACTCTTCGGGTCGGCTATCAGGGTTGTGCCGATATGGGTGTCTGTTATCCACCGGTCAATAAAGAACTGCTGGTTGAGTTACCGGCAGAGACGATAGCCGGGGTTCTGAGCTCCCCGGCAGATTCAGCGATAGGGAATGCATTAGCGACATTGGGCCAGCCGCAGGGTGGTTTACTGGAAAGTGCCAGCGATGAAGCATTACCGCCGGAGCAGGCATTTCAATATGAAGCCATAGCCATTAACGGGAACGAATTACTGGTGCGCATGACCGCCGCACCGGGTTATTACCTCTATCGCGATAAGATTTCATTTGCTACAGGAGATGACGGCACTGAAGTTTTTGAGGTGCTGTTGCCGCCTGGTGTAACCAAATACGATGAGCACTTCGGTGATGTAAACGTCTATTACGATCAAATTGAGATCCCGGTGTACCTGAAACGTGAGCCTGGGTCTGCCAAGGAAATTAATCTGCAGGGTGACTTCCAGGGTTGCAAGGAAAAAGGAATTTGTTATCCGCCGATGTCTCGGCAGGTGCAAATCGAGTTACCGGGTTTCAATGGCTTTATTGGAGCAGTAGGTCAGACGCAGACAGAGCAGCCTGTCAGTGAGCAGGATCGCCTGGCAGCGATACTGGCGGGCAGTCCGGTACGAGCTATGGTGCTGTTCCTGCTGGCTGGTCTGCTGCTGGCATTTACTCCATGTGTATTTCCCATGGTGCCTATTTTATCCGGCATTATTGCCGGCCAGGGTAAGGAAATCACAACGCGTAAGGCATTGCTGCTTTCAGTTGTGTACGTATTAGCCATGGCGCTGACCTATGCTGCGGCAGGTGTATTTGCCGGAGTATCTGGCAGCAATTTACAGGCAGCATTTCAGAACCCGTGGATAATCAGTGCGTTCAGTCTGTTGTTCGTAGCGCTGGCCATGAGCATGTTCGGTTTTTATGAGCTTCAATTACCGGCTTCCTGGCAGGCCAGGCTATCGGCGATGAGCAACCGTCAGCAGGGTGGAACCCTGACCGGTGTAGCGGTGATGGGGGTATTGTCGGCTTTAATCGTTGGCCCATGTGTCGCGCCGGCATTGGCAGCAGCCTTAATCTATATCGGTCAAACCGGTAATGCTGTGCTGGGTGGCACCGCATTGTTCGCCATGGCACTGGGCATGGGAATTCCATTGGTGATTTTTGGCGTTTCGGCTGGCAGCCTGCTGCCCAAGGCAGGCACCTGGATGAATGCCGTTAAAGGGGTATTCGGTGTAGGCATGCTGGCATTGGCTATATGGATGCTGGAACGCATTCTGCCCGGGTCAATCATTTTGCTGATGTGGTCAATGTTGTTTATCGGCAGTGGTATCTATCTTGGTGCGCTGGGGCCTGCAGAATTCGGCTGGCCAAGGTTATGGAAAGCGTTTGGTGTGGCTATGCTGCTGTTCGGCAGTTTTCAGATGCTGGGTTTTGCCCTGGGCGGAGATGACTGGACCCGGCCATTACGCGGAGTTGCCGTTCCAGGCGTAGTTACTGCAGCCTCCCAGCAAAATGAAATAAGGCATTTTGAACGCATCAAAACAGTTGCTGATTTGCGTGCCAGGGTTGGCCAGGGCAAGCCGGTTATTTTTGATTACTATGCCGACTGGTGTATCGAGTGCAAACGCATGGAAAAATACACTTTTTCAGAACCTGAAGTACAGGAGGCCATGCGCAATGCTGTATTACTACAGGCGGATGTGACTGCCAATGATGATGAAGATCAGGCATTGTTGAAAGAATTCGGATTAATCGGCCCACCGGCAATTTTGTTTTTTGCCGCCAATGGTGAAGAACACCGTCCTGGAAGAGTCATCGGTTATCTGGGGCCTGAGGAATTTGCCGCGCATGCAAACCAATGGGCTAATTAAATGACTGCGGCCAGCTGGTAACTGGCCATAGCTGGAAAAGGAGCACCAGCATGTTTGGTAAAAAGCGCACTGTATACCTGCGTATACTGCCAAATGAACAACGGGTTAAATGCATCGAAAACAGTAAAATCAGCGAGCTTTCCGCTAATCCCCCGTTTACCACCAGACGGTTGCTGATTGGTGAATTTGATGTGGCTGAAGCGGTACTGCATGATGGCCTGGAGGCGCTGTTCGGCAAAGAGTGGCGGCAACTGAGGTTGCGTTATCTGATTCAGCCGATGGCCATGCTGGAAGATGGTCTGAGTTCGGTGGAAAAACGAGTGCTTGAAGAGTTGGTGGCGGCATGGCGCACCCAGGAAGTTGTTATCCATACCGGCAAGGTACTTACTGATCAGGAAGTTCTGGCTTTTTTTGATTAGACACACTGTGCATGCCGCATCAGTGGTGCGATAATTCAGGTATGCAAAATCAGCGCATTAGGAAAACCTCAACACTAACAACACTCTGGCTAGTGTTGTTATTGATTGGGATAACCAGCTGCAAGCGTGCAGGTAATTTCGGTCCGGCGCCGGTATTTACGTTACAGACTGAATCCGGAGAAGCAAAAGGTTTAAAGGACTATGGTGTGGGTAGTCCGGAGAATATCGGTGAGAATTATCTACTGATTAACTTCTGGGCGAGCTGGTGCAAACCCTGTATTCAGGAAATTCCATTATTGAAGGAGTTTGCCAGGCAGCATGAAGGTGAATTCACAGTTCTGGGTATAGCAGCAGACCGAATTTCACCTGCGCAGGCATTCGCTAAGCGTTTGGAAATCGATTATCCGGTTTTATACGGTGAGTATGAACAGCTTGATCAGGTAATGCAGGATTATGGAAATACCGGACAGGTTTTACCGTATACCGTCCTGGTCAGTCCTTCAGGGCAAATTATCTGGCGGCATACCGGGTTATTGCGACTGCGCGATTTACAGAAATTACCACGCTAGCTTCTGGCAACAGAGCTTAACTTACTAAGGGCCGACTGGCTGATAGAGAGAAACCATGACAATGTCGACAACCATCAAAATAGCGCTGGCGCAAATAGCACCTGTATGGCTGGATCGCGATGCCAGCATTGCCAAGTTGCTGATAACTATGGAGCAGGCTGCAGATCAGGGAGGACAGTTACTGGCAGTAGGGGAGTCCTGGTTGCCGGGATATCCGTTCTGGCTTTCATCCACAGACGGCGCCCGTTTTGAAAGCGAAGTTCAAAAGCGGATTCACGCAAAATACCTGGATCAGGGAGTAAATATCGAGGCAGGACATCTGGATGCAGTTTGCGCTGCTGCCCGGAAACACCGGATGGCAGTCGTACTGGGTGCTATGGAACGTCCAGACGGTAAAGGCGGACATACTTTGTATGCTTCCAGAGTGTATATAGATGAGTCAGGTGAAATTGCCTCTGTCCACCGCAAATTGATGCCGACATATGAAGAGCGGCTGGCTTGGGGGATAGGTGACGGTCACGGCCTGGTAACACATAAACTTGGAGGGTTCACCGTCAGCGCACTTAACTGCTGGGAAAACTGGATGCCTCTGGCACGGGCAGCATTATATGCACAGGGGACCAATTTGCACGTCGCCATATGGCCGGGCAGTGAGCGAAATACTTTTGATATCACCCGGCATATTGCCAAAGAAGCCAGGGCATATGTGGTTTCTGTTTCCAGTTATTTCACCCGTGAAATGATTCCTGATGGGATGCCGGAAGTGGAAGTAATTCGTGCCGGTGTTCCAGAGGTGATGGCAGATGGCGGCTCGTGTGTGGCTGCGCCGGACGGCAGCTGGGTATTACCGCCGCAGGTTGGGAGTGAAGGTGTATTTGTCGTTGAGGCAGATATGCAACAGGTATTGGAAGAGCGACAGAACTTTGACCCAAGCGGTCATTATGCACGACCAGAAGTATTGAGCTTAACCGTAAACCGGCAACGGCAAAACAGTATTAAAGTGATTGATTAAGGTGATATGACCAAAGACCCGCATAGCCGGGGATACACATGGATTTAACCTGGACCCAACAATGGTTGCAATGGGCTGAAGCACATCCGTTTCTGGTTGTCGGAAGCGTGGCAATTTTGTTGTTTGTCGAGGGCTTTGCAGTTATCGGCTTATTTGTGCCCGGTTTAATGATGGTCTTTATGCTGGGGGCACTGGTTGGTCTTGGCAGGTTGGATTTCTGGCTGGCATGGGTTCTGGCAAGTGCCGGCGCAATAGCTGGTGACGCGTTCAACTTTTGGCTGGGTTATCACTATCGAGATCGATTGGCCAGGCATTGGCCGCTTAACCGTTATCCGCAAATGCATGCTCGCGGGCAGGTGTTTTTTCACCAATATGGCGCACTGAGCATTCCCCTGGGTCGCTACATAGGGCCATTGCGTTCATTTGTACCGGTTATCGCCGGTATGCTGGGCATGTCACCGCGGGTATTTACTCCGATGGTTATTCTGACAGGAATAATCTGGGTACCAAGTTTTTTATTGCCGGGCATGTTATTCGGTGCATCCCTGGATTTGGCAGCGGCATATGCAACTCGCTTGTCATTACTGCTGGGTGCTGTTGTAGGCATTATCTGGTTATTGGTGTGGACGGTCAGGGCTACATATGCGGCGTCAAGGCGCAGTACACCCTGGTTATTGAAGCGAATGGTCAAATGGCTGCGCCGTCACCCCCGTATGGGGAGATTTTTCAACCCGCTGTTTAATCCCGGGCGTGGTGAAATGTTGTCCATTGCCATGCTAGGGTTGGTATTGCTGGTAACACTCACGTTATTGATTACAGCCATTACTGCGATCCTGCTGGGTGATGCCGGAACCAGCCTGGATCTGCGCATCGCCGAAAGGTTATTGGATTGGCGTAACGCCATTACCGATGTTATTTGGATTACTCTGGCTACAGCAAGCAGCTGGCCGGTGCTGACGGTATTGACGCTGTTAATGGCGCTATGGCTGTTGCGTGTCAGACAACGGGCGGCCTGCGTGCATTGGCTGTTGGCGGTTGTGCTGGCTCCGGTGTTGGCTCTGTTGTTACAGCAGAGCCTAAAATTATTTCCGGACTGGCCTGCGCATTTGCAGATGACCGGTGTATTTCCTGATGCCCATATAACCTTCCTGGTGGCCATTGCCGGTGCTTTGCCGATGCTACTGGTCAGGGAGTTACCGGCACAGCGGAGAAAATGGTTTTATCTGGCAACCACTGCAGTGATAGGGTTGTTTGTCATTGCCCGTATGGCTTTGGGTCTGGCTTTTCTGAGTGCGACCTGGGCAGGGATATTTCTGGCGGTATTATGGGTTTCGCTGATAGGAATCGGTTATCGGGTTCGCGTCCATCGCGGCTGGCCAGTGTTGAAGCACAGTTTGTTTTTTGGATTGGCATTCATGGTGGTTGGGGGCAGTTATACCATCTGGCACTGGATGGATAACCGCAGCAGGTGGGAGCCTGGGATCAATGGCGGGGTTTTGACCATGCAACAATGGAAAAATGAGGGCTGGCAAAGCCTGCCAACACATCGTTCCGCATTAACCAGCCACCATAATGAACGGTTTAACCTGCAATATGTAGGCGATACGCAAATCTGGACTGAACAATTGCAGCTGGCAGGCTGGCGGCTGCACGAAGGCCGTCCCGGCAGTTTATGGCAAATGCTAAGCCCACGCCCCGAGCCTGACCAGTTGCCGTTATTCAGACAGGATTATCAAGGTCATACTGCTGCAACACTGCTAAGCCGCCAGGTGGATGATGGTATGCAGGTGATTCGTTTATGGCGTTCCGGCTGGGAAGTTACAGAAGGCGCTCAAAGCAGGCCTGTTTGGCTGGGGAGAGTCAGTCATGAGGAGATTACCCAACGGGGCTACTGGTTTAATGTGTGGCAACCAAGTATTGATAGCAGGGCATTATTGACCGCTATACAGAATGAACTGAGCGATGTTGAATGGCGCCAGACTGAATCGATGTTGCTGGGTTATTTCAAATAACAGCAGTTTATTCGTTACTGGACATACTTTGCAGCAATCTGTGCAGCCTGGCTTCCGGGTCATCCATCTCCAATAAGAACTGGCGATCGTTGATGCTGATGGGTAGTAACTCCGCCAGCCTGAAACCGACGCACTGTGCATCGTCATAATACGTTTCAGGGCGAATTGCCCGGGTGGTCTGGTGCTTCAGCTGCCGATTGATTTCCCGCAAAACATCAACCAGAGCACTACATTCAGGCGGCACCGGTTGTTCGTGCTGACAATCCAGCCACTCCACTTTTCCGATGATCAGGCCGTCATGCTGAACGGAGGTTTGCTGGATAACAAAACGCTGTTCACCCTGCACTGTAATACCCAGCAAGCCATCTTCACCGGTATTGAAATCAACAATTTTTGCTGAAGTGCCTACTGTAGCTAAAGCCTGACTGGCGTGCTGATCATCCTGAGGCAACAACAGGCAGACACCGAAACGCTGATCATTGGCGGCACAACGGCGGACCATATCCAGGTAGCGTGTTTCGAATACACGCAGCGGCATAACCCCGCCCGGGAAAAGTACTATCTGCAGTGGAAACAGTGGAATACGGTCCATTTTAGTATTTGCCATTTAAAAACTTTTGCTGCGCATTATCAAAACCGCCGTTACTCATAAACACCAGGTGGCTGTTTTCTCCAGCGTGTTTGTGCAGCCATTGAAGCATGTCAGAGGTATTGATGAAACTGCGTGCCGGCACATCCAGTTTAGCAGTGAGTTCCTGTGGGTCCCATTGCACATCCGGACCGGTTTTAATGGCAACAGCATCAGCTAATGCCAATGCCGGACCAAGCTGGTCATGATGATGGCCGGCCTGCATGGTATTGCTGCGCGGCTCGAGCGCGACCAGCATGCGGGCATTGCCGATATGCCGGCGTAGACCATTCAAGGTCATTCTGACGGCTGTCGGGTGATGAGCAAAATCGTCATATACGTGCACACCATGCCGTTCTCCCAAAAGCTCCATGCGCCGTTTGACGCCTTTGAAATCTGCTAATGACCGTACGGCTGTTGTCGGATCAACCCCTGCAGCTACAGCGCCTGCACAGGCAGCCAGCGCGTTTAAGGCATTATGCGTACCGGTCATCTGCCAGGTGAGCTGACCAATTTGTCGGCCGGCCCGGAAAAATTCCAGGTTGCTGGCATCCGCTTTGACTAAGCGGACTTGCCATTCTGACTCTGAGGAAGTGGCAGCTTGCCCATGCAACGCAAACTCCATAACCGGTGTCCAGCAACCCTTATCTAGAACTTCACCTAAAGCATCATCATTGCTGTTGACAACCAGGTGACCATTACCAGCGACAGTACGTAATAAATGATGGAACTGTGTTTGAATGGCCTTTAAATCAGGGTAGATATCAGCATGGTCAAACTCAAGATTATTCAAAATGGCTATTTGTGGCCGGTAGTGTACAAATTTGGCTCGTTTATCAAAGAAGGCCGTATCATATTCATCAGCTTCGATAACAAAAGGGCCGCTTCCTGCACGGGCTGACACCGGGAAATTTCCGGCTACTCCTCCGATTAGAAATCCTGGATCCATGCCTGCAGATTCTAAAATCCAGGCAAGCATAGCGGTTGTTGTGGTTTTACCATGGGTACCGGCAACGGCGAGAACTTGTCTTTGACTGAGAAAATGCTCACCAAGCCAGCGGGGGCCGGAACAATACGGCAATTGCTGGTTTAAAACGTATTCAACAGCGGCATTGCCACGGCTTAGGGCATTGCCGATGATTACCAAATCCGGATGAGGCTTTAAGTGCCCGGGGTCATAGCCTGTCTGCAATTGAATGCCCAGAGCTTCCAGCTGAGTACTCATCGGAGGATAGACATTTTGATCGGAACCAGTTACCTGATGCCCGGCTTGCCGGGCCAATGCGGCAACACCACCCATAAATGTTCCGCAAATACCTAGAATATGGATATGCATGATTTAATTATCCAGCTCGATGCACCCGCTGTCAGTCAAGTACCGGGATTTTCCAGTGAAGGGAGATACCACAAGTCCAGTAACAAATTGTTTGCAGCAAACAACATCACGGCAATCAGCATGCCGATGGCAAAGGAGCTGTCCAGAGCCCGGCGGAAAATATGCGCATCAATTACAAAACTCCAAATCCACAAAAACAAAGGGATGAATATAAGTGGCGATGTTGCTGAATTGTCCGGATCGTTCCCCAGCAACGACAGAAAAAACTTAAGTACCAGACCGAGCAGCGTACTGGTCGCAAACAACGTAAAAACGGTTTGCGGATAGCGTGCGACGCGATCGTAAGCCACCAGTATAAGCCGGATGGACAACAGTAATACCAAAGTAACCTGGATTGCAGGTAAAATCGGCAGCGTCGCTCCATCGTCTGTGAATACCCATAGCAATAATGAAAAGTTGATTAATATGGCGCCGGCAACGGCATAAGGATGTGCAGGCGCATCTTCCGGGCCGCGTCGCAGCAAACAGACTTCAAGTACAAACAGCAGCAAACGATTTAACATAGACAACACTTAACCGGCGATACGTTTATGACCATTAGTCAGCCTGAACCATTCAATCAGTCAGACCACATGCTTGATGCGCGTGGCTGGTTGTGCCCGGAGCCGGTTATCGCAGCAAACCAGTGGCTGCAAAAGGCCGCGGACGGTGACATGCTGCATATCATGTTGACTGATCCGCATGGCCCTTTGGATTTTGAGGTGTTTTGTCTGAGAACCGGACACCGGTTGCTGGCATGTGAACAGCATTCCGGTGCACAGCCCTTACAATGGGATCTGTTGATCGAATGTAAATCGGGTTAATCAGTAGAATCAGCCCCAGCCAGCTTCATTCACTGCCGCCAGAATGCGCTGTGTCACTTCAGCAATCTCACCTTCGCCCAATACCTGAACAAGCTGGCCTTTTTCCGCGTAGTAATTGGCAACAGGAGCCGTCTGCTCTGCATATATGGCCAGTCTCTTGCGCACAGTGGCTTCGTTATCGTCACTGCGGCCCTCTTGCTGGGCTCGTTTAGCCAGGCGGTCAACAATTTTTTCTGAGTCAACCTCAACCAGCAAAGCGCCGGAAACAGGTTGCTGAATCCGGGCCAGTACCTGATCCAGAGATTCGGCCTGACTGAGATTACGGGGGTAGCCATCAAGAATGAAACCCGTCTGTGCATCAGGCTGGCTCAAACGCTCTTCTATCAAACCCAGCATCAGGTCATCTGAAACCAATTCACCGGCATCCATGGTGGCCTTGGCTTTAAGGCCCAGAGGTGTCCCGTCGCGAACAGCCGCCCGCAGTAATTCACCAGTGGAGATATGTGGAACCTGCCACTGCTGTTTCAGCAGACCGGCTTGTGTTCCTTTGCCGCCACCCGGCGGCCCCATAAGTACAATTCGCATGATAATTCTATGGCGCTCATTCTCAAAGATGGTTACGCTACCCGCAGCACTACAGCAAGTCAAACAGGTAATGGTATGTCAGGTAAAAATATTCTCTATGCACAATCTGGTGGCGTAACGCCGGTGATCAATGCTACAGCCTGCGGAGTCATCGAAACGGCCAGGGAAGAAGACCGTATTGGTAATGTGCTGGCAGCAAAAGATGGCATTCTGGGCGTATTGAACGAGGAGTTAATTGATACCAGTGTAATGACCTCTGCACAGGTGGCTGCACTGAGACATACGCCGGGTGGTGTATTTGGTTCCTGCCGCTTCAAGCTGAAAAGCATCGCAGACAGCCGGGCAGAATATGAGCGCCTGATAGAAGTATTCAAAGCACATAACATCGGGTATTTTTTTTACAATGGCGGTGGTGATTCTGCTGATACTGCATACAAAGTATCTCAGATAGGTGAGCAACTGGGTTTTCCAGTTCAGTGTATCGGCATACCAAAAACCATCGATAATGATTTACCGGTAACCGATGTATGCCCCGGATTCCCTTCGGTGGCTAAATACATCGCGGTATCCATCATGGAAGCCAGCCTGGATGTGAAATCGATGGCATCCAGTTCTACCAAGGTTTTTATCCTGGAAGTGATGGGCAGGCATGCCGGCTGGATTGCGGCAGCAGGCGGTTTGGCTGCCCGGCACAGTGGGGAAGCCCCACAAATTATTCTGTTTCCGGAAACCCCCTTTGATCAGCAGGCCTTCTTACGGCGGGTTGATTCGGTCGTCGAACGGGACGGGTATTGCTCAATAGTTGTGTCAGAAGGTGTGCGTGATGCTGCAGGGAAGTTTCTTTCTGATTCAGGCGTGAAGGATGCTTTCGGGCATGCGCAGCTGGGCGGAGTGGCACCGGTGATTGCCAGTTTGATTAAAGCTGAGCTGGGACATAAGTGTCACTGGGCGGTATCAGACTATCTGCAGAGATCAGCGCGCCATATTGCTTCAAGGGTTGATGTTGAGCAGGCTTATGCGGTAGGTAAGGCAGCGGTTGAGTTTGCAGCAGCCGGTAAAACCGGTGTAATGCCGGTGATCGAGCGATTAAGTGATGACCCGTATCAATGGCAGATAGCCGAAGCCGAATTGGGCAGGCTGGCGAATGTTGAAAAGACAGTTCCGGAATCGTTTATCAGCGAAGATGGCTTTCATATTACTGATGACTGCCGGCGATATCTGCAACCACTTATTAAGGGAGAGGCGTATCCACCTTATGGAGAGGATGGCTTACCACAATATCTGGCTGTCGAACATGAAATTGTGCCGCGCAAATTGGCCGATTGGCGTTAGGTTTATAAAATCCAATGAACCTTAGAAACAGCTTGCAACACTTACAAATTTAAAGAAAACTTCCACTTTGCTAATACCTTAGGCTATTATTGGAAGAAATTAGAGCGAAAAAACTTGGGGCGACATTGTTTCTGGGAGGTTGCAATAAAACCAGTTTTTGCAACAAAAACAAAACAGAACTAGAATATTTAATACTATAGTCGTATACGCATCAGGTTTTTTATCACCCAACTGACGGGTTGGGTGTCGTGTATTACAAGGAGGCAATACACGTTACTTAGCGCAAGGAAGCATGGGCGTTGGGGTATATATGCGTTCACTAGGCTCTATTCGCATAGGAAGGCGAGTAATACTGGCTAATTCAAAAGCAAACCCTGCTTTTGATTCTGGTCCTGCCTGGCCATTTCATACCTCTCTAAATCTGTCTGCATCGCAATGCGGCGGCTTACTATGACCAGCTATCAAAAAACAAATATCAGTGCATGCGCTACTCAAGAAAGTGCACGCTTAATGAGTAAAGGAAACTTTATGAATCGTTTGTCACAGCGCTTATCAGCAAGTATGGGGAAACTTGGGGGGCTTGCTAAATACAGCCTTTACTTCTCAATAATTCTATGTGCGCAAATCAGTTTTGCACAGATAGAAACCATCGACTGGGGAGATATCCCTGCCGGAGGCTGGCCAGCTGAAGCGGGTGGTCCATTCACTGCTGATGTCTGTTCAGCTTCGAGGACGATTACCTCTGAGAATTTGGATCCCGGCGGGTTCAATAACACCGGCCAACCAGATGACAATGCTGCTGGGGTATTGGTCCTGGGCATGACAGGTGTACCGGCAGATGATTTCACAACCCAAACCATTTCATTCACAAATCCAGTCGCGGATTTGGAATTCAGCATTTCAGATATTGATTCAATTGATGGTGCCTGGAACGATGAAATCTTAATTACAGCTACCAATAGAGGTACACCGGTAGCACCTACCCTGACATGTGCGAACGCACCAGGCGCCTGTGAATTCACAATCAGCGGTGGCAATACAGCTACAGCCGACAACGGCAACCCAACGGGATTTACCGACCTTGATGGAACATTAAATGTGCTTTTGTCTGGCCGGGTCACAGACATTACGATCACTTACAGAAATGTAAACGTACCCACGTCAACATTACAGTTTATCGGCATTAGTCCGGTAACCTACGATTGTGTAGATCCGTTCACGGATTTATCAATCACCAAAACCGATAACATGCTGGCATATACCCCAGGGGAAAATGTTGCCTATGATGTAGAAGTAACCAACAACGGTCCCGATATCGTTCCAGCCGGTGGCACGGTTACCGACCCTATTCCTACCGGAACCACGTTTGTAAGTGCGCCGGGTTGTACTTTCGCAGCAGGAACGGTCAGCTGCACCCTGCCTGAGCTTGGAATCGGGGCATCCACCTCATTCACCATCACTGTTAATGTTGACCCCGGCCGGACCGGTGACCTGGTCAACACCGCTACGGTGGCGGTACCGGCCAATGCCATAGATTCCAATGCCGCCAACAACTCTGCCACTGATACCGATGGGCTTGCCGTCATTGATCTGGTTAAGTCGGGGGTTCTAAACGATGATGACGGTACACCGGGTGTCAGTGCCGGGGATACCATTGATTACACGTTCACGGCCACCAATAACGGTTCTACCACCTTAACGTCTGTAAGTATTACTGATCCGCTTCCAGGTCTGAGCGCCTTGAACTGTGCGCCTGCCCAGCCAGCGACTTTGGCGCCTGCCGCAGCACTGGTTTGCACCGCAAGCTACACAATTACTCAACCCGACATTGATGCTGGCGCGGTTAATAATACAGCCACTGTCACCGGCGATGATCCGGATGGTGACCCGGTTACCGACAACGACAGTAATAACCAGCCATTGAGCCAAACGGCATCGATAGATATCGTCAAAACGGGCGTGCTCAATGATGATGACGGTACGCCCGGAGTAACTGTAGGCGATACCATTGACTACACATTCACAGCCACCAATACGGGGAATGTAACGTTAACGGCGGTAACTATTACTGATCCATTGCCGGGTCTGGGCGCTTTAGCCTGTGTCCCCGCACAGCCCGCAACACTTGCGCCTGCCGCTACGCTGGTATGTACAGCCAGCTATACCATTACCCAGCCCGACATTGATGCAGGTTCAGTCAATAATACAGCGACAGTTACCGGTAATGATCCGGGTAGTAATCCAGTCACTGATAATGACAGCAACAATCAGCCGCTGCCGAATGTGGTTTTAACCAAGACGGTAGATGCAGGCGTTGATGGAATTGCTTCGGCAGGTGAAACACTGACCTACACAATCACTTTCACCAATATGGGTGATGCGGTTGATAATTTTGCGATCGGTTCGATCGGTGAAGTGGTTCCTGCGAATACCACGCATGCAGGTGGAGACGACTTTACCTGTGCGGCACCTGCGGCAGGCAGCGCCTGCAGCAATACGGCCGCATTCAGTGTTCCGGCTATATCCGGTGGAGTGCCTGGTGTAGCAACCCTGACCTTTATCGTAACGGTAGATGATCCGATTCCGGACAATGTGACAAGTATTGATAATACTGTTACTGCTCCCGGCAAATGCCCTGATGCCGGCGCGGGAATCAATGATTGCGATGAGAGCACACCAACTGAACCGAACATCAGTGTTGCCAAGACACTGACAGGTGGTGGACCGACAGCTGAAGCTGGCGAGAACCTGACCTACACGATCACCTTCACCAACACTGGTGGCACGGCGCAGAGCTATGCGGCTGGCGATATTGGTGAGATCGTACCGGCGAACACGATGCATGCTGGTGGCGA
>JANQPN010000014.1 GCA_028289455.1 Wenzhouxiangellaceae bacterium
TCCAGGATGGTTTGGCGGTTGTCCGACAGCAGCTCGGCAAACCCGGTCCCCGCTGCAAACCGCGTACGCAACACCAGCGTGTTGATGAAAAAACCGATCAGCGGTTCAATGTCACTGTGCGTGCGGCCCGCTATCGGCGTGCCGATCACCACATCCCGCTCATTGCTGTAGCGACCGATCAACACCGCAAACACCGTCTGCAACAGCATGAACATCGTCACATCATGCTGCTGACACAAGCGTCTCAGTGACCGGGTCAGGCTGCTGTCGATCGACTGACGGTGGGCTTTGCCGACAAAACTCTGGGTATGCGGACGCGGATAGTCCAACGGCAGGCTGTGTACCGGCGGAATGTCCGCCAGCTGCTCACGCCAGTAGTTCAGCTGCTGCTCCAGCAGCTCACCCTGCAGCCAGTCGCGCTGCCACTGGGCGTAGTCGGCATACTGCACCGGCAGTGGCGGCAGAGGATTCTCGCGCCCTTCGCTGAAGGCCTCGTAAAGGGTATTCAGTTCGCGGAAGAACACACCCATTGACCAGCCGTCGGAGGCAATATGGTGCATGGTGATCAGCAGTACATGATCGTCATCGCTTAGACTGATCAACTGACCGCGCAGCATCAGGTCGGCGTCCAGCATAAACGGCCGGGACGCTTCTTCAGCGGCAAGCCGTTGGATTTCCGCCTGCTGATCAGCGCTGTTTAAATGACTTAAATCAACGATTTTCAGTGCTACCGGCGTCGGTTTGTTGATCAGCTGATGGACATCCTGGCGGCGCTCGATATAGACACTGCGCAGTACTTCATGGCGTTCCACGATGGTGCTCAAGGCCTGCCTGAATGCAGCCAGATTCATCTGACCGGACAATCGCAGAACCACCGGCATGTTGTATTGACTGCTACCACCTTCCAGGCGATCGATAAACCACAGGCGCTGCTGGGCAAATGACAGAGACAGACGCGCACTGCGATCAGCCTGTGTAATTTCCGGTAATACCAGTACATCGCTGTGCGATTGCAACATTGCTGCCAGGCCGGCAACGGTTGGCTGTTCGAACAGCGCCTTTAACGGCAATTCCACTTCCAGCTGCCGGCGAATCTGGCTGATCAGTCGCGTAGCCAGCAGTGAATGGCCGCCCAGCTCGAAAAAGTTGTCATCAATGCCGACCTGTTCCAACTGCAGCAGATCAGCATAAATATCTGCCAGCTGCTGTTCTGTTGCATTGCGCGGCGCCACATATTGCTGCCGGTAATCCCGCCAGTCGGGCAGGGGCAGTTTTCGCCGGTCAACTTTGCCGTTGGCAGTCAGTGGAAATGATTCCAGCTGGATAATCGCCGTTGGCACCATGTAGCCCGGCAATACCTGCTTGAGCGATTCCTTTAATCCGGCTTCGGTGACTTCATCAGCCACCACATATCCGACCAGTTGCGATCCCAGTTCGCTGTCAACAACCTGCACCAGTGCCTCCTGGACACCGGGATGTGCCAGCAGGCGATTTTCAATTTCACCCAACTCTATGCGGAAGCCGCGGACTTTAACCTGATGATCAATTCTTCCGGCAAATTCAAGTTCGCCGTCGGCCCGGTAACGCACCAGATCGCCTGTGCGGTACAGCCTTGAACCGGGGTCATTATCAAATGGGTTGGGTACAAAAGAGGACGCAGTTAATGCCGCTTGATTTAAATAGCCGCGTGCCAGACTTCGACCGGCCAAACACAGCTCACCGATGACGCCATGTGGAACCAGCTGCAACGACTGATCCAGTACATATGCCTGCATGTTGCTGATTGGACGGCCGATAGGCGGCGCTCCGACTGCATCCGGTTTAACTTCAGTATAGGTACCAACTACTGCCGTCTCGGTCGGACCGTAATGATTAACCAGCCTGGTTTCAACACCGGCAGGCAGGCAGTATCCACCCAGTTTATCTCCACCAACAAGCAATACCCGCAATCGGCAGTCTGATGGCCACTCACAGCCTGCCAGACGTTCCGCTAACGGAGTCGGCATGAAACAATGCGTCACCTGGTACCTGCTGATACCGTCCAGCAGCAACTCCGGTTCCATCCGCTGTTCGTCTGAAACCGGCCACAGACAGGCACCTGCCGACAGATAAGGCCACAGTTCCCAGGTAGACGCATCGAAACCGATATTGGCCAGCATGCTGCCGCAATCATCGGCGGTTACCGAGTGCGCCTGCAAATGCCAACCAATCAGGTTCAACAGGCCGGCATGGGTATTCAGTACACCCTTGGGCTGCCCGGTTGACCCCGAAGTGTAGATCACATAGGCCAGATTATTACCGCTGTTGACTGGTTCAGGATTTATATCCGGGTACTTGTTCAGCGTGTTTTGCAGTGTCTCCAGCGTTAATGCCGGACTGCTCAGCGCTTCGGCTGCCGGCAGATCACCGGCAGTCAGTATGACTTTCACCTCGGCATCGCTCAGCATGTAGTCCAAACGCTCGGCTGGATAGCCGGGGTCCAGTGGCACATAAGCCCCACCGGCTTTCAGAATTCCCAGCAGAGCGATGACCAGCTCTGGTGAGCGGTCCATGCAAACCCCAACCCTGACATCCGCACCAACCCCGTGATCACGCAGGTAATGTGCCAACTGATTGGCCTGTCGGTTCAATTGCCCATAGCTGAGCTGTTGTTCACCCTGTACGACAGCAATGGCCTGCGGCTGCCGCTCAGCATGTTGCTCGAACCGCTGATGGACCAGCGTTTCCGACGGTAAATCAGTTTTCGAGTGGTTGAGTTGGGTCAGCGCAAGACATTGCTGATCGGTAACCCATTCCAACTCAGAGATTGTTGCTTCAGGCTGCTGAATTGCCGCCTGTAAAAGCACCATGAAATTATCGGCCATCCGCTCAATGGTGTCGGCATGGAACAAGTCGATGTTGTAGTTCCATCCCATGACTACCGCGGCATCACGTTCAATAGCCGTCAGTTCCAGATCAAATTTAATAATCTGGTGCTCATTGCTGACCGGACTGAGATGCATCCCGGCCAGTTCAGGATCACTCTGTCCGCCACTCTGCAGTGAAAATAGAATCTGAAATACCGGGCTGTGCTGCAGACTGCGCTCCGGCTTGAGTTCTTCCACCAGCATCTCAAACGGGATGTGCTGGTGAGTGTACACATCCAGAATGGTGTGTTTATTCACCGCCAGGATTTCCGCGAAACTGCTGTCACCGGTAAACTGGGTGCGCAATGCCAGTGTATTGACAAAGAAACCGATCAGCGCTTCTGTATCGCTGTGTGTCCGCCCGGCAATCGGCGTACCGATTACCACGTCCTGCTCGTTACCGTAGCGTCCAACCAGCACCGCAAAAACGGTTTCCAGCAGCATGAACAGAGTCACATCATGACGCTGGCAAAACCTATTAACTGCCTCAGTCAGATCACTACCCAGTGAACGGTGATAAGTTTTTCCGGTGAAACTCTGTTCAGGTGGCCGGGGATAGTCCAGCGGCATGCTATGGGCCGGCGGGATATCAGCCAGTTGCTGCTGCCAATACTTCAGCTCCTCATCCAGCAAATCACCCTGCAGCCAGTCGCGCTGCCACTGAGCGTAGTCGGCATACTGCACCGGCAGTATCGGCAGCGGATTATCATTACCCTGGCTGTACGCCCGGTAAAGTGCATCCAGTTCACGGAAGAACACACCCATTGACCAGCCGTCAGAGGCGATATGGTGCATGGTGATCAAAATCACATGATCATGATCGGCCAGCTGAATCAGCTTCACCTGCAGCATCAAATCATTGCGCAGATCAAACGCCTGGCGAGCCTGACCCTGCCCCAGTTCGCTCAGCCTGGCTGACTGTTCTGCTTCATTAATTCCACTCAGATCGATAACTTCAACTGCTGACGGGTACGCATCACTGACGACCTGATATGCCTCGTCTTTTCGTTCCACATACCGTGTGCGTAAGACTTCATGCCGTTCAACAATAGTATCGATGGCTTGGATAAATGCCTGATGATGCAATTCCCCGCACAACCTGAACTGCACCGGGATATTGTATTGGCCCTCGCTGCCTTCCAGCTGATCAATAAACCACAGGCGTTGTTGTGCAAAGGAAAGCCGGTACCATTTATCAGCTTTTGCTGATCCGCTCCTGGACGGTTGTGCCAGCCTGTCAGCATTGAGCTCATCAGCACTCAACAGATAAGCAATGATTTCATCTTTATTGGCTTTGATCTGTGCACGAATGGCATCCGTCATTGCGCCTTTTTTAGCCAGCGATTTAAGCTGGTTATCTTCGACGTAAAGCTCTATTGAGCGTTCTCGCGCAGCCGCTATGGTCGCCTTAGCATTCAAAACGACTCTCCTTCCCATTCGTCATCAGTGTCTTCATCCATTACTTCACTGACCGCCTTGCCGATATCCGGCAAAGTCTGTCTGTTGCGGTACTGTTCCAGTACCGGTGCCAATTTGCATATCGTTGACTGTTCGAACAGCACCCTCAGCGGCAGCTCCACACCAAACCGCTGCCGTACCTGACTCACCAGCTGTGTCGCCAGCAGCGAATGTCCACCCAACAGGAAAAAATCATCCTC
>JANQPN010000013.1 GCA_028289455.1 Wenzhouxiangellaceae bacterium
GTTAGAGATTTGAGGGAAGCTGCTCCTAGTACGAGAGGACCGGAGTGGACGAACCTCTGGTGTTCCGGTTGTCACGCCAGTGGCACTGCCGGGTAGCTATGATTGGACGGGATAACCGCTGAAAGCATCTAAGCGGGAAGCCTCTCCCAAGATGAGATCTCACTGGACCCTCGAGGTCCCTGTAGGGCCCTTGTAGACTACAAGGTTGATAGGCTGGATGTGGAAGCGTGGCAACACGTGAAGCTAACCAGTACTAATTGCCCGTGCGGCTTGGCTATATACTAAAGCCGATGTCACAACTACATATAAAAAGTAGTAGACACAACAAGCTCTGACTAGATTTCGAATTGGATGCAGCAAAGTATTGCTGCATCAACCGGTTTGCCTGACGGCAATAGCGTTGTGGTACCACCCGATCCCATACCGAACTCGGAAGTGAAACGCATCTGCGCCGATGGTAGTGCGGCATTCGCCGTGTGAGAGTAGGTCACTGTCAGGCATCTAATATAAAACCCCGATTTGGTTCGTCCAGTCGGGGTTTTTTATATCTTACAAACTTGCTATGTGACCAACTGATGTTGGTGTCCCTGTCGGGACTATGCAGAATCGCTCTGGCGCCGCTGAGGCGCGGTCACTGTCAGGCATCTAATACAAAACCCAGATTTGGTTCGTCCAGTCGGGGCTTTTATACCCTCATATATCGTTATGTGAGCTACTAATGCTGGTGTCACTGAGGCAAATTTATATAATCTTTCCGCTTTCGTGGTTTTTCTTTATAAGTCCATCAAAGATGATGTTATTGTGGGTAGTGATGACGGCGCTATCATGATTTAGCCTGTTTGTTGGAAAAATTCAGCAAATATAAGGAAAACAAAGCCTTTTCTATTGCAATCATAGCTTGATGTACCTATCATTGTGCCTTGTGAATACAAGGATAAATGTATTCTGAGGGAAGCTATTGGTTGGGAGATTTAATCTGGAAGATTCCGGTTGCTCCCGTGTTAGGAATGGCAGCAGCATTAGCTAACGCTGCACTTAAATTAACCTGAAAGGTCAAGGATAATGAAAAAACTGTTTTTAATGTTTGTGCTTATGTTGGCATCAGCTGCTGTGAACGCGCAGGGCTTTACATATGAAGATGCTGCCAACGGTCTTCCTGTTCCGGTAGGAACCGGTGGGACTGATCCGAACGGTGGTGTTCTGGGTGGATTGAATGTATTTACCGACCGTACTGCATTTGAAGCAGCGGCGCCTTTGGCCACCAACACTGAAGATTTTGAAGACAACAATGCCGGTGGTGCATTCCAGTCTTGTGTTACACCGGTAAATTCAGCCAGTAACGACAACTGCTTCACACCAGGTCAGTTTGTTGATGGAATGGATATGAATACTTCGTCCGCTGGGAACGCAGTCATGCTGCCGCCGGCATTTGCTGGTAACCCGGATTTTCTAATGGGAGCGATCACATTTGCTGATACTACATTCCTTGACTTCAGTGGTGCTGATGTTCAGGCGGTAGGCATGGATGTATTTGCCGGTCTGGGTGCTGGCGACGTTACCCTGACATTCAGGAATGCCGGTGGCGGAACCATTGGTTCAGCAACAGTTATGGGTCTGGGTGCATTGCCTGATAATGCATTCCTTGGTGTTATTGCTGTTGAGCCGATCGCACAAATTGAAATTGAAGGCATCGGTGATAATGGTGAGCTGGTAGACAATATTGCGTTTGGCCCAATTGCCAATCTGCCTGATCCACCGGCTGTCCCAGCATTGCAGCCTGCAGGTCTGCTGATTCTGGTACTGGTACTGGGTGCAGCCAGTCTGCTATTGCTGGCACGCAGAAATACTGCTAAATAAGCCAGAATAAAGTTTTAGAAAAGCCGGGCTTTGCCCGGCTTTTTTTATGTCCAGCTGGTTTATTCAATCTGCTCATTTGGTTATTCCCGAGAGCGCTGCAGTAAAGCTTTTTTACACAGGATAAATCTGCCAGAATACAACGCTGTTAATATCCGGATCGTCAAATGCAACCCTGCCGTGCAGCAGTTATTCAAACTGCTTCTGAATTATTCGACACACCAGCCACTTTGAAAAAAATGCACAGCCTGCTGGCTGATGCGGCTGCTGAGGGTGCTCAACTGGCAGTATTACCGGAAGCATTTGTTGGCGGGTATCCCAAAGGCATCAATTTTGGCGCGCATGTGGGTAGCCGTTCGCCTGAAGGTCGGGTGGAATTCCAACGCTATTATGAATCGGCAATCACTATTCCTGGACCAGAGTGCGACCAAATGGCGGATATGGCGCGTGAATTTGGTATGCATCTGGTGGTTGGCGTTATTGAACGCGATGGTGGCACGTTGTATTGCAGTGTCGTTTATTTTGACGGCCAGGGTAATCTGCTGGGTAAGCATCGCAAGGTTATGCCGACAGCCATGGAGCGTCTGATATGGGGGTTTGGAGATGGTTCTACTTTACAGGTGATGGACACGGCATTGGGTAAACTGAGTGCGGTAATCTGCTGGGAAAACTATATGCCTCAATTGCGTTTGTCACAGTATGCCCAGGGCGTAGAGATTTATTGTGCGCCAACAGTCGATGAACGTGAAAGCTGGCTGCCGGTGATGCGCACCATAGCAATGGAAGGCCGTTGTTTTGTATTAAGCGCCTGTCAGTATATGCAGCGTAAAAATGGACCTGCCGAATACCACCCAATGCAGGGAGAAGATTTAGAAACTGTATTGATCAACGGCGGTAGTTGTATTGTTTCACCCATGGGGGAAGTACTTGCAGGCCCGGTATTCGGCCAACAGTCAATTCTGGTTGCTGATTTGGATCCCGGCATCATAGCGCAGGGTAAATTCGATTTGGATGTTGCAGGGCATTACGCCCGCCCGGATATTTTTAAGCTTGAAGTGAATGCTATAGAACAAAAGGTTACTGAGCAGATAACCAAAGATCGTTGATCTCTACCGAGATGATCTGTAGCTCAGCAATAGCATTCATATCATTTCGCACACGCATCACACGCCAGTCATCAGTGCCGCGATTGTCTGCCAGAGTGTGATAGGCCTGCAGAATTCTGTTTTTGGCATCGACATCGTCCGGCTGAAGCAGCAGATCAGTTATCCCGGTCAATACCTGAGCTTCATACACTCTCCAATTATCTTTATCAAAGTTTTGTTGACGGATGATCAGAGCTTCATCAGCCGATGAACGTGCCAATATCAGCTGTTGCTCGGCTATGGCGATGCGTGCCTGCCAGATTAAAGCATCCGCCAGCAGACTGTGCTGGCCTGCATCCAGCTGGCGGCGATTATTAATGGACTTTTCCAGCCATTGCCTGGCGACATCAGCCCGACCGGTCTGCCAGTATGCACGTGCCAGGTGTAATTGCGAGAAGCTAAGGCTGGTATGGTTGTCAGCGTATATTTCCTGAAATTTGGCATAGGACTGCTGTAATAACGGCATGGCCAGGTCAATTTGATTCCGGTCCAGGTATAACAGACTCAGGTTGCTCATATAGCGTGCGTATTGCAGAGAGCTTTCACCATACAACTCCAGGATGATGGGCACTGCTTCCTTGTATTGTGCCTCGGCCTGTTGAAAATCTCCTACGTCATGCAGTACCAGTGCATAGTTGATCAGGGTTCTGCTCAACTGCGCTTTATCCAGTGGTTGAATGGTCCGTAGCTGACCTAAAGTCTCCTGCATCACCAGACCGGCAGCATGATTTCTGCCCAGATCATAAAATAATGAGCCCAGGGCGTTTTTTGTCCTGATGGTTGTGGGGTGGTCATTGCCGTAGATAATCTGCTGGATGGCCAGTGCCGATGAATAAGTGCTTTCAGCATCTGCAAACCGTCCCAGACGGTGCAGGGCAGCGGCCTGGCCATATTGGAATCTGGCCGTCTGATGATGATTGGCACCATAGCTGGCATATGCCAGGTCATAACCACGCCGATAGCTGCTTAATGCAGCTTCCAACTGATCCTGACTCCAGTACAAAGTGCCCAGGTTAATGAGCTTGTCCAGGTTCAGTTCGACCGGTAGCTCCAAAGGGGCTGACAGTGTCTTTTCAATATGCGCAGCTGCTTCCTCAAAGCGTGATTGACGTGTCAAAATCCCACTTTGCACGAAGCGGTTTTTAGCCCAGTCCAGATTCTGCTCAGCTTCTAGAAGCTGTTCCGCCTGGCTGGCCTTTTCCCATGCTTGAGTATACTGCTCCAATTCAGTGAATGCTTTGGCCTGGGCACTTAACGCCAGGGCACGGTAGGGACCACTGTGCTCCTCCAGAACCATGTCAAACGCTTTCACAGCCTGCTCATACTGTCCCAGGTTTTGTAATACCTGACCCAGGGTATAAGCCAGGCTGACCCTAACTTCAGGTTGCTCGGCAAACCGGTCGGCCAGTTGATCGGCTCCGCTGATTAAAACCTGATCAAGGGTTATGGCTTTATCGCCGCTCTCATGTGGATCAGCCTGCAGCATCATGTCCTGGATATAGTGAGTGGTTTGTTCAGCTGTCAGGCGCTGTTGTTCACTGGTGACCAAAGCTTCTCGTAATTCAGTACGCTGCATACTCAGAAAAGTAATGGAAACAACAGCGATCAGCACAGCCAGCATGGCAGAAGTGGTTGCCCAGGTATAACGTTTGAAAAACTTATTCGCTGTATACCACCAGCCACCTCGTCGGGCTGGTACAGGCTGGTCAGCCAGCATCCGTTTCAGATCATCTGCAATCGCCAGAGCTGATGAATAGCGTTGCTGGGGTTGTTTGGCCAATGCCCGCAGGCAGATCGCCTGTATGTCACTCTGCCAGTCTCTGCGGATACCCAATTGCCTTTGCAGCTGTCCGGACGGAAAATCCGGTGGCTGTTGGGAGACCTGTTGCTGCCAGTCCTGGAAGCTGCTGGTCATGGCAAAGGCATGCCGGTTGAAAACCAGCTCGAACAGTACCAGGCCCAGTGAAAAAATATCACTGGCTGTACTGGTTGGTTTATGTTGCAGCTGCTCCGGGCTGGCATAGCCCGTAGTGAACAGTCTGCGTGATGCATCATGTTCTGTGGCTCTGTCCAGTCTGTGGGCAATGCCAAAATCCAGCAGTTTTGGCAGACCTTCACTGGTTACCAGGATATTGTCCGGTTTGATATCCCCGTGCACAATAAGATGCTGATGAGCAAAATGAATGGCATCGCATACTTTACAGAACAACTGTACTCTTGCCTGGATTGTAAGTTTATTCTGCCGACAGTAGTCGACAATATTAATACCATCTACCCATTCCATAACCACGTATGGCACACCATCGGCAAATTCACCGGCGTCGATAATCCGGGTAATGCCGGGATGTTCCAGTTTGGCCAGGAGCTGGCGTTCACTCAGGAAGCGGGCATAATTGTCCTGGTTTTCAGATGCGGCCAGCAATTTGATGGCAACCTGGTGCCTGTACCTGCCATCTGCACGCTTAGCGCGGTATACAGTACCCATCGCGCTGGCGCTGATTTCTTCCAGCAGCTGGTAATCGCCGACATGCTGGGTATCCAGATTAACGTTGATGCCTAATAATTGCTGCGGAATCCTGTCCAGTGGTGAAGCACCGGGTTGATTACCGAGCAGCTTGAGCAACATCTGATGCAATTCCGGGTTTGATTCGGCCAGTTCGCTGAGTTTTTTATCCCGTTCACTGGGTGAGAGTGAATCAAATTCAGGCAACAGCTGAATGGACGCGTGCCATAATTTCAACTGGCTGTCTTGCATACCGGTTATGCTATCCACAATAATGTCACCATCGGTTCAAGCATAATAACCACATGAGCACCGCCGCACCCGATTTGCCCATCGATCATCATATGCACCTGTTGTATCGCGAGCTGAAGCGCATTGCGACAGGTAAAATGAAGGCAGAAGGCGACATGATAACCATGGGTACCACCGGGCTGGTGCATGAGGCCTATCTGCGGTTGGCATCAGCATCTGAGCTGGCCGATATGAGTGCGCAGCAGTTTACTGCACTGATGGCCCAGACCATGCGCCGGATACTGATTGACCGGGCCCGTAGCGTACTCGCAGCCAAGCGTGGTAACCGGCCGCGGCATCGAACCCTGGAAGACGACATGGTCATAACCCGCGAAGCGCTGGCTGAGGACATCCTGCTGGTTGACCAGGCGCTGGATTATCTGCAACAGGTGGATGAACAAATGAGCCATGTGGTCATCCTGCGTTATTTCGGTGGGCTGACCATTGATGAAACAGCATCGGTAATGCAGCTTTCTCCTCGTTCAGTAAATCGATATTGGGCAGATGCAAGAAAACAAATCGGAGCCTTGATTGCACCACTAAGAGATTGAGCCCGCATACCCCCGTCATATGACGGGGTATCCTTATTTTGCCAGGCGCAATTCAAGAACCAAGCCCCTGAGGAGTGGTCAAGCGCAGCATGGTATAGCTGATCGGTTCGAAACCTGCCACTACCGGATTCATACTGAATGCGACTGTTCCATCGGCATTGAATGTCAAAGTCATTGTGCCGAACGGCTGAGTTTGAATTTCATCCGGATCGAAGTTAACTCCAAAGCTCGTGGTAACAGCTGGATACTGCATCTGCAGGGTAACTGTATTGCCGTTAACTGCGGCAGGCGCAGAAGTGGTCCAGAATTTATTCCCTTGAGGATCATATCCATAGAAAACAGCCACGGCCTGACCGTTGTTCAGTTCGATGTACTGCATGCCTTCACCATTGCGTGCCGCTCCGCCAAAATAGCTGCCGGTGCGGTTGGAAGTCGGGTTGGTAATTTGCCCGTTGCAGGCAACACTGGTGGACAGTCGCGAGGCACGGTTGAATACATCTGAGCGTTCGGTTCCTGTAGCTGCCTGGAACATGAACCGCCCGGGCTGATCGCCGGCCTGACAGGTTGGAAACACAAATGAAGCCTGGCCGGCATTGGTTCTGGTTATGGTGTCGGGATCGAAATCGTTGCCCCACACACCACCGGTTGCATCATTAACATTATTAAACACAATGCTGTTGCCAACCTGACGCCCCAGTGCAATAAACCAGTCCTGCCCGCCGTCAACACCGAAAGTAAAATAGGACATGGCGCCCAGGCCGCCGGGCAGAACCTCCAGGAACTGACCTTCACCAATCCGGTTGATATCGAATACAGCCATGGTTTGCGCGGCAGAAATATCCGGACCATTGCGCAGTTCCCGTGCGCCCAGATCACACTCGAACACACCATCGCCATTACCATCCTGGGGCCGTCCCAGGCCGGTTGCATCGGCTACGCCACAGGGCAGTATGGTCCCGTTTTCTTCCGGCAGCATAGCCGTTACCATCCCGGGCAAACTGATCAGACCCTCTCCATCCTGAGCTTCTATTGCAGGACTGCCCAGTTGCAGATTCAGCTCTGGATCGTCATTGACAAACCCCGGACTGGTATTAGGCCGGTCGGTACCGGCATCCAAGGGGCACCCTGAGGTATTCAACACGTTATAACCCAGTGACAAGGTGTTGCCGCCACCGAATGTATTGCAGGTGGCCTGAGGTTTAATGCCGATATCAGGCAACGAGCTGCCCTGGGTCACCAGTAATGAGGACTCATTGGCGCGTATCAAATTACCGGCAAGGTAAAACAATCCCAGGGTATTAAACAGATCGCCATTGATAAACACGCTGTTCATCATGAACAGTATCAGGCCAAAATAGGGTGCTTCAATCAGATTGACCACTGCCAGTGTGAAGAAGATATTCATGGCAATATGAATCGTGGGGTCGAAATTTCCGGGGTTGATAACCGGCTGATTGAAAAATAGTGAGGCGCCGAACAGACCGGCCTGGGAATTTCGGAAAATATTCTGCTCTATCCATACCCCAACCAGCACGCCGGCAACAACACCAGCAATCGGAGTGATGGCAATGTCTCCACCGGATTGCAGTGCGAAGTTATTGATGAAGGTGGACAGGACAATCTTGATGAGTGGCCCGGCAACAAACAATGCGCCACCAAAGGCGGCGATATTATTCTCAAAAGTGGAATTCCGGATGCCGATCTGGCCCAGAGTATTAGCATTTACACAGGCGCCAACCGACTCATTACCACCGTTGTTTTCACAGCTGACCCGGTTGAACATCAGGCTGACCTGATTGGTAACCATAATCACAGAGTTGGTGAAACCCGTGAATCTGACACCATCAACGCTGACAGTCGAACTTCCGCCGGCAGTAAAGGCGGTACCCACCTGGTTGTTTCCGGAAATGGTGAACGGTAGATTGGGGTTTCTGGATGTAATGGTGACATCATTCATGCCCAGGTCAATGCTGTCCGACAAAGTAATATTGTTAATCAGCGTAAGCGTGATGCCGGCATCGCCCTGAGCGTTAGCCAGTGCATCAAGAATATCTGCTTCACTGCCGACGTCCACTGCTTTAACTTGAGCAGCAGCCAGCATCAGCATGAACACACAAAAAAGCTTAGTGATTAATCGATTTCTATACTGCGATTGCATAGTTGAAACCCCGATTCATTTTGGTTGTAACTTAATATGGCAAGTTGATTATAACGCCATGATATATCTACGACCCCAACCCAAGTGGTGTCGTCAAGCGCATCATCGTATAGCTGATCGGTTCGAAGCCTGGCACCACTGGGTTCATGCTGAAGGCAACCGTTCCATCGGCATTGAACGTCAGTGTCATCGTGCCGAACGGCTGGGTTTGGATTTCGTCCGGATCGAAGTTGATACCGAAACTGGTCGTTACCGCTGGATATTGCATCTGCAGAGTAACGGTATTGCCGTTGACTGCAGCTGGTGCGGATGTCGTCCAGAATTTGTTGCCCTGTGGATCATAGCCGTAAAACACCCCGACGCCCTGGCCATTGTTTAATTCAATGTACTGCATGCCTTCACCGTTGCGGGCTGATCCGCCGAAATAGCTGCCGGTACGGGTGGAGTTGGGGTTAGCCATCTGGCCGCTGCAGTCAATGCTGGTGGAAAGTCGCGTAGCTCGATTGAACACATCAGAACGTTGCGTGCCAACCGCAGACTGGAACATAAAGCGTCCCGGCTGGCCGGTGGACTGGCAGTTGGAAAACACAAATGAAGCCTGACCGGCGTTGGTTCTGGTTATGGTCGCAGGATTAAAAGCGCTTCCCCAGACGCCTCCGGTAGCGTCATTAATGCTACTGAAAACCACGGTATTGCCGACCACCTGGCCCAACGCGGTAAACCAGTCCTGCCCACCATTCTGTCCAAAAGTGAAAAATGACATGGCGCCCAGACCATTGGGCAGGATTTCCAGAAACTGACCTTCGCCGACCCGATTGGAGTCAAACACAGCCATGGTCTGGGCGGCACTGATATCCGGTCCATTGCGCCGTTCACGCGCACCCAGGTCGCACTCAAATACACCGTCGCCATCGGCATCCTGAGGACGGCCCAAACCAGTGGAATCAAGTACGCCACAGGGCAGAAAAGCGCTGTTTTCATCAGGCAGTAAAGCAGCAGCCATAGCTGGTAGAGCAAGCAGGCCCTCGCCATCTTGCGCATCTACGGCCGGACTGTTGGCCAGCAGTCCTAAATCAGGATCATCCGGGGTAAATCCCGGGTTGGTATTCAGCTGATCGCTGGACTGATTGAATGAGCAACCATCGGCATTCAGGATATTGAAACCGAACGAAATCAGCTGACCGGCGAATACATTACAGGTTGTAGCAGGTTTGAAACCGGGTGTTGCTGGCGCAGCTGTGAGTTGTGCATCAATGATCTGTTTGGTGTTGACCAGATTGCCGGCAGCCACTAAGGCAGGAGCTACACTATTGAGCAGATCGCCTCCGACATGGAAGCTGTTCAATGCCAACAGGATCGTGCTGCTGGTATTGAGCTCCAAAGCCGGAACAGATGATAAGGATTTGAATTTGTTATTGGCGATGTGTACTTCAAAGGGCTGAGGATCATTAAAGTCATCATCAAGTATTTCAATCGATCCACCGAATGCACCAGCGGAAAAATTCCTGAACATGTTGGCTTCCGCCCAAACGCCGAGCGGATAGAGTGAAAACCGTTCGGGCAGCTCAGCTGGCTTGATCACCGCATCGCCACCGGAGGTATCTGCACTGTTGTCTTCGAAGATCGACTCAATAATCTTGGTATGGCTGGCCCGGAGATACAACGCACCGCCGCGAAAGCTGCGGTTACCAATTAAGTACGAGTGCAGAGATTTAAAGGCATCGATTCCATCAGCATGCACGCAGCCGCCCATGGCTTGCGAAGATCCGTTGTTTTCGCAACGGACGTTATGCAGGGTCAGGCGGGAATTACCGGAAGCGATGATGGCAGAGCGGGTAAAGTTGCTTATCAGTACATTCTTAAGCTCCAAACCGGCTTCATCCCCAAGATTAAATGCACCCTCGGCTGAGTTGTTTCCATCGATGACAGCCGGGTTGTTACGATTGGTGGTTATGCGATATTCCGCCCGCAGAGACAAGTCGTAACGTAGGCCCGGTTCGAACCTGACACCAGCATTCAGGAAGATTTCTGTGTCTTCTGTTTGATTGAGCGCATCACGCAGTTCCTGGTCAGTCGCTACCTGAATGGTGGCCAGTGAAAGACTGCTGCTGGCGATCAGCAGATTGAAAACAGCAAAATTACGCAATACTCGATGAATGGTCATGCTTGGAGAACTCCTGTGTTTTGTAATCAAAATCAGGTCACTGCCAACCATCAGATGCTTAACATCGCAGCTCGGCAAGGTGACCATATATTAGTTAATGCGTAATTCTCATGAAAACTGCGCCAGCGTAATAAATAAGCGCCGGGTGAGGGGCTGAAAGTCATTTAACAAGGATGTTTAAAAACTGATCAGGCTGGGTGGCCGTAGTTCATAACCGCTAGAATTTACAGCACATGCTAAGAAAGATGCGCTGTATCTAGGTGAAATGCTTAATATAGCGCGTGCGTACCTTGGCCAGGCTTAAAAATCACTTTATACAACATCACAAAATGGGATTTTTTGACAGTGAGGCTAAATTGGCTAGAAATAATCCGAGCCAATTATAGTATTTTAACCTGCTTGGCCTAGTGTCTGGAAACGTGCTGTAATCCTATGTTTTAGAACCGGCAAGTGATATGATGTGCTGTAATTATAACAAATCATTTCGTGGCTTAGCTGCTAGAACCTTACTCAAGTTAGCTGCTTTATCCATGGTTCAGAGGGCGGGCTGCTTAATATAATCACAGCATTAATAATGCTAAATGTCTTTATTATCTAAGTTAACCATGAGTTTTAAGTTAATTATAGGAGTTCGTATGAAAACCTATTGTCTAATAGTGACAGTATTGCTGCTGTTATCCGGCTGTGCTAGTTTTGGTGAAGGTTTGGGGAAGGGTTTTGCTGAGGCTGTATTGCAAAATGATGAGGATGATAAAGGCATTTGTGACATTATCGGTGGCGAATTTTCCGGGTTAGAATCGTCACTCGATGCCACCCAAAATAACCCGGAGGTAACAACAAAGTTGCTGATGATTCATGGCATTGGTGAGCATGTTCCGGGTTATTCTGCACGATTGCAAGAAAACCTTGCTAATTCACTGGGTATGGAGGTTTCAGAAACCAGGTTTAAGGAACTGCCTATTTTCCAACCTGCTGAACTCAATAGCAAAATACCGGTTGGTGACTCGGTAGCTAATCTTCGTATATATCGAATGCAAACCAGAGATTTGTCCCGTGAGTTGCTATTTTATGAATTAACCTGGTCGAAAGTTGCTGAGCCGGAAAGAGAGATTGTGGCTTTTGATCAATCAGAGCAGAGCAACTTCAGGCGTGCTGGTGTAAATACCATTTTAAAGGATTTTCTCAATAGTAAAATCCCAGATCCCTTAATTTACCTTGGTGACAAGCGGGAGACGATTCTTATAGCCGCATCACAGGCAATTTGTTGGATGGCTAATAGTGATTGGGATGGATTGCCGAATAATACTGATAGAGCCTGTAATGCTGGTAATCACATATTCATTCAAAATTTAGCTGAAGATAACTTTTATTTTGTTACGCATAGTTTGGGTAGCAGGATACTTATTGATACGTTGCAAAGAATGGCCATGTTAACTAGCGACGATGAGCAGCATAGGGGTTTTTATCAGCAAGTATCGGATACATTTCAGGAAAAAAGGTTTACGGTATTTATGCTTGCAAACCAGCTGCCGCTATTACAAATAGGTCGCAAAGAACCTGAGGTTATTGGCCAAATTCCAGAAGTCTGTGGCGATGGAGGGTCTATGCGTGATGAGCGTTTTTTAGAGCAAACCTCAATAATAGCATTTAGTGATCCTAATGATATTTTGAGTTACAGCGTGTCGCCAGAGTTTGTTGATACTTACCTGGATTCTCGATTATGCCCTGTTATAACAAACGTGAATATCAATGTTGCTGCAGTAAAGGGGCTTCTTGGCTTAAGTGAAGTGGCTGATCCAATAGCTGCGCATTTAGACTATGATAATGATGAAAGAATTATTGCAATGATCACTGATGGGTTAAAGCAAAATCAGCAGCCTGTGAGAGTGAAGGAGGATTGCAGATTTATGCGTACCACTAATCACTTTGGAAATGCTGGTTTGAATTAAATCAATTGCATAATTAATGCTGAATAGGTTAATTCTGCTTTTGATAAGAAAAATCATTTGTCTGATGGTTTCATATTAGCAATTTCTAAAAAATTGTGGTTTAAGCGTGAGTGATAATGAAAGAATTTATTTTGGCAGTATTTGGTATTTTTTTATTATTCATAATCCATACACAATGTTTTGTTTGAACAGTTGATTTTCAGAGTTTAAAGCGATGGTTAAATTAATTTGCTCATATTTACTTGTTTTATGCTTATTGCTGATGCTTGGTTGTGATACAGATACTCAGAAAGCGCAGGCACAGGCGCGGGTTCCTGTTAAGGCAATGCATGTTTTGCAACAAGACACGATTTTATACCGTGATTTTATTGGAGAAGTAACAGGCTCTCAAGTGGTTGAGGTTCGCAGTCAGGTCAATGGCGTTTTGCTTGAAAAACACTTTAACGACGGTGCATTGGTCAATGAAGGCGATCTTTTGTTTAGTATTGATGCACGTGAATTAAATGCTGAGCTGGCCGTTGCAGAAGCACGTTTATCTGCTGCGCGTGCCAGTCTGGCACAGGCGCGTCAGGATGTGGAACGATACAAGCCCTTACTGGAGGAGAACGCAATTGCGCGTCAAGTATTTGATAATGCTATTGCTATGGAAGAAGCAGCGCGTGCCGAAGTAAATGCAAATGAAGCCCTGGTTGAGCAATCTCAGGTGGCTGCTGCATACGCTGAAGTGGTGGCCCCACTTACTGGGCGCGTAGGAGCGGCGGAAGTATCAGTTGGTGATCTGATCAGCGCAGGGTCTACGTTATTGGTTGAGATATCCGATGATGACCCTGCTTGGGTTAATTTCAATACCAGCGAAACTGACTTGTTAGCGTATTTGCAGGGTGACCCGGCGAGTATTCGAGGTGATGAAGTGCAGGAGGTGATCTTGACGCTTAGTGATAATAACGAATATCTCTATCCCGGCCGTATTAACTTTAGTGATCGTGCGCTTGATCCACATACAGCAACCTACCGTGTGCGCGCGGAATTTCCTAACCCGGACAATCTATTAAGGCCTGGCTTATTTGCGCGAATACGTGTTCAGGGAGCGAGTATTTCTGATGCGTTGTTAATACCAGATCGTGCAGTTACTCAATTATTGAATCATTATTTTGTCACTGTTGTTGATGCTTCAGGGAAAGCTGAACAGCGATCAGTAATACCTGCTCAAAGGGCTGGTGCATTATGGATTATCCAAGAAGGCCTTGATGCCAGTGATGTAGTGGTTGTAGAGGGCTTTCAAAAGGCCCCGGACGGTGCATTGTTGGATGTAACAATGATAACGCTTGATGAATTAACATCAGCAGACGAAACTTAGGATTTCATCACTATGGCACGTTTTTTTATTGACCGGCCAATATTTGCCATTGTTATTTCCTTGTTTCTAATATTGGCCGGCATACTATCAATGCTGGGGCTGCCAGTTTCACAATTTCCCAATATAGCTCCGCCAACAGTCAAAATATCCGGTGTTTATCCCGGCGCAAGTGCTGAGGTAGTTGAAAACAGCGTGGTCGCGCCAATCGACAGCCAGATTAATGGCGTGGCTGGTATGAAATACATCAAAGCCGTCTCAGGCAATGATGGCAGTGCTGTTATTACGGTCACTTTTGATCTAGAGCGGGACGTTGATATTGCAGCTGTGGAAACGCAGACACGCGTTAGCCAGATAGAGTCAAGCCTGCCATCTGAGGTTAATGATATTGGGGTTGCAGTAACAAAAGCCTCTCCCGATACACTATTGTACATTGCTTTGTTTTCACCTGATAAAACCTATGATCGGCTGTTTATTAATAATTATGTTTATAACTATATAGTTGATCCGATCAAACGCGTTCCCGGGGTCGGTAATGTGCAGGTGTTTGGTGCAGAGTTTGGCATGCGTATCTGGTTGCAACCAGAAAAAATGGCCGGCCTTGCATTAACAACCTCCGATGTCCTGCAGGCCATTCGAGAGCAGAATAAACAGGCTGCAGCTGGGCAGCTTGGGCAGCCACCTGCATACAGTCAAAGCGGATTTCAGTATTCATTACAACTTGATGGAAAACTGACTGAGCTCAGCGAGTTTGAAAATATAATATTGCGTGTACACGATGATGGCTCCATTTTGCGTTTGCGTGATGTTGCCCGTGTTGAATTGGGTGCCAAATCATATGCGACTACCTCTGGCTATAATGGTGGTGAAGCGTCGGTATTTGGCATCTCACTAGCCCCAGGCGCTAATGCGCTGGAAACAGCTGATGGCTTGAAAAGCACGCTTGAGCAGTTATCAGCCTCTTTCCCGGTTGGCATTGACTATGACATTACCTATGACTCGTCAGAGTTTGTCAAAGCATCAATTGAAGAAGTTATTTACACTCTTTTCGAAGCATTGGTATTAGTGTTTTTAGTGGTGTTTTTATTTATCCAAACTGGTAAGGCAACATTGATTCCGATGCTCGCGGTACCAGTATCATTGATTGCTACTTTTATCTGTTATCAGTTTCTGGGTTTTTCAATCAATACATTGTCATTATTTGGCATGGTGCTAGCGATTGGCATCGTGGTTGATGATGCGATTGTGGTTGTTGAAGCTGTTGAACATAAGATGCGGGATGAAGGGCTTTCGGCGCTGGCTGCCACTAAGGCATCAATGGATGAGGTTTCCGGAGCATTAGTTGCCATGACGCTTGTGCTGGCTGCGGTATTTATCCCAATGGCCTTTGTCCCTGGTGTGACAGGGCAATTGTATAAACAGTTTGCTATAACCATTGCAGTGTCAACGATGTTTTCTGTTCTTGTAGCGTTGACGCTAACACCCGCATTGTGCGCTAAGTTGTTGAAGCAACGCGTTGAAGGCGCGTCACCTAATTTGATTAGCCGTTTCTTTACAGCATTTAATTTTGGTTTTGATAAATTAACGGATGGTTATATTCGTATAGTGCGCACTGGCGTTAAAAAACCTATGCTGGTAGTGATATTTATGCTTGTCACTATCCTAAGCATCAGCTATCTATTTCGTATTACGCCAACCGGGTTTGTACCGAATGAAGACACAGGTTCCTTTTTTGTTCAAGTGGCTTTGCCGGAAGGTGCATCAATACAGCGTACCAGTAGCGCCATGGATAAATTATCCACTCAGATACAGGCAATCGCCGGCGTAGAGTCGCTGGTGACAATAGTAGGATATGATTTAATTTCTGGTACGGCAGCACCCAACAGCGGGTTGGTTATCACCAGGCTGTTACCATGGGGTGAGCGACAGTCAGAACAACTTAAAGCCGCTAGTATTATTAATCAGGTCCGGGCGTTGAACCGGAGCCTGCCTGAGGCGATAGTTTATGCATTTAACCCGCCGGCATTGCCGGGTTTTGGGGCTGCATCAGGGTTTTCAATGATGCTGCAGGCGCGTGGTTCTCAATCACCAGAGCAACTGGCTAATACAACACAACAATTTATTCAAGCAGCACGTCAAAGACCAGAAATTTTGACCATTAATACTTCGTTCTCTACATCAACACCTAATTATCATTTATTTGTAGACCGGGACAAAGCTAAGAAGCTTGGTATTCCTATTGATGAAGTTTATGCAACGTTACAGACTTTTCTTGGCGGGATTGAGGTCAATGATTTCACTAATTTCGGAAAAAATTATAAAGTTCATGTACAGGCCGACGCTGATTTTCGCCAAGATATCAGCACGCTTTCCTCATTGTTTATGCGTGGTCAGAGCGGTGAAATGACGCCACTTGACAGCATTGTCAGGGCAGAGCCCAGTGTGGGGCCACGGTTTATGCTGCGTTACAACTTGTACCCTTCGGCGGAGCTGACCGGCGAGCCTGCTCCGGGATATAGTTCAGGCCAGGCATTACAAGCATTGCGTGAAGTTGCGGATGAAATTCTCGATAGCAGTTATGGTTATGAATGGTCGGGACAAACACGTGAGGAAGTTGATTCAGGAAGCACCGCAGTTCAGGTGCTGATATTATCGATTTTGGTAGTGTTTTTATTTCTTGCCGCATTATATGAAAGCTGGTCGATACCATTATCGGTTTTGCTGGCGGCACCTTTTGGCATTATTGGGGCATTCGCTGCAATATTGATCACTCAGACTGACTTTAACGTCTATGGCCAGATTGGGCTTGTGACATTGGTTGGCCTATCTGCCAAAAATGCGATCTTGATTGTTGAGTTTGCCAAACTGTATCGGGAGCAGGGGCAATCATTGCAAGACGCAGCACTAGCAGCAGCAAAGTTAAGATTTCGGCCTATTTTGATGACCGCTTTAGCTTTTATCCTTGGGGTTATACCACTTGTAATTGCCAGTGGCGCAGGCGCAGCATCCAAGCAGGCAGTCGGTATGTCGGTGTTTGGAGGTATGATTGCTGCAGTATTTTTCGGCTTGCTGATAGTGCCCGGATTGTTTGTGATTGTTGAAAGGGTTGCAGAGCGTATAGGGGGGAAGAGTGGGCTTTATGTACCAACTCAGAAAATTAAATAATGTTTAAACTAACATTACTAATACGTATCTCATCGCTGTTCATACCGGTGCTGACAGCGGGCTGTTTGCTCGGGCCAGATTATCAACGGCCTGATCTGGCTTTACCAGAATCACATGATACAACGTTAGAGGTGGAACAAGCGGCTAAATTAATAGATTTGCCGTGGTTTGATCTGTTTCAGGATACTGAACTATCAACATTGATCCGCAAGGCAGTTGCTAATAATCTGGACTTGCAGCTTGCGCTTGACCGCATTGATGAGGCAAAAGCCCGCCTTGTTCTCGCGAATCGAAATTTATTACCCAATGTGATAGGGCAATTATCCACTGCACCGCTTCCTGGTGATGCCGGCAGTAACGATAGCTCTTTTACTCGTGGTTTAGCATTGTCTTGGGAGATTGATATTTTTGGCAAGCTGCGCCGCGCCAGCGAAGTATCACGAGCGGAGCTGTTAGCCAGTGAGGAAACTGCACGGGGAGTGATGGCAACTCTGGTTACACAGGTCGCAATTAACTGGCTGACATTACGCGAGCTTGAAGAAGAGATGGCTATCCTGCGCAAGACTATCGATAATCAGGAAGCCTCATTGGCACTGGTTCGTTTATTACTCGAAAACGGTGTAGCTTCAGGAGCGGAAGAGCAACAGGCTATTGCACAACTTGCTGCTACCAAAGCTATTTTACCGACAGTTGAACTGCAACAGGTATTCGCAACCAACACCCTTGCGATATTACTCGGTGACTATCCGCAATCATTTATGATTAATGCTCCGTCAGGTCTGTCTGCATTGCTTGATCCGGGCCATGTAAATCCCGGTCTGCCCTCAGAATTACTGCAACGCAGGCCAGACGTACGTGTGGCCGAAAATCAGCTACACGCAGCCACGGCAAGTGTGGGTATTGCAATAGCAAATCGTTTTCCAGTGCCGAACCTTGGCTTAACTGCTCTAGTGGGTCAAGTAAGCAATGGTGTTTTTGGTGGTGATACATCTACTAACGTGACTTCCTGGGGGCCATTTGCCAATGTTCCCATTATTGACTTTGGGCGTGCGCAAGCTAACGTCGATGTTGCACAGGCACAAACTGCACAAGCCCTGCTGGTGTATAAAAGTACAGTTTTACAAGCCATGAGAGAAGTATCTGACAGTTTAGCCAGCTACGAAATGTCTGCCGAAGTGGTAGCTGCTAACAAGGAATTTGTACAAGCTGCTGATAAAAGCCTCGAGCTGATTCGCTTGCGATATAAGGCAGGAGTTACCAATTTTCTTAATGTTTTAGATGCTGAGCGTCAATTGTTGACCGCTGAACTGAATCATGCGCGTGCATACCTATCCCGTTTAGTTGCATTTCTTAATATTTATCTGGCTGTTGGAGGAGGATGGTCTGATGAGGAAATTATTAGACTAATGCTGGAAAAAAGCCAACCAGTCATGACTGCAGATCCAGAAAGCAGTTAAGAGTGAGGTATCAAAATCGGAGTATTATTCATCGAAACATTACATGAGCTGCAGTGCCAACTGGCTTGGTATTAATATTCTTGAGCGTGATTGCAGAGTGGACGTGTCCAGTTACTTTTATGGCAGCTGACGGTTGCCAGGCAATAAAAGTTTGATTGTTGTTATGCAAAAACTACCGGCAATAAGCCGGTAGTATCAAAAGCGCTTTAGTTTGTAGCATCAGGCAGGGTTGCCTCCATTCATATTCAACAGCCGCAGAAAATCACGCCGGGTTTTCGGTCCCCGGGTCAGATAATGCGGATCGGGATAGTTACGGTAGTTGGCCTGTGCAGCTGCAATTCCATCATTGCCGGCCCGTAGCTGGACTTCCTCCATACTGATGTTATACGGCCTGGTGGCGTTCAGACCGAAAATTTTGGCGCGCACCAGATCGGTTATCGGGCTGTAGCCATACTGTGACTGCAGTTCATCACTGATCTGGAAGCTACGGAAGGCCAGTACTTGATCCTGGGGTGAGCCGTACCAGATGGAGTCAGTACCCCACAGAATGTTATCTTCCCCCATGTGCTCGATCAGTTTGCCCAGTCCATGTGCTGCTGAGGTGGGGTCACGCATCAGTCCGCGCCAGGTGGAACCCAACTCGGCATAGACGTTGCTGTGCTTGCCCAGGCCGGCATTTTTGACACTGTTAATCAAACCATCCAGACCTTCTTCGCGCTCAGCGTCATACGGTCCTTCAGCCTGACCGGGAATCCAGCCGGAATGGTAAATCAGGAAGTTGACGTCGGGAAAGCGTTTGGCAATCGGGCCGATATCCACGCAACGGGAGTGTTCATAAGATCTCGGGCCAAAGGGAATACCCTTGTGTATCGCAATATTCTTGACGCCCAGTTTACGGGCTTTTTCAATAAACTCTATACCAACGTCATCGGTCAGATAAAAGCCATTACCATCCGGTCCCCATTGGGTATAGCATTTCCAGGCAACCACTCCATATTTTTCAGCCAGTTCATCCATGCGGTCGATATCACCATCCTGGTTGGGATTAACCCGGCCATGCAGCAGCAGGCGTGCCCGGCTGTCTTCCATCTTGGCAATAATCTCGCGGGTGGCAGCTGCTTCCTCAATGGTCAGCGGCTCGTTTTCTGCGGTTGAAGGGACAAATGAGAGCACCATCATATCGGTGTCAGAGTCCAGAAATACATCTTTGATGAAATCATCAGCGCCCAGACAGGCCATATACTCACGGGTGACAGGTTCAGCTTTATCAACACATTCAGCTTTGCGGCTGGCAGCGATATTGGGCGGCACATAGTGGCCCTGTACATCAAAGATAAATTCACGTTTACCCAGAGCAGAAAAAGCAGCATCGACATCGAATTGACTTTCAGTGGGCAGTTGAAAATACCCTCCGGTTAGCCCGCGGGCGGCAAAAGCAGTGTTCATGGCCAGTAATGAGCTGGCTGCACCGGATAATGAAACCAGAAACTGGCGCCGCTTAAGGTTCAGTTTTTTGGCATTGTCTGCAGCAATATTCAGCGCCAGGCGGTTCGATTTCTGTTCATCGGCAGTCAGCGGAATCGGGCAGTATTCACCATTGCTGGTTGAGTCCAGCCTGATCGGTAAACGGGTTCCCGATTTGTCGTGTTGATAATGCATGGCATGCTCCGCGGGTATTAACAGTTAACTGTACTGTGCTTATTGTACAGCTCAGCAGCAAGATCAACGCGGCAGTTAGCGCGTAACCGGCGATAAACGGCTTTCTCAGCTGTGTTCGGCAGAAGCTTTGTGAATTGCCGTCGCATCGAATGAAAATATATTTTTCTATGCAACCGGCTTTGAACCGCGGGTTGTTTTTCTTATCTATATCAGTGCGCTTTCGCTATGATAGTCCAGGGTTTCAACGTTTTACTGATGCAATAATCCAGTGTATGGGCAGACACGGGCCAGGAGAAATCACAGATGACGATTTACCGTTTCGACAGATTCGAGTTTAATTCCAACAGCTACGAGCTGCATTCAAATGGCATCCGTATTGCACTCAGGCCGAAAACGGCTGTACTGATTACCCTGCTGCTTGAAAACCGCCGGCATCTGTTGAGCAAGCAGATGCTGTTCGAGCAGGTATGGCATTCCGGTCATGTTCAGGATCAAAGTCTGTTTCAGGCCATCTCTGAAATCCGCAAAGTGTTTGCGCCGCTGCAGCCGATCAAAACGCATCCAAATCTGGGATATCAATGGGTCACACCGGTCAATGTTCGGGCCGGTTTTCGCAATGGCTGGCGTTTGGCGGCAGGGTTGTCGGCCTGCGCAGTTGTATTGATAGTCAGTCTGCAGTCACAGGTGACACAGGACAGCAGCAGCTCAACAAATCCCGGTGAAAGTTTCCAAGTGGTTCAGTCGCCCGCCATGCAGGCCTTCAGCACCGGCATTAAATATCTGAAACAGCAGCAATTGGCTGACGCCTGGCATTTCTTCGATCTGGCCGAACGTGAAAACCCTTTGCTGCTGGAGGCCGGAATGATGAAAGCGGAGATTTTATACAAACAGTCAGACTATCAGGCCGCGCAGTCACTCGCACAGATAGTGCTGGAGCGGGCGGTGTCTTCCGGTGAGCGCTATGTTGAAGTGGCTGCACAGAGTCTGTTAAGCCGGATCAGTGAGCAGAACGGGCAACTGCAGTCTGCCCTGGAGTGGGCACTGGAGGCAGATAACAATGCACGTGACCAGGGGTTTGCCTGTGTTGCAGAAAATACCAGAAACCGGATTGCCGGATTGCTGGCGACGCCGGAGCCGCCGGTCAATGAAAGCTGGCTGATGCCGCAGACAACTGCTGAATCCTGGCTGGCCAATGATCTTCAATCCGAACAGGAATATCCGGATGCTTCACACTGTCAGCAACTTGATCAGAGTCCGGATGATGTCGACATCAAACCTGATTTATCGCACTGCGATGAACCGGATGCCGGTTATCAGTTGTATGCGGCCAATGACTTACCCGGATTCAGGCAGCGGTGGTTTGGTAGGGGGCATGAAGGTGCGGCGATAGCAGAAATTGCCTGAAACAGCAGGTTTACCTTCAGTTTGAGAACTTTTGAGGTCAACTGAGATGTTTTGAGCTGTGTTTCAGCGTCGGGACAGGCATAGTCAATGTCGATCGATAACCGGAGCTGCACAGTGATAAAAAACGCATTATTAATTCTATTGGTGACAACGTTGTCAGGCATCGCATATGCTGATGATGACTACCTGCAGGTGCGCTCGGCAATCAGCCGGCTGCTGCCCGGGCTGACTGATGTCGATATCAGGCCGGCAGCTATTGAAGGGCTGCTGGAAGTGCGGGCTGATTCCAGTGTGTTTTATGTATCCGGAGATGGCGAGTTTTTGCTGAACGGGCCGTTGTATGGTCTGCAGCAGGGAGAAAATTATACTGAGAAGCGCCTGGCTGAATACCGTAAGGAGTTGCTGGATAACATTCCCGCCATCCAGCCGATTGAATACCATTCTGATTCAGGCCGGCACCGGATAACAGTGGTGACCGATATAGATTGTCCTTATTGCCGGCGAATGCACCAGGACATGCCGGACTACAATGCTGCAGGGCTGGACATCGATTATCTGATGATGCCACGCGCCGGCAAAGATTCCGCCTCTTACGTTAAAACGGTTAATGCAGTATGTGCTGCACGGCCCGATCAGGCCATTACCTCAGCGATGTCCGGCATTAATCCTGAACCGGCGGACTGTCAGCATCAGATTGATCAGCACATGGCCATGGCGCGAAGTCTGGGCGTTAACAGTACACCCAATATCGTGTTGCCGGACGGAACTCTGATACGTGGATATCAGACGGTTGAGCAGTTGAATGGGCTATTGGAAAAAAATGGCCAGGAATGACTGCCTGGTGCCCGCTGATTTAATTTCAAAAAACTAAGGCGAGTCATGAAAAAAGCAATGATTTTAATTGCGGTATTGCTGAAGGCAATACCGCTTCACGCAGTTGAATATCAGGCTGGTGTTCACTACATAGAGCTTGATAATCCAGTGGTGATTGACGCTGCGGACGGCCAGGCTGGTGAGGTCTGGGCTTTCTTTAAATACACTTGTCCTGCCTGTTATCAGTTCCATCCCAGTCTGGAAAACTGGCAGATGAATGCAGATCCGCAGGTTGTCATCAGGAAAATGCCGGTGTTTCAGCCGGAGTTGTATTCCAGGGCTTTTTATGCCGCACAGATGCTTGAATTGGAGGACGCTTTCCATTTGGAAATCTACAAGCGTCTACATCAGGATAGAAAACCGCTGCGCAGTCTGGAAGCTTTTGCTGAGCTGGCAGCACAATATGGTGCGGATGCCGATGAGTTTGTAAAGATGACCAAGTCCTTTACCGTCAATACCAAAGTGCGGCAGGCTGTCAACCGGGCAGGTCAGGCGCAGGTGGGTGGTACCCCTTATCTGGTGGTAAACGGCAAATACCTGCTATCCGGCAAAATGGCCGGCAGTAACGCCGGAATGCTGGAAGTGGCTGATTATCTGTTGGCAAAGGAAAACCCGGGATTGACCGAGTAAATCCGAAAATGGTCGGAGGTGAATTGCATAGCAGGTGAAAAAGGTGGTCAGCATAACGGGTATGTTTGATAAGCTAGCCGGCAATGTCTGTCTATCGGTTCAAATATCCGGTTTATGCGCTGGTATTGTCTGCTGCGTTGGTATTGACCCTGCTTGATACATCCCGGGTTGTGCTGTGGAGCAACGCGGTTGGCCAGCCGCTGCAATGGTGGTACTGGTTTTCGGTAAAAGGTGTGTTTTACCTGTGCTGGTCATGCTGGTTGTTGGTGCTTTGGTATGGTTATACCCGTTTTGGGTATCAGCGGCACAGCCGGGCGGCATTGAGCTGGCGGTATCTGTCAGCAGTGCTGATCATAGGAGTTTGTCTCCCTGCAGTAATGGCTCTGATTTATCTGGCCTGGGCGATACCCGGTGCGCGTCAGGCACCGTTATCGCTGCTGTACCAGGATGTGTGGCTTCATTATGGATATCACAGCCTGTTGATCGGCGTCGGCCTGGCAATATTGTTATGGCTGTTACCGGGTTTTTATTCAACGGGTAAGCGTGATGCACCGCAACGAAATACATTAACGGTTAATCAGCGCGGTCAGGTAATTCCGGTGGCCGTAACAGAGCTGGATTGGGTGCAGGCCGATGGCAATTATGTAACTCTGCATACCCGGCAGGGAGCATACCCATTGCGCCGGAACATCAGCAGTCTGGCCGATGAGCTGGCACCAAAAGGCTTTTTGCGCGTGCATCGTTCGGCTTTGGTTAATCGAGCCAGTATCACAAGGTTATATCGTGTTGCCGGTCAGTGGCGGGTAGCATTGGAGTCAGGTGATTCCGCACCGGTGAGTCGTCGCCGGATACAGGATATTAAAGCCAAGCTGGCGGGAGTTACCGTTCATAACCATCCATCAACCGGTCATCCCAGCAGGCTTGTTCGAGACCAGCAACCCTGATGATACTGCCCGCAGTTTAATTGCGGAGCTGTTCGTATGTTTGACAAGTTAATTGCGCTGGTTTTGGCCCTCGCAGCCAACGCCACAATTGCCGAACCTGAGGTGCTAACTGAGGAATCAACCGAAATAGATACCACGGTATTACAGCCATATACCGCGACCTACAGTTATCACCGTCCTGGAACCCCTGCGGAAGACGGCGTTCATGTCACCTGGAAGCTGGAGCGTGATCTGCAATGCGAGTGTTGGAAAAATTCGCTGACCACGCATACCGCTCAACAGGACTACGTTGATGCAACCGATTTTGACCTGGAGAGTATGCTGCTGCGCGCCATGCGGGTGCCAACACAGCTGGAAGATGGCGCGCTGGCTGATATAGACATAACTATCAAACAAAGCAAGGTCACAGGCACAGTTACCCCATGGGCCGGTGGTGATCCCCAGGTCATTGATAACCAGCTTGAGCATGCGCCGATGGGTGGCGGGGCTGACTTGATTATGCCTGCACTGGCATTGCAGCCAGGTTTGAAGGTGGTCTGGCACACATTGAGCCCTGACTTTCTCAGTACTACCGTGTCAGCGGAAGTGCTTAGTCAGGAAACGGCCACAGTAGATGGTAAAGAAGTGCCGATGTGGGTAGTGGAAACCGACTCGGGTAAAGGAGAATTCCATATCATCAAACAACCACCGTATGTGTTGAAGCGGGTGTTCAGGCCGGATGGCAAGGAAATTTTTCTGGTTTGGGAGTTTCGCTACTTTGGTCCGCATCAGACGGGAAACTGACACATTTAAATCAGTCCTGCTGTTTCCGTCTAAGTTGACTTGGCGTGCAGCCGTAATGCCGCAGAAAAGCTTTGCTTAATGTTCTGGCAGAAGCGAACCCAACCTGTTCAGCAACCTGCTCCAGACTGGTATTGGCGTGTTTGATCAGACTGTGTGCTTTGGTCATGCGCCAGTTGGTAATGTATGTCATCGGTGCTATACCAATCGTGTCCTGAAAATGCCTTACCAGAGTAGCGCGTGACATACCGACCTGATCGCCCAGCGATGCCAGTGACCAGTTGAAGTTGGGGTGCTGGTGGATCAGTGTCAGTGCCCGGTGGATGCGTCGGTCTCGAAATGCTGCGAGGAATCCGCTGACTGAGTTTTCTTTACTGATGTAATCATTCAGCAGTTGAAAAAACAGAACTTCGGTGAGTCGGTCAACAATAGGGCTGCGCAGGCTCTGCGCCTGATTGATGGCCTGCTCGATTGAAGTGATGGTGAGCCACACAGGGCCATTGCGGTCAATCTCAGGGAAATGTAATAACGCCGGTAATGAATTAAACACGGGGTGGACCATACCCTGGTCAAAATTGATCAATCCGCACATCAGATGATTACTGATTTCTCCCTGACGGAAAAATGGATTGTTCAATTCACAGGCCTCTACAGCATTATCAATGGGAATAAGCTGACGGCCCGGACGGTCGGCGATCCAATGGTTGGAACCGCCCGGTAGCATGACGATACCGCCTTGCTGAATTTCCACGCCATCACCCCCGTCAACGCCCAGAAAGAAACTGCCGGATAAGGCGATATGAAACCGGGGAATTCCATTGAATGCCAGGGACATGCCCCAGGGAGGCGCCAGCTCAGAACGAAAGAAGATGGAGCCGCGAAAACGCAGGGTTTCCAGGATATCTCCCAATACGTCAAAACCGCATTTTTCTTTGAGTTGTTCAGTCACTTTTTTGACTCTCCTGGATACCTGATCTGACTACGCCTGAGCCTACAATTTTTTGCTAGAAGTGAGGTAAGGCATTTTTTCGGACTTTCATTTTGCACAAACCACCATAGGAATGTAGTAATGGTTATAAAAAAACGTAATTTATCAATCGCTTATGGGTTACTGACAGTTCTTGCTGCTCAGCTGTTTTTAGTAAGTGCTGTTTATGCTGGGGAATTTTTTAGCATAAAAGACGGTGAATTGGAACGGCCAACCGGATACCGTGAATGGGTATATGTGGGAACACCGGTTACCCCAAATGATATGAATAACGGCAAAGCGGCATTCCCTGAGTTTCATAACGTCTACATTGACCCGAAAAGCTGGGCCCACTGGAAAAAAACCGGAGAATTCAGTGAAGGCACTATTCTGATCAAGGAGCTGGTAGCGGTAGGCTCCAAAGCGGCAGTTAGTGGCAATGGATACTTCCAGGGTGATTTTCTCGGTCTCGAAGCGACGATTAAAAGCGCCAGGCATTTCCCTGATGAGCCGGGTAACTGGGCATATTTCAGTTTCTCGACACCAGATCATAAAAGCCTGAAGGCTTCAGCTGAAGCTTTTCCAGCGGAGGCCTGCAATGCCTGCCATGCAGCTGCTGCTGCAGATGACTTTGTCTTTACCCAGTATTATCCAGTGCTGCGCAGCGGCAAGGGAACTGGTGAAGAAGCTACTGGTGGCGTGAGCTCCAGCCTGGAATAGTGATGAGACGATTTCATTACAGCATATTGCTTATTGCTGTCATTGCCGGCTTATCGCTGGCAGTGACGGCTGACGATCAGTTTTCTGTCCATGTAGACGGGCAGGGTAATATCAGCCTGCCACGAGACTTCCGTGCGACCATGGCACATTTGGGGTCATGGTACGTGCCTCAGGGCGGTGCCAGCGGATTTCATGATGTCTATACCGAACAGGCAAGCATTGAAGCATTCCGAAAAACCGGACAGTTTCCCGATGGTGCCACACTGGTCAAGGAGTTACGCGCCTCCCATGCGCAAAATTACACCACTGGAACCAATGTCAGTTACGCAACGGCTGAAATAAAACAGTGGTTTGTCATGATCAAAGACAGCCAGGGCCGTTTTGCTGATAACCCACTGTGGGGGGATGGCTGGGGCTGGGCGCTGTACATGGTTGATGACCGGTCTAAAAATGTCGCCACAGATTATGAAATTGACTGTAAAGGCTGCCATGTCCCGGCGCAACAGACCGATTGGGTCTATATCGAAGCCTATCCAACATTGCGGTCAGCCGCTGATTAGCGTCAGATTTAATCGAGGCTGTGAGAAAAAATATCAGAAGAGCAAAAAACCACTTATTCGGCGTACCTGCAGCACTGCGTACTTACCTCTAGTCGCCGGTTAGTTTTATGCTGGCTACTTTCTGCCCACTAAGCCCACTTTGAGTGGGCAGTTTTTTTATTAAATGCCAGTCGGTTTGTGATTATTCTTCGCTAGGCTCGTCTTGGACTTCACCTTCGTTATCGTCTTCCTGTTCAGCGTCCAGATCGATGTATTCAAACACTTTGACAACACCTTCCACACCACTAACACGGCTGGCCCTTTCAGCCGCTGCTTCACCTTCCTCCGGTGTGACCAGGCCCTGCAGATAAACAATTTTCCGCGCGGTGGTGACATTAACTCTGGTTGGATCAAAACCTTTGATGTCGACGCCAAACAGAGCGGTTTTTACTTTGCCGCTGATAAACCGGTCACTGGTGCGGGTGCCGACACCGGCCACATCGTCTCTGACCTGCAGTTCGTTAACCACCCTGCGGACATTGTTGATATTGCTGACAATGTCGGTGGCCAGCTGTTTCTTTTCTTCGCTGCTGATTTCGCCGGCCAGCAGTACTACGCCGTTAACGCTCACGACTTTGATACGGTCGGTGGATTTGATTTCCGGTGTGCTGTAAAGCTTATCGGTAGAAGAGAACTCAATACCTTCATCGTCGATGATGGTACCGAAGGTGCGGCGGTCATGCGGTGCACCGATAATTTCCCCTCCCAGACATCCTGCCAGTTGAGTTATCAGGATGATCAGGCATACGAGCTGCAGACGGGTCGTTGTTTTACGGCTGTTGGGTAACATACATTTACTCCGAAAATGCATTCTTTATCCAGTTTACATGGCGACTGGTTAAGCCACCGTCGATGCTTACGACATCAAATCGACAATACTGGTTTAATCCGCGTGAGTGTTGTGTTAAATAATGCCTTGCAGCGGCAACCAGGCGTTGTTGTTTGATTTGGGTGATGGATTCGGCGCCACTGCCGAAACCCTGTTTACTGCGATGCCGGACTTCTACAAACACCAGTTCTTCCCCATCCTGCATCACCAGATCCAGTTCACCATAGCGACAGTGATAGTTCTTGCTTAGGGTGATCAGCCCATGCCGGCGCAGATGCTTCTCTGCCTTAATCTCAGCACGCTGGCCGCTGCTGTGCACGCGCATTCGCGTTATCTTGACTGTGGCCGGCTGGTGTTCCGAACAAATGCCGGCCGGCCATTGCGGAATTGCATAGCCTGTAGCCGGCGGGTGATATAGCCCTCTTCGGTAACCTGCAACCGACCGCTGGCAGCCTGCAGTAATAGGCTTTGATCGCCCTGCAGCATGGTCAGGTACGGTAACAGCAGTAAACTGTCCCGGCCCAGGCCGAACAGCTCAGCCAGCAGGGCATTGCGGTTATCCGGAAACCATTGCCTCACCGTGGACACTCTGGGTAGTGGCGTGCGCCCGGTCAGCCAGCCCTGCTGGGCAAAAAATAAGCCATTAAGGTCGCGGTCTCTGCGCGGGTTGGGGTTGCCGTCGTAAACCCGGCGGGTGGCATAGACCGGCAAATAATCCAGATCCAGGAATTTGAGCTGCGGCAGCAGCAGGCGTGCCTGAGCTGCATTCCCGGCAATGAATAAGGCATCCACATCACTGCGTCCCTGTTGCCGGAAGCCAAGCTCTTCAAGGCCCAGGCGGCGTTGCAGTGCAGCGTGGCGCTGCAGGCTGGCATCCAGGCGTAGAGCGCCTGCCAGCACATCGGTGTATTCAACACTATCGTTCGGGTAGGCGCTGGTTTGCAGAACCCGCCCTCCCAATTGATTGAATTCAGTAGTAAAAGCTTCAGCCAAACGCAGGCCGGAATTGGACGAGGGACGCAGCACAATAGTGTTCTTATGCCCCTGGCGGGCTGCCAGTCTGGCTGCTGAACGGGCATCATCTTCCGGTGGTAAGGCAAAGATGTAGTGAGCGGCCGATCCTTCATCAGGCAGTGATGAACCCAGTGCATTCAATGTGCGCTCGGGTTGGTTTAACGCCAGTATCGGCAAGTTACGATTGGGCAGGTCAATCAGGGCGGCCACCGATTCTTTGCGCAACGGGCCAATGATCCAGTCAGCGCCATTGTCAACCGCAGAAAAGTACGCGCCCCGGGCATCCCGGTTGCTGTCGCCGCTGTTGATGAATACCAGCTGCGGCCGGCTTTCCTGCGGTAGATTAAGCCAGCTGCTGACTATGCCCTGATGAATGGCTTCTGCTGCAGTTTTCAATGGCCCGGTGCTGGGCAGTAGCACGGCTATAGTAGCTGGTTTGGATAGTTGTGCAGGATATTGTTCAATCAGCTGACGCAGTACCGGCTGAGGTAATGCGGTGACCGCCTCACTGAGTGCCTGGCGGTTAATTGCTGTTGCCGGTTGAGTGGAATTGAATAAATCAAAATGTTTACTGATAGCCTGCAGGCGGGCCAGCCGTATCGCTTCAAGCAGGGGCTGCTGTTCCGGGTTTGCGCTGTTTTCCAGCTCTGTCAACAGGTTGCCGGGCAGATTGGCCAGCTCATTGAATGCCGGGCTGCGCAGCTCTTCAGGGCCATCACTTTGCAATCGCGATAATGCTCCGGTAGCGGCCAGTAACCTGGGGTCGCCCAATTGGACATTCAGGCGGGCCACCCGGTCGAGCAACCAGTCCGGTAATTGATCGAGCTGCTGTGTCAACCGGTTGAACAACAGCCCGGCGGCCGGGCGATCGCCCTGCAGCAATACCAGTTCGGTACGCAGTAATTGCCAGTGGGCCAGTTGCGGCGGGCTAAGTGTGGCCTGATTCAGGTTAACCATGCGGCTGGCAGCAATATTCGGCCTGCCGGCACGTAACCATGCGTCGGCAGCGCGCAAATACCAGCTGGAAGCATTGCCGGCATCGGACGCCGCCAGTGACTCCCAGATTTCAGCAGCTGCCGGGTAATCGGCCTGGTCATATAACGCTTCGGCGCGGGCCGATAAAACACCCGGGTCAGGCGCCCGGCGGGTTGTGCCGGTGTCACAGGCAGCCAACAGCAGCAGGCAGGTGATCAAACCACACCAGACGATTCTGCGGGTGAAGGAGGTTTTTGGATTGGTCATGCGAGTCAACATATGAGCATAATAACTGAATGACAGTGCGTGGAGAATAAAATGCCTGCCAGCAATGCAACTGCGTTATGGGTGGTGGCTACACCCATTGGCAATTTGGGTGATATCAGTCAGCGGGCCGTTGAGGTTCTGAACAGTGTAGATTGCATAATTGCAGAGGATACCCGGCACAGTCGCACGTTGCTGACATCTATGGCTATTAATAAGCCGATGCAGTCATTGCATGAACACAATGAACAACAAAGGATTCCACAGTTGCTGGAAAAAGCCAATGCCGGGCAACAACTGGCATTGATCAGTGACGCTGGCACGCCATTGATTTCCGACCCCGGGTTTAAACTGGTGCAGGCTTTTCATCAAGCGGGGCTGCCGGTGTCCCCTGTGCCGGGGGCTTGTGCCGCCATTGCAGCTTTATCGGTTGCCGGGCTGCCCAGCAACCGGTTTCACTTTGAGGGGTTTCTGCCGGCTAAAGCAGGTGCCCGCCGGCAACGCCTGCAAGCTCTGGCCGGTTGCCCGGAAACGATGATTTTCTATGAGTCGCCCAAGCGCCTGCCGGATACACTGAAAGCCATGATTGATGAATTGGGAGAACAGCGCATGGCTTGCCAGTGCCGCGAACTGACCAAACGCTTTGAAACCATAAACCTGAAACCACTGGGTGAGCTGCTGGAATATGTCACTGATGATACTGAGCAGCAGCGCGGCGAGCAGGTGTTATTGATTCGTGGTTGTGAAACCGGACCCTCAGCTGAGACCATTGATCCGGTAACGCGTGCTCTGTATCTGGATCTATGCAGCTTTCTTCCACCAGGTCGTGCAGCAGCACTGTTATCCAGACATTTAGACGTTTCCCGGAAGAGCTTATATCAATTGCATAATCAGCAGACACGTTCCTAAGATGAGTTGGGGTAATGAATGCTTGCCGCTTGCTGTGCGCGAGATTCAAGGCACAGCTGATTCAGCTGAAAATGATCCATTGAATTTACAGTGATATAACGACACAATGCCTCTGCGAGTCGGCCAGGCAGCCGCTGCCTGCCGCATAGCAGGTGGAGGAAAGTCCGGGCTCCACAGGGCTGGGTGCCAGGTAACACCTGGGAGGCGCAAGCCTACGGCCAGTGCAACAGAAAGCATACCGCCACTGCATAGTGGTAAGGGTGAAATGGTGCGGTAAGAGCGCACCGCGCAGATGGTAACATTCTGCGGCAAGGTAAACCCCACTCGGAGCAAGACCAAATAGGAAGGCACAGCGTGGCCCGCGCTGCCTTCGGGTAGGTCGCTACAGGTTGCTGGTGACAGCAGCCGCAGATGAATGGCTGTCCACGACAGAACCCGGCTTATCGGCCGACTCGCCGTTTTGTCAGAGCATGTCACAAATACATATTCCTGCAGGCCTGCAGGAACGTAATGGGTTCATATTTAAGGTACTTATCAGCCTGCAACGCAATATGCAGGCGATATTCACATGTAAATTCACTTAAAAACCCACAGAAAACCAAGAAAATTTAGTGATTTAGCCGTTGATCAGCTTGACGGGAGCAATGCCAAGGGCTATTGTTCAACTGTACAGGTGTCGAAAAGTGGTTATTTTTGGATATTTGTGGATATAAAGGTTAGATCAAAGCTATTGTATACATGTTTTACGGTGAAAAACCCATCTCTATTGATGCCAAAGGCCGGATGGCCGTGCCGACCTGTTTTCGGGACGGCATCGTTGAGGTGTGCGCCAATAAAATGATGTTGACCTATAGCGTACACGCACGAGGTTGTTTGTGGCTGTACCCCAGGCCTGTTTGGGAACAGTTGCGTGACCGTGTGAATGAACTAAATGAATTTGTCCGGCAGCACCGAATGACCAAATTAAAAGTGGTTAACAGTGCGTTGGAAGTTGAGCCGGATGCTAACGGGCGGATTGTATTGCCGCCCAAAATGCGCCAGGTCGCCAATGTGGAAAAGCATGCCATATTTATGGGCGCCGGCAAACGGTTTGAAATCTGGAACGAAGATGCACTGGCCAAGGAGCGTGGGGATTACATTGACATAAGTGCTGATGAAATTAGCGAGGACTTGCTAAGGCTGGAGTTGTAATTACGGATAGCGGCAGGAGTAGATAAATGAATAGTGCACCAGGCACGGCCACGGCAATACAACAACATCAGCCGGTCATGCCAGTGCAGGTTTTAAATGGGTTGTGCGTCAAGCGGGAAGGAAAATACGTGGACGCGACCTATGGCCGGGGTGGGCACAGCAGCTTACTGCTGGAACACCTCAATGATGAAGGCAGATTGCTGGTGATAGACCGTGATCCACAAGCAGTATCCGCCGCCCGGCAGCGTCATGGCGCTGACCCGCGCGTGTTGATTGCAGAAGCCTGTTTTGCTGATCTCAGCGAAACGCTGGATTCCCATGCCTGGTCAAAAGTGGATGGCGTGCTGATGGATTTGGGGGTTTCTTCCCCACAGCTGGATCAGGCTGAGAGAGGCTTCAGTTTTATGCACGATGGTCCATTGGATATGCGCATGAGCCCTGACAAAGGCCAGTCGGCTGCTGATTGGGTCAACAGTGCGGAGCTTTCGGACATTGCCACTGTATTACGTGAATATGGTGAGGAACGTCAGGCGCGACGCATTGCGCAGGCGATTATCAGACATCGGGAAAGCAAACCGCTGCAAACCACCCACGAGCTGGCAGAGCTGGTTGCCAAGGTGCTTGGCCCTTCAGGTCGTAAGCTTGGCAAACATCCTGCAACCCGTACCTTCCAGGCTGTTCGTATTCATATCAATGATGAACTGGGACAATTACGCATTGGGCTGCGTGCGGCCATGCGTGTTCTGCGCGTAGGTGGCCGGCTGGCAGTTATCAGTTTTCATTCTTTGGAAGACAGAATTGTTAAGCAGACTTTCAAGGCAGCCAGTTCCAAGCCTGCCGTAAATCGCCGTTTACCTGTACCGGATATGCCGGAGCCGGAATTTTTCAACCATAAGCGCCAGTTGCCCGGCGCGGATGAAATTGTTTCCAATTCACGCAGCCGCAGTGCTGTATTACGTGTTATTGAGAGGGTTCGTGAGCCGCTGGCGGGAGTGTTGTCATGAGCCGCTGGCAATGGCTGTTGCTGATGCCGGTATTGCTTGCAGTGGTGGCTTCAGCACTGGGGCTGGTGTACCTGCGGCAGGAAAGCCGCATGCTGTTTATCCAGCAACAGGAACTCAACAGTATTCGCGACAGTGCCGAGGTGGAGTGGGGGCGGCTGCAGCTGGAGCAGGCAACGCTGGCTGATATTGCCCGAATTGAAAGAATTGCCCGTGACACACTGGCCATGCATGAGCCGACACCGGCCCGGGTGATCATTACCACTGCACAGGATAGCGGGCAGCAGCCATGAGAGACGATCGCGAACAGGCTGTGCAAACACCGGTATCCCGGCTGATCATTCTGCTGACCGGCATGGCGCTGGCAGCTATTGTTTTGCTGGCACGTGCCACTCAGCTGCAGATTATGGATACCGAGTTTCTGCAGAACGAAGGTGAATCACGCTATCTGCGGGATGTGCCGATTTCTACCGTGCGCGGTCCGATTCTGGATCGTGACGGTGCACCGCTGGCCGCCAGTACACCGGTAGAGTCAGTGCATGCTGATCCCGGTATATTGCTGCAGAACAGCGAATACATTGCGCTGCTTGCAGATATTCTGGAAGCAGATGCAGATGTGTTCCAGCGCCGGTTATCGCAGCGTTCCAATCGTCAATTTGTATGGTTGCGCCGGCGGTTACTGCCGGAGATGGCTGAAGCAATTCGTGAGTTGAACGCACCGGGCGTCAGTTTGCGGCGTGAATATCAGCGTTTTTATCCGACCGGTGCCGTAGCAGCGCACCTGCTTGGCTATACCGACATTGATGATATTGGTCTGGAAGGGCTGGAATTAATTTATGATGACTGGCTGCGCGGCAAGCCTGGTCTGAAACGGGTAGTCAAAGATGAACATGGCCGTTTCGTAGAAGACGTTGAACTGTTGGAGCCTGCGCGGCCGGGTCAGGCAATCAGTCTAACGATAGACCGGCGTTTGCAATACCTGGCTTTTCGCGAGTTGCAGCGGGCAGTTGAAATGCACCAGGCGGCTTCAGGCTCGCTGGTACTGCTGGATGTTCCTACCGGGGAAATTCTGGCTATGGTCAGCCAACCGGCCTATAACCCCAATCAAATCACGCAGCGAAAGGGGGATGCCAAACTCAACCGGGCAATGATCGATCTGTTTGAGCCTGGCTCGGTTATGAAGCCGTTTACCGTAGCGGCAGCTCTTGAGGCCGGCACGGTAACGCCGAACACCGTTATTGATATCGATCCGGGCGGTTTAACAATTGCCGGACATACGATTACCGATACGCATTATTACGGACCATTGACACTAACTGGACTGATTACCAAATCCAGCAATATCGGTATGTCCAAGCTGGCGCTGGGGATGGATGGCAGTCATATGTACAACGTGCTCAGCCGGTTTGGGTTTGGTGCGGTCAGTGGTGTGGCGTTTCCAGGTGAGTCTGCCGGTGTGCTGCGCAATCACCAGCGCTGGCATCCGTTGGAGCAGGCTACCCTGTCATACGGTTATGGTCTCTCGGTAACCACTTTACAGCTGGCACAGGCTTATGCCGTGCTGGCGGGGAATGGGCGGCTGAGGCAGCCTACATTAATTCTGGGCGATACCAATCCAGCCAGCTCGCTGCTCGACGAGCGCGTTGCTGAACAGGTGGTTGCAATGCTGGAAACGGTCACCGGGCCGGAAGGAACCGGAAAACGTGCTGCCATTCCCATGTATCGGGTGGCCGGTAAAACCGGCACTTCTCATAAGGCAGGTGTTGGCGGTTATTCGGATCGCTATATCAGTTCGTTTGTGGGTTTTGCGCCGGTTAGCAATCCCCGGCTGGTTTGCGCAGTGGTAATTAATGATCCTCAGGGTGACGATTATTACGGCGGACTGGTATCTGCTCCAGTATTTCAGGCTGTGATGCGTGATGCACTGCGATTGCTGAATGTGCCGCCGGATGCAATCAGCCAGTATCTGGTACAAAACCAGCAAGCAGCAGAGGTTCAGCCATGAGTTGTGCCCTGACATCAGCTTCCGGTCGGCGCACAGTGGCTGATCTGCTGGCGCTGATTCCTGGTTTTGCTTCAAGCATGCTGCCGGACAGTTTATTGATAAAGCCGATTGCAGATCTGATGACGGATTCACGTCTGGTGTCCAATGATGATGTGTTTTTGGCGGTTAAAACGCCATTTGGCAGTGGAGCAGAGTACCTGGAGAATGCATTGTCTCGAGGGGCAGCCTGCTGTCTGGTGGATACCGATCTGCTGCAGGCATTAGCAGAACTGCAGCCTGAATATCGCCAGCAGGTCATAGCAGTGCCGGAATTATCCGGGCAGATAACCCGGCTGGCAGTAGATTATTATGCGGACCCGGCTGCCAGGCTGCCGGTGGTCGGTATCACCGGGACTAATGGTAAAAGCTCCTGCGTACATTTCTTGGCGCAGATGGCCGGCAATGTATGGGATACGCCCGGTGGGATGATCGGAACACTGGGCTGGGGGTCTGTAGGGCAATTGCAGGACACCACTCATACCACGCCTGACAATATCAGCCTGCAGCGTCTGCTGGCTGAGCTGGCGGATCAGCCGGTAAGTCTGGCCGCCATTGAGGTATCTTCGCATGCATTGCAGCAGCAGCGCCCTGCGGGTACCCGCTTTGCTGTTGCTGCATTTACTAATTTAAGCCAGGATCATTTGGACTACCATGGTGATATGGCTGCCTACCTGCAGGCTAAACAACGTCTGTTTACCGATTATGAGTTCGGCACTGCGGTGATCGGAATTGATGATCAATACGGGGCCAGACTGGCACAGACGGTAAGAAATATATTGCCGCGAGGCGCTCAGCTGATTACCACCAGTGCTGCCGGCGGGCAGGCAGATGTCTGTGTGAGGCTGCAGTCATCTGCTGCTTCAGCTAACAACGGACTGTTGATTGAAATTGACAGCCCATGGGGCACAGCTGCGATTCAGACGCAGTTACTGGGAGGGTTTAATACTGCAAACCTGGCCACCTGCATTGCCTGCCTGGGCGGTTTGCAGGTTCCATTTGTGCAGATCGTTGCTGCGGTCACAGACTTGCAACCGGTGCCTGGGCGGATGCAGTGCGTACCGGGCTCTGATCGGCAACCGCTGGTCATTGTTGATTACGCACATACACCGGATGCACTGGACAACGCATTGCGCAGTTGTCGTGAGCATGCCCGGGCGGAATTATGGTGCGTGTTCGGTTGTGGCGGTGACCGTGATCAGGGCAAGCGCCCGCAGATGGGGCGCATTGCCGAGCAACTGGCGGATCGGCTGATCATAACCAGTGACAATCCCCGAGATGAAGAGCCTGAGAATATCCTGCGCGATATTCAGGGTGGTTTACAGCAACCCCAGACAGTAGAACTTGAAGTTGACCGGCAGCGTGCAATTTTTAAGGCAATCCGAAATGCAAAGCTTGAGGATTGCATTTTGATAGCCGGCCGCGGACACGAACGGACACAGCAGGTTGGCGGACAGAATCTGCCATTCGATGATGTTGCGGTGGCCAGAGAAATTCTGGAGCAACTGTCATGCTGAGGCTTACCCTGGAAGAAATCGCCCGGCTTACCGATGGTCAGCTGTCCGATGGCTGTCAGCCTGCTCAGCAAGTGCATGGGGTGGCCATCGACAGCCGCGCATTACGGCCGGGGATGTTGTTTGCGGCATTCCGGGGAGAGCGGGTAGACGGGCATGACTTTCTATCTGCAGCAGACAAGGCCGGGGCAGCAGCAGCATTGGTTGAACGTCATGTCGATAACGATTTACCGCAGGTGCTGGTTAGTAATGTCGGTAAAGCTTTGCGGGTGCTGGCAGGGTATTGGCGGCAGCAGTTTGAAATCCCGATTGTTGGAATTACCGGCAGCAACGGTAAAACCACAGTCAAAGAAATGCTGGCTGCGATTGTGTCAGCAGCAGGCCGCCGCGCCCTGGTTACCAGTGGCAACCGCAACAATGAGCTGGGGTTGCCGCTAATGCTGCTTGAGCTCAGCAGTGATCACCAGCTGGCAGTATTGGAAATGGGCGCCGGTCAGCCGGGCGATATTCAATTACTGGCCGAGTTGGCAAAGCCGCAGATCGGTGTGATTACCCATATAGGTCCGGCGCACCTGGAGCGTCTCAAGAACCTGGAAGGTGTGGCACGCACCAAAGCCGAACTCTTCACCGGCCTGCTCCCAGGTGGTAAGGCAATTTACCCTGTCGCCAGTGAACATGCAGATATATTGCAGCGCGCTGCCGCTCAGGGGGAAGTGTGTACATTTGGTTCAGACCAGAGCACAGCTGCAGACATGCGCTGGCGTGAGGTTGGCGGAACCCTGCATTTGTCTTCGCCACAGGCTGAGCTGAGTTGCCGGTTACAGGTGCCCGGCAGGCACAATCGCGACAATGCGGCGGCCGCAGCGGCAGCGGCCCTGGCGCTGCAACTTGATCCGGACGTGATTGCTACTGGATTGAGCAGCTATCGGGGATATCAGGGACGGTTGCAACGCAAAGCCGGAATGCGCGGTTCAGTGATCATAGATGATACCTATAACGCCAACCCAGGATCATTATCGGCGGCATTGCAGTCGCTGGCGGAAACCGATACCGACCGGGAACGCTGGCTGGTGCTGGGTGATATGGGTGAGCTGGGGCAGCAAAGCTCACAGCTGCACCGGCGGGCCGGTGAGCAGGCCCGCGAGAGTGGTATCAGCCGTCTGTATGTTACCGGTGAATTGAGCCGTCATGCCGTGGGTGGATTTGGCGCAGGTGCCCAGCATTATCCGGAGAAAAGCGAGCTGATCGAAGCATTGCAGAATCAATTGCATGCGCAAATCAGCCTGCTGGTGAAAGGCTCGCGCGCCGCGCAGATGGAACAGGTTGTAAATGCGCTGACAGTTGTTGGCGGTAACAGCCATGTGTCTTTGCAGAACGCTTCAAATGAGTTTGGGAGGGCTGGCTGATGCTGTACTGGTTAACTGATTTACTGGTTCAATACAATGCTGATTTCAACCTGTTCAGCTATCTGACATTCAGGTCTATTCTGGCTGCGTTGACCTCGCTGGCATTGTCTTTGACGATTGGCCCGTGGATGATCAGAAATCTCCAGACCCGTCAGCTGGGGCAGCCTATTCGTGACGATGGTCCGCAGTCACATTTAAGCAAGGCCGGCACCCCAACCATGGGTGGCGTGCTGATTTTATTCACCATGATTTTATCCGTGCTGCTGTGGGGCGATTTAAGCAATGCCTATGTTTGGCTGGTAGTACTGGTTGCGATTGGTTTCGGGCTGATCGGCTGGCTGGATGACTATCGCAAGCTGGTTTTGAAAAACAGCCGGGGATTACCGGCGCGCTGGAAGTATCTGGCGCAATCGGTGCTGGGTCTGGGTGTGGCCTACTATTTGTATCAGAATGCCACGCTGGCCGAGCAGACCATGCTGCTGATTCCTTTCTTTAAAGGATTATGGCTGCCTCTGGGCATTGGGTTTATTTTCTGGGCCTACCTGATGGTTGTTGGGTTCAGTAATGCCGTGAACCTGACCGATGGGCTTGATGGACTGGCGATTATGCCGTCGGTGCTGGTTGCCAGTGCGATGGGGATTTTTGCCTATGCAACAGGCAACGTTGTGTTTGCCGATTATCTGGGCATTCCTTATATCGCTGGTGCCGGTGAGCTGGCAATTTTCTGTGCCGCGCTGGCCGGTGCCGGCCTCGGCTTCTTATGGTTCAACACTTATCCGGCACAGGTGTTCATGGGCGATATCGGTGCCTTATCGATTGGCGCGGCATTAGCCACGGTGGCGTTGATAGTCAGACATGAACTGGCTTTTATTCTGATGAGTGGCCTGTTTGTGATTGAAACTGTATCGGTGATTATTCAGGTTGCTTCATTCAAGCTGACGGGCAAGCGGGTATTCCGGATGGCGCCGATTCATCACCATTTTGAACTTAAAGGCTGGCCTGAGCCGCGTGTAATTGTCCGGTTCTGGATTATTTCCGTGGTGCTGGTGCTGTTAAGTCTGGCGACGCTGAAGGTGCGCTGATGGCAGCAAGGATGCAGGCACATCGCTGGCAGGATAGGGTGCGACAACTGCGCGCCGATAAGGCGGTACTGTTGCCGGCCATGCTGCTGGCTTTGCTTGGGCTGGTGATGGTCGGCTCTGCATCCGGTGCAATTGCGGTCGATCATGGGGTCAGTCCTTATTACTATCTGATACGGCACAGCATATTCCTCGCAGGAGGTGTATTGCTGGGCATGATCTTCCTGCGACTGCCAATCAGCTGGCTGCACAAGAGCAGCCGGGCAATGCTGTTATTGATGGTGCTGGTAATACTGATGCCGCTGGTGCCTGGATTGGGTGCAGAAGTCAACGGCAGCAGCCGTTGGATCAACCTCGGTATTTCGCGCTTTCAGGTAGTCGAGGTGGTCAAGCTGATGCTCATCATTTATCTGGCCGGATACCTGGAGCAACGCGCCAATCAGCTACCGCACAGATTTTTTGAGACATTGAAACCGCTGGGCCTGGTGGCTTTGTTGTCGGTTATCCTGTTGGCGCAGCCCGATCTGGGCAGCGCTATGGTGCTGGCGGCAATTACGGTTGGGTTGCTGTTCCTGGCCGGAGCAGCCTGGCGTTATCTGTTTCTGCTGTTGATGGCAGCCACACCGATGTTCGGTTATGCAGCACTGGAACCTTATCGGCTGAGGCGCATAGTCAGTTTCCTGGACCCATGGGCTGATGTGAATGGCAGTGGCTTCCAGCTGGCACAGGCATTGATCGCCATTGGTCGCGGTGAATTGTTCGGCGTCGGCCTTGGTGCCAGTGTACAGAAGCTTTTTTATCTCCCGGAAGCCCATACGGATTTTATTTTCGCTGTTATGGCCGAAGAGCTGGGCTTGATCGGCGTGTTATGTGTTATTGCGCTGTATTTTGCACTTACCACAAGAATACTGCTGATCGGACTGCAGGCGCATCGTGAAGCACAGCCGTTTGCCGGATTTGTATGCTGGGGAATCGGCTTGTGGCTGGCCATGCAGGCATTGATCAACATGGGTGTGAATCTGGGCGTATTACCGACCAAGGGATTGACGCTGCCATTGATCAGTTCCGGTGGCAGCAGCCTGCTGATGACCTGCGTGGCAATTGCGATTGTCGTCCGCATCAAGCTTGAACTGGATCGTGCCCGACTGGGGCGGCCGCAAACTCGCGGCAATACCAGGCGGCGGGATTGTTCGGTGGGGTCAATGGCATGAATATTTCCGACCGTATGCGTGATTTTGTACCCAAGCACGTCGCAATACTTGCCGGCGGTACCGGTGGGCATATCATGCCGGGGCTGGCAGTGGCTGATGAACTGGCAGCCAGGGGTCACCGGGTGTCATGGCTGGGCAGCAGTGGGGGCATGGAGGCGCAGCTGGTACCGCAGCGGGGTTACTGGTTCCACGGTCTGGGTATTAAAAGCCTTAGAGGCAAAGGACTAGCTCGCTGGGCAGCGATGCCCTGGGTGCTGACTCAAAGTGTGCTGGCAGCACGCAAGTTATTGAAAGATCTGCAGCCGGGCAGTGTATTGAGCATGGGCGGATTTGCCGCCGGGCCGGGCGGTCTGGCAGCGCGCAGCCTGGGGTTGCCGTTGATCGTACACGAACAGAACCGTCATCCAGGTTTAACCAACAGAGTGTTGGCGAGAGTCGCACAAGTGGTCTGTCAGGGTTTTGCTGACAGCTTCCCGGGAAAGTTGAAGGCATTGACTGTAGGTAATCCGGTACGTGAGTCCTGTTTGCAGCAGCCGGAACCTGAGCTTCGTTATGGTACGCGCAGCGGAACACCGCTAAACGTGCTGGTATTGGGCGGCAGTCAGGGCGCGCGTGCGTTGAACATATATCTGCCGATGCTGCTGAGTAAACTGACCGGATGCGAGTTGAATATCCGCCACCAGTGTGGCGCCCGGCGTGAAGCCGAGTGCCGGGCCGCATATCAGCAGGCCGGGCTCGAGCCCAGTATTGAAAAGTTTATTGATGATATGGCTGCAGCTTATGCCTGGGCCGATATCGTGATTGCGCGTGCAGGTGCCATGACAGTCAGCGAATTGGCGGCAGTCGGTGTTGCCAGTCTACTGGTACCTTTTCCGCATGCAGTTGATGATCATCAGACGGCCAATGCCAGGGTATTGGAGTCAGCTGGGGGCGCAGTAATCATGACAGATGCCCAACTGCAGTCACCAGACAGCATTGAATTACTGAATGGTTTGTTATCTGACCGCGGGCGCCTGTTAAGCATGGCGCAGGCGGCACAGCAACAGCACCCACAACAGTCGGCGCGGCAACTGGCAGATTTATGTCTGCAGGCAGGTGCCGCATGAGACGTATGCCTATTCCCGGTTCCAGCCTGATGCGGCGTATTCGCGGGGTACACCTGGTAGGCATCGGCGGCAGCGGTATGAGCGGTATCGCGGAAGTGCTGATCAACCTGGGTTTTGTCGTTAGCGGTTCAGATATGCGGGCAAGCCCGGTAACCGAGCATCTACAGCAGCTGGGTGCAAAAGTATTTATTGGGCATTCCGCAGAAAACATCAGGAATGCTGATGTGCTGGTGGTATCAACGGCAGTACCGCATGATAATCCCGAATTACAGGCAGCCCATGTGCGCCGTGTGCCGGTGGTCAGGCGGGCTGAAATGCTGGCTGAATTAATGCGTTTCCGGGAAGGTATTGCGGTTGCCGGTACTCATGGAAAAACCACCACAACCAGTCTGACTGCGAGCCTGCTGGCTGAAGGCGGATTGGATCCTACTTTTATTATCGGCGGGCTGGTAAATGCCTTCGGCAGTCACGCCCGCCTGGGCGAAGGGCAGTATCTGGTAGCCGAAGCAGACGAAAGCGATGGTTCTTTTTTGTTACTGCAGCCGGTGATTGCCGTAGTGACCAATATCGACCGGGATCACCTGGAAAATTACGACAACAGTTTCGCCCGGTTAAGGCTGGCATTTTTGGAGTTTCTCCATCACCTGCCGTTCTATGGCCAGGCCATTTTATGTACCGATGATGCTGAAGTTGCCCGCCTGGTGCCGGATGTGGCGCGCTCGGTAGTGACTTATGGATTAAATGAGAGCGCCGACATCCGTGCCCGGAACCTGCAGCAGCAGGGTGGACGAATGGCGTTTGAACTGTGCTTGCCGGATCAGGACAGCATCCCCATGGAATTGAATCTGCCTGGTGTTCACAATGTCCGTAATGCGCTCGGAGCCATTGCGGTGGCACTGGAGCTGGGCATAGGCAGTGACCACATCCAGCGTTGTTTGAGCGGCTTTGATGGTATCCGGCGGCGATTTGCGATGGTTGGCGAAGCGCCTGCCGGAGACGGGCATGCATTAATCTATGAAGACTACGGTCACCATCCTACCGAGCTCGCAGCCACTCTGCAGGCGGCCCGTGAAGGCTGGCCCGGACGCCGGCTGGTCGCTGTATTTCAGCCCCATCGATATACCCGTACACAGGCTTTGTTCGATGATTTTGCCGGGGTTTTAAGCGGTGCCTCGGATGTGCTGGTGATTACCGATGTCTATCCTGCGGGAGAGGATCCGCTGGATGGTGTCAACAGCGCACGGCTGTGCCAGGCAATCCGTGCACGTGGTAAAAGCGAACCCATTCTCATCCCCGGTTTGGACGAGCTCGGTTATGAACTGCCGGCGCTGCTGCAGGCCGATGATCTGGTGCTGCTGCTTGGAGCTGGAGATATTGGGCGGATCGGGCCAACTTTATGCCAGGAGGCTGCGATATGAAGCCGGCCTGTTTGAACCATCTGGTAAGCGACGCTGCTGAATTCGGTCGGGTGGCTGTGCTGTATGGGGGCGATTCGGCTGAGCGGGAAGTTTCGCTAGACAGTGGCGCTGCAGTATTGTCTGCATTGCAACAGCAGGGTATTGATGCAACCGGTGTGGATGGCATTCCGGCATTGCTGACGGCGATTGGTGAAGGCAGTGTTGACCGGGTGTTCAATGTACTGCACGGTGCAGGCGGGGAAGATGGTGTGCTGCAGGGGCTGCTGGAAGCATGTCATATACCGGTAACCGGTAGCGGAGTGCTTGGTTCCGCGCTGGCTATGGACAAAATCCGCAGCAAACAGATCTGGCGACAACTGAACATGCCGACAGCAGATTTTATCGCGGTGAAAAGTGGCCGGGAACTGCACACCGATCAGTTACAACTGGTGCAGCAATGGCTGCCGGTAGTTGTTAAGCCGAATGAACAGGGTTCTACCGTCGGCATCAGTATTGTGCGCTCATTGGAAGAGCTGCCACAGGCGCTTGCCGAGGCAGGCGACTACGACAGCAGTCTGATTATCGAAGCATATATTGAAGGTGATGACTACACCGTTGCGTTCGTGCAGCAGTCGGTATTTCCGAGTTTGAGAATCCGTCCGCAAGACGGCTTTTATGATTACCATTCGAAGTATCAAAGCAATACCACCCGTTATGACACCAATACACTGAGTGACGATCAGGAAGCGGAAATACGACGGTTGACCTGTGATGCCAGTCTGGCGGTTGGTGTCAGTGGCTGGGGGCGGGCGGATTTTATGCGTGACCGGGACGGCAACAACTGGCTGTTGGAAGTCAATACGGTGCCCGGTATGACCAGCCACAGCCTGGTACCCAAAGCCGCGCAGGCGGATGGCTGTAATTATGACCAGCTGGTCTGGGCAATCCTGGAAACATCGATACAGGAGCAGGCGAAATGACCCAGCCGGCAGCAACATCCGAAAGTCGCGTGCACGGGTTGCTGTGGTGGTGCATCGTGTTGATCAGTCTTGGGTTGCTGGTCACCTGGCTGGGCCTGGGCTGGATTGCCGGCGATCGCTGGCCTATTCAGTGGGTGGTTATCAATGGGCCCGGGGAGCGTGTTAGCGATGATCAGGTGCGCGGTCGGTTGCTGGATCAGCTTAACGGCGGGTTTTTTGCCCTGGATATGGCGGCGCTGACGGCCAGTGTTAATGAATTGAACTGGGTCGCCAATGCCGAACTGCGGCGGGAATGGCCGGATACACTGCATGTCACCATTCAGGAACATCACCCTGTGGCTTACTGGGGTGAACATCAGCTGCTCAGCGACCGCGGCCAACTGTTCGCTGATGCAGGTAATACCCGCATACAGGGGCTGCCGACATTGAACGGCCCTGATGAACAGCGTGAGAGGGTCATCCGCAATTGGTTGGACTGGCGTCAAAAAGCTGCTGCACGCGGATTGCGGCTGACCGAACTCAGCCTGTCGGCGCGCGGCAGCTGGCAAGTGGTATTTGATGAGAATCTGCAGGTTGAGCTTGGGCGTGAGCACCAGCAGCAGCGCCTGGACAGAATGCTGCAGGTGTGGCCGGAACTGGCAAGTGGTGATAGGCCATCAATAATTGATATGCGATACAGCAATGGCCTGGTATTGGTTAATGAAACAGAACAGACAGTTGCCGGATCGCCACTCGCGGTTGAGCAGACAACTGCACAGTTGGCTGTGGATAGAGGTTAAACATGGCACGAAAACATGACAAATCAATGATTGTCGGATTAGACGTAGGCACCGCAAAGGTTGTGGCCATTGTGGCGGAGCAGCATCCCGACGGCATGGTTGAGGTCGTGGGTCTGGGCTCGCACCCTTCGCGTGGTTTGAAGCGTGGCGTTGTAGTGGATATTGAAGCCACCGAACATGCCATACAGCGAGCTATCGAAGAGGCTGAACTGATGGCCGATTGTGAAATTCAGTCAGTCTATGCCGGAATTTCCGGAAACCATATCCGTGGTATGAATTCACACGGCATCGTGGCCATCAAGGATAAGGAAGTAACCGATTCAGATGTTGACCGGGTTCTGGATGCGGCCCGCGCAGTAGCGGTACCCGCCGATCAGCGGATTCTGCATGTGCTGCCGCAGGAATATGTGATCGATAAGCAGGATGGTATTCGCCAGCCAATCGGCATGTCCGGGGTCCGTCTGGAAGCTCACGTACATGTGGTTACTGCGGCACAAAGCGCAGTACAGAACCTGACCAAATGTATTGCCCGTTGCGGCCTGCAGGTCGATGATCTGATTCTGCAGCCGATAGCATCCAGTAATGCAGTGCTGACAGATGATGATAAGGATCTGGGCGTTGGGTTACTGGATATCGGTGCCGGTACCACTGATCTTGCGGTGTTTGCCGGCGGTGCCATCCGCCATACCGCCTGTGTTCCGATTGCCGGCGATCAGGTCAGCAATGACATTGCAGTGGCATTGCGTACACCCACTCAATATGCCGAAGACATCAAGATCAAATTCGGCTGTGCGCTGGTGCAGCTGGTCGGCGGTGAGGACACCATTCAGGTTCCCGGGGTAGGTGACCGGCAGCCGCAGCGGCTGGCGCGTGAAACACTGGCACAAGTGATTGAAGCACGTTTCCGGGAAATTTTTCAGATGGTACAGGCGGAATTGCGGCGTACCGGCTTTGAAAATATGGTACGCGCGGGGCTGGTGTTGACCGGTGGCGCAGCACATCTGGACGGTGTGGCTGAGTTGGCCGAAGAAATATTTCATATGCCGGTACGCCTTGGGCGTGCGGAGCATGTAACCGGTTTGTCCGAGGTGGTTACCAAGCATGCCTATGCCGCCGGTGTTGGCCTGCTGCTGCATGGCAGCCGGACCGGTGGTCTGGCCAATCGGTATTACCGCCAGGGACAGGAAGGATTTATGTCCAGAATGAAAAGCTGGTTCAAAGGTGAATTCTGATGTCAGGATTTGATTTACAAAGTTTTATTACGATGCGGCAAGGTGTGCAGTCGAACACAACCACCGCGTCACTAGCATTTAAGCAAGCTGTGGAGAAGGAAAATGTTTGAAATTGTTGATAATTATCAACCTGGAGCGATCATTAAGGTGATCGGTGTAGGTGGCGGCGGTAACAATGCCGTTAATCAAATGGTGAATGATGGTATAGAAGGCGTTGAGTTTATTGCCATCAACACCGATGCTCAGGCACTGCGCGCCTTTGATGGCAAGCATACGCTGCAGATCGGCAGCAGTGTCACCAAAGGATTAGGTGCCGGAGCCAACCCGGAAGTCGGGCGTCAGGCTGCACTGGAAGATCGTGACCGCATTATCGAGTTGCTGGACGGCTCGGACATGGTATTCATAACCTGTGGAATGGGTGGTGGTACCGGAACCGGCGCAGCGCCGGTGGTGGCCCAGGCTGCCAAGGAGCTGGGAATTCTTACTGTAGCAGTGGTTACCCGGCCGTTTCCGTTTGAAGGTCAGCGTCGGGCACAGGTTGCTCAGCATGGTATTGAAGAACTGGGTTATCACGTTGATTCACTGATTACCATTCCAAATGCCAAGCTGTTGAGCGTACTGGGCAGTGATGTGACTTTATTGAGTGCATTCCGCAGTGCTAATGAAGTATTGCATGGCGCAGTGCAGGGTATTGCGGAACTGATTACCCGGCCGGGTCTTATCAATGTGGATTTTGCTGATGTGCGCACCGTTATGTCGGAAATGGGCATGGCAATGATGGGTGCCGGCCACTGCCGGGGTGAAGACCGCGCGGTAATGGCTGCCAACATGGCCATCGGCAGTCCTTTGCTGGAAGATATCGATTTATCCGGTGCCTGTGGCCTGCTGGTGAATATCACCGCGGGAATGAATATGACCATGCGCGAATTTGAAGAAGTAGCGTCCACCATCAGCGATTTAAGCTCACCTGACGCAACCGTGGTTATCGGTGCCGGGGTGGATATGGATATGGAAGATGAGCTGCGGGTAACTGTTATTGCCACCGGTCTGGGTGAGCGTCAAAACAGCCGCAAGCCGGAAGATGTGACGCACATTCAGCTGGGCCGGCAACGGCAGCAGAACCGTCAGCAGCAGGATCAGCAGCAGGCAGCAATGCAGGCGAGTCAGGCGCAGGCCAGTGAACCTCAGCCTCAGCCGCAGGTCATGCAGGATACCGGTACCGATGGAGCCAGCATCAAGCAGGCAGAGATGGATTATCTGGATATTCCGGCATTCCTGCGCAATCAGGCGGATTGATGTTGTCGGTTTATTGAACCGTTAGTGCGATAATGCTGAATACCCATTAAGCGTTGGTTTATGCTTAGGTGTGCTAACATGCGCGCCAGCAAAACGGTAAAGCTTCGTATAACCAATTGCAGGTTTATACCGGTATTGGTTAAGTAGGTAAGGAATCAGGCGAAAAAAGTGATCAGGCAACGTACTCTGCAAAATGTAATCCGGGCCACCGGTGTCGGTATTCATACCGGCCGTAAGGCTACCTTAACGCTGCGACCCGCAACGGCCAATACAGGCATTGTGTTTCGCCGCGTGGATTTGGATAACGTGGTGGATATACCTGCCAAAGCAGAGAATGTTGGCGACACACGATTTTGCACTACCTTAACCAAAGGCAATGCGCGTATAGGCACGGTAGAGCACCTGATGTCGGCTTTAGCCGGCCTGGGTATTGATAATGCTTACGTTGATGTAAGCGCACCCGAAGTGCCTATTATGGACGGCAGTGCAGGGCCATTTGTGTTCTTACTGCAATCAGCAGGAATTCGGGAACAGCATGCCGCAAAAAAATTCATTCGCATTCGCAAACCTGTGCGTGTCGAAATGGAAGACAAATGGGCGATGCTGAAGCCATACCCCGGTTTGCGTGTCAATTTTGAAATTGATTTCGACCATCCCATTTTCACCGAACAAAATACCCGAGCTGCTCTGGATTTTTCAACCACAGCTTATTTGAAGGAAGTAGCCCGGGCGAGGACTTTCGGTTTTATGCGGGATCTGGAGATGCTGCGCAAAAACAATCTGGTGCTGGGCGGCAGTATGGATAATGCCGTAGTGCTGGATGACTTCCGGGTGCTGAATGAGGACGGTCTGCGCAGCAGAGACGAGCTGGTCCGCCATAAGATTCTGGATGCTATCGGCGATATGTATTTGCTGGGACATGCATTGATTGGTGAATTTTCCGGTTATAAATCAGGGCATGACCTGAATAACCGGCTGCTGCAAAAGCTGCTGGTGACTAAAGATGCTTTTGAAGTGGTTAGTTTCGACGATCCGGAAGAAGTACCGGTGTCTTATCTGCACCCGGCCAGCGCCAGCTGATTATCCTGACAGGCGGTCATAAAAAGCGTTCGGCAGGGTTTGGCTTTATTCTAATCCTGATTGTCTGAACGGCCTGAGGAAGCAGCTTTTCAGCATGCAGTTGCCGGCATACCCGGAGAACCTCCGGTTGCAGCAGCCGCAGTTTGCTCAGCCATACGGAGTCTGTACAGAACAGGCTTAATTCAGCCTGCCGGAGGCAGGCAACTCTGAAAGCATCGGGCGGAATCTGATCCAGCCTTTGTTTCAATAACCGGTCCAGTTCAATAAAGTCCCGGCTGATCGCCAATAGTTGTGGAATGGCATGTTTTGCCGTTTCCGCAACAGAACGTGGATCACTATTGAATTTTGCTGACATTGGCTTAGCATACCCAATCGGGATTGATCCAGCCTATTGTAGTGGTTACAGCTTGCATTTGCGCGTGTGACCCCCAAACTTTCACTGCTGGTACACTTTCCGCCATTTATCGTAAATACAGCCTGGATTTGAGCGCATGTTCAATAAGTTAATCACCAAACTGGTCGGTAGCCGTAATGACCGGCTGATAAAACGCATGGAGCGTTCAGTCAAAGAAGTCAACAAGCTGGAGCCGGAATTCAAAAAGCTCAGTGATGATGAGCTGAGAGCCAAAACAACCGAGTTTCGCGAGCGCCTGGCCGGCGGTGAAGGTCTGGATGAGCTGCTGCCCGAGGCTTTCGCGGTATGCCGTGAGGCATCGGTACGCACCCTGGGCATGCGTCACTTTGATGTTCAGCTGATCGGCGGCATGGTTTTGCACCATGGACAGATTGCCGAAATGAAAACCGGTGAGGGTAAAACCCTGGTTGCAACACTGGCTGTGTATTTGAATGCGTTAAGCGGTCAGGGTGTGCATGTGGTGACTGTGAACGATTATCTGGCCCGGCGTGATGCTGACTGGATGCGGCCGATTTATGAAGCGCTGGACTTAAGCGTTGGCGTGGCTGTTCCCGGGATGACCACGGCAGCAAAGCGCGCAGCTTATGCCTGCGATGTTACCTACGCCACCAATAATGAACTGGGTTTTGATTACCTGCGCGACAATATGGCTTTCAATGTTGAGCAGAAAGTACAGCGCGGGCAGGCCTTTGGGATTGTCGATGAAGTAGACTCAATTCTGATCGATGAAGCCCGTACGCCACTGATTATATCCGGGCCGGCCGACGAAAGCCCTGAGTTGTATGTCAAGGTCAACAAGCTGGTACCGAATCTGGTCAAACAGGAAGAGGAAGACGGACCGGGAGATTTCAGCCTGGAGGAAAAAAACCGTCAGGTATACATGACCGAAGAAGGCATGTCGCATATGGAAGAGTTGCTGGTCAAAGCTGGAATGCTGAAGCCGGAAGACAGCCTCTACCATGCCGGAAACCTGAATCTGGTCCATCATTTGAATGCCTCGCTAAGGGCGCATCATCTGTTCAATAGAGATGTGGACTACATAGTCCGTGACGGTGAAGTTGTTATTGTTGATGAGTTCACTGGACGTACCCTTGCGGGACGGCGCTGGTCAGATGGCCTGCATCAGGCCATTGAAGCCAAAGAAGGTGTACCGATTCAGCGTGAAAATCAAACGCTGGCGTCAATCACCTTCCAGAACTACTTCCGCCTGTACGGCAAGCTGGCCGGTATGACCGGAACGGCGGATACCGAAGCTTACGAGTTTCAGAGCATTTATGGCCTTGAGGTGGTCTCCATTCCAACCCACAGGTCAATGGTCAGAGACGATATGGGTGATCTGGTTTATTTGACCCAGAACGAAAAATTTCACTCGATTACTGAAGATATCAAGGATTGTGTCAGCCGTGGCCAGCCAGTACTGGTGGGTACCACGTCCATTGAAACCTCGGAGCTCATTTCCCGGTTGCTGCAGAAGCACAAGATCAAACATCAGGTGTTGAATGCCAAGCAGCATGAACGGGAGGCGCATATTGTTGCCGAAGCGGGGCGTCCGGGTGCTGTCACCATTGCAACCAATATGGCGGGCCGTGGCACTGATATAGTGCTCGGTGGTAATTACCAGGTTGAACTGGAGGATCTGGGTGAAAATCCGTCAGATGAAAAAGCCGAGCAACTGAAGGTGGACTGGGAACAGCGGCATCAGCAGGTGCTGGAAGCAGGCGGACTGCATATTATCGGTACTGAAAGGCATGAATCCCGGCGTATTGATAATCAGCTGCGCGGTCGTTCCGGACGCCAGGGTGATCCAGGCTCTTCCCGATTTTATTTATCGCTGGAAGATAACCTGATGCGCATTTTTGCCGGTGGCCGGGTGGGCACTATGATGCAGAAGCTGGGTATGCAGGAAAATGAGGCGATTGAACACCCCTGGGTAAGCCGGGCAATCGAAAATGCCCAGCGCAAGGTGGAAGGGCACAACTTTGACCTGCGCAAGCATTTGCTTGAATTTGATGATGTAGCCAATGATCAGCGCCGGGTGATCTATGAAATGCGCAATGATCTGATGGAAGCCGAAGACGTCGGCGACACCGTCAAGGATATTCGCGAAGATGTGTACAACGCTTTATTTGAAGACTTCCTGCCGCCGGGCACCATTGAAGAGCAATGGGATGCCCGTGGACTTGAAAAGGCGCTGGAAGGTGACTTTGGCATTCAGGCTCCACTGGAAAAGTGGTTGTCTGAAGATGATGAGATCAGCCTTGAAGAAGTGCGTGAAAAGTACCTTGAAACCGTTGACAACCATTTTGCCGATAAGGAAGCCGCTACCGGGGCAGAAGTAATGCGGCAGTTTGAGAAGGCTCTGGTTCTGAATGTGCTCGATCAGCAATGGAAAGATCACCTGTCGAATATGGATTATCTGCGGCAGGGTATTCATTTGCGGGGTTATGCACAGAAGCAGCCTAAACAGGAATACAAACGTGAGTCATTCAGTATGTTCAGCGACATGCTGGAAACACTGAAGCGCGAAGTCATGAAGCTGCTGGCCCGTGTACAGGTTCGCACCGAAGATGATGTTGATGCAGTTGATGAGAACCGCCGTCAGCCGCAACAGATGCAATACCAGCATGCACAGGCTTCGGCTATGCAGGCCCAGGCTGGACAGGGACAACCTGCTGGGAATGCCCAAGCAGCAGCAAAAACGCAGCCGTTTGAGCGTGAAGGCCGTAAGGTAGGCCGCAATGAGCCTTGTCCATGCGGTTCCGGTAAGAAATACAAGCAATGTTGCGGGCAGCTTAGCTGATATCGGATAAGCTCCGGCAATGACGGTAGACGTTGCCGCCGGTGTTTTGTGCGATGCACAGGGCCGGGTACTGGTCGGTCAGCGCAGCGCAACATCTCACTTGCCTTCCACCTGGGAGTTTCCGGGTGGTAAGTTTGAGCCTGATGAGAGTCCGCAGCAGGCGCTGCAGCGTGAACTGGCGGAAGAATTGGGTATCCAGGTCCTAGCAGCCCAGCCGCTAATCACACTGGTACATCAATATCCCGAAAAACGGATTCGGTTGCATGTATTTGACGTTTTGCGCTGGCAGGGGGAGCCACACAGCCGGGAGCAGCAACCGTTACGCTGGGTCGACTATCAGCAGTTGAGCAGTCTGGACATGCCGCCAGCTGATGTACCGATACTCAAAGCTTTGAGGTTACCCGGGCAATACCTGATTACTCCCGCCTGCAACCCTAGTGAACTGGCAGCTTTTCTAGAGTCATTGCGAGCCAGTTTGTGGGCGGGTATCGGAATCGTTCAATTGCGTCAGCCCGGGTGGCCGGACCACCGTTTTCTGGAGTTGGCAGCTGCCTGCCGCCCAATCTGTGCTGCTGCAGGTACACGGCTGGTGGTTAATTCCGGGCCAGATAAGGCTTTGCAGGATGTCTGTGACGGTTTTCATTTGAACAGCCGCCAGCTGGAAGTCCTGTGCAGTGATGGCAAATCCGCTCGCCCGGTAGAAAGTGCGTGTTTACTGGGCGCGTCATGCCACAACCTGGAGCAGTTGCAGCAGGCCCGGCAGCTGGATTGTGATTATGTACTGCTCAGCCCGGTAAAACCTACCACAAGTCATCCCGAAGCCAGGCCATTGGGTTGGCGACGGTTTGCTGAGCTGGCCAAAGGTTGCAACCTTCCGGTGTATGCCCTGGGTGGAATGCAACCGGCAGATCAGGATCAGGCGCGTGCCAATGGCGCGGTTGGGGTTGCCGGAATCAGCAGTTTCTGGCGCAGTTGACCGGCAGTCTGTCAACCCGAAGCTGTAGCGCTTCGTGAGTCAATCGCTCAAGCAGTACCAGGCCTTGGGTGATTATGCAATAACGCATTGATTCGTTCGCGACATTCACCAGAATCCAGGCTTTGCAACTGCTGTTTGATATTCAACAGATGTCCCGGGTGGACACTGAACTCCCGTAAACCCATACCCAGCAGTAGTGGTATATACTCCGGATCGCTGGCCAGTTCCCCGCAAACGCTGACAGGCGCCTCAAGCTGGTTTGCGGTGGCGATAATGTTATAGAGCAGGCTGACGACTGCAGGATGCTGAGGTGCATACCAGCGTGAGATATTGTCATTCTTACGGTCAATCGCCAGTGTGTATTGCACCAGGTCGTTGCTGCCGACGGCAATAAAATCAACCAATGGCAGCAGATCCTGCATTATCAGTGCTGCTGCCGGTGTTTCTATCATTATGCCGAGCTCAACAGTATCGGGTTTTACTTCACTAGCATACTCAGCATTCAACTCGGTGGTGCATTCATAGATAAGGCGCCGCACATTGATAATTTCATCACGCATGCTGATCATCGGCAGCAGGATGCGGATGTGGCCATGGCGGCTGGCTCGCAGCAATGCGCGTAATTGTATTTTCAGCCACCGCGGATAACGCAGGCTGAAACGGATACCGCGCAACCCCAGTGCGGGATTAGGCTCTGCATCCAGGTACCAGTCAATATTTCCGGCTGGCTGAGGTAATGGTTTATCACTGCCAACATCCAGGGTACGCACCGTCAGTGGTAATGGATGAGCGTTATGATGAAGTGCCGTTGCAAGCCTGGTATAGCATTCGTACTGCATCTGCTCATCATCCATGAACCCGGGTTTTTCCTGCAGAAACAGCAATTCGCTACGCAGCAGTCCTACGCCGGCAGCACCTGCTTGCAAAGCTTTTTCGACATCTCCCACATATTCAATATTGGCCAGTAACCGGATCGGGGTGCCGTCCAGAGTCTGGCAGGCCTGCTGATGGAGCTGCTGCTGCTTCTCCAGGTGCTGCAGGTAGGCGGCAGTCTTTTGTTGATAATGGCGCTGCATGGTCTCATCGGGTTGCGCGAACAATGCGCCGTGATGGCCGTCCAGAATCAACAGCTCATCCTCTTTCAGCAGCGACAAAGCATTGGGAACAGCTAATACCGTCGGCAGCCCCAGACCGCGGGCCAGGATGGCGGTATGGCTGTAGGCACTGCCCTGTTCGGTCACCAGCCCGCTGGCGCCGCGCTGTTTAATCATGACCAGTTCCGCCGGGCTGGGGTCGGCTGCGACCACAATGATGTCTTGTAATCTGGTTGGGAGCCGGTCTTCCAGGTTGCTGTCGTCATGCTGAAGTTGTCTGTGCAGCAGCCGGATAACATGCTCAATATCATCTGTACGGGCACGCAGATATTCATCTTCAGCAACATTCAGTTGTTCCAACAGCCTGGTCTGTACCTGTACCAATGCCCATTCAGCATTACATTTATCTGTACGTATGGTAGAGACCGTAAACTCCAGAAACTCGGGGTCGAGCAGCATTTGCCGGTGCATATCAAGCACTTCGTCTGCGGTCGGGTTAGCGATGCGCTGCTGCTGTTCACGGAGTTGTTCAACTGCTCCCTGTCGGGCAAGCTGCAGTCGCTCTACTTCCAGGTCGAGAGCATTGTCACTGGTCAGTGTCATTTGGGGAACACTGAGTTCATCCTGAATCAGGCGATGAACAGTGCCGATGGTGACTCCATCTGCGACAGCGGTTCCGGTTAACGACAGCATGGCCGGCCTCTACTCAGATTCCTCAAAACGGTTATGGATTAATTCTGTGATGGCAGCATAAGCGGCCTGTTCATCATTACCGCTTAATTCAATCGACAGTGTGGCCCCACAGGGCGCCGCCAAAGTCAGTAAACCCATAATGGATTTGGCATTGACACGCCGGTTGTTAAAGCTGATCCAGCACTCGGATTGAAAATGACTGGTTATGTTGACCAGTTTGCCGGCTGCACGGGCATGCAGGCCAAGCCGGTTGGTTAACTGGATTGCCTGATTAATCATGTTGCCTGATTTCCGGCTGGATCAGCTGGTGGAAGCAGCATATCAACGGATTGACGGGTGCCGCTGATAACCTTGTCAATCAATTCATGCAGGTCTGCGTGCCGATAGGTGATGGCTTTGAGCAGCATTGGCAGATTCAGCCCGGTGAGCAACGGCCAACCGTTTAGCCTGGCGTGTTTTAACGCCAGGCTGGCCGGTGTTGCGCCCTGCAGATCGGTCAGCAGTAAAACTTTGCTATGGCTGGAGAATTCTGCGGTACAGTCAAAAAACCGCGTATTAAGCTGGTCGGTGGACAATTCATCATCAACCTCGATCAAATACAGACCGGAAAGTGGCTGGCTGGTAGAGTGACCGGAGGTTGTGGCCAAAAATCTATGCGCATGGTTGACCAGGGCGCTGCCGATACCAGGGTGAGTGACCAGTGCCAATGTGCAGGGAAACCCATTCATAATCGCCGCGCCAGTTCCCGGTGACGAACCCGCACTTCCGGCCATTCCGAACGCAGCAGACCAGCCAGCTGTTCAGATAAAAATACTGAACGGTGCTGGCCTCCCGTACAACCGATACCAATGGTCAGATAGCTGCGCTGGGCACTCGAAAACTCAGGTAGCCAGCGCTGAGTCAGCTGGTGAATATCGGATAAATATTCATTGACCAGTGGCGCCTGTTGCAGGTATTCAATGACTTCCTGATCCAGGCCGGTTTTGCTGCGCAGCTCTGGGCGCCAATGTGGATTGGGTAGGCAGCGGGCATCAAAGACGAAGTCCAGGGCGGGCGGTAATCCATGGCTGAAAGCGAACGATTCGACCAGCAGCGCAGGCTGGCGCTGCTTTATGCTGACCCCATTCCATACCCGCTGGCGTAAATCGTGAATACTGCAGGCGGTGGTGTCGATGGTGATATCTGCCTGGCTGCTTAAGGGTTCCAGCAGTTCGCGCTCTGTGGCGATGGCGTCGGGCAGGCCTTTGTCCGTGGAGATCGGGTGGCGTCTGCGGGTCGCGCTGAATCGTTGCAGCAATGCCTGGTCGCTGGCGGTAAGGAATATCAGCTGTACTTTTACCGGCGCTGTACGCAAGTATTCCAGCAGTGATTTGAATTTCCCGGTATCACGGCTGCGGGCGTCCAGACCTACAGCGCAGCGCTGATACTGCTTGCGCTCAACTCTCATCAACTCTACCAGCTCCCTGACCAGAGGAGCGGGCAGATTATCAACGCAGTAGTAGCCAAGATCTTCAAGTGCCTGCAGCGTAGTGGTCTTACCGCTGCCGGATAACCCGCTGATGATCATCAGTTGCGGTTGATCACCACTGGAAGTGTCGCTGCTGCAATTAGCCGTAGGGTTGCCCATGAGCTTCAGTCGTCATTGTCCTGCCGGGTAAGCAAGGCCCGGTGTCGCTCAATCAGATCGCTGGCTGCATCAATACCTTTCATTTTCAAGCTGAAATCACGCACAGCAGCCTCAACAATCACGGCCAGATTGCGGCCTGCCAATACCGGCAGAATAATCTGCGGGATATCAGAATCCAGAACCCTGCGGTTGTTCGAGCCGGGTTGCAGGCGGTCCAGGTTTGCCAGCTCCTGGCGGTCTGCCGGAACCTGCAAGTCGATAATCAGGCGAAGGAATTTATTCGATTTAACTGCAGCATCACCGAACATCTGACGGACATTCAATATGCCCAGACCGCGCACTTCAAGGCAATCCTGTACGGCAGGTGGGCAGGTGCCGTCAATAATATCTGGGGATATCTGAGTGAATTCAGGTGCATCATCGGCAATCAGCCGGTGACCTCTGGTAATCAATTCCAAAGCCAGCTCGCTTTTGCCACAACCGGGCTCACCGGTGATTAGTACGCCTATGGTGAAAACTTCCATAAATACGCCGTGCAGCAATGTCGTTTCAGCCAGTGTCCGCGATAAGTAATGGTGTAGAAAGTTGACACTGGCGTAGCTGGAGTGTGTCGATTGCCAAACAGCCACATCTGCTTCGGTAGCTGCTTCATGTAAATCTGACGGTGGTGGCAGAGCATCAGCGATTACTATTGCCAGCGGCTGATGAGCCATCATGCTGGCTATTGTTGCCCAGCGGGATTTGGCATCCAGTGCATCCAGGTGCGCCTGCTCCTCACGACCAATGACCTGTACCTGATTGGGGTGTACCAGATTAAGGTAGCCGGCCAAAGCCTGTCTGGTCGGTTTTGACTGCTGGCTGGTAAAAATGTCGTGATTGCGTTGTGACTGCAGCATACGCGCTGCTGCTTTGCTGCTGTTGACTACCCAGTTCAGATCGAGGCGCTGCTCAGCCGCTTTGAAAAGATGTGCTGCGCTGACGTCGGAAGTCACGCAGGCTGCTGCCAGTGTTGCAGGAAATCGAGTGTTTCAGCTGCAGTCGCCGCATTACGCAGGCCGGCGCGAAAGGCCTGTTCCTGCAAACAACTGGCCAGTTCACTGAGAATTCGCAAATGATTGCCTGTGCAAGCCTGTGGCACAGCCAGACCAATAATCAGGTCTACCGGTTTTCCGTCCGGTGAATCGTAGTCAAGTGGGGTTCGCAGGCGGATAATCGAAGCTCTGCTGTCATCCAGGCCGTTCAGACGTGCATGTGGGATGGCAACGCCATGCCCCAGTGCAGTACTGCCCAGATGTTCACGTTCGCACAAAGCCTCAAACAGGTCGCGTTCATCCAGCTGTGAATTGTCGGTGCGGGTCAGCTGGGCAGCCAAGTGCTCCAGCAGACGCTTGCGACTGCTTAGTTGAACGTCAAGCGTAATCCGTTGCGGAGTTAAAAGTTCTGCCAGTGCCATCGTAAAACAGTATTTATTGGCTTGGATTCCATCGTGCTACCGTTAGTTCGCCAGGCATGGCATTTAATTCATTAACGGTGTTCGGTAACCTTGCTCTTGTGCCGGCGTACCTGGCGGTCCAGTTTGTCCAACATGCCGTCAATAGCGGCGTACAGGTCGGATTGGTTGTCTTCCGCAAACAACTGTGGGCCGCCGCCAACTGATAATGTGGCTTCGGCCATATGCGCCCTTTTTTCAACTTTCAGGATAACATGCGCCGAGATCAGGCGGCCGAAATGCCGATCCAGGCGTTTGCATTTTTCGGTAACGTAGGCTCGTATAGCCTGCGTAATATCAAGATTGTGGCCGGTCACATTAACTTGCATGCTATCCTCCATTCTTGGGTTTTATATGTAAGCTGCCTTTCAGCAGCTATTCCGGAGCTCTAGATTCAAGGTTTATCTGCATAGTACTGCGCAGCTTGTCTATTGCCAATAGCGAATATCTTAAAATTCATAATTCGCGTCGTTTACGAGAGTTTTCAATACCCAGGCGCTGGCGGTACTTCACTACCGTGCGGCGTGCTACCGGGAAACCTGACTGGTGCAGCAATTGGCATAATCTGGCATCAGATAGTGGGCGTTGCGGGTTTTCCGCATCTATCAATTCCTGCAGCCTGGCAATTGCTGCGGCTGCCGCAGGCGGGTCTCCTGTGACAGCTCTGTGTTGCGGATTCGAGGTTTTTCCCGGTAATGCTACGCTGAAAAAATCATGCAATGGAATGATTCCACGTGGTGAGTCAGCATATTTTGCCTGCAGAGTTCTGGTGATGGTGGAAGGATGCAGCTGCAGCTGCTCTGCTACCTGCAATCGGCTTAACGGCCGGATGGCGGAGATGCCATATTCCAGAAAATCCACCTGATAGGCAGCCAGAAACTCCCCGACGCGCAGCATGGACTGCTCTCGCAAGCCCAGTGCCGATAACAGTGCTTTGGCTTCACGTTGCTGTCTGGCTGTACCGGCACCGCTGATCTGCAGGCTGCTGCTGAATGGGTGAATGAGTTCAGCTTGATAATAATGCTGTCCTGCACGGTCCAGTGCCCGGATAAAGCGCACGTCCGGGTGTATGTAATTGGTTGGGCCGCTGTCGAAAACCTGACCCGGGCGGGGGGTGAGAGAGTGGATAAGGGCAATGGCTTGGTGGACATCCTGTGTTTCAGCATCCAATTGCATAGCCATTATTGCGGCGTCAGGCTTTGCCAGTTCCTGTAGATGATCGTTAACCAGCTCTATCGCCAGTTTCTGCAGTTTATCTACAGGAAAGTTCTGCTCCAGCTGCAAACGCAGGCATTCAACCAGGTTACGGGCGCCTACCCCGGTCGGTTCGAACGCCTGTACCAGTGCCAGCGCCTGCCGCCAGCCGGATTCATCCGGGAAAGTATTATCGGTCTGTTTATTCAGTTCACTGAATGGAACGCGCAAATAACCGTCAGAGTCGAGTGCATCAATAATGATTTCTGCGTATTCATGTTGCCGGGCGCTGGTTTGCTCAAGAGCCAGTTGCTGCAGCAGGTGATCGGTCAGGTTGGATTGCTGCTGCTGAGTGGCCAGTGCAACATCAAAAGCCGATTGGGTTGATGCAGCGCTGCTGCGCCAGCTAAGTAATGGGTTATGCTGCAGTTGCTGGAGCAGGTAAGCGTTCAGCTGGCCGGCGTTAAGCGGCAGTAATTGCATAGTCAGCTGCAAATGCGGCGCCAGCATCTGCTGGCGTAACTGCTGCTGCTGCCCAAGCTGGTGACCGAGTGTTGGATTGTTTGCCATGTTAACGGCCCGGCCGGTTTGGACTGATGTTACAAACGGAATTCGCGTCCCAGATAGACGTCGCGTACCGCCTGATCCTGCAAAATGGCTTCCGGGGTTCCTTCACTTAATACTCGGCCGTTGCTGATGATGTAGGCATGGTCACAGATTCCCAGTGTTTCCCGGACATTGTGATCGGTTATCAGAATGCCGATGTTTTCAGCTTTAAGCTGCCTGACAATACGCTGGATTTCACCTACTGATATAGGGTCAACGCCGG
>JANQPN010000029.1 GCA_028289455.1 Wenzhouxiangellaceae bacterium
ACACAGGCACCGATTGGATCGGTACGCTTGTCATTGGCGCGTACCGCAATTTTGGCCCGTCGTCCGGGGTCACGGGCTGCCCCCATAATGTCGATCAGCTCAGAGCCGATTTCCGGAACCTCCAGGGTAAACAGCTTGATCAAAAACTCGTTCATGGTGCGGCTGGCAAACAACTGCGGACCACGCTGTTCAGAACGCACTTCATATAAGAAAGCACGTAAACGATCACCCGGGCGTACAGATTCACCTGGAATCATATGGCGGCTGGGTATAAATGCCTCCGCATTACCACCCAAATCCAGGTATACGCTGCCGCGTTCAAAACGCTTGACGATTCCGTTAACCAGTTCGCCTTCACGTGATGCATAAGCCTCATAAACTTGTTCGCGCTCGGCATCACGTACCCGTTGAACAATAACCTGCTTGGCAGCCTGGGCGGCAATACGTCCAAACTCAGCATTTTCCATCGGCTCTTCAATACTATCGCCAACCTCCAGCTGAGCATCCTGCTGCTGGGCTTCGCTGACCGGTATCTGATAGTCCGGAAATTCAATTTCCTCGTCATCGGCTACCACATGCCAGACCCGGAAAGTTTCATAATCCCCGGTTTTCTGGTCGATCGATACCCGTGCATCAATCTCAAGCTCGTGTTTTTTACGCGCGGCCGATGCCAGTGCAGCTTCGATTGCACCGAAGATCACTTCTTTGGAAACGCCTTTTTCATTGGCAACTGCTTCAGCTACCAGCAAAATTTCCTTCGCCATCCTCTACCTCAGAGTATTCACTTAAACCATTAAAACCACTATCCGGATTTATGCAGATCACGCGCCAGCAATTCAGCATAATCCGGTACCAGCCTGGCAGATCGGATATCGGCCATATTCACATCAATATCCTGACCTTCACAGTTCAGCCTTATCTGCTCACCATCGGCTGCAATAATCTCGCCTGTCAGCTTCCTGCGTCCATCAAGCGGGCTGAGCAATTTCAACTGCGCCTGCTCTCCGGCAAATGCAGCAAACTGTTCTACTGAAAACAGTGGCCGATCCAGTCCGGGAGACGACACCTCCAGGTTGTATTGCCCCGGCAGTGGATCTTCCACATCCAGCAGTGCTGCAACCTCCCGGCTGATCTTTTGACAGTCGGAAAGCTGAATCTCGCCGCTGTAATCAGGCTGGTCGATATACAGGCGCAGCGTTGCATGTTTCACATGACCATCAAACTCGAGCCCCAGCAATTCATACCCAAGGCTTGAGACCAATGGTCGCAGCAATGCATCCAGCGCAGATAAATTGGCCATATACTCCCAACCTGATTCTTGTTTCAACAACGAAAAAGGCCCCAACTTGGGGCCTTTGAGTGTCCGATTGAGCCACCAGCAGTGCGCAGATCCCGGGCAAGCAACTAACTTAACCCTACTGCAATCACATGCTGCACACTGCAAATATCCGCACATTGTAACGGATTACGACCATCCTTTACCAGCTGCATATGCATATTTCAACCTGATGGATGGCTGTCAATTGCAGCTAATACCGCCCAAAGGCACCAACAGGCTCATCAGATCTACCCTTTGACGCAAACCACCTGTTTCAATGTGGCAACTACTTCCACCAGATCCTGCTGGTTGGCCATTACCTGATCGATATCCTTGTAAGCTGCCGGAATTTCATCGACAACACCGCTGTCTTTCCGGCATTCGACACCATGGGTCTGAGCCTGCAAATCACGATGGTTGAAACGTTTTTTCGCCTGTCGCCGCGACATTTTGCGCCCTGCGCCATGTGCACAGGAACAAAACGCATCCGGATTGCCTTTGCCACGAACAATATATGATCGTGCTCCCATGCTGCCCGGAATAATGCCCAAGTCACCTTTACGGGCACGGATTGCACCCTTGCGTGTTACATACACATCGGCACCGAAGTGCCGTTCTCTGGCGACATAATTGTGATGGCAATTGATGGCCTTATCCAGCAGACTGAATTCAGGCAAAGTTGCTCTCAATGCCTGTAGCACCTGAATCAGCATTTGCTCACGATTAATCGCAGCATAATTTTGGGCCCAATCCACTGCCTCGACATAATCATCAAACAATACAGTCCCTTCATCAAACCACGCCAGGTCCTTATCCGGAATACGCGCATCACGCTGTTCCAGCTCCTGTCTGGCTTTGCCGATGAAGTACTGACCGATTCTATTGCCGATTCCACGCGAGCCTGTATGCAACATAACCCATACAGCTCCGGTAGTATCCAGACACACTTCGATAAAGTGATTACCACCACCCAATGTGCCTATCTGCCGCGCCCAGCCGTCTGGCTTGCCCTTTCTGTACCGGTCTTGCAGTGCAGGATGTTTATTTAAAATACGCTCCAGGCCACCGTAGACTTCAGCGGCTGCCTGCTCAGGTGTATTTTCTGTCTTGTGCATATTAAATCCTACCGGCACCTTGCTTTCGATTGCCGATCGAACAGCTTTCAGGTTATCCGGCAAATCACGCGCACTCAATGATGTCCGCACCGCCAGCATTCCGCAACCGATATCAACACCAACACTGGCAGGAATAATGGCCTTATGTGTGGGAATAACCGAACCCACGGTAGCGCCCAGGCCCAAATGCACATCCGGCATCGCAGCGACATGATGGTGCACAAACGGCAGCCGCGAGATATTAGCCAACTGGTCAATGGCTTTTGCGTCCACATCTTCCGTCCAGATATGTACCGGGACTGTACCTTCATTAATTGTTTTCTGAATACCCATTTTCATTCTCTATGCTTAATTCATTTTAAGCCCATATAAAAAAACCCTCGTGGTTTACACCTGCCGAGGGTTTTTCAGCAGGGCCTGTAATGCAGACCCTGTATTGTTATAACCAGTTATGCTGGTTTCAGGACTGCATTACCTAACTCGATAGCTCTCCACTATAGCTGCACGGGCAGTCAAACGCTGCCGGCAGCTGATGAGCTGATTGATGTGATAAGTGTTGTTGCATTGCAGTTCTAAAACCTTTTGTATTGATCGAGCGCCGCACAGCTTAACAAATAATTAACAATAAATCACCCCTGTAACTGATAATAACCATGACGCTCGGCACTGACCTCAACGAATGATTAACCCTTACTATTCCACAATACCCTTACACACGTTCCAAGCTTAAATCACTGGAGAAAATCAATGATTGGATATGCAACTCTGGGCACCAACGATCTTGCCAAAGCAGCGGCCTTTTACGATGCACTGCTGGCTGAAATCGGTGGGCGCCGTTTTATGGAAATGGATACTTTTATCGCCTGGGCCGGCCCCAGCGGACAGGGCGGTATCGGCCTGACCACACCTTTTGACGGCAACCCGGCCTCGGTAGGCAATGGCGTGATGATCGCACTGGAGTGTGAATCCAAAGAGCAGGTGGACGCAGTGTACAACAAAGCCATTGAACTGGGTGCACAATGCGAAGGACCTACCGGCCCGCGCAGCGACAATTTTTACGCCGGCTATTTTCGTGATCCGGATGGCAACAAGCTGAATGCTTACTTTATGAGCGGCCCGTTTTAATCAAACCGGTAAATTCCATGGTACGCCGTTCGTGTAACGGCGTACATTCTTCATTAATCCCAGTCCGGCGCCACACTGGCCGGGTCAATGGTTCGCCGGTTCTGCAGGGTTAACCGGTTGATAGTCTCGACTTCATCAGCCGACAGCTGAAAATCAAAAATATCAAAATTGGCTTGTGCATGAGCCTCATTGCGGGTTCTTGGGATGGCGGTCACGCTATCCTGCTGAATCAGCCATCGCAAGGCCACCTGGCCCGGGTTTTTAGCGTGCACAACAGCAATCTGCTGTAATGTTGAATCGGCAAACACTTCGCCCTGGGCCAATGGAGAATAGGCCGTGACAGACATTCCGTGTGTGCGAGCGCCTGCCAGCACTTTATCCTGGTTAAGCAGGGGGTGATATTCCACCTGATTGGTAGCCAGTGGCAAATCGCTTAAATCAGCTGCCTGATCAATTAATGCCGTGGTGAAATTACTGATGCCAATATGCCTGGTTGCCCCTTGCCGGCAGACTGCATTTAACGCCGGTATAGTCTCTGCCAGTGCAATACTGCGGCTTGGCCAGTGCAGCAGCAGCAGATCAACATAATCCATGTTTAACCGCTGCAGGCTTTCACTTACCGATTTCTGCAACTCACCTGCCGCAAACCGGTCCACCCATATCTTGGTGGTCAAAAATATTTCTCCGCGTGCTATCCCGCTATCGGCAATCGCTCTACCGACCGCCTGCTCATTGCGATATAACTGGGCGGTATCAATATGCCGGTAACCGATGTCCAATGCAGACCTGACCATTCGGTATGCATCGGCATCACGCAGCTCGAATGTTCCAAAACCCAGTGCCGGTATAGCAGCGCCATTGGCATTGACGGTATGCATAGCTCAATTAAGGCGCAGAAACGCCAGCCCCCATGTTAGCTGTTAAAAAAGCATACTGATCAGCCAGCAGTTCAATCGCCTTGGTAGTTGCCGTGCCTCCGCCATGGCCGGCTCGGGTTTCAATTCTGATCATCACCGGTGATTCTCCGGCATGCACCTGCTGCAACCGTGCCGCATATTTGAAGCTATGTCCGGGCACCACCCGGTCATCACGGTCTGCGGTGGTCACCAGCGTTGCCGGGTATTTCGTACCAGGTTTCAAATTGTGATACGGAGAATAGGCATATAAGGCTGCAAACTCCTCCGGGCTATCGGCAGAACCGTAATCATCGGTCCAAAAACGCCCGGCGGTGAACTGGTGAAACCGCAGCATGTCCATCACTCCAACCATCGGCAGTGCTGCAGCAAACAATTCCGGACGCTGATTTATCACAGCACCAACCAGCAAACCGCCGTTAGAACCGCCCATTACTGCCAGCTTGCCGGAATTGGTGTAATTGTTTTCAATCAGGTATTCGCCTGCAGCAATAAAATCATCAAATACATTCTGCTTCTGCAACTTGGTTCCGGCCTTATGCCAATCACGGCCATACTCCCCTCCGCCTCGTAAATTGGCTAATGCGAACACCCCGCCCATTTCCATCCAGGACAGCCAGCGGGTGGAATAACCCGGAGTAAGAGAAATATCGAAACCACCATAACCATACAGTAAAGTCGGTAGGTTGCCGTTCAACTCAAGGCCTTTTTTATGGGCTATGAACATGGGCACTCTGGTGCCGTCTTTGGATGTATAGAACACCTGGCTGACCTGGTATTCCTCCGGATCGAAGTCAACCTCGGCACGTTTGAACAGTGTGCGCTCTCCACTGGCAACGTCATAACGGTATATGGCTGGTGGCGTATTGAAACTGGAAAAACTGAAATACGTTTCGTTATCGTCGGCATCTCCAGTGAAACCACCAGCACTGCCTATTCCCGGCAACTCAACCGAACCAGCCGCTGTTCCGTCAGACTCAAACAGACGAATAGCAGATTTGGCATCTTCCAGATACTCGACAATAAACCGGTTACCGACAAAATCGATGGCCACCAGTACGTGCTCAGACTCTGGAATGATTTCCTGCCATTGATCCATCGCGGGGTTATCCAGATCAATTGCTATCACCCGGTTCTTAGGTGCGCCGTTATTGCTGGAAAAATATAACCGGCTGCCCTGATTGGTAATGAAGCTGTAATCGAACTCGAAATTATCAATTAACTCGATGGTATTACCCTGCTGTAAATCCTTCACGGTAATCCGGAAACGGCTGTCAGTTCCCACCCAGGTGGTTATCACCAGATAGCGTCCATCTTCAGTCACTTCACTGAAATGCCCCCACTCAGGGTTATCCGGTACTTCATGCACCAGTTGGTCCTGCTCCTGAGAAGTTCCGACTGTATGGAAATATACTTTCTGATTCAGGTTCAGACTTTGCAGCTCTTCACCTTCTTCCGGCGCAGGGTAGCGGCTGTAATAAAAACCAGAGCCATCCTTTGACCAGCTGACCGAAGTAAACTTCAGCCACACCAACTCATCAGCCAGCACCTCTCCGGTTTCGATGTCCATGATCCGCCAGGTGCGCCAGTCTGAACCGCCATCCTGAACACCATAGGCCAGGCGCTCACCATCCGGACTGGGCACCACACCCGCCAGCGCAATGGTACCGTCGTCTGACCAGGTATTAGGGTCTATCAGTATTCTCGCCTGAGCGTCGGCACTGTCCTGTACATACAGTACCGACTGATTCTGCAAACCATCATTGCGAGAATAAAAGATTCGTCCGCCTTCACTGAACGGCACGCTGTACCGTTCAAAGTTCCATAATTCGGTCAGGCGCTGTTTAATCGCATCCCGGTTCGGCAGACTATCAAGATAAGCATTGGTCACTGCGTTCTGTGCATTGACCCAGGCTTCAACCTCAGCTGACTCACGCACATCGTCTTCCAGCCATCGATAAGGGTCAGCCACCAGGGTTCCATGGTAATTATCAACTACGTCCACTGTTTTGGTCTCAGGATAATCGGGCTTATCGCCGGTTTGGGTTACTACCGGTTCACTGTCTTGATCAGATGCAGCTTCATCGTGATGCGATGGCTGACATGCGGTTAACAACAAACTGACTATCAATAATGACAACAATATTAAACGCATGGCAGTTCCTCCCGATAGATATGCATAACAAGCGCCAAAGTATAGCGCTTTAGCAGTATGAATCCATCGATTGGATCCAGTGCCGAGAGGTATAGAGGTGACAATAATCGCGACCAGTATCTAGCAGTCGTTGATTAAATCGGCCTGCGTCGCAGAATAATCATGCCAATGGTTGTTGTAACCGAATAATTTGAGTCGCCTAACTGTTCATGGCCATTGGCATTAGCAATAGACATGGTCACATGCAGACGTTCTATCAGGCTGCAGCCGGGGATATCCCAAATTAAATAAGAATAATATCGACACCGGGAGCGGAATATGACTTTTGAAACAACCTGGAAAGGTGCATCCAACACTCGCTATGTTTTTCAGTCTCACCTGCCGAATACACAATGGCCCTACTGGGGCGGCATCTACATGTATTGTGGCCTTCAGGAAGATGGCTGGACCGTTTATTACATCGGCGAGACCGAAAGCTTTGCTAAAACCATAGCCGCCGATCGTGAAGCCTGGTCCGCAGCACAGCTGCGTGGTGCAACACATGTGCATCTCCTGTTGAACAGTGAGCGACAGGAAAGGCAGCAGATAAAGTGCGACTTGCTGATCGGTTTGAATCCCATTGGGAATCAGTTAACAGAGATGAATCTCCCAAAAGTTCAAGGGTGGGTTTGAGCATTACTGATTTACTAGAAGGATAGCATCCTAAGCTGGAAGGGTTATCACCAGAACGTCAAGATCAACCAATACATAGCTCGTCTTCGAGATCACTGCTGGTACCTCTGAGATTATCAGATCACTATGCTTTACAACCCAATTCTGCCATTTGCGTTAACTGATGACCAGCAGCCACCTCGATACTGACACTGTTGATAAATTGATGCTGGAAACGAGTCTTACCTGACTGGCAAGCCGGTATTCAAACTTCTTTAAAGTCAAGTAAATCGGCCGGTTTGCAATCCAGCTCTTTGCAGATTTTATCCAATGTCTCAAGCTTCACCCCTTTGACACTACCCGATTTAAGTTTGGAAAGATTGGCTTCGGTAATACCAATGGCCTGAGCCAGCTCTTTGGATTTCATTTTCCGTTTTGCCAGCATGACATCAAGGGTGATGATAATGGCCATGATTAAACGTACTCTTCTGTTTCTCGCTTATAAGCATATCCCGCTTCAATAATATGTGAAGCGATGTATATCACCGCTGAGCAAAACAGCAATACAAGATGAGCAGGTGAAAACCAAAGGTGTGTCCATAATGGTGCATCATCAAACACACCCGCAGCCCAACGCATCACACCACTCAACAGAAAAGCAGCGATAACAGTAAGCAGTGAAAACAACGAAAACGAGCGCAGATGTCCAATGGTAATAAGGCCCACAGGGCTGTCGCTATTGAAATTCAGAAACATCAGAAACAAACGCCACATGGAATATAACCAGAACAGCAACGCCGGCAGCATTGCCAGCATACCCCACAGTCTGCGTTCACTGACAGGCGGTTGTGAAGCGATAACCAGAAAGTCCGCACCAAACACCTCGCTATCAATGCTGGCAATGCCGAAACACCAGTAAGCCACCGCACAAAAAACGGCAAACAGTACGATCAACGGAATCACTACAAGAAAACCAATACTCGCCATTTGCACATGACGGCTTATTGAATATATTTGCATATAATTTCTTTTTAAGATAATTTATTATCGTAATACGATAATTATTTACTGTATTTTGATACCATAGCTTAACAAAAATTAATAAGAAACTGGTATCCCAACATCATCAACAGCTGGAGAACCCGACAATGAGCATTGACTACCCTGTCAGTCTGTTAATTTGGAATGGAGCACTCCTGTTGGCTGGCGCAGCTGGCGGACTATGGGTCGGAAAACAGTTCAATATCCGTTGGTTCCTGATCGCTTTGGTGCTTTTCAACGTCAATGCTGCCCTGGTTCTGAACTTTTTCGGTCTGAATAGCCTGTTTTATGGTCTGATAGGCAATCCAGATACCCAGTTCAACTGGGCAGGTAAAATAACTGCACTGTGCTTTTCCGCAGCTATACTAACCTCGGGTTTGATCCAACGGCAGGCTGCCGGCGTCACTTTCCGTCAAAGCAACCGGGCACATATCGGCTGGCTGGTATTGCTGATATTGTGTCTGATCGATATCTACATCGCTATCCAACTGGATAATGAACGTCACAGTTTGGAAGCAATTACTTACCAGCTCTTTATGCCCAGCCTTGAAGAAGAGCTCTTCTACCGTGGAATTTTATTATTTGCGCTGCTCAAAGCGTTTGGTGAAGGCCCACGCTTTCTGGCAGCCCGTTTCGGTTGGGCGGCACTGATCGGTTCACTTTTATTTGGGACAGTTCATAGCCTTTTCTGGGCAGATGGAGAATTGGTGTTTTCGGTTGAAACTTTTTTTATAACAGGGGCACTTGGATTGGTTTTGACATGGCTGAGGTTAAACACTGGAAGTGTTGTGGCACCAATATTGCTGCATAGTGCGATTAATGTTTTCTGGCGCATAATCTGAGTAGATAACACCATCAAGCCTGAATATGATTGGCAGTAAGTCAGGTTTCTGTTTTAATCTCACCCTGGGTTAGCAGACATGCTGGTTCAGATACAAGCACTCGTTACACTCGGAAGTGAAAAATCAGAGAGGAACAATTATGACCATTCAAGTTGGCGACACCATCCCTGGCGTTACCTTAGGCGAAATGACCGAAAACGGGCCATCTCAAGTAAATACAAGCGATTTTCTGCAGGGCCGAAGAGTGGTCCTGTTCTCCGTTCCCGGGGCATTTACCCCAACCTGCTCCAACCATCATTTGCCCGGTTTTATTGCACAGGCCGATCAGTTCAAAGCTAAAGGCGTTGACGAAGTTGCCTGTCTGGCCGTCAATGATGCCTTTGTTATGGGTGCCTGGGGTCAGCAGCAGGGAGCTGGTGAAAAGGTGCGGATGCTGGCCGACGGTAATGCCGAGCTGAGCAAAGCCATGGGCCTGGACGCTGATGCCACTGCCTGGGGCATGGGTATCCGCGGGCAGCGTTTTGCCATGGTCATCAACGATGGAGTTGTAGAGGCTTTACATATCGACCCGCCTGGAAGTTTTGAGTTAACCAGCGCTGAGCATGTGCTAAGCACACTATAATCCTCTATCTTTTATCTAGCTGCTGTACGGAGCCGGTGACACGGCTCCACTCAGTAGTTATTGATTACACTTACCCTTCGGTCATTTTGTCTGCGGGGTGCCAGCCGGGCGGCTTGATCAGGTAACCCAGCGCACCCTTTAGGCTTTTGGCTGCAAACACTTTTTTGAATAACCTGCCATAACCAAAGAAAAAGATTTTCAACGGGTTTACGGTATTTACAGGCGTTGTAACGCCATAAATCACCTTGGCTTTTTCCTGCTCAAATGTGCCGAACATTTTGTCCCAGATTATAAAAATACCGGCATAGTTTTTATCGATGTATTCCGGGTTGGAACCGTGGTGTACACGATGGTGTGATGGTGTATTGAAAACCGCTTCAACCGGTTTGGGCAGCTTGCCGACTACCTCGGTGTGTAAAAGCGTCTGGTAGAGTTGAACAATCATTTCAGACATGAAGATAACCAGGGGATTAAAGCCCAGCAATGCCAGCGGTAAATGGAATGGCAACGGCATTAAGCCGTCCAAAGGTCCGAAACGATAGGCCACTGAAATGTTGAAATAGGGAGAACTGTGATGAACAGCATGCGTTGCCCAACCGAATCCAACCCGATGCACGAAACGGTGTTCCCAATAATAGGCGATATCAGCGAGAACGATACATGCCACCAGTGTCCATAAGTTACTGGGCAGGTAAACCAGTGCAAAATTCAGATAAACCCAGTAAAACAACGTGACATACATTACCCCGATCAAAACGGTATTAATGGCAATAAACATCCCTAATGTGATGAAATTGGCTACGGCATCACCAAGGACATTTTTGGTGACCAGTTTTCGAACTCCCAGCAGCAGTAGTTCGAGCAGCAGGATCGATCCGGCGATGACGAATCCCCAGTCATCGATAAACCGATGCAGGTATTCGAGATATTCATCGGAAAGTATCTGATACAAATAATCCATAACAACCCTCCGTTTATTGAATAACCAGGGCATCAGATGCCGATACGCTGCCGTTGCTATCGATGCGATGACGTTCCAGAATCACACCATCGGGATAGGCACTGGTCCACGCATCATCCGGCAATTCTGCAGACGCACCAAGCTGATAAAGGCGATAGTTGCCTGACTCCGACTGTATGGTGTGCAACCCGCTTCCGGTTGTTGATATTTGATATCCGATAATCAGTCTCGCCGTGCTGAAGTCGTTGCTGAAATGATGGTAATAGGCATAAGCGATATTGCTGCCGGTTGACCAGCTGACCGCCCGGTGCAGCCCTTGATGTTCACTGAACCGTTGCCAGGCCGATTCGACCTGTGACCTGCTTAGCACAGGGTCGTTCAGGTCAATATCAGCCAGCACACCGGTAATCGTTATTGATTCAAACGTCGCTACAGATTCTGTTTCAACGGTGGAACCCTGAAGGTCCTCCTGCTGCTCAGGGCGGGTCTGCTCAACAGCAGTATCTCCCTGATCAGCGGCCCACACCGGCTGCTGCAAAAGCCCATCCTGATTGACCCACAGCAATAACAGATAAACTGCCGCAACAATAATACTTGTGAGCAAAATGTGGCGCAGCATAGTCATCATTGCCATCCGCGCCAAGCAGCAATGAAACGCCAACGAGGATGCAGGCATTGTTCTTGTCGGGTTGATCCAACAGCGTGGTTCACATGCTTAATCTGATTCATAGGAAAGTCGATGGATTTAATTTATCAAAGTTGATAATATACTGTTGAAACTTTTTATTGTCAATTGTGATAATTTATGGGCAGACCCAGTGTAACCGAGCAACGTGCAGAGCAGATTCTGGATGCATTTGAAATATGCGTTGCCCGCTATGGCGTGGAAGGTTCCACACTGGAAAAAATTGCTGAGCAGGCCGGGCTCGCCAGGGCGTTGTTGCGACATCACGTCGGTAATCGGGACGATTTACTGGATGCATTGGTTAATCGCTTCCTGGAGCGGTCGGACCAGCAAACAGAACTATTGGTTGCCGCTTTGCCATCTAAACATCGTGCCCGGACGCTGATTGAATTCCTGTTTGATCCCGCCTATGACAACTCCACCATGATAATGGTAGCCAGTGCTCTGATCATAGCTGCCAATGACCGGCCACAGCTGGCTGAACGGTTGCGTCATTGGGTAACGGCCTTCATTACGATGGTTACCAATGAGTTAGCGCTGGAATACCCGGACAGTAAAGCCGATGCAATTGAAGCTGTAGCTTCTGGCGTCGTTGGCATTTATTTCAATGTTGATGCTTTGATGCCGCTGGGGAAACTGCCGGTACTACGCAATGCTTCCAGGCAGGCTGCTCTCAGGTTGTTGACCACACTGGAAAAATGATCTCAACTTAGCGACGAATGAATTGATGCACCAGCACAGCATCTCATGAGTATTACCTGGAATATTGGTTGTTCCTGTGAAACCCCTTATGCTGAATGCCGTTTCACGTAAGCAACCCTCTTCCAAAGACTCTCCAGAGGACCTTGTGGTCTGGTTTGCAACCAGTAATGACTCAGCAGCCACTGACACAACAATATGCCGATCGCAAAAACAGGCAGCACAGCAAAAGGCAGCTCGCGCATCAGTCCGAAGCCATAACCAAAGAAAAGCACTACAGACACGGATGTCTGGAACAGATAGTTTGTCAGAGCCATGCGGCCCAGCGTTGCCAGATGTGTGAATACAGCAGCAGTGGGAGCCCGATTCCAAACGATCACAAATACCCAGCCAATGCCCATCGACAGCAATGGCGCGCCTATGTGGTAGACAACAGCCTGAACAGCGCCTACCGGTGTGAGCGAATAGTACGTTCCGGTAGCACCCTTAATCCAGGCGTAGGCTAACGAACAGAGCAAGCCGACCACAAAAGCACACTTTACACCACTACCCAATGCAATACGCCCTGTTGCTATAGCGGGCAGTTGTCTCGCAAGGTATACACCGATCAGAAATAATCCAAGCACCTGTGGATATCGGCCTGAAAGCAGATAGCTCATCGGTCTGGGAATCACGTTCAAAACATTTACCCAAAAGACCTCTAAAACAGACCCCGACGTACGCATTTCAAGCAATGTCCGCTCACCATAGCCTAAGTCGTTCTTCAGCTCAGCGGAAATTCGGGACAGAGAACCCCAGAACGGTGACTCATTCGTCAAATACGTCAACAGATAGATAATAATAGGTGCCGTCAACAGACAGACGATCCAGCGGATCAATGCCCGATCCGACAAATTCATAAACAACGGGAGGAGCATGCCGAGCACGGCATACAATGTCAGTATGTCACCGTTCCAAATGAAGTTCATGTGGATCAGTCCGATTAACAGCAGCACCACCATTCTGCGATACCAATATGCCTTGAAGAACTCAGGTGTCTGTCGCATTCGCGCTGCCTGAAGCCCAAAGCCAATACCGAACAGTATCGAAAACAGTCCGTAGAACTTCCCTTCCACAAACCAGTCAATGAAAAACAACACACTGCGATCCGCAATCGGCAACCTGACAAGCTGCTCTGATGTGAACGCTGCATAACCGAAGAAGCTGACTAGATTTGCCAGCAAAATGCCAAACAATGCAAATCCGCGCAGAGCATCCAGAACTTCTAATCGCTCATGCCTGGTTGTCGGCTGAACAGGACTCATCTGCCACTCTGCAACAGAAAGCTTTGAAAGCAGTTAATTGTGCTGTGCATGTTCACAAATTGGCACCAAACCAACCATCAATGGCCGTGCGAACCTGTGGCCAATGTTCAATCAGGGTGTGGCTTCCCTCATCAATCAACATTAACTCATGAGGATGACCAAGCCTTGTCAGGTGACCTGCCATAGTACGGCTGTTGCTGACTCGAACGCGTTTATCACCCGTACCGTGGACCAGCAGTATTGGTGTACTTTTAGGTAACCTTTCAGGCCAATAAGCGGCAGAAAGTGCCTGCAATGCCCTCTCCTTATCTGTCTCGTAGTCATCAACGATGCCCGGATAAACATGGGTATCGAATTCTTCACGTCGTGGGGAATCAACCAGATTGCTGGGCGCTGCCACCAGTACCGCTGCCTTGAACCGGTCCGAGGCAGCCAGCACGCGATAGCCCAGACCGCCACCGCGTGAAAAACCCAGCAGCCCGACACGGCTTGTATCCGCCCCTTCGATCTCAGCTGCCACATCAAGAAGGCGCAGCATGTCATCTCTATCACCAGCACCGAGATTGGGCGCTCCTTCACTGCCGCCTTCTCCACGCAACGCTGAAGCGATTACCACATAACCCTGTGATGCCAATCTGGACAGCTCCAAAAGGTCAAAAAAGGTAATGCGCCCCCATTGTGCTACACCGCCATGGGCATACAGGATAACCGGCATTGGTTTTGCTTTGGCTGCAGGCGCAATAACATAGCCATTGATTTGCAGCCCATCGCTCAGATAGACAAGCTTATCAATGCGTATACCATCGTGATTACGATAACGTTCGAAGGTGACCTGTGGGATTAGTGCCTGCATGCTGTTGGCACGCCAAGCTGGATCCGGGGCGTCATCCATAAACTTTAACCAGTCCTGATAAGTTTCGAATGGAAATTGATAGGGTGTGCGAGACACCACCACACCCAAATCTGATGCACCCACGAATCCAGCCAAGGCCAAGGCACTGCTAGCAATAACAAAACTGCGGCGGGCCATTGTCTGATTTTCTATCGCTGCAGGATCATTTAGCTCAGTCCGATGCATATCGGATCGAAACCTCTGCACGCCATACACCGCCATGCCGCATGATTCCTAATCAGTAATGTTATGTTATATTATATCATCATTTAAAAAGATATATCACCGTTAAGTATTATGAAATGCTGTCATGGCTGACCGCGAAAAACACCCTAACACCCCGCGCATAACCAAGAACGCCCGACTGGTTCTTGATATTTTGCGGCAAGTGGGTCAACCCTTAACGGCCTACGAAGTGTTGGACCGAATTCGCCCACAGGGCATCACTGCGCCAACCACCGTCTATCGTGCTCTGGAACGGCTGGTTGAGTGCGGCCTTATCCACCGCCTGGAAACATTGAATGCCTTCGTATCTTGCGGCCGTGAAGAAGTTCATGGTCCATCGGCAATCGCCATTTGCACAGACTGTCATGGCGTTATCGAGATGCAAAACGATGCTGTACCGGGATACCTCTATGGCTGGGCGGAGACTAAAGATTTCACCGTCACTTCATTGACGATCGAGATTCTTGGGCAATGCAGCCAATGCAGAATCAAACCGGAGCCAAATGTAGATAGCGAATAACGGTTCGATCTGTCTGGACAACCAGCAATAAGTTAGCCGATCTTACACCTGCAACTGAAGGCGGCGGTTGATGATGTGGCCGGCAATCAGAATAACGGCACCCACTGAGGTCAGCAGTATCTCGCCGGTTTCAGGCAGCCAGGGCATCAGAGCTGCTACCATCAGGATCAGGCCAAAAGCACCCAGGAGAACCGGCTGAATACAGCCATGGCACCGCAGCCCCCGCCAAAAGGCGCCAACACAGATGACAGCAGCTGCACACAATAGCAGGACATGAGTCCACTCATTGCTCAAAACCGATCCGAGCAGTGCGGGCAGTGCCACAATTAGAATGGGCGCTAAAAGGCAGTGGATCAGACATAAGCTGGAAAGACCGATCCCTATCGCGTCCAGTCTACTCTTCATCGTTAGTTCCTGCGATTGACTCTCAAAAAGCTAATGTTATATTGTATCATTTGCTAAATGCAATACTGCATACCAATCACCGGCCCAGCGATCAAGAAGTGTTGAAATTTTACTGGCCCAAACCTCTGACACAACGAGCTGAACCAGCCATCAGGCTGGGCTTTGGCATATTTGCTTTCTGCCTGTGTTGTTCTATTGCAGTTTACGCTGATGTGGATCGCCAGCATGGCGTGCATGCTCATGATATCGTTCATATGAGCATGATCAGCGATAATACCCACCTGCAGCTGGAACTCCGGGGTGCAGCTGCAGGCTTCCTGGGTTTCGAGCATGCACCAACCAACGATGCCGAAATTCATGCGGTAGCTGAGCTAAAAGATCAATTGCAGGCAATAGATACTCTGTTTGAGATCAATCATGAGGCAGATTGTTCATTGGACGAAGTTATGATCAGCTTACCTGGCCTTGAGGACAGTCACGGCCATCAGGATCACCACGAGGACCATGATAGTCATGAGCACCATGACGAGGCAGCTCATGACGAAGCTGCTCATGATGGAAGTCATGCAGATGTTCAAGCACAATATGATTTCACCTGCAGCTCGATAGAGGCATTGAGCAGTATGACCGTCTATCTATTTGACCTTTTTCCTGCATTCGAAACCGCCGAAGTGGTCTATTTACTGGCAGATCAACAGTCAGCACAAACCCTGCGACCTGGTAGATCAGTTTTACGGTTACGCTGATCCTGAAATGACAAAGCCCACCTGCGCCGTCCGGTTGCGTGATGTTACATTCGGCTGGCACAAAGATGTCCTTACGCTAGACATAGCCATGTTGGATATTGCTCATGGTGAACGTGTGTTTGTGTATGGGCCCAGCGGTTGCGGCAAAAGCACACTGTTGGCGCTGGTGGCCGGTGTTCTCAGCCCGACAAGCGGAGAGGTTCAGGTGCTGGAACAACCTCTGACGAACATGAAACCGGGTGCGCGGGATCGATTTCGGGCCGAACACCTGGGCGTGATCTTTCAGACATTCAATCTCCTGCCCTTCCTGTCAATCATCGATAATGTGAAATTGGGCTACAACTTTTCGCGCCAGCGCCGGGCACGAGTAACCAAGACAACAGACGGCGACAGCGAGGCCATCGGACAGCTCCTCGATCACCTAGGTCTGACATCCGAAATTCGCGATCGTCCAGTACGCTCTTTGAGTATCGGCCAGCAACAGCGTGTCGCCGTAGCACGGGCATTGATCGGCAGCCCCGACCTGGTCATTGCCGACGAGCCCACTTCAGCTCTGGATACCGAAGCCCGTGACCGTTTTCTCGACCTTCTGCTGAGTGAATGCAATAAAGCCAACAGCACATTACTGTTTGTCAGCCATGATATTGGCCTGGCCAAACATTTCGATAGAACGGTTGACCTGGCTCAACTCAATCGTGCCGGCGCGAGCACAGGGGAAGCCGCATGCGAATAGTTGCAACGTTGTTCAAGCTGGCAGGCCACAGTTTGTGGAACCGCCGAACCACGGCTGCACTCACAGTGTTCGCCATCAGCATGAGCATGACTCTTTTTCTGGGTGTGGAAAACTTGCGTAAAAGCGCGAGAGAGAGTTTTGAAGCAACCATATCTGACACTGATCTTATTGTCGGCGCACGCAGCGGTGAAGTTAATCTGTTGCTCTATTCAGTATTTCGCCTGGGAAACCCGACCGCAAACCTGGACTGGGAAAGCTACAAAATCATCTCCAACCAGCCGGATGTAGCCTGGACAATTCCCATTTCACTGGGTGATGCCGTGCGCGGCTTTCGGGTTGTTGGCACTACCCAAGCCTATTTTGACCACTACCGGTATGGCGAGCGCCGCCCGCTAAATTTTGCACAGGGTGTTCCATTCAATGATGTCTTCGACGCGGTTCTGGGTGCTCAGGCGGCCAGAGATATGGGGCTTTCGGTTGGCGATCCTATCGTACTATCTCACGGCATTGGCGGCACCAGCTTCGTCCACCATGACGACCATCCATTCCGGATCAGTGGAATTTTGGAAACCACCGGCACACCAGTTGACCGGGCAGTTCATGTTAGTCTGGAGGGCTTGGATGTCGTACACCGGCCTGCATCAGAGAGAGCATCAATAGCTGCGGGAGAACCTTCTGACACCGAAGCGTTCGAACCAGAGGCAATTACAGCTTTTTTCGTTGGTATGAAATCACGTATCCTAACGCTGCGCATGCAACGCCAGATCAATACCTATCGCGGCGAAGCCTTGTCGGCAGTTATACCTGGTGTCGCACTGGCGCAATTATGGCAGGTTGTCGGCTCTGTTGAAGTGGCATTGGGTGTTATCGCGGGATTCGTGGTCATTACCGGCCTGCTCGGTATGCTCACAAGCATTCTTACCAGTCTCAACGAGAGGCGGCGGGAGATGGCGCTGCTACGGGCTGTTGGTGCACGTCCACCAGCTATTTTCTGCCTGCTGGTCATGGAAGCTGGATTATTGGCTGGTCTGGGATCACTGATCGGCGTTATCCTTGTGTATGCTGGTATCCTGCTGGCAGCGCCTTGGGTGCAGTCGACTTATGGCATTCTGATCATACCGGCAGGACCAGGACTGAAAGATTTGCAGCTCGTAGGTGCGGTGCTGCTGCTGGCACTGGCTCTGGGAGCAATCCCCGCCTGGTCGGCTTATCGACGATCCCTGGCAGATGGGTTGTCGGTGCAACTATGAGTGGAAGGAGATTTTCAATGCGAATTATTTTGAGTACGCTGTTGATCCTCGCAGCAACGATACCAGCCTTTGCGGACGAGTCAGCTTATCGAACCCTGGACTGGGAAGAACTCATGCCCCCCGGCGAATGGGAACGTGTTGATCAGGAGATGCTGAGTTTCTTCAGCGGCGGCGGCATGTTTGCCGAAGGCGGTGCAATGGACGTACCCCGGCAGTTCGGTACATATAATGTTGTTGAAGACTTAAATAATCAGAAGATACGGCTTGCCGGCTTTGTCCTTCCGTTCGAATACGCACCTGGAAAAAAAGTATCGGAATTCCTGCTGGTGCCCTATTTCGGCGCCTGTCTGCACTCTCCTCCTCCTCCTCCCAACCAGATGGTTTATGTCAAAACCGCCGAGCCTATTGCTATTGAAAGTCTGTGGGAACCCATCTGGGCTAATGGCGAGCTGATAACAGAAAAATACCTGAACGATTTAGGCAATGCCGCCTATACCATGCAACTGGAGCAGTGGGAATCCTATGAATGGGAGGATTAAGAATGCCGGATTCTGACTGAGCGCTGACACAGGCAATATCAGTCCCAGCCAGTTTATTCTGCTCACTTTCACTGGAAATCAGTAACGAGGTCAACAGTCAAGTATGGCCACACAGCCAGAATGACGCTAAACACATTGCAAACAAGAAAATGACTGTCCAGCAAGGTCATTCCATTCGCATAGAGGGGTCAAAAAGGCTATTTTTCAGCGCCCACAAAGCAGCGACACGGCCAGCACTATCTAAGACAGCTACAATGATTGAACCTGAGAACGGTACAATTTTTCGCATGAAGCTGTTTCCCTAAATGAAAAATTACGATGTGGTCATTGTCGGCGCCGGGATTATCGGGCTGTCGATCGCCTGGCAGCTTGTGCGCCGCTCAAAGCTAAAGATCGCGGTACTCGAAAAGGGCGCCGGTGTTGGCGAAGGTTCAACCGGCGCATCATCGGCAGTTTGCCGGTGCCGTTATTCTCTTGATGAACTGGTTTATCTCGCACGGGACGGTATCAACGCATACAGAAACTGGGCTGCCTTCACTGGCCTGGATGAACCCAGAGCAACTTTCAACAATGATGGCGTACTGTGGATGCCCGGCTCTGATACACAATGGGCCGAAGCAGAACATCAGCGCATGCAGATGCTTGGTATTGCAACCGAAGTGTTGGATGACCTGGACATTAAACAACGTTTTCCGGCTCTAAACTCCTGTGTTCTGCAACCGGACTTTGTAACCGGTGAAGCACATGAATGCCAAGCGGGGAGCAAAAACTTCTTTGAAACTGAGGGCGGCTATGTTGATCCGGTTTCAGCTGCGCAAGATCTCGTCGAAGCCTGCCGAAAAAACGGGGTGGACATTCATTTCAAAACTCAGGTGACCCGGGTAGAGGTGAACAACATTAAGCTGAAGTCCATTAAATTAAACAATAGTGAAACCCTTTCTATGCCGCTGCTGGTCAACGCTGCCGGTCCATGGTGTAAACAGTTGTACCAGGCAGCAGGGCTGAAACTGGATTGGGATCTTTCGCCGGTACGTATTCAGGTCCTGCACCGTGACCGGCCGCAAGCACTGCAGGGACATATCCCGATTACCGTTGATATGCAGGGGGGGATTTATTTTCGGACCCAGAACCGTGGGCAGCAATTGCTTGTCGGTTCCGTCCTGGAAGAAGACGAACGCGAAATTGTTGCCGACCCCGACAATTTTCGAACCGAAACCGATCAGGAATTTGAACTGCTGAAGTTTCACGCATTGCACCATCGATTACCGCAATTACCCTACCGGGGGACAGCAACCGGTTACTGCGGTTTGTACACCGTCAATCGTGCTGACGTGCATCCAATTGTCGGACCAACAAACATTACCGGGTTCTGGGTGGCCAATGGATTCAGTGGACATGGATTCAAACTCGCGCCTGCTATCGGGTCCATGCTGGCGCAGGCAATTACTGGTGATACTTTAGAGTTTGATACCCGGGTTCCCATGTCATTTCTCGGTGTTGATCGAGAACCGATCAAGCTCGAATCCAAGTCAGTGCTGGCCTGACCAGGCCAAAACCCTGCATTTTTTCAGGGCACAAAAAAACCCGGCTGGCACCAGGTTTTTCAATAAACTTTCTTGGAAAGTTGGTAGCGGGGGCAGGATTCGAACCTGCGACCTTCGGGTTATGAGCCCGACGAGCTGCCAGACTGCTCCACCCCGCAGCAAGCAGGCCATAATAACGCCACCGAACCATGGTTGCAACCCCTTTTGCGTTAGATTTTCGATTAATTTGTGCTACTCCATACAGGAGTCGAATTTATCCTCAAACAAACGCCTGCGGCAATGATTATCTGCAGTTCATTTTGTTGTTCCATCTAAGCAGTAATGATTACGGCAACAATCAGCGCCGCTGCCACCAGCGGACAATACCGATAATACTGATCAGCAGCCAGAAGCTTTCAATAATCACTGATGGCAAATTAAAGGTGAAGTACAACGACAATAAAATCAGCGCTGCCCCAATCAGGTTCATCAGGGAATAAGCCAGGCTTTTCGAACTCAACCGTTCCAATTGAATTCCCAGATAAGCCAGTACAATCAAAGTTACACCGGTCATACCGGCCACATCGTGCCAGGCGAAACTGATGTCAGTCATTCAGCGCTGCTGTCCGCCGCCGATTCCTCGACCGGTTCAACCAGCAGGCTGGGTGCAGCTGTCTGTTCTATACGCATTGGCTGCCAATGATAGGTATGACAGTCAGAGCAAGACTGCTCAACCGCCCCATCGCGGTGGCAGCTGTCACATTGAGCTTTTTCAATAGGATGATGATCAATGGCGGCAAAATCTTCCTCATCACCTACATCGGTAAGTGCGTGACAGGTAGCGCAAACTTCCCCGGTAACCAGGTGTGTTGCATGGGAAAATTGGGTTCTGCGGGTATTCTCCACTACCGGCCAGGCAACCTGTGGCTCGGCACCACCTGTTGCCGTCAAGTGGCATTTACTGCATTGAAAGCCCAGGCGATCGTCATACCATTGGGGATCATGATCGGCCAGATCAGAAAACAGTCTCATTAATGGATCAGCATGCAACTGTGGCACATAAGACAATGCCATGTAGGAGGATTTAGCCTGCAGATACCACCCGGGATTGCTGCGTATCTCGTCCTTGTCTTTTTCAATGCCATCGCGCATGGCCCGCCATTCGTCTCGGCTTGAACATACCTGCCCGCCAGCTTCTTCTACCGGCTGATCGGCAAACCAGCTGCTATACAGAAGCCTGCGAACATCCACCGGAATGGCACCGACCAGGCGTGTCAGTTCATCATTGCTGATCTGGCGGGTTTCACTGTCCACGGAAAAACGCTCCAGAGCATCTTCCGCTGCCATGTCGGCGGCCAGTGTTCTTACTGCTTTCGATAGTGCCACAACCGCTTCCAGCACCTCAGGTGCAACATCATCCAGAGAGTTCATCGCGGTATTGTCTTCCGTCAGTAACTCCATGGCTGCCACTGCATCCGGATCCGTCTCCAGCAACCGGCGCATCAACACCGGCATATTGCTGATCCGCTTGAACTGTGTTGTTCGGCAATTCGGCCAGAAACCGATCGACACTTCTTCCGCATTGATATTGGGTACTGCGAAAACTGTTGTAGGCCCGATCTTATCAATTAGCTTGTTGGTAACATCCTTCTCCAGGTGACAGTCAGAGCACATACTGTCAAACCCCGCCAGTTTCAGATCAGTGCCGTCATTCGGCAAATGGCAGTCGGTACATTGCTGCGGAGCAAACTCAACCATCGCTTTTTTCTCAAAATGCAATTCCTGATGCCGCCGGTGATCGAACACAATCTGCGGCGTCACTTCAGGCAAACCGGAAAACGCCGGATGTCCATGCTGGAACGACTCAAACTGTGCGATATGACAGCTCTGGCATTGCTGATCGGTTAAACTGCTGGCATGCACGTTGTCATTGTGAATCTCGTGACAGCTGGCACAGCTCAGTTCAGATATCCGCGTTTCCAGTGGCGCCGGCTGCTCTGCCAGACGACGGGAAATATCCGCCAGAACCTCAGGGGCCGCATTGTGCACCTGCTCCGGATATTCAGCAATTTTGTGACAGTTAACACAGGCACTGACGGCTTGATGGTGATCTCCCTGAAAACCTTCGATTCCGGCCAGCAATAATGTCGAAAACTCATTGACCAGATTGGCGTGACAGGTTTCGCACTGCTCAATCATGGCATGCCGGTGATCCGTCGGGCCAGGTGAAATAAGCCATGTCAACATTGCACCGGAACTCAGCAGACCAAACACCCCAATGGTCACAATGAGTAATAGCAAAACCCATTTACGCCGTCTGCGGCGTTCCGTCAGTACCGGAGTACACGGCGGCAAAACCTCGCAACAACGCCCATCGGCTCCAGGCCCCTGTACGCACGGACCACCATCCAGTTCAGACAGGCCACACTCCCAGGCACCACCCTTGGAAACCGGTTCACATAAGCGCCTGGGTAATCTGTCCGCTTGAGCATATGGGCAATGCCCTCGACCATCCGGCCCTTCAGCACAGGGCGGACCTTCAGCACTGCCGCCGCAACGCCACTTATTGGTTACCCGATCATACTGGCTCTTGTCATGACCTGTGGGCTGCATCTGCTTCACAGACCAATCTCCAGATGATAGGCATAGTTAACAATGACATGCAGCGCCGCCAATGCCAGCAGCGACACACTGAAAGCCACATGCACATATGTCCAGATTCGCAGCAATCTTTGTAATGTGTACTGCCGGTCCAGGCGGTGCTTGTGGTCAATCACTTCACGCAACTGCTCTGCCTTTTCATCAGCTGATTGATCAATGTATCGGCTGAGTGTATTCAAGGAATCCATCAGCTTTCTGGCCTGGGTTGCCGAATTGAAGCAATGACCAAAGAACTCCCTCGGTTTGAACAGGTAGTGACGAATCTGCTTGGTATAGAAATCCGTGAGGGGCTGACTGCCCGGTTCTTTGGCCAATCGGCCGATCAAATGATCAGCCTTGCGCAGCAGGCCTGCTCTTATCCTGGGAATACGATCCAGTTGCACCCGGCTTTCGCCTCTGGTTATACGCGGCGGTAAGGCAATACTGACCAGCAACCCGAAAATACCGCTGATAAAAACGATCACCATGAACAACCACAACATCAAACTCAGGTTACCTGCCGGTGGCTGCCAGCCTGCGTGTAAAACAAATACCGCAATCGCTATCCACCCCAGCCAGGTGTGCATACGCCGCCAATACCAGGCCCGTCCCAGTGGGAGCATGGAAATTTTTTTACGAATGTTATAGAGAACTAAAAATAAGGTAATACCCAGCAACAGCCACCCGGTCCATTCAGATACATGCCGGAAGCGTGCATCAAATACCTGCCAGGCAATGGTTAAGCCGGCAATCACAACAGCCAGCACCAGTATCGTCGTCAGGCTGCGCCTGAAATAATGGGTTAACGGTCCAGCCATTGCTTCAACGCTTTGGGGTCAGAAGTATCAATACGCGTCAGCGCATCATGCGGACAGGCCCTGGCACAGGCCGGCCCACCCAGCTGATCAACGCACAGATCGCATTTGGTCGCCTTTTTGATCGGTTGGTTGGTTTCCTCGTTCATCAATATCCGGCCCTGCTGATCACTCACTGTGACCAGACGGATATTGTCATAGGGGCAGGAACGCGCGCAGTTTCCGCAGCCAATGCAAGCATTGTCATTAATGGTAATGACTCGGGTGCCTTCTTTTCTGACAATCGCGCCGGTTGGACAATCAACTGTGCACACCGGATCACGGCACTGCATGCAGGCATTGGTAAACTGAAGATTGGCGTACTGTGTTCCGTGCCGGACAAACCTTGGATTATTATCATGAGCGGTTGCACACGCGCGTACGCAATCGTCACAGCCTACACAGCGGTCAAGATCAATAAGCATCGTCGCTGTGCCGTTGATAATATGTTTATCCAGTAGAGTCTCTAATAACGCCTGATCACGATGTTCAAAATCATCCTGATCAAATGACGGTGCAATCTGCTCCAGCAGCCCCTTGGTAATCAGCCCTTTGCGCTGCAGAATCGGCAAAATATGACTGATAACAATATGCGTGGGAATACGCAGCAAATCCACGTAACCCATGGCCTTGATGGTGTGTGCCGTGGTCAGGGGATGATCGGGATTTTTATGGTGCTCAAGTACAGTATGCAATCCATACATCTGATTTTCAGTCAGCACGCCGATGGTCCGCTCATCACTGCCGTAGCGTTCCATCACCCGTACAAACCCTCCCCTGATAAGCAGCACACCATCCAGGTAACTGCCCTGGCTCATGATTACTTCTTCGGCACGGTTTACCCGGTTCGCAGAGCTGATTTTTCCGGACTTGCGATACCAGTGGGTATCACCCAGCTGTTCAAAACTGGCGTGCTCTGCTACTTCCAGAATCTGCTCGGCCGAGAGGTGACGCAAAATTTTATTCTGGGTAAAAAACGGCAACATGTTCCGTTGTGCCAAAAGGCGATCGACCCATATTCGGAAGCCCGCATCCCATTTCCGCAAATCACGTAAGCCCTGCCAGCGCAGCTCGTAAATTACAGCATCACTTTCAGCGACGATCATTGCCGCACGCGGCGCCCGCGTCAGCGCACTGATCTCGCCAAAAAACGTACCCGCTCTTACTACTTCAGACTGCGCCTGTTCAACCAACCCGGGTAGATCTTCCACCATGTGAATCAGACGGCCATCTGCTTCACGGGTATTAACTTCCTGGTGTTTGCCGTAACGGCTGGGGTCACGCCGCTCCGCTATGCTCGAGTTGGCCCACAGCTGGCGCAACGCTGAATATACACTGGTGATTTTATCGGGCTTTTTATCACTGACATCGAAATGCTCCGGCAGTGACAGCATTAACCGCAGCTCACCACTCAACAATAAAAAGCAGCTGGACCCATAGGCGCCCACATGCGTAATGATATCGCCATGATGGTATTGAGTTATACGTCCATCATTCAGCAGCAGATCATGAAAAGTTCTGCCGGCAGGAAAATTATCGGAATTCAGCAGCGAAAACGGCTCATGACTGAGAATGGCTTCAACCATATCTGGCGTAAACTGCTGTTTATCACCAAACGGCTGATCCCAGCGTGCCGGCGCTGAAATATGCCGCATCGCTCCACTATCGGAGCGATCCTGCTGTTCATTATTTGGTTCGCCCGCCATATTATGTCCGCGATATTCTGATTATTTGCCTAGCCGACTGAAACCCGGGATTACTCCAATGGCTCACCTTTGAATTCGCCATAGGCGGCAATCAGCTCGTCCAGACCGGATAAGTCAGCGCTGCCGGAATTAACCACCTGCGCAGCTGCTGAAATTGCACTGATGGCCTGCTCTGCAGCCGCCGCATCCATAGGCACACTAAACTCAATACCGGCGACTGCAGCATTCAATGCCTGAACATCGCCATCGTCAGTACTGCCGGCAATTTCAGCCAGATCGGCTTTCGCCCGATTCATCCGCTCCAGCATGGCTGTGCCGTAATCACCTTCCGCATTTTCCACAGCCGCCAATGCGGTAATACCGCCTTCCAGCTCAGCTGCCAGACCCAGAACCGCCATCAAACGCTTCCGCTCTGGACTGGCTTCATTGTTTTCCGGCGTGGTAAAGGTGTTATGGCGAATCTCACCCTGGCTCCAGGTAACCAGGTTAAACTCGCTGCCGGCAGCGTGACCACCGGTATCGACCAGTTCTTCCTGAGCAACGATATGACAACCGAAACAGTTCTTCGCAAATGCGTAAACGTTTCCAGGACGAATCATCCCGGCTGCTTCAGATTCAGCCCACAGCGTAACCGCCTGCTCTTCGGTCTTGTCTTCTTCACTGTGCACATCAACCCAATCACGTCCGGCACCATGACAGGACTCACAGGAAACACCGGCAATGACTTCCGGGTCACCGCCATCCGCCTGCAGAGTCAGGTGGCAGTTCTGGCACAATTCCGCCTCAACCACATCATCTATACCCAGTGCATCTGCAATCTCTGCACCTTCATCCGAATCCGGCATGCTCTCATAAGTAATTGAGTGATGGGTTTCTTCCCAGATACCGGTTTCCACATCATGGCACTCTGCGCATTGTTCTGGACCTACAACCTTTTCGGGGTCCGGCGATGCCATCCCGATTTGCAGCCATACAACAGCTGCCAGCAAAATCCCTAACTTAATCAGGCTTTGGTACATTCCATAAACTCCTCAAAATTTTTAAGCATCAAGCACCAGATCTGAACCGGGTACGCCCACACATGCCAGACAACTATTGGCAGTCAGATCAAACTGCGGGTCTCTATCCGGATAAACTATCTGACCTTCAATAATAGCAATTTCACAGGTACCGCATTCACCGCAGCGGCAGCCGGCATCCAGCGCAAGGTTATTTTCTTCGGCAAACTCCAGCAGGGAACCATCTGCCGTGCTCCACTGCAGCGTTCGGCCACTGCGCTTAAACTGGACGGTAAACTGTTCTTCCGCCTGCTCGCCATCCTCGGCTTTAGGCTTGGCCCGTTTGATCGAAGCCGGGCCAAATGCCTCGGAATAGACCATACTGGATGGCGCGCCCCATTGTTCCAAGCCAGCCGATATACTCTGCATCATCGGTACCGGCCCGCAAATATAAAACTCCGGCTGCCGGTATTCAGGTATTTCATTAAAAGCTTCGCTCAGCTGCATGCATTCACGAATCCAGTCCACCGATACATAACCTTCCCGATGATAGTGCTGACCCGGCACGCACTGTTCAGTCGGATTGGAAAACGCCAGGCGCAAATGAATGTTCGCTGCTTTGGCGGCTGCCTCCTGAATTTCCTGCAGCGCCATCACCTGATGGCGATGATCGACACCATAGAAAAACCACACCTCACGCCGGCTGCCCTGGCGGATAAGATGTTGAAACATGCACAGCATTGGCGTTACCCCAACACCACCTGCAATCAACACCACTGGCTGAGTCGACTGTTCCTGTAGAAAAAACTGCCCGCTGGGGGCTTTAACATCAATCAGATCACTTTCCTGGATCTGTTCATGCCAGAACCCTGATACCAGACCGGCCGGGGCGTCCGGTTTATCCGGTGGCGGCGGCAGGCGTTTAACCGATACCCGGTAATGCGCCTGCTGCTTACCTTCGGGCGCTTCCGACAGTGAATAGCAGCGGACTACCGGTTTATTATTTGGACCTGCACGCAGGCTGAAAGTCAGGTGCTGGCCGGGTCTGAAATCAGGAATCGGCAAACCGTCGTGCGGTTTCAGGTAGAACGAGCAGATGGCATCGCATTCCTCCACCTTTTTGGTCACGATGAATTTTCGGTAACCCGTCCAGCTCAGCTGCAACTGACGCTGGTGGTTTTGCAGCATGTTCCCCTGGTATTTGAGATGCTCCAGTTTTAAATGATGCTCAAGCAGTACAAACCGCTGCCGGTGGAACATGGCCGATACAGTCAACACTGCCTGTAGCAGTGCCAGTGCCAGTATGACTACGCCAAGCCACTGAATAACGGTTAATGCCATGGTGCCCTAAAATGCAAAATTAAACTCGGTTCGCATACCGAAATCCGTTCCGCGATCATCCCCGTCCGTAAGAAACACATCAGTTTGAAACAGCCAGCGCCGGCCTATTGACTGCTGGAATCTTGCACCCAAACCGGCTGCAAATGAATTCTCACCGGCGAAATCCTGACGTACACCCAGCTCCAGGATCAGGTTTTGGTTTTCATGATCAAAAAACCATTGATGTCCCACAGCACCACCGACTGCGCGTTGCCCGGCATTCGATAATGGTGCAATAAACCGACCCAGGCCTGGTGCGGCAAACAGTATACCGGTCCGTCCCAGCGGTCCGCCCACGGTTTCACCACGAGATGCCGAAGTGTAATCGCCAATAGCACCAAATGCATTCATATAAATAACATTATGCGTTCCCAGCGGTGCCCGGGAAATTTCCGCAAACAGCAGAACGCCATCATCCACCGCTGGACTTTCTTCATCCAGCGCCAAAGATCCATTCACCCGGAAAGTGGTATTCCAGAAACCGAATCGCTGAGTTGTGCCGTATCCGGCATACAGCCCATCTCCAACGTCTTGACTGTTGATGTAAACCAGATCGAATTCGATGGTGCTGCGTCGCGTATCGGTTTCACCGAAGATACCAAACAGGTTGGCGTCATTGTCTTCATCATTGTCGTTGCGGTTGACTTCATTCCAACCGAACAGAAAGGTCAGACGCGTGGATGGCGATGCGCCGAACAGCTGCAGATTGTTACGTACAATACCAACTGCGTCGATGGTATCGTTGATCAACATGCCATCCTGGAAACTCAGTGGCTGCCGACCAATTGAAAACCCGTAATCCAACCCATGTTCCAGGCGCTCATCGTCGTCTCGCCGCTGCAAATTGGGAAACAGCTCACCAAAGTCGCCTTCAAACCAGAGCTGCTGAATATCCGCATTCAGTTCATCCTGAAAACCTTCTCCGTCACTCGGCTGGAATTGATAATTGGTGAACAAACCTTCATCGTGCAATGGGGTAAATCCAATTACTATGCGCTCTGTGGCGGTCAGCTGCAGATTAAAGGCAACGTCAGCCCGTACCACAAGTTCAGTCAGGTCGGCGCCATCGTCAGATTCAATGACATTGAGTCCGGTACGAATTCCTCCAAACATATACAAAGCCGGCTGCCATACTGCACCGGTGGGCAGTTCAAATCCCGGATGCAGCTTGCCCAGCCCCAGCAGATCAGGCCCCAGTTCCAAAGGCGGCCCGGTTCGCACCAGTGAACAGGGGTTGGCTATGGGTGTGCTGGAATGACTTTCACTTGAAGACTGCTCTTTTTCACAGTCACCGGGTTGAAACGGTTCCGGCAACCGGACTACCTCATCAGACAAAGCTGAATCCGGTGAGGCCGCAAAACCTGACGAAGACAGCAACCCCAAACACAGACCTATCGCGATACGGATACTGATTTTTTTCATTATTCTGCCGCAGTATCAGCCTTAATCAGACTGGCCGATATCAAAGTTTTCTACAAACATTATTCTGGAACTTGCACGCACCGTCGTTAAACTCGTCTGCGGTACATTGCAGAACCTCATCTGTTGTGGAGGTATCCTGCTGGATTGCACCTGATTCCGATACCACCAGTTGACGTGACCACACTACATCGGCCCCGTCGACAACCCGCTGGGCAACTTCTTTGGGGCTCATTTCGTAATCAAAGCCTGCCGCTGCAATTTCTGCAATCAGGTTAACCGGCACCATCTGCACCACCAATGAAACACTCGCAGTCAACGGCCATTGAACGTCATCTACGTCAAACGAATAACGCGCATTTCGGCTGCTGTTGGCCTGAATAACCTGGCGGTGTTTCCGGGCACCGGCCGGCCGGCCGTACAGTGTGGTAGGCCGCAGTTCTGGGCGGATAAACGGCCGTGCACTGACTGATTTATTGACTGCCAGCACCTGCTCACGCTCTCCGCCACGCGCCAGACGGGTAATAAATTTGGATTGCAGATTGAACAAATCACGATCCAGCGGTACATCACCATTGGCAACATACAGCGAGTGGGTATCGCGCAAATCCCCATTGGGATCACGGTCACCCGAAACATAAATCTGACGACCGGACTGATCGCGCACATCCACTTCAAGGAATACCACCCGTTCCGCGTCAAACCCTGTGGGCACATTATGCCCATCGGTACCGCTGGCGACTTCAACATTTAACCTGACCTTGTCGCGGCGGCGCTGGCTGGTGATATCACCCAGCAGAAAACCGTTTTGCAGAACCTCCATGCGCTGCTCACGCGCCCAGTCCAGCAGTTCGCACTGCTCAACAATCAAGCGGCGCGCTGATTTTCGATGACTGGTGGTTCTCCAGGAGTCCGGGAATTCGGTATCGTCTGCCTGGTTTTTCTCAAAATCGTCCTCGCCCCAACCAGCGTTGTAATCAAATTTGATCCAGTCGCGCAAAGTTTTGGAACGAAGATTACGTGGCGGATCCAGCTGATGCGGGAATATCCCCGGATGCACAATGGAATAATCCGGTCCGGCGAAATAATGGTTGGTCAGTTTACGTGGTGGCGTTTCTGCGCGGCCGATTAATGCCGCAGGCCCATGTTCATAGCCTTCGTCTTTACCCTGTACTTCGCCCATGTGACAGTCTTGACAGGAAACCCCGCGCTTAATGGCCGGTGAGGTTTTGTAGTCACTGAAAGCTTCTTCCAGCCGGAAACCATTCACCAGCAGCACGTCATGACAGCTGCCGCAGAACCGCGAAGAGGTCAGCTCAAAAAACTGCTCCACCTCAGCATGTACTTTCTTGCCGCGCGAATTTTCCAGGTCAGTCGACAAATTTCGATAAGTGGATGAATCCGCCAGCACTTCTTCCAGGCCCGAATTGCCATTGGGGCCTTTTACCGGTGCAACTACCGTGCCTTCATCCAGAGCCAGCCGTCCGGAAATCTTACCGAAGGCCTGTGATACCCGGTGACAGGTAATGCAGGTAACACCTTCCCGGGAAGCCGGATCACGGTCCAGGTTGGTCAACGCCAGCGGTTCTTCTATATCTGTACCCACCGGGGTATGACAGCGCAGGCAGAAATCGCCGTTGGTCCCACTGGTTTTCAGATTAATGGTGGTTTGCATGGCCATATACACAGGACTTAGCTGCGCATAGGCATGTTGAGAAACCGACCATTCCTTATATTGTTTAGGGTGACAGGAGGCGCATTTGGCCGCCGGAGGATACCTGTCCTCCAGGAAAATCTGAGCATGTGCCGCACTGGTTTCCTCTGCGGACTGAGCCACAGCAGATGTGCAGAACAACAACGACAGGCAAGCTGCAAAACACAAAATCCCGAGAGAACGGCATGCGGTGACAAGTTCTTTAATCTGGCTCATAAGCATCGCTCGATCAAACTTTTACAGTCAATCGCTTTTAATTTGGCTGTACTGTATCGCTAATACGGTTTCAGTGTTGTTACAGCTATTCCCCCGCCGGTGACCAGGGAACTTACTTCTACAGCACAACATTTATGACCGGCAAGCTCTAAAAACCGTACGTTCTATTGTATCGATCAGTCAACCAGAACAGATTAGCAGGTACCCAAAAGTAGTACAACCAAAATCACGACCAGTCTACTCATTAACAGGGTTCGAATGGCATACACGCAGACCGGAACAAAAGCACCTAAACTGCCTGCGATTCCTGGTGCAACGAACCGACTGTTATCAACAGCTGTCTTCCAGCATCAATTCAAAGTGCCGGGACTGTTGATCATATCCTTCCAGCGTGGCTGCTATTTCATCAGGAAGGTATATTTTTGAACCTTCATCGGCGAAGCCGTTGAGTGCCTCACGTGACGCCCAATGCGTCAGCACCATGATCTCCACGATCCGGTCTGTATGACGGCATAAAAACTGTGCGCCCAGATAACCTTCGCAGCCCTGTAAATGAGGAATAACAATCGCCTGTACCTGCTGAAGATAAGCTGCCTGTTTTTCAGGCGAAGTCCGGGCCTGCCAAATTCTTGTGATCATTATTGAATCCCATTGAGAGGTTTAACCGCAGCGCCCATGTGCGCAGGCGCTGCCGATAAAGCTGTTACATTGCCGAAGTTTTTGCAGAGGCAGTACTACACCCGAGCACTGCCCGACAGATCTGAGCTTAGAAGCTGGCTATACAGAGTGCAATCAATGCGTTGGCGAAAATACCCAGCAGCAGCTGTGCCACCCCATTGATGGTTAATACAAACCGGAAATCGGCCGGGGCAGTGACTTTTTCTTCACTTTCCGGCTCATCGAAGTACATCAACTTGACCACCCGCAGGTAATAGAACGCACCGATAACCGAAAACACCACTGCCAGCACCGCCAGCCACAACAAACCGGCATCCAGCGTTGCCTGAATAACCAGCCATTTGGCAAAGAACCCGACGAAAACCGGGATACCCGCCATGGAAAACATCAGCATCAGCATAATGGCGGCCAGCAGCGGATTGCGCTGATTCAGACCTTTATAGTCGTCAAGGTTTTCTGCCTCAATGCCGGCACGCGATAACATGATCAGTACCGCAAAAGCGCCTGTGGACATAATGGCATAGGAAATTGCATAGAACATCGCAGCGCTGTAACCCTGTGCGGTTCCAGACAAAATACCAAGCAGCATAAAGCCCATATGCGAGATCGTTGAATAAGCCAGCATGCGCTTTAGATTGGTCTGTGCGATCGCCACCAGATTACCGATGATGATCGACAGCGCAGCCAGCACTGTCAGCATTCCCATCCACTGCCCCTGCAGCGGAATCAGGCCGTTATCCAGCAACCGGATTGCCATCGCAAATGCTGCCAGCTTGGGCACCGAGCCGATCAGCATGGTTACCGCTGCCGGCGCGCCATGGTACACATCGGGCACCCACATGTGGAACGGTACCGCGCCCAGTTTGAAAGCAATGCCGATGACCACAAAAACCAGACCGAAAATCAGGGTGATGTTACCGCTGGCCACTGCTGTGGTTTCAGCGATATTGGCTAAACTCAGGCTGCCGGTAACACCATAAATCATCGACAACCCGTAAAGCAGCAGGCCAGAAGCCAGTGAGCCCAGCACAAAATACTTCATAGCGGCCTCTGAGCCGCGGCGGCTGTCCCGATCCAGTGCAACCAGCGCATATGAACTCAGTGAAATCAGCTCCAGCCCCAGATACACCGTTAACAGGCTGGCTGCCGAAATCAATACCATGGCACCCAGCAGCAGGAACAGGCTCAGTACGTAATATTCCCCACGGAACAGATTGAAGGTGCGCAGGTAATGCTTGGCGTAGATGAATACTGCCGCCAGCACGATAAAGCAGAACAGTTTCAATACATCGGCCATGCTGTCGCGCACGAATGTACCGTTAAATGCATACTGCACACTGGCTGCATCGGCAACCTGCCAGCGCATCACCATGATGCCGGCAAACAACAGGGTCATCACCGAAAAGAAACTGATGATGCCCCGCCGGTTATCCGGCAGATACAGATCGATCAGCATAATCAGGCAGGCCATGCCCAGAATGAATAATTCGGGCAGCGCTATAAATAAATCATTCGCAGTCATGATCAAGGCACCTTGGTCTGCATTACATGGTTAAGCAGCTGTTCAACAGTTGGTTGCATCAGCTCGATCAACGGCGCCGGCCAGATACCGAACAACAGCACTGCGATTGCCAGCACCGATAAAATCATTCCTTCGCGTATGTTGATATCCTGCAACTCTGCGACTTCCTGGTTGGCCACGTCGCCGAAAATAACCCGCTTGACCAGATACAGGCTGTAGGCTGCGCCCAGAATCAAAGTCAAACCAGCCAGTGCTGCATACCAGAAGTTGGCGTGGAATGCCGACAGGATCACCATAAACTCACCGACAAACCCGCTGGTACCCGGTAGACCGCTGTTGGCCATGAAAAACAACACCACAAAGGCGGCAAACCAGGGCATTTTATTGGCCACCCCTCCGTAAGCGGAGATCTCGCGGGAATGCACCCGGTCATACAGTACGCCGACGCACAGGAACAACGCGCCGGAAATGAATCCATGCGAGATCATCTGGATCATACCGCCGCTGATGCCCAGAGCAGCTCCCTGGGCAATCTGCTGATCTGCATCACTGCCGGCAGCGCGCATGATCGCGAAAATCACAAAGAAACCCAGTGTTGCAAAGCCCATATGTGCAATGGAGCTATAGGCAATCAGCTTCTTCATATCACTCTGTGCCAGTGCCACGAAGCCGATATACACCACTGCAATCAGCGAAAAAGCGATAATCAGCCAATCCAGGTGTGAACTGCCATCCGGGGTAATCGGCAGGCTGAACCGCAGGAATCCATAGCCACCGATCTTCAACATGATTGCCGCCAGAATAACCGAGCCACCGGTGGGCGCTTCAACATGCGCATCAGGTAACCAGGTATGCACCGGCCACATCGGCACCTTGACCGCAAATGCGGTAAAAAATGCCAGGAACAGCCATGTCTGAGCCGTCAGTGACAACGGCAGTACATGCCAGTCCAGAATCGCAAAACTGCCTGACTGCAGATACAGCCAGATCAATCCCACCAGCATGAACACCGAACCCAGGAAGGTGTACAGGAAAAACTTGATGGTGGCATATACACGCCGTTCACCACCCCATACCCCGATGACCAGAAACATCGGAATCAGCATGGCCTCGAAGAAGATATAAAACAGCATGCCGTCCAGTGCTGCAAACACACCGACCATCAGACCCTGCAGAATCAGGAAGGAGGCCATGTATTGATGCACCCGTTTGGTGATGGAGCGCCAGCCGGCGATCACCACGATTACACCAAAGAAATTGGTCAGCAGAATCAGCGGCATGGAAAAACCGTCCACACCCAGGTGATAAAAGATGCTGAAGGCCTCAATCCATGGCATTCTTTCGACAAACTGCATGTCTGCCGTGCCACCGTCAAAACCGGTATACAACGGCACGCTGCATGCCAGCGCAGCCAGCGTCACCAGCAATGCCAGTATCCGCGCAATCCCGGGGCGCTGCTCGCCTGCCGCCAGCACCGGCAAACTACCCAGAATGGGCAGCCAGATCAGAAGAGATAATAAGTGCACTGACATCTAAATTCCCTGGTGAAAAATCACAAATGCAGCAATGATCACGATCAGCCCGATGATCATCACAAAGGCATAATGGAATAAATAACCCGACTGCAGGTGCCGGAAAAATCCAGCCAGCCGTCCGATGATTCCTGCCGAACCATTGACCAGCGCGCCATCGATCAGACCTGCATCGCCAAACCGCCACAGGCTTTTGCCCAGGCCCAGGCTGCCACGGGCAAACAGGAACTGATAAGCCTCGTCAAACCAGTATTTTTTATCCAGCACCCGCTGTACCGGCGACAGAGTCTGCGAGAACCATACCGCCAGCTGTGGCTTCCAGTACCAGATCAGCACCGCAGCTGCACTGCCCAGTACTACCAGCCAGAACACCGGAGTGACAAAAGCATGCAGTGCCATGGCCATGGGTCCATGGAAGTGGTGGCCGATTTCAGCCAGCACATCGTTATTCGGGTTTACCTGGATGGCATCCTGGAAGAATCCGCCGAACAGCATGGGTTCAACCGTGAAATACCCGATCAGTACTGATGGCACCGCCAGCAGTATCAATGGTACCGTCACCACCAGTGGTGACTCATGCAGATGCGAGCGTACCGACTCTTCCATACGTTCCTTACCATGGAAGGTCAAAAACAGCAGTCTCAGGCTGTACAAGGCGGTAACCACTACACCTATCAGCACGCACCAGTAGGCAAAACCGGCACCAGGCCGCTGCGCCAGATGCACCGCTTCGATAATCAGGTCTTTGGAATAGAATCCGGAAAACAATGGCACACCCATCAATGCCAGCGAGCCAAGCCAGGCGGTAATGAAAGTGATTGGCATATATTTTCGCAATCCGCCCATTTCTCGCATATCCTGACGATGGTGCATAGCGATAATCACCGACCCGGCACCCAAAAACAGCAACGCTTTGAAAAATGCATGCGTCATCAGGTGGAAGATCGCTGCTGAATAGGCAGAAGCCCCCAGCGCTACGGTCATGTAACCAAGCTGGGACAACGTGGAATAAGCCACTACCCGCTTGATGTCGTTTTGCACCAGACCGATCAGCCCCATAAACAAAGCGGTAATCGCACCGATCACCAGCACAAAACTCAGCGCCACTTCAGACAATTCAAATAACGGTGACATACGCGCCACCATAAAGATACCGGCAGTCACCATGGTCGCCGCATGGATCAACGCTGAAATCGGTGTCGGGCCTTCCATCGAATCAGGCAGCCATACATGCAGCGGTGCCTGTGCCGACTTACCCATGGCGCCGATAAACAGGCAAATGCAGATAAAGGTCAGCAGTGCCCACTCAGTGCCGGGGAAAATACTGATCGTTTGGCCAACGGCTTCAGGTGCCCGTGCAAAGGTCTCGGCGTAATCCAGGGTCCCGAAGGTCGCCACAATGGCCGCAATACCCAGCAGGAAACCGAAGTCGCCCACCCGGTTTACCAGGAAAGCTTTCAGGTTGGCGAAAATCGCGGATTCCTTTTTAAACCAGAATCCAATCAGCAGATACGACACTAGACCAACCGCTTCCCAGCCGAAAAACAGCTGCAGGAAATTGTTGGACATGACCAGCATCAGCATCGAGAAGGTAAATAATGCGATATAACTGAAGAAACGCTGGTACCCGGGGTCATCGCGCATATACCCGATGGTGTAGATATGTACCATCAGCGATACAAAGGTGACCACTACCATCATGACCACCGTCAGGCTGTCTATCAGAAAACCGATTTCAAACCGGATGCCGTCAGTCAGTGCCCAGGTGTAGATCGATGTATTGATAGCTGCCATGCCATCCAGGGCAATCAGCTTGAATACGTAAAACGATAAGCCGCAGGATGCCGCAACGCCCAGAATGGTTACCCAGTGTGCACCCGCCCGGCCAACTTGGTTACGCAGCAGGCCGGCAATGATGGAGCCGGCCAGAGGCAGCAGAGGAATCAGTAATAATATGGTTTTGATATCCATGCGGCTATCCTTTCAAGTCATCCAGCTCGGCAACATTGATGGTGTTGCGGTTGCGGAACAACACCACCAGAATGGCCAGCCCGATGGCTGCTTCAGCGGCTGCTACCGTTAATATGAAAAACACGAACACCTGCCCGTCGGCATTGCCGTGAAAGCGGGAAAACGCCACAAAGTTCATGTTCACCGCCAACAGCATTAATTCGATCGCCATCAGCAGAATGATCACATTCTTCCGATTGAGGAAAATGCCGGCCACACTCAGACTGAACAAAATAGCGCCCAGCGTGAGAAAATGCGCCAGCGTCAGTTCGGTGAAATAAGCACTCATGCGTCACTCTCCTTCTGGTCGACTGCCGGCATTGAAATGACCCTTACCCGGTCATCCTTCTTGACCTGTACCTGCCGTGCCGGGTCCTGATAACGCCCGCCTTCACGACGCCCGCGATGGGTCAGAGCAATGGCTGCCACAATCGCCACCAGCAGGATCACGGCGGCAATTTCAAAGGGGTACAGATATTGGGTATACAGCCGCTCACCCAGGTAGGCGGTGTTGCTGAAACCATCAGGATTGCCTTCATCCAGAACCAGATTCTGAGCACCCTTGGTCCAGATAATCAACAGTAACTCGCCGGCCATTACCAGCGCCACCAGAATACCCACCGGCAGATAACGTGCGAAACCTTCACGCAGACGGTCCAGATTAATGTCCAGCATCATCACGACGAACAGGAACAGCACCATCACCGCACCGACATAGACCAGTACCAGCGTAATCGCTAGAAACTCAACTTCCAGCAGCATCCAGATTCCAGCACTGGTAAAAAACGCCAGCACCAGGAACAACGCTGCATATACCGGGTTGCGTACGGTAATCACCGCTAATGCCGATAAGGTCAGCAGCGTACCAAACAGGTAAAAAACTAAAACTTGAATACTCATGTTTATTGACCTTATCTGTAGGCTGCGTCCTGGCGGCGGGCGGCAGCAATCTGCGGCTCCAACCGGTCGCCGATAGCCAGCAACTGTGTCTTGGTCATAATGCTCTCTTCACGATTTTCGAAGTGATATTCAGAAAAATCCGTTTCAACAATGGAGTCCACCGGGCAGGATTCCTCACAAAACCCACAGTAAATACACTTGAACAGGTCTATGTCATAACGGGTTGTCCGACGGGTTCCGTCTTCACGCTGGGTCGAATCGATGGTAATGGCCAGCGCCGGGCAGACCGCTTCACACAGCTTGCAGGCAATACAGCGTTCTTCACCGTTGGGGTACCGGCGCAGCGCGTGCAAGCCCCTGAAGCGGTTGGATTTGGGCGTTTTTTCTTCCGGGTAACGCAGAGTGTACTTGGGCTTCAGAAAATACTTCCAGGTAACCCTGAGACCACCGAATAATTCTGCCAGTAATAAAGAACGGAAGTAATTGGTAATGACCTGCATATCAAACTCCCTGCTCAACCCAGCCGAGCAGCACAAATACTGCAGCTGCAATCAGCCAGACGATGGTTATCGGGATAAACACTTTCCAACCCAGCCGCATGATCTGGTCGTAGCGATAGCGTGGGAATGTTGCCCGGAACCACAAAAAGAAAAACATAAAGAAGAACATCTTGCCCAGGAACCACAGCAGGTGCGGTTGGGCGATAAAGGTATTCTCCAGCAACGGAACGTTCTCAAACGGCGACAGCCAGCCGCCGGCAAACATCAGCGCCGTCAACGCGGAAATCAGAATCATGTTGGCATATTCAGCCAGGAAAAATACCGCGAATGCGGCACCGGCATATTCAACATGAAAACCGGCGACAATTTCCGATTCGCCTTCAGCTACGTCAAACGGCGCCCGGTTGGTCTCGGCTACGCCGGAAATAAAGTACACCAGAAACAGCGGCAGCAACGGCAGCCAGAACCAGTCAAATATACCGCCCTGCTGTGCCAGCACTATTTCACGCAAATTCAGACTGCCGGCAACAATGATGACGCCGACCAGCGCAAAACCCATGGCAATTTCATACGAGACGATCTGTGCCGCAGAACGCAAGGCACCGATAAAGGCATACTTGGAATTGGATGCCCAGCCGGCGACAATCACCCCGTATACACCCATCGAGGTCAGCGCCAGCACATACAGCAGGCTGGCATCAATGTCAGCCAGCACCAGCCAATCGTCAAACGGCACTACTGCCCAGGCAGCAAAGGCCGGCGCAAGTGATAACACCGGTGCCAGGTAAAACAGAAATTTATTGGCACTGGAAGGCAATACAATTTCTTTGAACAGCAGCTTGAACACATCGGCAAATGGCTGCAGCAACCCCCACGGGCCAACCCGGTTGGGCCCCATGCGTGCCTGCATGTAGCCAATCACCTTGCGCTCTGCATAAGTGTAATAAGCCACCGTCAAAATCAGCGGTACCACAATCAGCAAAATCTTGCCGACTGTCAGTAACAGCGTCATAACTGATTGCATATCCATTATTCTGCCGCCTCTGCTGATTGTGGTTTGACCGGAGTAATGGCAGCACCCAACCGGGCGCTGGCAGCTGTTGCCGATGGCAACAACACCGTGGATGGAGCAATGCGCTCATCCAGTGCAACAGTCACGGTTGCATCGAATTCCTGATCGAGGGTTATCTGATCACCGTCGGCCACCTTTAATTTCCTGGCAGTTGCCGGGTGCATTACCGCCTGTTCCAGACGTTGTGCATGATTGGTCTGCTGCAGCGGTGCGCTGTGTCGGCAAACAGCATCAACGCTGTACATCGGAACCGGGCCCAAACGGTATACACCTCTACCGGCGGCACCGGTTGACCGCCATGTCGGCATTTGTCCAACATCCAGGGAAACCTGCTCAAGTGCTGCATCCATACTTTGCTGCAGCTGATCGGCAGACTGCCAGTCGCAGTCTTCCAGCTTCAGCTGTTCGCTTATGACCCGGATAATTTTCCAGCCGGCACGCGCCTGCCCGGACGGTTTACCAGCCGCGGCAAAACGCTGCTGCTGTCCTTCCAGGTTATACAACGTACCACCGGTTTCCGTTACCGCTGCCAAAGGCAGGATCACATCAGCCAGTTCACGCAGACTGTCGCTGACATAACTGCTGATGGCGATTACCTGATCTGCCTTGCGACAGGCATTTTGCAAAGCATCAGGGTTGGCGGCGTCCAGTGCCGGGTCGACATCATGCAGTATCACTACCCGCCGATACCGGGCCGCCAGACTGTCAGTCAATAAACTGCCGTCAGCTGGAACCGCAGATGCCAGCTGCGCGCCATAACCATTGGCCGCATAATCCAGCTCAATACTTTCCGCCTGACAAACTTCAGCCAGATGACGCAGCAGCTTCCGCAGCATACCGGCCTTGGGATGCATGGCTGCCTGAGCGCCAAACAGTACAACCGAGCGTTCTGCATCACACAGGCTTTGAGCAATCTGGTGGTGCTGATCGGTGCAGTCCTGCTTTTGCACCCACTTGCTCAGGCTGTCATCAACCAGATTGTGACCGGTAATTTCACAGGCAGCCTGTAGGATTCCGCCCGCTTCAACCAGCCATTGCTGTGGACCTGCCAGCAGATCGGTGACTGTATCGAAATGCCAGTCATAATCGACTGCATTCAGGGTGTGGACCTGCGTACCCTGCTGCCGCCAGGCCTGCCGTATGCGCTGCGCCAGCAACGGCTGCTCATGCCGCAGGTTACTTCCAACCAGCAGTATCGCGCCGGTTGTATCCAAACTGGCCAGCGGCATGCTGCTATGGGCAAATCCATTATCGTCAGCATCCAGCGAACGCAAACGATAGTCGACATCGGCGCCACCCAGCGCCTGGGCAAACCTTGTCAGTGCAAAATAATCTTCAGTAACGGCCTGCGGTGATGCCAACACGGCAATCTGATCAGCACCATGATGTTCACGGCAATCGCCGATAATGCCGGCGGCGCTGTTCAATGCTGTTTCCCAATCAACCTGCTCCCAACTGTCACCGCGCTTGATTTCCGGATTACCGGCACGATCATCATGGGCCAGTCCAAAATGACTGTAGCGGTCTCTGTCGGAAAGCCAGCTTTCATTGACTGCTTCATTATCACGCGGTACTGCACGCATGATCTGACCGCGGCGCACGTGATACCACATGTTACTGCCCAGACTGTCATGTGCCGCCACCGACGGTCGAGCCGTCAGTTCCCAGGCACGTGCTGAAAAGCGGAACGGCTTGTTGGTCAGAGCACCGACCGGGCACAAATCAATAATATTGCCGGACAATTCAGAATCGACACTCCGGGCGACGAAAGTGCTGATTTCGGTATTCTCGCCACGGCCGATTCCACCCAATTCATTGGTGCCGGCAATTTCGTCCAGAAACCTGACGCAGCGGGTGCAATGAATGCAGCGGGTCATATCGGTGGCTACCAGCGAGCCGAGGTTCTTGTCTTTCACCGAGCGCTTGCGTTCAGTAAACCTGGATACCGAACGACCGTAACCCATGGCCAGATCCTGCAGTTCACACTCTCCGCCCTGGTCGCAGATCGGGCAATCCAATGGATGGTTGATCAGCAGAAACTCCATCACGCCCTGCTGCGCATCGCGCGCCCGGCGTGACTCGGTATACACCTTCATTCCGTCCATAACCGGCGTGGCGCAGGCCGGCAACGGTTTCGGTGCTTTTTCCACATCCACCAGACACATGCGGCAATTGGCCGCAATGGAAAGTTTTTTGTGGTAACAGAATCGTGGAATATCGATACCGGCCTTATCGGTGGCTTCGATAATCATCGAGCCTTTCGGCACTTCCATCGTCTGACCATCAACCTCAATGGTCACCATATCGGGTTTCACCTGTGCGTTCATGCCGCAGCCTCCACCTGCTCATCCACCATCGAGCGTTTGTTTTTCACGAAATATTCAAACTCATGCCAGTAATGCCGCAGCATGCCCTGTACCGGCCAGGCAGCAGCTTCACCGAAGGCGCAAATCGTATGGCCCTCAATCTGTCCGGCTGCAGAGCGCAGCAGTTCGAGATCATTTTGAGTGGCATCGCCTGCCAGAATCCGTTTCAGGACCCGGTGCATCCAACCGGTGCCTTCACGGCACGGGGTGCACTGCCCACAGCTTTCCGCCTTATAGAACTGAGAAATCCGGGTACACATATTGACCATGCAGGTGGTTTCATCCATCACCACGACTGCGCCTGAGCCAAGTCCGGAACCGGCCTTCGACAAGCTGTCGAAGTCCATATCAATTTCCATCATCACCTCAGCGGGCAACACCGGCATTGACGAACCACCGGGAATCACCGCTTTCAGTTTACGTCCTTTCCAGACACCTCCAGCCATTTCCAGCAATTCACTGAAAGGCGTACCCAGCGGCACTTCATAATTGCCGGGTTTTTCCACATGACCGGATACCGAGAAAATTTTCGGCCCGCCGTTGTTCGGCCGGCCGATATTCAAAAACCAGTCTGCGCCCTTGCGCATAATCGCCGGCACGCTGGCCAGTGTTTCGGTGTTGTTGATGGTTGTCGGTTTACCGTAAATCCCGAAGTTGGCCGGAAACGGGGGTTTAAAGCGCGGCTGGCCTTTTTTGCCTTCCAGTGACTCCATCAATGCGGTTTCTTCGCCGCAGATATAGGCACCGGCTCCAAGTACGCCGTAAATATCCATGTCGATGCCGGAACCCAGTACGTTCTCACCCAGCAGCCCCGCTTCATAGGCTTCTTTCAAAGCAGCCTCAAAACGCTCAAACGGCTCGTGATGGAACTCGCCGCGCAGATAGTTATAGCCAACACTGGCGCCCATTGAATAAGCGGCGATCGCCATACCTTCGATCAGCGCATGCGGGTTATAACGCAGAATATCCCGGTCATGGCAGGTGCCCGGTTCTGATTCATCAGAATTGCACAGCAGGTATTTTTGCCCGGGTGCGGAACGCGGCATAAAACTCCACTTCAGCCCGGTTGGGAAGCCGGCCCCGCCGCGACCACGTAAAGCCGAGGCTTTAACCTGCTCGATAATATCTTCCTGAGGTGTTTTTTCCGCCAGCACTTTTTTCCATGCCTGATAGCCGTCACGCTGCAGATATGCACCCAGCGTCCACGGGGCTGCATCATCACCCAGCTCAAAATCGAAACAGACATTGTGTTCTGCTGCCATAGCCATTATTCCAACCCCGCCAGTATCTGATCAATTTTTTCCGGTGTCAGGTTTTCATGGTAATGGCCGTCCACCACCATCATCGGTGCGCCTACGCAGGCCGCCAGACATTCTTCTTCCACTTTCAGGGTAACCCGGCCGTCAGGGGTAGTTTCACCCAGCTTGATACCCAGCTTATCCTCAACATATTTGAGTGTTTCATTGGCACCGCGCAGCATGCAGGAAATATTGGTGCACACAGAAATCTTGTGCTTACCTGTCTGCTTCAAATCAAACATCGAATAAAAGCTGGCAACCTCATATATCCAGGCTGCCGGCATCTTCAGGTAATCAGCCACACCATTCAGCACTTCTTCATTCAACCAGCCGCCGTTCTGGTCCTGAGCAGCTGCCACTGCCTGGATAATCGCCGAACGACGGCCCTGCGGATTATCCGGAAACTTGGTCAGCCAATGATCGATGCTGGCTTTGGTCTGCTTGCTAAGCACAGCAGCAGCGCCGACAGTTTGCGGCGACATCTTCGGCGTTACATTCATAGGGGAGTCGCTCATCGATCAACCTCTCCAAACACAATATCCTGAGTACCGATAATTGCCGGCACATCACCCAGCATATGACCATTGATCATTTCGTTCATGGCCGACAGGTGGGCAAAACCCGGGGCACGCAGATGCACCCGGAAAGGCTTGTTTGCGCCATCTGAAATCAGATAACAGCCAAACTCGCCCTTCGGCGCTTCCACCGCTGCATAGGTTTCGCCTTCGGGTACGCAAAAACCTTCAGTAAACAATTTGAAGTGGTGAATTGTGGCTTCCATATCGCTTTTCATTTCTTCACGCGACGGCGGCACAATTTTGAAGTTTTTGGGCATCACCGGACCCTGGTTGGCGCGCAGCCAGTTCACACACTGTTTAATGATTCTGTTGGACTGCCGCATTTCCTCCACCCGTACCAGGTAACGGTCGTAACAGTCACCGTTCAGGCCGACAACAATGTCAAAGTCCACATCTGCATATTTCGCATAGGGCTGGTGTTTGCGCAGGTCCCATTCCACGCCTGAACCACGCAACATAGGGCCGGTGAAACCCATCTGCAGCGCCCGCTCGGGACTGACAGCACCAATACCGACCGTCCGCTGCTTCCAGATTCGGTTGTCGGTCAGCAATGTTTCATAGTCGTCGACCTTGCTGTCGAAATCAGCAGCAAACTGATCGATGAAATCCAGTAATGAACCTTCGCGCCATTCATTGCTGCGTTTCAAATCCTTACCTTTGCGCCAGCGGCTTTCAGCTATTTGCGGCATCACTTCCGGCAGATCACGATACACACCACCGGGCCGGTAGTAAGTGGCATGCATCCGTGCTCCACTGACTGCTTCGTAGCAGTCCATCAGCTGCTCGCGCTCACGGAATGCATACAGGAATACCGTCATAGCGCCCAAATCCAGCGCATTGGCGCCGATCCACATCAAATGGTTGAGCAGCCGGGTAATTTCGTCAAATAAGGTCCGGATGTACTGAGCGCGCTCCGGCACTTCCACGCCCAGCAGGTTTTCTATGGCCCGCACATAAGCATGCTCGTTGCACATCATGGAAACATAATCCAGCCGATCCATATAGCCGATCGACTGGTTGAACGGTTTTGACTCCGCCAGCTTTTCAGTGGCGCGGTGCAGCAAACCCACATGCGGGTCAGCGCGTACAACTGTTTCTCCATCCAGCTCCAGGATCAAGCGCAAAACACCGTGCGCAGCCGGATGCTGGGGCCCAAAGTTCATCGTATAGTTGCGGATTTCAGCCATAGTTATACGTCCTGCTCGGGGCCGCCTTCCAGATAGCGTGAATCACGCCGTACCACACGCGGCACATTAACCCGAGGTTCTATTTCCACCGGCTCATACACCACCCGCTGCTTGTCTTCCGCATAGCGCACAGTGACATTGCCGATCAGCGGAAAGTCCTTGCGGAACGGATGCCCGACGAACCCATAATCGGTCAGAATCCGGCGTAAATCAGGATGTCCTTCGAATACGATTCCGAATAAATCGAATGCCTCACGCTCGAACCAGTCGGCGGCATTCCAGATTTCCACCAGCGACGGCACCATCGGCATATTCTCACCCTCAGGGTGGGTACGCAGACGCAACCGGCGGTTATGCTTGATTGACAGAATATGCAGCGTTACGCCAAATCGTCCGGCAAAGTCCTCAACTTCCGGGCGCTGCTGCCAATCGAACCGGCCCGGGCCAAATGCATCCACACCACGGCTGAAGCCCTGCGATGTCACCTGTTCCGTTTCCCACTCGTCATTGCCGTAGCTTAAATAATCCACACCGCATAAATCGGTCAGCTGCTCAAAATGCAGGCGTTCATCATCACGCAGTATTCGAGACACCGTTTGCCAGTAAGCTACCGGCACCAGCACGGTCAGCTCACCGTTAGGCGTGGTTTCCAGGTTGATCTCATAGTCAGCCAGAATCTCTTTCAGCAATTCTGAAAAGCTGTTAGGTAATTCAGTCATTGATTTTGGCCCTGCTTAGCTGCGCGCAATGGTATTGGTGCGCCGGATTTTTTTCTGCAGCTGAATAATTCCATACACCAGCGCTTCAGCAGTCGGTGGGCAACCGGGCACATAGACATCTACCGGCACCACCCGGTCGCAACCGCGGGTCACTGCATAGGAATAATGGTAATAACCACCACCGTTGGCACACGAGCCCATAGAAATCACCCATTTGGGATCAGGCATCTGATCATAAATTTTACGCAGCGCAGGTGCCATTTTATTCACCAGAGTACCAGCGACGATCATCACGTCAGACTGTCTTGGGCTGGGGCGAAATACCACACCGAAACGGTCCAGGTCGTAACGGGCCGCACCGGCATGCATCATTTCCACAGCACAACAGGCCAGGCCGAAAGTCACCGGCCACATGGACCCGGTTCTTGCCCAGTTAAACAACGCATCGACCGTAGTTGTGGCAAACCCCCTGTTAAGGACCGGATTATCATCCGCACCGGGCCTCAGAATGTCGTCCAGCGCATTCATCGGCAATGCTTCATTAGGAGCTGTTACCATTCCAGCGCTCCTTTTTTCCATTCATAAACAAACCCGACCACCAGGATGGCTAGAAACACCATCATCGACCAGAAGCCAACCCAGCCAACCGATTCCAGTACGACTGCCCAGGGAAACAGAAAAGCGATTTCCAGATCAAAAATAATGAACAGAATGGCTACCAGATAGTAACGCACATCGAACTTCATTCGGGCATCTTCGAAAGCTTCAAAGCCGCATTCATAAGGAGAGGCTTTTTCATCACCCGGCCGGCGTGGCCCCAGTACCGAGCCCACCACAACCAGTACCGCGCCTAAGGCAACTGAAATACCCAGAAATAATAGAATTGGAAAATAATCCGCTAGCACTTAATCATCTCCATTTACTCTACGTCCTGGGTATCCCAGTCAAGAGTTTGTCTGTTGTCTACCTAATCTGGTGCCGAAGGCCGGACTCGAACCGGCACGGCTTGCGCCACTGCCCCCTCAAGACAGCGTGTCTACCAATTCCACCACTTCGGCCAGATTCTATTACTCGATTACAGATGCGATAACGGCTCAGTTATCGTCTTCTTCAACAGCCGGCGGCAGATCATCTGAAGTTGTATCAGACACTGCTTCAGGCAGGTCAGATGCTGACTCGACAGCCTGACCGGTAGCCGCTGCGGACTGCTGAGCACTATCCGGCAGATCGCTGCTGCCGCTATCGGGAATTTCCAGAGTCAGCGGTGCATCCGGATCAAAAGCCGCATCCGCATCCGGTGTAACCGGTGCGCTGATCTGCAACCCTTCAGGCTGATCCAGCCCCACACCACGGGAAATCATCACCGCCATCGCAAGGGAAATGCCAAATACGCAAAAGGCCAGAAAAGCGGTGGCTCTGGTTAAAAATGTGCTGGCGCCGCGCGCTCCAAAGACAGTGCCGGATGCGCCTGCACCAAATGCTGCGCCGGCGGTTGCACCTTGACCTCGTTGCAATAAAATCAAAGCAATCATGGCAATAGCCATCAGCACCAGAATAATTGTCAGTACAGTTAACATAAGTAATTCGTTGCGGCGCTTAATTACAGCGCTTTACATATGGAGATAAAGTCTGTTGCCTTCAGCGCTGCGCCGCCGATCAGGCCACCATCGATATCTTCCTGGTTAAATAATTCCGCGGCATTGTCAGGTTTGACACTACCGCCATAAAGAATGCGCAGACAACTGGCTATTTTAGCATCCATATCAGCAATTGTCCGCCTAATAAATGCATGAACTTCCTGAGCCTGTTCCGGACTGGCGGTCCTGCCGGTGCCAATGGCCCATACCGGCTCGTAAGCAACCACTGCATCGGCAAATGCAGCAACTCCTGCCTGAGTAATCGCCGCCTCCAGCTGACGCCCGATAACCGCTTCAGTAATACCGTCTTCGCGCTGCTCCAGGGTTTCCCCAAGGCATAAAACCGGCTGCAATCCGGCCCGCTGCGCGACCACAAATTTATCCGCTACCTGCTGATCGGATTCACCGAACAACGCACGACGCTCGGAATGTCCGACCAGCACATAATGACAGCCGGTTTCTGCCAGCATGCCGGCAGAAACCTCTCCGGTGTAGGCGCCTTCATCGTAAAGGCTGACATTTTGCGCGCCTAACCTCACCCGCTCGCCCAGACCGCTGCTGTCCATCAGTTCCTGTACCTGGCCAAGAAATGGATAAGGCGGCATAACCGCAATTTCGGTGGCATCGATTTCAGCAGCTGCATCCAGAATGCTGTCCATCAGGCCACGTACCATTGTGCGGTTGCCGTTCAGCTTCCAGTTTCCAGCCACCAGTGGTTGTCTGCTCATGCACAAGCTCCCATGTTGATGATTCGCAGGTCGGGCGCGGTAGAATAATCCCCTGACGTGAAACTGACAAGTAAAACAATGAGATTAAGCCTGTGAATATTGCTGCAGACAAGACCCCAAAATGGGCGCTGGTAACCGGCGCATCGGCCGGCATTGGCGCTGAGTTTGCCCGCCAGCTGGCCGCCGGCGGATTTAACGTAGTGCTGACCGCCCGGCGCCAGGAACGACTGGAACAACTGGCCGGCGAACTGCAACAGCAGTATGCGGTGGAGACTTTGATCATTGCAGCTGACCTGGCGCAACCGCCGGCAATCAAAACAATTACCGATCAACTGGCAGCCAACCACATTACCATCCATACCCTGGTCAACAATGCTGGCTACGGCGTCACCGGACACCTGAACCAGTCGGACTGGCAGACCCACCAGGACTTTATGCAAGTCATGGTCATGGCAGTCATTCATCTGTGCTACGCACTGCTGCCGGCCATGCAGCAGGCCGGCAGCGGACACATTATCAATGTGGCTTCACTGGCCGGTCTGGTCCCGGCACCGGCCAGTCACACGCTGTATGCCGCCAGCAAGGCATTTCTGATCAAGATGTCGGAGGCTCTGGCGCTGGAAAACGAAGATAAAGGTATCAGGGTCCAGGCATTATGCCCGGGTTTTACCTACAGCGAGTTTCACGATGTTGTCGGCCTGCGGGAACAGGTTTCGCAAATGCCGAACTATATGTGGATGACTGCCGAAGCCGTGGTGCGTGAATCACTGCAGGAACTGGACAGAAACAAACCACGCACGGTGATGATCAATGGACGGGTGAATCGCTTTATCAATAGACTGGCCAACTGGTTGCCGCAGAAGACGGCAATTAACATGGTCAGAAAGCGGGGCAAAGAGTTTCGGGCAGAGAAATAGGACACTCCTCCTGCGAGAAGACCCGTATCGAACAAGTGGCGTTATTTTCAGCGCCGCAGCTTGTTAATCCGCTGCAGCCGCCCATCCCTGAAGATCAACTCACGATCACTGGCGCGGCGCCCAAAGCTGTATATCCAGCGGGTCTCATCAACAATGAAACCCGGATTACCGGCAAAATAGGGAGAGTGATACAGAAATGGCGTGCTCTGATAGGCGTAGTCCGGTGAACCGCATTTGGCAAACACCTCGCCGATGCTGTTACCGGCATTGGCCAGGTCCTGAGCTGAGCAGCGGCGGCTGCCGGGCGTATAACTGACCCCGTGTTCCAGTTCTTCGACCCGCTCCAGATAACCATTGCGGAACACCAGGCGGCGTATCAACTTACGTGATCCGAAGTTAAGCAGCCATGCTTCATAACCACCGTGCAGATGCACATAACCATAGGGATCCGCATAGTTCCAGCGCTCAATAAAAAACGGTTCCGGACATACCTGTGCGACCTGATAACTCAAATCTCCCGGTTTAACCAAATGCCGCCCACAGTACAGCGAGGCCATTGCGTCCAGTGAGTATAGTGTCAGTATCAGGGCAAAAACCAGTCTGTTCAGGCGAGGTCCTATCATTGGTTCAGTGTAGCCGATTAATGTTAATAAGACCTGAATTCGTGCAGCCGGGCTGAGCGCAGCTGCCTATCCGATAAACATCAACTGCCGGCGATGGTCATCGGCGACAACAGCCAGCTGGGTGATTGGACATTTTTGCGGGTATCCAGGTCATTGCCAACCGCCACAATTCCGGTAAACATATCGCGCAGGTTTCCGGCAATAGTCACTTCCTCAACCGGTTGAACGATCTGACCGTTTTCCACCCAAAAACCAGTAGCGCCACGTGAATAATCACCGGTAACAGTATTCACGCCCTGCCCCATTAGATCAGTCACGATCAAGCCGGTGCCCATTTCCGCCACTAGCTCATCAAATCCGGCAGCGCCAGGCTGCAACTGCAGGTTGCGCACGCCTCCGGCATTGCCGGTAGACGGCAAACCCAGCCGCCGCGCAGCATAGGTACTAAGCACATAGCGGTCCAATACCCCATTGCTGACCAGTGCATTGTTCAATCCAGTAGTCATGCCGTCATTGTCAAAACTTGAACTGTTTACGCCACAGTGCTGGTGCGGATTTTCGCTGATATTGATAAATTCAGGGAAAACCGACTGGCCGACTTTATCCAGCAGGAATGATGCTTTGCGGAAAATAGCTCCGCCGGCAACCGCACTCAATAAATGCTCAAGCAACCCGACGGCCGCTTCAGCTCTAAATAAAACCGGTGCTTGAGTGGTTTTCACAGGGCTGGCACCCAATCTCCGCAGGGCCCGCTGGGCAGCTTCCCGGCCAGATGCCTGCGGATCCTGGAGAGCGGTAAAGCACCGCCGACTATCCCATGCATAATCACCCTGCATGGCATCAGGCCTGTCTTTTTCCGCCGCCACCAGCATCACCCCCTGGTAATAACTGGTGCCCCGCTGACTACCGATAAATCCGTGGCTGTTACCGTAAACACCCATCGCCTGGCTGCTGGTAACAGTCGCACCTTCCGAATTAACGATACGGGAATCGCTATCCCGACCCGCCTGCTCAATATCCAGTGCGCGCTCTATCAGCGCATCTGCAGTCAACGCTTCCGGATGCCACATATCCAGTTCATGGAAAACTGTTGCCATTTGTTCCGGATCAGCCAGCCCCGCTGCCGGATCAGCTTCAGTATGCGTAGCAATGGCCCAGGCCTGTGCCACTGCATCACGAATACTGTCCGGGCGGATATCACCACAGCTGGCGCTGCCCCGGCGTTGACCGTTATACAGCGTAACCGACATAGTGCGGTCGCGATGGTGCTCCACCGTTTCCACCTCGCCCATTCTGACTGCCAGCGATAAACCCTGCTGTGCGGACACCCCGGCTTCCGCTGACTGTGCTCCAAGACTGGCGGCGTGCTCCAATGCCATGCCTATGGCATCGCTTAATTCGGCCGCATCGAAACCAGCGGTTGATTCAGTACTGTCGGCAAGAGATTGATTAGACATATTTCATTACACCAATAAGACGTACAATATTGTGATGAACGAGATTCCCGATCCACATGATAAAACCCTCAGCAAAACCCAGCGCAAACTGGCTTCTCAAGCCCTGCAGAAGTTAGGTATGGAAATTGCCGGGCTGCCCGATACCGTATTCAACGCACTGTCAATCGAACCCGGTCTGCGCCGAGAGCTTGAGCAGCTGCGCAAAATGACCAGCCACGGTGCCCGTAAACGGCAAATGCTGTTCGTCGGGAAACTGCTGCGCCACACCGACCCGGAACCGTTATTCAATGCCCTGGACCAATATCGGCAGCAGGGCCGCGAACAAACCGCGCGCCAGCACCGGGTGGAACAATGGCGTGAGGTTTTACTGCAGC
>JANQPN010000032.1 GCA_028289455.1 Wenzhouxiangellaceae bacterium
AACAGATGATGAAACTGGTAAATAAAACCCAGATGGCGATTGCGCAGTTCACCACGCCGGGTCTCATTGCAGCTCATCAGATCTTCACCTGCCAGCATGACTTTGCCGCCGGTGGGATTATCCAACCCACCAAGCAAATGCAGCAATGTGCTTTTGCCCGCACCGGAGGCGCCGACTATGGCAATGGACTCACCTGACTGAACGGACAATTCGATTTCCTGGAGAATATTCAGCGTCCGGTGTCCCTGAACAAATTGTTTACTCAGCTTGATGGCCTGCAGCACTACTGAATCTGGCATTGGCGCTGGATTATTCATAGCTCAATGCCTCCGCAGGCTGTACCTTGGCGGCGCGGGCCGCTGGATATAAAGTGGCCAGCAGCGATAACAACAGGGAAACCGCTGAGAACTTAACCACATCCTGCCATTGCAGATCAGATGGCAATTCGCTGATGTAATACACATCAGCAGAAAGAAAATCGACGTTGAGCATGCGCTCCAGTGCCGGCACGATAGTTTCCACATTGGTTGCGAGTAACACGCCACCGATCACGCCCAGAATGGTTCCAATCACACCGATAAGCGTGCCCTGGACGATAAAAATCCGCATGATGGTTCTGGGGCTGGCACCCATAGTCCTTAATATGGCGATATCCGCCTGTTTATCGGTAACAACCATTATCAGTGTGGAAATGATGTTGAATGCTGCTACCGCGATAATCATGGACAAAATCACAAACATCACCAGTTTTTCCATGCGCACTGCACGGAACAGGTTGCTGTGCTGTTGAGTCCAGTCACGTACGTGATAAACACCTGGCAGCTGATTGGCCAATTGATTGGCTACTAATCGGGCACGGAAAAGATCCTGCAGTTTCAGGCGTACGCCGGTTACGGTTTTATTCATCCTGAACAATCGCTGTGCATCATTGACATGCACCACTGCCAGCGCAGTGTCATATTCATTCACACCGGCAGCAAAAATACCGCTAACGGTAAACCGCTTGACCTGGGGAATAACACCTGCCGGTGTGGTACGCACCTGTGGTGCAAATATAGTGACCGAATCACCTACTCCCACACCCAAACGCAAGGCCAGCCCTTCACCCAATAACACATTGAAGGTATTCGGCTGCAATTCACTCAGTTCGCCGGATACCATATGTTCGCCCAATTCGGAAACTGCGGGCTCCAACTCGGGGACAACACCACGCACCAGCGCACCATTGACACCCCGGCCTTTCAATAATGTCTCCTGTTCGATAAATGGCGCAGCACCGGTAACTTCGGGATTCTGCAGGCTGGACTCCACCACCTCTTCCCAGTTTTCAAACTCACCGCCCCAATCCTCAATAGTGGCATGCGAAACAAAACCCAGAATGCGTTCCTGCAATTCCTTTTCAAAGCCGTTCATCACAGAAAGCACGGTAATCAGCGTTGCAACTCCCAGAGCTATACCGATCATCGAAGTTAATGAAATGAACGAAATGAAATGATTGCGCCGCTTGGCGCGCATATAGCGTAAACCGACAAACAGCGATATTGGTTGAAACATAGGCGGTCAGCTCAGCCTGTTAATAAAAGTGCGTAGGCTATCAGGTAATGGTGCATTGACCAATATATCGTCCGGCCAGTTCAATCGGAGCTGGTGGGCGTGCAGAAACATTCGCGACAACCCGGCCTGCTGTTGGGCTGCCAACTCTCCCGGTTTTTGATACAGCGGATCACCGGCAACTGCTAGTCCGATTCCAGCAGCATGCGCACGAATCTGATGCGTACGTCCGGTTACCGGTTCAGCTTCCACCAGGGTATAACGTGAATACTGCTCCAGTACTTTAAAACGGGTAATGGCCGGCTTGCCCTGGTCATCTGCAATCATACGTGAGCGTTTTCCGCGAGGCGCTTTGGATAATCGCAGATCCACCATAAACCCCTGCTCTCTGGGGCGACCGCACAGCAGTGCCAGGTATCGTTTATCCACCTGGTGCTGCCGAAAGGCCTGTTGTTGTGCCAGCAGCGATTGCCGGTTAAATCCGACCAGCAGACAACCGCTGGTTTCCCGGTCCAGGCGGTGTGCCAATGCCAGATCAGGATATTGCGGCCAGAGCTTTTTCAGCACATCAACCAGTCCATAATTCAATCCACTGCCGGCATGTACAGCCAGGCCAGCGGGTTTGTTTAGAACCAGTTGATGCTCATCCTCATGCAGTACTGCGGAGCGGATACTCTGCAACAGCTCCTGTGGAATCTTCAACGGCATATCAACCTGGTGCCTGACTGGCGGGAGCCTGACCTGATCACCGTTTTCCAGACGCTGCATGGCTTTGGCCCGCTTGCCGTTAACCCTGACCTGACCCGTGCGGATAAGCCGGTACAGTAATCCTCTGGGCAGTCCGCCAAGTGCATGCTGCAGAAAATTATCCAGCCGCTGCCCGGCCCGGGTTGCATCCACCTGCACCTGCCGGACCTGCGTATGAGTTGAGCTTTGCTTCATTAAACTATTGAAATTATTAAAATTAATATATAAACATCGATGCCATACACAACTTTGGGCAGATTGCCAGCGGGCGCTATAATTGCTATCATCGCACGCACGGTGAATACCACCAACTCCGTTTCCTTCGTAATACTCTTCAGATAAGCGATGGTCTACGGCATTTGTGTAAATATAACCATCTAAATTAATGGTTACAAAAGTTGGTCCCACTGTAACAAGACAACATCTGCTTACAGCAATACCGCTGTAAATATGAATGAATTTAATGTCATCAAGTCGTGTTACTTGATGACCAGTATGACATCCCGGCGTCACTCAGATTGACAGTCGATGACTGCATGCTCGCAGCCTGTAATTGAATGGCGCGAAGCTGGCGTCGCCTGGGATGGTGAGGAATTTAACAATGAAACGCATGTTGATTAACGCAACTCAGGCGGAAGAGTTGCGTGTGGCTATCGCTGATGGCCAAAAACTGATTGATCTTGATCTCGAAACTGCCGCACACGAGCAAAAAAAAGCCAACGTCTACAAAGCCCGCATCACCCGCGTTGAACATAGCCTGGAAGCATGTTTTGTAAATTACGGCACTGAACGCCACGGCTTTCTGCCATTCAAGGAAATCAATCCTGCCGCCCTGCCCTTACCGGACGGCACCAACCCCAATAACGTCAGCCTCAAGGAAGTTCTCAAGGAAGGCCAGGAACTGATTGTCCAGGTCGAAAAGGAAGAACGGGGCACCAAAGGCGCGGCGCTAAGCACTTATATCAGCCTGGCAGGCCGGTATTCCGTACTCATGCCCAACAGCCCCAAGAGTGGCGGCGTATCACGCCGGATCAGCGGCTCAGAGCGTGACAAAATCCGGGCTGTGATGGACCAGCTGAACATCCCCAAAAATATGGGACTGATCATCCGTACCGCCGGCGTCGACCGTGATATCGAAGAACTGCAATGGGACTTGGACTACCTGCAGCAGCTATGGGCCGCCATCGAAAAGGCCGCCCAGGAGCGCAAGGCACCATTTCTGATTTATCAGGAAAGCAATCTGATTATCCGGGCGCTGCGTGATTATCTGCGTGATGACATCAGCGAAATCCTGATTGACAGCGAAAGCGTTCATCAGAGTGCTCTGGAATTCATGCAGCTGGTCATGCCGCATAATCTCCGCAAGCTGAAGCTATATAAAGACGATTCACCGCTGTTTACCCGCTACCAGATTGAAAGCCAGATCGAAACAGCATTTGCACGTGAAGTCACATTACCGTCGGGTGGCTCCCTGGTTATCGATCATACTGAAGCAATGCTGTCGATCGATATCAATTCGGCACGCGCTACTAAAGGTGCAGACATTGAGGAAACCGCTTATCAGACCAATCTGGAAGCCGCTGATGAAATTGCCCGGCAGCTGCGTATCCGCGATTTGGGCGGGCTGATTGTCATTGACTTCATTGATATGCTTAACCGCGGTAACCAGCGGCGTGTTGAAGAGCGCATTCGGGATGCATTAAGCCATGACCGAGCCAGGATCCAGACCGGCCGTATCTCTAAATTCGGATTACTGGAAATGTCGCGTCAGCGGATGCGGCCCTCAATAGGCGAGTCCAGTTATTCGACCTGCCCCCGTTGCCTTGGGCACGGCAGTATTCGCAGTGTTGAGTCACTCGCTCTATCGATGCTGCGATTGATTGAAGAAGAAGCCATCAAAGATTACACCGGCCAGATTCTGGCCCAGGCACCAACCACGGTGGCCAACTTCCTGCACAATGAAAAGCGCGAAGCGATTCGCACCATTGAGCAGCGCTACAATGTCCCGATCCTGGTGTTGGTCAACCCGGATATGGAAACGCCCAGGTTCGAGATTAAGCGCCTGAGAAAAGCTGAAATCAGTTCCGACCCGAGTTATCTGCAGGTAAACCTCGACGAAGGCGAAGTGGTGGCCAGCGAAGTCACCAAATCTACTGCTATAGCAGAACAACCAGCCGTAAGTGGAGTGCGCCCGACCGGCCCGGCCCCCAGAAAACAGGCTTCCAGCGGCGGCTGGTGGCGTTCCTTTATTGCTTTCTTTAGTGGTGGACAGTCAACCACCACCAAAAAACGCCGTCCTTCCCGCAAGAAGAAAGCCGCGTCAGGTAAGCGGCGGTCAACTAAGAAAACCAATCAGTCACAACGCAGGGGCGGTAAACAGACACGTAACGATAATCAGCAGCAACGCAAAAACAACCGCAACACCAAGAAAACGGCTAAAAAAGCACCGCATAAAAAACAGGCTGCAAAAAAAGCCAATACAAAGCAGTCACAAAATAAAGCGCCAGTTGATAATCAGGCTAAAAATACTGATGCCGCAGGCAACAATAAGAACACACGCAGGCGTGGTAAACGCGGTGGCCGTAAGCGGCGCCCGGCCAACCAGCAGCAGGCTGCGAATCAGGCCAACAATCAGAATAATAGTTCTGCTGACAGCCAACCGAACAATCAGCCCCAGGCCAAGCCACAGGCTGATAAAGCTGCAGCGGCAAACTCCAAGCAAACCGGCCGGCACAATAAGCCTGCGCAAAGTAAACGACCGGTGGAAGCAAGACAGTCTGAGAAACAGACAACTGCCACTGCGCAGCAGCCCCCTACCAATCAGGCTGATGCAAAACAATCTACTGCTTCCGCACCAAAAAACAACACAGTTGCTGATAAAACGGACCAGCGTAACAGTCAACCGCAGAGTAATGCTGATAAGCAGTCTGAACCTCAACAGGCCCGTTCAGGGAATGCAGCTCAATCCTCTGATCGGCAACCTGCGAAGCGGCAAGAGCAAAAAGCCCCCCAGGCACCTGCTGCACAAATCAGTAATCCTGCGGGTGAAGCCTCAAAGAATCGCGCCTCCCAACCCGCTGAAGGCCCGGTGTCTGTTGACCAGCCAGCTAAGCGCTCTGACAAACCTGTGCCTGCTAAAGCGGCAGAGCAGCCTGCTGCGCAGCAACAACCCGCACCCGCAACTGAGAGACCCAGGCAAAATGTGGAAAGGCCTGCACCGGCCAAGCCCGATAACGTCAAACAGGTTGAATCCGGACAGACACCACCATCAGCGCGTCCGTCAGCCGGCAGCCCATCTGCAGCCAACGGCAGTACGCCTGCGCCGCGGAAACCTGTGGAGCAAAGTACCGTTCAGGCCGGCAAACCTGCTGCTCAACCTTCTCAACCTGCAGCGGTTGATCGCGCAAAACCGGAACGCACCCCGGCTCCAGCACCTGCACAACCGAAAAGCTCACCCAGCGCCAAGCCCGAAGCGGTTAAAGGCATATACAGCCTAAGCCAGCCTGCTGGCGGTGGTGCAGCTAAACAAGATAGCTCCAGCGGCGAAAAACCAATACCTGCAGCTAACAGTAAAAGCGAAACCGAGGGTTAAACCTGTGCGCCGGCATTACTTGTCGGCGCATAATAAAGAATAGCAATTCGGCGCGGATCAGCCGCGCTCTTCAAGCAAGCCGTGTTCCAGAGCAAGCCGGGTCAATGCGACTTCATTATTGACTTCCAACTTCTCATAAACCCGATATTTATAGGTAGCAACGGTCTTAGGACTTAAATTCAAGGCATCGGCAATATCCTGCATCGCCATCCCTTGAGTCAGCATCAATACCACTTCCATTTCACGGGCTGATAATTCTTCGAACGGTGATCCTTTGGAACCGGGCAACATAGCGATTGCCAGTTGCTGGGCAATTTCACTGCCGATATAACGCTGACCGGCATTGACTTTGCTGATTGCACCGCGTAATTCATCGGCTGCACAGGATTTGGTCAAATAGCCACTGGCACCCGCTTCCAGCAGGCGCGATGGATAGGGTTCCTTGGCATGCGCTGTCAGGATGATCACCTTGACATCTTTATGGTGCTTGTTAAGCCGGTCACAAACTTCAAATCCGGACAATCCCGGCATGCTGACATCCAACAGAATCACATCCGGTTGATTCACGCGAACTTCGCGCAATGCATCCTCACCGGAAGCCGCTTCAGCCACCACTTCAAACTCATCACTTTGTGACAAAATATGCCGTAAACCGGTGCGCACCAGATCGTGATCATCAACGATCATTACTTTTACCATACAATCTCCCTGCTCTTTATGCTGCCCAACGGCCATCCCTGATCGCAGATTATCAATATTCCATGCGCCATAGCAAACTTTAGTTGTAGGTAACCAAGTCAGCCGACCTTAATAGTATATCGACATTTACCCTCAATTAATGGTTGGCAAGCGTTCACAAATTCGCTAGACTTGCGCGCCTGCACACTAAATACCGGAGAGGTGGCAGAGTGGTTGAATGCGGCGGTCTTGAAAACCGTTGAGGGTTAGTAGCCCTCCGGGGGTTCGAATCCCTCCCTCTCCGCCATTTCTTTACACAGAGTCCCCAGACACAGTTTGTCTCTTCGAAGCAGTTAGACTTTAGCTTCCCCTGTGCTCAATCATCTGATGCAGATTCACCCGATCTATGCTTACTATGAGTTCGGCGCATACTGAATTTGATTGGTCGTACTGTCTGATTTAACAGCCTTGCTTTTTAGCCTCACAGGACCTAAATCTAAACGCTTGATTCACCTAAATATCTATGAGGAAATGACGATGCCAATTACGGAAACTGATTTAGCTCAGGCCCGCACTGCATGGGGAAATGCGCTTGTTGCTATTGCTAAAGCGTACGAAGCTGATGGTATTGACGGCGCTCGCGCACTAGCGAGTGATGTTTTGGATGCCGCCTATGGTTACAACATGGGTCCTGTTTTATTCAAACCCACATTGGCCAGCGGAGAGCAGACATTTCGCCCTACCAAGAAGGGTGCTTTGTCCTACTTTGTAGGTCATGACGATGATTTCCCTCTGGATGGCGGATTCGGTATCAAAGGGTGGCGTGAAGTTGTTTCAGAAACCTCTGCAAGCTTTATCGAAGGTGATGTTGCCATGTGGATGGGCTGGGTCACCATGACCGATAAAGACGGACAGGTAACCAAAGTTGATAAAAGCTGGGGCTACAAAAAAGACGCTGAAGGAACGTTGCGCATCGTACACCATCATTCCTCTCTTCCCTATCAGCCTTAAGTTTTTTCGATACAGATTGATACTGTCCACCCCAGACCACCGTGTCTGGGGTGGATTGCCTGAAAAATTCCATGAATCGATAGAGAATATATAACAGGGCCAGAAGGCCTTTGAAGCTTCTCAGACTAGCGATTTATCGAAACAACCACTCCCTGTTCAGCCCTTAGACTGTTCATGTCAAATGCCTCTACTACCCTTAATGATTCCCCGGAGCTGGACTGATTGCCTCCAAACACAAGAGCACGGCCCTGCACGACCACGGCCGCAGTATGCCGCCTGGGTGTCATGGTCTGTTCCAGCAGGTAAAGCTTGCCAGTCTCGATGTCATAACGATGGATCTTATCCATCATCACATAATCACCAAAAATGAATATGGATTGCCTATCTGCTACAGCTGAATAAGCACTCAGCGGCCGGGGCAAATCATGCAGCAATTCCCATTTTTTCGAATTGGTATCAAAGACCATAACCGAATGCATAGCATCGCCATTGTATCCGCCCAGCACATACAACTTTCGATCAATTGGAATGATAGATCCGGAAAACTTCAATGGCGCATCAGGCAGCCGCTCCCACTTACCCCCATGTGTAGAAATTCTGAATGTGCCGGACGAGTAAGCCGGACCATCAAGGACACCTCCGGATGCATATATATAACCATCAATCTCTGCCAGCCCCAATGTCCTCGCTGCTACAGGAAGTGCCGGAAATTTTCTTAAAATGCCGCTATCAATATCCAGAGTTTCGCATTCACTGATCCTGCTTCTGCTCAACCCATGCTGGGTTCGTCCGCCACAGCTGATTAACTTGTTGCCGGAAAAAACGCTGGCATGGTTCGCTCTTCTATACAGGCCGCTACTGAAATATTCTGCAGTCAAAGTATTGGGATCTATCTTTTCAATTGAAGGCAACAGGCCGTCATGCATAAATGCTTCACCGTTACGTCCTCCGTTGGGCGCGCCGCCATATACGTAAGCAAATTGCCCATCTGTTACCGCAGAAAGGCCGTATCGGGGCAACAGCAATTGCCCCTGATCCCTGCGCAGTTCTGTCTGTTCCGCCTCAACCTCGAAACAGGTAATCACAGCTAGCAATACAACAACTGAGAATGTCAGAAACCTTTTCTGCCTTAATGTATGCATTTGGAGATCAAGCGCTGAGCCGAAAATCATAGTGCCACTGTATATGGTGAATGCTTCATATTGTGCTGCCTCTCAATCGCCAATGAGCAATTGCCGTCAGTAATATACTCACAATCAGTAAATATCCGGCTGGCCAGATTAATCCAATAGCAATTTGCCGTACTGTAACTTCTTCAAACTCAAATGGCTTGAGCTGATCGAATGTAGTCAGCGTAATTCGATTCCGTGAAACAACAGCTGGACCGACCACATCAGCCAGATCCGCCAGTGAATCGCGCACTTGAGCTTGGAACCGATGCTGACGGGCAAGATCTGCGCCAGCTGTAATCATCAGCGCCCTCCTGGCAATAATAGACGGCGACAGATGTTGAGCCCAGCGTATAGTCTGTTCCCGACCTGCGCGAGCTGAATCATACTCGTCAACTATTGGTTTTGTCGCTTCTCTGATTAATACATTCGAGAGAAATGCTGCACGAAAGTAGGAAGGTAAATTCTCATCACCTACAGACAGATCAGGATGATCCAGGAGAAATCCATCTGTCATTTCATCCACCTCACGATTCGCAGTGCCCTTCATCTCTCGGATTTCTGATAGCAACGCCAGCCTGGAAGGTGTGGGGTACAACGCATCAGCTGCTGTGGTCACTGTTGCTGGAATAAGCACTACAAGTAACAACCAGCAACCCAGCATGGCGCCGAGTGTCCCCATTGCGCTTCGAAAACGAGCAACACAGAAAGCTATAAGGCCTAACCAGAAAAATGCATAGACAAGACTAAAACCCAGCCACAATCCGAACTTTTCGAAGCGGTCTCCACCAGGATCATTAACAATAGCCAGAAAAACCATCATGCCTGTTGCCATCAACCAGATAAGCCCGTTTCGATAGAGCAACCGGGTCCATACCAAGCTCGAAATGGAAATGGGAGAAGTTAAAACAACCGGCAACGAGCCTTGTGACCGTTCTTTTGCCAGAACATCAAACGACACTGCAATCATTAATATCGGCATCAGCAGAATAATGACGAATGCTACGTCAAATGCACCCATTGACAGTGTTGTGGGGTTATCAAACTGATATCGTCCGAATGTACTGGTCAGATCCCGCCAGGGTGAAATTTCAGCACTTGCCGGTTGCAGGTCTGCATCTCCAACGGCAAAATCCCCCAGCGATCCGGGCGGTATAGTCGCCGGAAAACTGATACTCATGGGATTAGCCTCATAGGTGGTGGCCTCTATTTCACCTGCTTCTATATCAGCAAGCGTCGAGCGCCACTGATTCAATGTAGTGTTTGCATCCGTTTCAAATACTGTCAGGCTGTTTATCTGTGCGTCACGCCATTGATCACCACTCCAGCCGGCATAGGCGAATGCAGCAATGATAGAGAAGGCAATCGGCAAAGCAGGCCCTCGAAATAGAAAATTCAACCGTTCGTGGTACAAAATTGCTCGAATCATAGTGCTGTCACCTCCCCTCGAACGGCTCGAGTGACCAGCATCCTGGACCCGCTGACTGCCACGCACAGCCAGATAATCAGCAAAATCGCATCCCAAAGATAGCTAATCGCAAGATGCGAAATGGCGGGTACTGAATAATCCAAATCTTCGAATTTTGACCAAAGTTCAGCACCTGCCGTGTAATATGCGCCGGAATTGTCAGCGTTATACATATAATCTTCATTGAGCAGCTGAATCATGTCTCTCCGGTGTATTTCAGCAGCTCGCGCAAAGTCCTGCTGATGCTCACGGTCGGTGCCTGCAATGCCACTGGACAAGCGTGTTACAGCCAACGCCGGGCTAAGCGGGACAAACCCACGGACAACAAATTCCTGTGCTTCATGGTGCTTTTCCAGCTCCTGATAAAATCGGTCAAATTCCGGCTCAGACAGATCCTCGCTTACCTGCAACACATATGCGGAGTAGTTAATGGGTAAATCTTCAGTATTGGTAACTCCATATTCCTGGAGAATTTCCTGTTCAATTCTTTGCTGCCTCTCTTCGTCGTTGTAATACGCACTGGAAGCGTTTCTCAATTGTGCCGTGGATTCCCGGGCATCCGGTTGTGGGTACACAACCTTTGCAATGTCCATCGCGAAGCTTGGCACAATGATTGTCATCACCGCCCATAAAAATGTCAGACCAAGAAAAGCAGACTGGCGCGTGCGGAAAAGTGCTGATACTCCAATAGCAACGGCCACCATGATGATCAGATACACCGAGTACGTGATATAAAGCATACCCAGCCTTAATACCGAATCAAGATTGGCACTGGCAGACGAAAAAATAAGCGAGGCCAAAGCCACCGGTATAAATACAAGCGTGAATACCAACTGCGTCAATTTTAAGCCTGCAGTGAGCTTACCCATAAAAAACTGTTGAGGCGATACACCACTGGCAAGCAGCTGTCTCAGTGTCCCGTCTTCACGCTCACCCGCTATACTGCTGAACAGCATTAAAAACACCAGCAACGGCGCAATTGTTATCACTGTAAAAGCTGGACTGAGCTTAGCGTATCTGCTTTGCCCACCACCATCTTCAGCATTTCGGAAAACCGCCGGGTCCTGGTAGTGAGCTTCCATCCATATCGCCATACCCGCAAAATCGACTATTCCAGGATCGATCAGCCCCAGTGGAGCTGCCGGACGAAAAGCATAACGCGAAAAATGAGCGGCTGAATGTGGGTTTCGATCACCTTGATTCATCCAGACACGCTTATCCGTCTGTAAAGCTGCTGAACGCTCTTTATCAAATACTGCATATCGTTGAATGCCGGTCAGCAGGCTACCGACAACCAGCAAGATAACTATGATAAAAAGGCCCTTGAGCAGTGCTTCACGCTTGTGCAGCAGTAAATCTTTTGATGCTATCGCATGGATCATACGACTGTCTCCGCAGATTCGTTTTCGGCTTCTGACATGTGCTCAAGATAAACTGACTCAATCTCACCGGCATTCAATGCTGCAGCATCCAGCATGTTAACGAGTTTGCCCTGCATCATAATCCCTATACGGTTGCCGATTGCCTTGGCGCGGAATATGTCATGGGTTGCCATAAGCACTGCCTTGCCGTTATCACGGAGCCGCGAAATGGATTGCACCAGGCTGTTTGCAGCTGAAGGATCCAGACCGGATAACGGCTCATCCAGCAATAAGGTATCGACACTTCGGGCCATAGCGATGGCGATTCCCACTTTTTGCCGCATTCCTTTCGAATAATCTGATGTCCGCCGATGCATGGCATTCTTGGGCAATCCTGATTCAATCAGAATTTGCTCTAATTCGGAAATTGTGTGATTGCCATCAGCCAACCGGTCAAAAAAACTTAAGTTCTCAAACCCGGTTAAGTTGGGATAAAGTGCGACTGATTCAGGCAGATAGGCTAATTGTCTGCGAGCCTGCAGCGGGTCATTTGCGACATTGATTCCATTTACACTGGCGTACCCCGAATCCGGATGCAAAAAGCCCAGAAATAAGTTGATGGTAGTGGATTTACCGGCACCGTTCGCGCCCAACAGGCATACGACTTCTCCAGCTGTCACATTCAACTCTAGATTATCAAGTGCAACCGTATTCCCAAATCGCTTCGTTAGTGCGCATGCTTCTAGTGCATAACGTTCTGTCATTTTTTCTCCTTAAGCCCCAATACAATCGGGATTTCTAACGATTAGTGCTTTCAGCACAACCAGGCTTACTAAAGCCATACAAAGGCCCAGCCAGCTTTTAATCGAATGATTTCTTTACTTTAAGGAGATGCGCGGGAGTGGTAATGCGGATTGACTGTCTGAGATATCAGTGCAGCATACTCAGTATTACTGAAGCCTGCTGTAAAAATGTTTCTGGTTTCAAAAAATGTCTCGGTAATGACTTGATCATCATTGCGTTCACTATGCACACATAGTGCGCAGATTTCTACAGCATCGTGGGAAACATGCTCTATCAGATGATCTGCCCATACATATTGCGCCAATAACAGCGAGCATGCAGTAATCCACCGTATGCCTGAACTGAAAGCTGAAATTCGACGCCAGGTTTTATGCATTGGGCAAAATTATCATAACCGCCTTAACTCCATCAGCTTATTTTTTATCACGGAAAATTATTCACAACAACCAGAGCGCCAGACATTCCCCGCAATTATGCAACGGTTCAACCTTAAACCATGAACCACCCTGCTTTGTTAATTTTTGAGCTGGTTGACACCACCCAGATAATGTCGCCAGTCACCATACGCTAGCGAATCCCACATTGACTGATGTAACATGCCAGGCACATTCAAAATAATAACAATAATAAATTCAGCAACCTCCCAACGAATCTTTACGTATTTGATGTACGACTAATTAGCCATGCCGCTCATAGCATGGATGTATTAGCATGTCAATACATAATAATAATAAATGCTGAAAAGCATGAACATGGAGTTCGAAGATGAGTAAGGGTATACAACTAAAAAGGAAGTCAGAGATGAACAGGATGTCACGATATTATAAGAATCATTTCCTCCGTCTTTTAGCAGCTATTCTGATCCCGGCTTGTGCACTATTTTCCAGCGCACAAGCCAACGATGGAGAATTGCCTGAAGGCATTGAGGAAGCCAATCACGGGGCTTTTGAAGGCGGGGCCACTGGCTCACCGGCAGATGCAGCCTCACAGAATGTTATTTCCGAAGAACAGCAACGTGAAGACGGACTGTTTTTCAATATTCCCACCAATGGACCACCCAGTCCGTTGTTTGGCGCAGCGCCATACAGCCAGAAAATGCTGCGCTTTGAAGAGTTTGGGCTTGAGCCACTGACCCTGAATGGAGGCGGGTGCCCCAGCTGTACCGGTCTGCCTCAGCCCGCATCGGCAGATACAGGGCCGGTCGGTGCTGAACTGGATCAGTTTCTTTCGGGACCGATATTTCCCTGGCCCAAGCGGTTTTCCAATACCAGAAACACCAATCCCTGGGAAGAAGCCATCGAAGCTTACCTGGGCCGTGATCTCAAAAGCCCGCCGATTGAAGGCAGACCACCCGGTGTGATGTGGTCGCATCAGCGCTGGGGTGAGTTCAGGCCGGATGTCGGCTTCCAAACCGCTCAGGCCGGCGCCCGTACCAATGGAGGTTTACGGGACAGCCGCCAATTACATGGTTATATCAGTGGTGAGTTTGCTCCAGGCGGCTTATACAACAGCACCAGCAACGCACCTGCCTCGGCAGGCACAACAGCAGGAACCACAGTCCAGTTTCACCCGGACATGCCGGTACAAGATCCATTGGCATTATGGACTTTTGACGGCACTTTCCCGCCTAAGCTGCTGATGGCGCGATACGGTGAATCACTGATCATGCGACATCACAATGCACTGCCAATTGATGTTTCTGCCAATCGGGGTTTTGGTCTGCATACCCTCAGTACTCATGAGCATAACGGCCACAACCCGGCGGAAAGTGACGGTTACACCAACGCCTTCTTCTTCCCCGGCCAGTTCTATGATTACCGCTGGCCGATGGTACTGGCCGGCCACGACACCATCAATGTCAACAAAATGGACAACCGTGCCGGTGCGCCGGACGGTAATGGCGGCATCACCAGAATTCGGGGCGATTGGCGCGAAACCATGAGCACTCACTGGTTCCATGACCATATGCTCGATTTCACTGCACAGAATGTCTACAAAGGCAATGTTGCAATGATGAACTATTACAGTGCGCTGGATCGCGGCAATGAAGGCCTGGAAGACGGCGTTAACCTGCGTCTGCCAAGCGGTACTGCATTGGACTGGGGCAATCGCGATTATGATGTCAATCTGCTGATCGCTGAAAAAGCCTGGGATGAGGATGGCCAGCTATGGTTCAATCCTTTCAACCAGACCGGTTTTATCGGCGATGTAATGACAGTCAACTGGCTGTATAAACCGTACTTTGATGTACGTGCGCGTAAATACCGTTTCCGTATCCTGAACGGTTCGGTTTCCCGCTATTTCAAACTTGCCCTGGTTGATCAATCCGGTAACCCGGTGCCTTTCTACATGGTCGCCAATGACGGCAACATCATGGAGCATACGGTTTACTTCGAAAATGGACAGCTGCCCACCATCGGCATCGCCGAACGGTATGACATTATTGTCGACTTCAGCCAGTTCCAACCCGGTGACAAACTGTATTTCGTCAATATGCTGCAGCAGCGTACCGGCCAGGCCACTGACTCAGTAATCCCGCTGGCGGATATTCTCAGTGGAGAATATGAGGCCATTCAGGTAGATGATGATGGTGACGGTGATGCCGACCGCTGGTTTAATGACCCTGTTGTCGGCAAGTTCATGGAATTCCGCGTTCACGAATACACCGGTGTTGATTTGAGTATCGACCCGGCTGATTATGTGGCCGGCGGCGAGAAATTGATCCCACTGCGCCGTCCGACGGAAGATGAGCTGACCAATGCCCTGCACCGCACCTTCGAATTCGAGCGCAAACCTACTGATGATGCACCGTGGGTTATCGAGACCGATGGCGGTAAAGGTTTCAACATGGACCCGCGCCGTCTGTCAGCTGCACCAACCAAGAATTCAGGCGGACTGGAAGTTTGGCGTATCATCAACAGTGGCACCTGGAGTCACCCGGTACATATCCACTTCGAAGAAGGCATCATTTTGCGGCGCGGCGGTGTAGAACCGCCTGAATGGGAAAAATGGGCGCGTAAAGACGTTTACCGTCTGGGCCCGCAAGAAGACAGTACCGAAATGGTGGAAATTGCCCTGCGCTTCCGCGAATTTGCCGGACAGTACATGGAACACTGCCATAACACCCAGCATGAGGATCATGCCATGCTGCTGCGCTGGGATATCGAAAACCCCGGCCAGACACAGGTCATGCCGGCCCCAATCCCATCCTGGGATGGTGTCAGTTACGTCGATTCCGTCGCCTTGCCGACAGCACGCAGCGGCGATGATCTGGGACAATTCGGGCCGAATCTGGACGACCAGGCAGTTGAAACCTGGGTTGATGCGATGACCTTTGAGCAAATCGATATGGTCAACCTAACGCTGGGTGATGCACTTGACCCTACCGAAGATGAACGTGGTGTTGCCAGATACACTTTGAGAAAAGGCATCAATATCGATAATGATGGTAACCAGCGGGATGTTTATTTTGTATTACACGACATTTCTGATGAAAAGCTCGCTGAAGAAATGGGTATTGCCTGGGCCGGCGGCCTGGTCGGCACACCAGTCGCTGCAACATCAGAAGCGACCTTATCGGAAAGTGGTGTCTTCACCTTTTTCGGTGACTTACCCAACCCCATTACGCGATTGCATCCGGATTTCCTGCACCTGGACGATCCGAATAAACCACCGCAGAGCGCCGATAATGATTACTCGCCTCTCAGAAGAGTCAACATTGCCGGTAAAGATGTTATCGTCAATGCGTTTTTCATCAATTGGGGCGAAGAAAGCTGGGAACAGCTGAGAATCGATCCAAACTGCACCAGCTTCCCGGATGATCCACCCAATACCAGTTGCCGTTATAACGGAGTGAACTGGGGCGGTGACAGTGCCCACGCACTGGAGATCAACACGACTGCGGTAGAACCTTATGTCAAGTTCAAACTGCACAAATCCTGGACTGAAGGATCGGATTACCTGCCTTATTATGTGGTGGTTGATTCCTTCCCGGCTGGTCCTGCCAATAACATGGGTATTCCCTATGTTCCCAAGCATGCCCATTTGGGCGCAGCAGCTGTACCATTGATCCAGTTCCTTCCTCCGGAGCCATTGACCGGACGTTATCCACCGACCGGTGATCTGCCCAATAATCTTGCCGGTGGCGGACCATTGGGTGGTCAGATCGGCATACCTTCTTATTTCATGCCGGAAGATGATTACAGCCCAATGTGGCATATCGGTTTTGCCAACTGGCTTGAACCTGCAACCGGTGTAGTTAAGGGTCTGGACGAAGTCAAAGCTCTGCGGGAAACAGGCGCTATTGAAGTCCATGAATGGCCGGCCATCAAGATTGGTGACAACGACTATGATTTTGAAAATCTGAATTCACCGCATGTGGTGAATTGTCCGACACCTGTCACCATCGACAAAGCCATGCATGATGCCAACAAACTGGTCAAAGCTGCTGCTGCGGTAGCAGGCCAGTAATGATTAGCTGGTTCATGTAAATGTCACTCACAGAGCGCTCCCGGGCGCTCTGTGTTTTTCGAGGCGATAAACCGAGCGTATCCAGTTATGAATAAAAGGATTTTTTCAATACATGTGATCGTGCTGGCGATATGCATCATGGGTATTACCGTGCATGCGGAAGAAAGCCGCTGGGGTGCTGATTATTTCCCCAACACCATACTCACCAGCCAGGATGGCGAACAGTTTCTATTCTTTGACGACCTGATTAAAGATAAAGTGGTTGTCATCAACTTTATCTATACAACCTGCCCGGACGTCTGTCCGCTGGAAACCGCGCAACTCACCCGGGTGCAGTCTGTACTGGGTGATCGGCTGGGCCAGGATGTATTTTTTTATTCGATCACAATAGACCCGGATGTTGATACCCCGGAAGCTTTAAAACAGTACCGCGATAAATTCGGTGCAAATTGGCAATTTTTCACCGGTGACGAGCAGGAAATCATCACTCTGCGCCGTAAACTGGGCCTGTATATCGAAGATATCGGCGGAAGCGAAAACAATCATAACGTCAATATGATCATGGGCAATCAGAAAACCGGCCGATGGATGCGGCGCTCACCTTTTGAGAACCCGTATGTATTGGCAGACCAGATCGGTAACTGGCTGCATGGCTGGAAATCACCCCAGCTGGGTGATGACTACAGCAACGCGCCGGATTTGCGTAATGTATCTCCAGGGGAACAGCTGTTTCGCACCCGCTGCCTCAGCTGCCACACCATCGACGGCAGCAGTCATCGGGATATCGGGCCTGATCTGCTTGGCGTTACCCGGAGACGTGACAGAACCTGGCTGATCAAGTGGCTGCGGGACCCGGACCAAATGCTGAAAGATAAGGATCCCATTGCCATCTCGTTGTATGACCAGTTCAATCAGATACCCATGCCCAATATGTCCTTGACCCAGGTTGATGTCATGGATGTACTGAAGTACATCGAGGAAGAAACCGATAATGTATTGAAGGGTAATGTCCCTGCGCAGCAGACCTCCGGCCCTTCGCCTACCCGGTTCCAACCCGGCAGTGATACCCTGGCGGTGATGAACGCCTGGGTCAGAGAAGCCCTGCCCGGCTCCACCCGGAACGCAGGCTATATGACGTTGATTAACGTTCAGCATGAGGTCGTCAATCTGGTATCGGTGGATACCGATGATTTTGATAAAGCTGAAATACATACCATGAGCAGAGTTGACGGCCTGATGAAGATGGAGTCGGTTGATCAGCTGGCCGTTCCAGTTGGTGAACAGGTCATTTTGAAGCCCGGTGGTATGCATTTAATGCTGATCGGACCTAAAAAGGATTATCTCAAAGGCGATACGGTCAGCATGATCCTGAATTTTGCTTCCGGTCACTCACAGACCGTAACCGTCGCGGTAAGCGATAAGTAACCCTTATCTGGCCGGCCGCAATGCGGCCGGTTAAATTTCCCATTCTGTTCAAGCCTGCCAGCACCCAAAGCTGGCGGGAAACTGTCGCATCCCAGTCGTGGTCAGGTGAATTCACCGGTGCTAAGCTTTTCCCCAGGCTGCAAAAACAGGCATGTAATATGGAAAATAAAGCAACCGGCAAAATCATCAGGCAGTTACGTGACAAAAAAGCCTGGACCCAGGAACAGCTTGCTGAGCACGCCAAGGTGTCGGCAAGAACCATTCAAAGGGCTGAAGAAGGGGTAATGTCTGCCGAAACCCTGAATGTGCTGGCGCGTACATTCAAGGTTGATGTGGAAACATTGAGTACTGCTGCCGAACCCGATGGTTATCCGGCTGTTACCCCTGTATTGTTTTATCAGCACCCGGATACTCTGGATTGGCTGGAAAAGGTATTCGGCGTGGAAATCATCATGCGTTATATCGGTCAGGACAACACCATTCAGCATGCTGAGCTGGCCATAGGCAAGGGCCGGATAATGGCCGGGCAACCCATCGAAGCACGCAACTGGTCAACGCCGGCCCTTACCGGTGTGCGTAGTCAATCTCTTTATGTGATGCTGACCGATGTTGACAGCCACTATCGGCATGCCCGCCAGAACGGTGCGCAGATACTTTCCGAGCCCGAAAACTCACATGGCCATCGCCGTTATCTGGCTGAGGACCCGGAAGGACATCACTGGTGGTTTGCAGCACCGTTAAACGGATGAACACAACCGATCGGTCACGTGCCGGACTGAGCTGGATCCAGTATAAAACGCTGGACAATTTTTACCGCCAGGCCAATCAGAACCCGGCACAACTGCCCTGGCACCGCGAACAGCCTGATCCACTGCTGGCTGAAGTAGCCACCGGACGTCCCCCGGGATATGCTTTGGATATCGGTTGTGGATCCGGATTACTATCGGCTTATCTGGCAAAACTGGGTTTCCGGGTTACAGCTATCGACATACATCCCGATGCCGTTGCTATGGCGCATCGATTATCCAAACAAGAATCAGCCTTTGAGGTTCGGCAGGCTGACATTCTCAACTTCCGGCATACCTGTAAGTTTGACCTGATTCTGGACTCAGGCTGTTTGCATAATCTGAGCAGCCGGATAATCCCGGTCTATTGCAGGAAAATCACAAACCTGCTGGCTGATAATGGCGATTTTATCCTGGAACACTGGGATAAGCGGCACCGCTTCGACTGGCGCCCGGTTGGTCCAATCCGTCGCTCTCAGGCAAGTATTATCAGATTTTTCAAACCCTGGCTGTCTTTGCAGCAGGTCAGATCGCAGGATTTTAAGACAGCACCGCCTATTGGTCCAAATGTACGCGGCAGCTGTTATCATTTTCAGAAAAATCATTCATAGCCATAACCATCAAACACAACCAGCCATGTCGAACCATTCATATCCATGCCCTGAAGGCGTAGAAGAGATCAAAGCCCATGCCCTTAATTTGCCGGAAGCAGTTGAAGAGCATCCTTGGGGCCATGATGCGATTAAAGTCCGTAAAAAGGCGTTTGTGTTTTTATCCGGCGAGCAGCGTTCTGATGGTGGTTTCAGCATGTCGGTAAAACTGCCGGAATCGGCTGAACAGGTCCTGATGATGCCGTTTGCTTCGCCTACCGGTTACGGTTTGGGGAAAAGCAATTGGGTAACCGCTGAGTTTGCCAGGGGTGAGGATTTACCGGTCGATATGCTGAAAGCCTGGATTAATGAGAGTTATTGCGCCATCGCGCCTAAAAAACTCAGTGCAGCATTGCGTCAGACATAGCCGGGCGTGACTTTCTGCCTATTGAATTTTCGCAACAAATGATCAATTCTTGAAACCGGGCGATTTGACTGCACTCTAAGCAGTAACACGTTAAACTATGCTGTGTATGTAACGCGGCTGGAGATTTCATGAATACACCTTTACGACCTCAATCCTCTGTCAGCACTTATTCAGGCACACAGGTTGAAGCCTTACGCATCAACAGGGTATTGCGAAATACCTATAGCCTGCTGGGGCTGTTGTTCCTGTTCGGCGCCGGCGTTACCTATGTTGCTCAGGCTCAGGGATGGCATATGCCGTTCTGGTTCATGATCGGCGGGATTTTCGCATTCTCATATGCTATCGGAAAAACACGAAACAGCGCCTGGGGTCTGCTGGTTGCTTTCGGTTTTGCTGCTTTTCTAGGTGTAATCACCGGCGGCAATGTGGCATTCATGCTGGCACAATACAGCAATGGAGGCACTCTGATCACCGCCTCATTTGCACTGACTGCAATCATCTTTTTCGGCCTGTCCGGGTATGCCTTAACCACCAAGCGTGACTTCAGCGGCTGGGGCAGCACTCTGGTAATCGGCACTCTGGTGATACTGGGTGCAGTTATCCTTAACTGGTTTCTGCAGATTCCCGCTTTCGGCCTGGCGATCTCAAGTGTGCTTATTTTTCTCTCCTGCGGCTGGATTGTCTGGCAGACGCAGCAGGCTGCACGTGGCGGTATAGATAACTACATACTGCTGGCAACCGGGCTGTTGGCAGACATATTTGTACTGTTCAATAACCTGATGGCTATGCTGGGATTTTTCGGCGGCGACAACTAACCGGCAGATAATAATGTGACCAAAAGGCCGCCTTTTGCGGCCTTTTTTGATACGTTAACCACATGCCTCTGGTATCATGAGGCGTTATGGATAGCGCTGAAAAATACAGTAAGGTTTCATCATGAAAACACTGAATACCCAATCTTTCCAAATAGTCAGAGCATTGGCAGCTGCAGTTGTACTGCTGATTTCCGGCATGGTTTATGCTGATGTATTGCTGATTGATGAAGTACGCGCCAGTAAATCGATGGGCCTGCCGGATAATGGCCTGAGCATGGAAGCAGTCGAAAGCCGCTGGGGACCACCACAAAGCCGGCAGGCTGCTGTTGGTGAACCACCCATTACCCGCTGGGAATACAGCGACTACAGTGTTTACTTTGAACACGACGTGGTCATTACCAGTGTATTGCACTCCGGCGCAGTGATTAACTGACTCGTCCATACCTTTGATTATTTGACCAGCGATAGCTGGCGTTATCGCTATGTCTGAATCTTTTACCGCCAACGACCCATCGCAACATTCCGGGGTTGATTTTTACCCGCCAGAACTGATGGACTGGCTGGAAGATCAACCCTGGGAAAAAGTAACCCGTGACGGCGTAGATTATTGCATTCTGGGCACAGCACATGTTTCCCGGCGCAGCGCAGAAGTTGTGCAGGGGTTAATCGACTCAGAGCATTTTGACGCGGTTGCCATCGAGCTTTGCCCAAGCCGCCATAAACTGCTGACCGATAAGCAGCAATGGCAGTCCACCGATCTGTTTTCTCTTATTCGACAAGGCAAAGCCGGCCTGATGCTGGCCAACCTGGTGTTATCGGGTTACCAGAAGCGCCTGGCAAAGCAGTTCGGTATAGAACCCGGCGCTGAAATGCGCGCCGCGATGAGCGCAGCAAAAACTTACGGCCTGCCGGTACAACTGATTGACCGGGATCTTGGCACTACCATGAAACGGGTGTGGCGCAGTCTGGGCTTTTGGAACCGCTTGATGTTGTTCACCGGGTTGCTGGCCAGTGTATTTTCACGCGAAACTGTAGATGAACAGGATATCGAAAAGCTTAAAGAAGGCGATATGCTGGAAAGCGCGTTCGCCGAGTTCGCCGAACAATCCCCTGCATTGTACAAATCACTGATTACCGAACGCGATCAATATATGGCTGCACGCCTGAGAGCCGATAACCGTACTGACAATCGTCAGGTATTGGCTGTGATTGGTGCAGGTCATCTGCAGGGGCTGGTATCACACTTACGTGAAGAGCCGGAAAATCCTGAACAAATCAGCGCTGAACTTAGCAAAATCCCGCCTGCATCACGCTGGCCGAAAATCATTCCATGGGTCATCGTTGCCCTGATAGCCAGCGGATTTATCATCGGCTTTTTACGCAACCCTGATCTGGGCTGGAACTTGGTGAAGACCTGGGTGATTATTAACGGAGTACTGGCGGGCCTGGGGGCAATTATTGCCCGCGCGCATCCTCTGACAATTCTCAGCGCAGTAGTGGGCGCTCCAATCACTTCATTAAACCCGACCATAGGTGCAGGCATGCTGTGCGCGCTTGTTGAAGCCTGGATTCGCAAGCCCAATGTGGCAGATTTTGAAACCCTGCGGGACGATGTGATTGAGTTATCCGGCTGGTGGCGTAATCGCGTGGCACGCACCCTGCTGGTATTTTTCCTATCCACCCTGGGGTCGGCTATCGGCACCTGGGTAGCCGGTCTGTCAATTATCCAACAGCTTGCATAAACCTGAAAAGGATGGACCAGCCAACGCACCACCTGCAGATCGGCACCCATCAGCTGGCGACCCGCTGTCTGGTTGCACCAATGGCCGGGGTGACGGATCAGCCATTCAGGTGGCTGTGTAAAAAACTTGGCGCCGGCTATGCTGTATCCGAGATGGTTTCAGCAGACCCCCGCCTGAGAAATACCCGCAAAAGCCGCCTGCGACGCCAGCACGACCGGGAACCAGCTCCCATTGCCGTACAGATTGCCGGCGCCGACGCGGACTTTTTAGCTGAAGCTGCTCAGTACAATGTTGCCCACGGCGCCCAGATTATCGACATCAATATGGGCTGCCCGGCAAAAAAAGTCTGCAAAAAAGCGGCAGGCTCCGCCCTGCTGGGCAACGAAGCACTGGTTGAAAAGCTGCTCAATGCAGTTACTACTGCAGTTGAAATACCAGTCACATTAAAAATCCGCACCGGAACAGACGAAGATAATATCAATGCAGTGCGTATCGCCAAACTGGCTGAAACCGCCGGTATTCAAATGCTCACCGTACACGGCCGCACCCGCAAACAGCTTTACAAGGGACAGGCGGAATACAACACCATTGCCGAGGTCGTCTCATCAGTAAACATCCCGGTCATTGCCAATGGTGATATAAACTCACCACAGACAGCCGCACGGGTGCTGCAATATACCGGCGCAGCCGGGGTCATGATCGGCCGCGCCGGTCAGGGAAATCCATGGATTTATGCGCAAATCGATCACTATCTGAATACCGGCCAGGAACTCCCACTCCCCGATCGCTCGGAAATAGGCGAAACACTGCTGAAGCATGTTAAGTTGCTGCATGAATTCTATGGTGAACAACAAGGCTTGCGTGTGGCCCGCAAGCATATTGGCTGGTATTTGGATACTGTTGCCGGCAGTAATCAATTCAAACGCACGTTGATGCGTATTGGCTGCCCAAATCAGCAACTGCATTTAATCAGCCAATGGTTTGCAGATTCAGCAATCCCATCCGCCGCCTGAGGCATATCGGCACATAACCCCTATAACTTGACTGATTTAATACGAAAGATGCTGTAGAATAACTCGTCCATAGGAAATGGATGAGGTGTTTTCAACCGGTTGACCTGGCATGACATCAACCGAACAAACCATGCAGGATTCACCAGACCAGCTGATTGATAAACTGGACAAGGGCTTTTTTCTGGAGGGCTGGAAGGTTTTGCCTCGTGCCAATACTTTGCGACCACCAGGCACTTCCCAACCCAGGCACATTGAACCTAAAGCCATGCAGGTATTGCTGCAACTGGCGGCCAGATCCGGTGAATTCGTTTCCCGAGAGCAATTACTCGAAACGGTCTGGAATACGCAGTTTGTTACTGAAGATGTATTAACCGGAGCTATTGCAGCGATTCGCAAAGCACTGGGAGATGACCCCAAACAGCCCCGCTTTATCGAGACCCGCCGCGGTATTGGTTATCGGTTGATTGCCCCTGTGTTGCAACTTTCACAGGCCTCGGCATTCCAGTCTCGCTTCAGATGGCGGCTGATTACAGCCATTGCGACATCAATCATCATGTTATTGGCTTTAGCTGCCAAAAACATCGATAACACTCACCTTCAGCAGGTTGATATTCCTACCATTGCAGTTTTACCTTTTGCTGATTACTCCAAGCTCAAAGACAATCATTATTTTGCTGATGCCGTCACCGAATCATTAATTCAGAAACTCGCGGAATTACAACAGTTCCGGGTTATTTCCCGCACTTCGGTAATGCCCTATCGCGACACCGGCAAAAACGCCCGGGAAATAGCCCGTGAACTGGGCGTGGACTGGTTTGTGGAAGGCTCGGTTATGCACCATCAGCAACAGGTCCGAATTACAGCACAATTGATAGATGCTGTTCAGGATGAACATCTGTGGGCGGGCCAGTTTGATCGTCCGTTTACCGACACGCTCACCTTGATCAGTGATGTTGTCACGGCAATTAGTTTACCGATACTTAAAACTGCCCAGCCCGCACAACCGGCTTACCAGATGGCTGAAACCAGCCCGCCTTTACCACCTGAGCAGATGGAAAGCCTGTTGATGGCGCACTATCTGTTGACCAGAGAATCACCCGATGCCACCCGGCAGGCATTGCGGCAATTTAGCTTACTCAGTCAGCAGTACCCCGATTATTTTGCTCCGCATTTAGGTAAAGCCCAGGCTCTGCTGTGGCTCTTTAAGCAGTCGGAAGTAGACCAAACGGCCCTGGATTCAGCATATTCCGCTGTCCAGCGCTCATTGGAGCTGAACCCGCAAGCCAGCGCAGCTTACCGATGTCGCGGCCAGATCCTGTTTTTTCGTGATCTGGATTATCTGCAGGCAGAGTCAGATTATTTAACCGGCATCAGCCTCAACAACAGCGATCATGTCGCCAGACGCCGTTATGCATGGTTACTGGTAGCGCAACAGCGCCATGAGGAAGCTACCCGACAGCTGGATGAAATTAAAAAGATTGATCCAATTTATTATGCAGATGCCGCCAATGCTTTACTGATGTTGTATACCGGCGATACCGATAATGCCATAGCTGACCTGGAACGTTTAAAAGCCAGCTCACCAGACTCGGTAGACATTCATTCAGTATTATGGCGCAGTCACCTGGCCATCGGTCAACAATCGAAAGCTACCGGCATTATGCTGGAATGGCTGCGTTTACGTGGTCTACAACCGGCTCAGCAAGCACCGCTGCAGAAACTGCTTAATCAGCAGGCATATTCCAAATTTTACCGGTCTGTGCTGCAACAGCAATTGATCACCTCACCATTGCATCAGGCAATGCTGCAATTACAGATTGGGGATGTCGATGCCGCTATAGCGCTGGTTGAGCACGCCTGGGACACACATAATCCCGCCATCGCCTATCTGCCGGTTATGCCTAATTTACGGGCACTGCACGATCATCCACGCTTTAGTGCTCTGCTCGGCCAGTTGCCCACTTTCGACGAACAGCACAAACTAAGCGCACAACTGTAAACCCGCACCAATCATAAAACCTCAGCTTTCCTCAGCTAATCATCAGGTCAGCGGACAACACTTTCACATAACATTTCACCCGGCAAGGCATTGCCAGGCGGGGAGTCACGTTAACAGCGTTTTGATCACTTGGAAGGAGACCGATTATGCGATTAATCAACATACTGTTTGTAGTGCTGTTTATGTGTACTGTTGCCCATGCACAGAAACCACAGGGAGACTTACTTAGCCAATCGTACTTGAATGCACTCGGATTATCTGATGGTGCTGATATAACTGAAAGCACACGCGGCCGGATATCACTGACAGTTGGAAGCGGAAATTACTTAATTGCTGACACATTTGATGTCAACTTCAGCACATTGGCCATTGCTACTCCACGCGGTTTTGTGTTTGGCCGGTTTAGACAATCACTGATGTTCCAGGATTTGCTCATCGATTTTAAAGGTGAAGTTATATGCCTGGCAGTCGACTCGGAAAATGGGCGTGCATGGGTAGGTGCAGTGGTTACCGAAAACAATTCTGAACACCCCAGTTTTACCACCGAGATTCATCAGCCCGGCAAAGATGTCTGGTTCCGCGTTCTGGACACCGGACCAGGCAGTAATGAACCTGACAGAAGCACATTCATGGGTTTTGAAGGCGCCGGTGGCATTATTACTTCATTAGAATACTGCGATGCACAAATCTGGCCGAATGATCCACCTAATGACCGTACCAATCCGGTAACCAGGGGTAATATTCTGGTAAAACCATAATCCTAAAACAATAATCTGTTTATACCCTGGCCGGCAGAAACCAGGGTAGACCAGTGCCGGATTCTCACGGTAAACGTTCCGGCACTGGTCAATTTAACTCGTACTAATCAACCGGCTGCAGGAATAAAGTTCCCACCCAACGGGTTGTATGCCAGTGACACATCACTTACTTCACCACCGAAAGTTACTTCGGTCAATGGCGATGTCACAATAGTACAAACGGTATTACTTGCCACCTGCGACTGTATCCAAACATATACAGTGGTATAAGGCGTCATAATTGCAGTACTGTTAAATAAAACCGGAGCTGCTGAAACAGCATTCCCAAGAATATCAACACCATTAACACTGGCATCCTGGTAAAGACCAAAAGTTAAATTGGCAGGTGCCGGCAAATTATCAAACTGGTTAACTGCCGTGAAGGAATTTTTTGTGCCAACACCCTCGGGCGGACTAAAGTATGCTGCCGGAAGCAGTGTATAAATCTTATCGGGAGCCGCCGGCACACCAGTTGACGCAAGTTGCGTTAATTGCGCACCGTTCTGAATTTCAGCAGTAGACGCATAGATTCCATATTGCTCTTCCCAAACCACCTGGTTGGAAGGAAATGGATCAAACGTCAACCAGGCCACATTTGGCTCACCGCCTTCTGATGGCTTTGCGATAACAACTTTACTTCCAGTATCTTCGATATTTTGAAGATCCCTGTCCTCAAAGGATAAATTTAATGTAAACTGCAACATTTCTCTCTCCTAATTTGTTGGTAATTTATTCCGTATACCGGGCTTTTAAAAAGCCCGTACAATTGAAACATCCTATTAATAAAGAAATTTTTAAATTGCAGATTAATAATATTTAAATTTATTCTTTTACAGAATTACAACCCATTACGTAATATTAAATAACCCATACATAACCAATCACAAATGATCAAGATAACTGCATATTTCCTTCTACATTTGACCCATGAATAATCTTAAAGCCCCAGGCTCCCAATCGGAGACTCCCGGAGCGGCGTTCAATAATTGGCGGCAACTCCAAATGACTGAAAAATGATTCACTTACCTGTTTTCTCACTCGATATATCTGAATATTTATATGTGAAGCATCCGTTCCCATCATTCGGCACAACTCCTCCATACAAACCCAGCCACATGAGCTCGCATCATGGCCATTACGGTGATCCTCCAGTTTAAGTCTGGCCAGCGTGACCAATAAATAATGGTGCACTCTTTCATTCAGGTTAATCACCTGCCCGTCTAGTTCCATGGATAAAACAACGTGCTCTTCATCCTGACTAACCTCAAAGACCAAACACATCTGCCCACCAGCTGTAGACAAAGGCAAATTATTCGGTTGCTCCATAAATGATTGCTGAAAACAGCATAAGCACCATTTTCGTTCTGCAGCATAAATAATATCCCCATCTTTAAGCAAAATATTTTTATTCTTGGCTTGGGAGTACCAATATCCATTACCTGCTAAAAAAACATTAGTCTTATCAGGCGAACTCAAATCAATTACCGTCCACTTGCAATACCATTGGCGGGCCAGATAAATATCAATGCCTGTTTCTAAGGGCGATTCAGCACCTGCCAGCAATGCTCTGTCTGCCAGCCAGATAGAATATCTGCTTTGATTTTCAATCACCCAGCAGCAACCCTTCCAGGACAATGATATTGTTGTACATGTTGATTCCGGGACAGGTGCATTACTTAGATAACCCATATCCGGCCTTTCCAATGTGGATGATAAGTTTTGAATTACACACTTCTGCCCGAATGCATTTTCGAGAATAGCCATAACTGCCCCTCCTCCGGCAACTTCCTGTCGCTAGACATAGCTATTGGTTACGCTAAATTATCAATAAACATACTGCAGAATATAGGGTGCAGACTTCACCCTACATTTTTAAATACCGTTTGCTATGCTAATTACAGAGGGAAAAGCGCAATGGATTGCTTACTGTTTCAAAAGCAGTAATTGTGAGGGAACAATGTCATACCAACCAGGGGAAAACAGTACCAGGTTTAATATTAACGATGAATACCTGCAAGTATTCAGAGGTCTTCCTGCAGCACACTCTAAAGCTTATCAGCATTTAGTGGCATTTTATTCTAAATATCCTGAAGCAACACTGGCGGCATTACCGGCCATTGCTTCTGAACTTTCCGAAGCAATCGGCTTTTCATCAATGCTGGATTTTTTTCAGCAAAACCATGCAGCAAAAGCACATGTGCAACCAGGCTGTAGTTTTTTCACCAGGTTGAAATTAGAAACTTCACCTGTAGCCTGCAACCATATACTCCAAATTTCTGACAATGATAATTATGTATACCTTCCATCCGGCAGCGGAATATACATGGCCTTGAAGCGTGCTGCTGTCCAATTAGCTGTCAAGCATAATATCAACAGCCGGGAAATCATCGCCTTCTTTGGAATCAGCAACCGGCATTTAAGAAACATCAAAGGTTGATACCACTGTTGTCCATACCCTTGAGCAAACGTCCTTGACAGCCAACATGCTACGTTTAAACTGACCCATTAAACCTGCCATTCGAATACTCTATTGATGAAATCAGCTTTAGTTGAGTACAGTTGCGAATCAGACAGTGCAATTCTGATTCCCATTGAGTATTTATCGGCTGATGGAATCGATAAAAAATTTTCGCAAGCGCTAACAGCGAAGCATAGGCTATCTGCGGATGCCGTTGAATTATTCAATCAGGCGTATTCTCGATATTGGGAAAGGGCCGAATTGATTTTCCGTCAGGCGCCTGGTTTTTGGTTCCCGGCACGAGCTCAACATATCCTTATCGCCAGGGACAACCATTCTGTACCGCCCTATTTTCAACCTTTCAATAAAAACTCCTGGGTAATATATCTTGCTGATCTTGACAGCAGAACATCATCGGTTGAATTTGCCTGTTATCAGTTCTTACACCTTGAACGTACCTGGCTGATACAGCAGGTCGAGCCTGTAATGGTAGCCAACCTCAGCTACTTCCTGACGCTGACTGATTCTCAGATTGATGATTTCAATCAGGGTTGCCGTAAAACCACCCGACCCGATGCTGCTGCCTTTAAACATTTGTCTGACAATATGCCTGCGGTACGCAGTATGTTCCATATTCAACTGCGCAAGCCGAATGCAACCAATGCCGGCAGCAGAGTAATGAAAAGCACTGGTTTGATTGTTACTGACAGCACCCTGCAAATGCTGCAGTCGCTACAGCAGTCCAATTCAACCACTGCTGTGGCTGCTTCGGCAGGTTTTAAAAAGCATTTTGCAAAACCGGTCGGCAATTCAATCAGACAGCTCACCGGCTGGTTGGCTGACGACCGCCCCAACCTGCTGATTACCGGCGAGCAAAACAGCATTTTGTGGGATCCGGATAATCCGAAGCAACTGCAGGCGCTGAACAACCGGCTTGAAAGTGCTACACAAACAGCTGTAACCGGCATGCTGAATGACCTGCAGACCATCAATTCCCACACACAGCTGTTTCTACAAAGCCTTATTGCGCCTGCTGAATTGGCAAAACCGGCGCCTTTCATTACTCCAGGCGGCTTGTGCCACTTACATCAGCATCGCCGCCTGATCTGCTACGACATCGGACCAGGCAGAAACTCAGGCCGTTTATGGCAACCCGATAGACCTTATGAGCGTTTAATGCTGGCCGCCCGTACGGTTCATGAGTGGGGGCACCTGACAGCGGAATCAGGTTGGGTCATTATTCCCGAGCAGCGTAAGGCTTTGCGAGATCAGCTGGAACAGCAGTTGATTGAACTGTTTAACAATATACACAGCAACTCGCCTGCCGCAATTCGTGCTCGTTTGGCACCCGAAGTGACCCGTCTGCAGTCAGAACACGGTAGTCTCGGAAAGGGGTTGCTGAAACGCATGCTGGTAAGGATAGAAGATTTCATGGCAAATCTGGCAGCATCCAGATTTCTCCATCCTGATGCCATGGATACCTATGTCCGCAATAATGTCCATACCCACATTCAGGATTACCGCACAGAAGGACTGTATATGCAGCTGACCCGGCTGGCTTATGAGTTCCAATACTTACGCCTCAGCCGTATCGAAGATCCGTTGAACTGGTTTTACAGCAGCACCTGGTTCACCGAGTATTATATCAACAACGGCATCATAGATACCGAATGCTTTGAACAGCTGACTGATGTCATTGGGAATATTTGTGGATGCTATCAGCTGGATCAGTCTAAATTTGATTTTACCAGTCTGGGCGACCGGGATTATGCCCGTTTCAAACCTGTTGGCCGATAAGCCTGCTGTTCCGGCATTAAAAGACCAGTTGCGGACCAGGCGCCTGCGCCAGCACGTCAAATGCAATCACCACACGCGGCTGCTGTTTAGTCACCGGATGCACGTAATGAATGTGATATGGCGGAAACAGTATCAATTTTCCCGGCTGTGGTTGAATACGCTGACAGGGGCTGTAGCCATGGTGCTGGGATACCGTCAACGGGTTCAAAAAATCGATACAGCCACGCGGAGGCTGCTCATCAGGCACCGCGACATAATAGACGCCACTGACCAGATTACCCTGTGATGCATGACAGTGCGGCCGCTGCCAGTCGCCATCCCGCAACACATTGGCCCAGGCAAATGGATAAGGAGCCAGTTGTGCCGCGGCATCCTCAAATACATGCTCCAGATAGGCACTGATGGCCGGCATCAGCAGTGTCTGGTGAAAACTGCTTACATACCTGTTCTGCAAATCCAGAAGGTTTTTCTCACCGGCAGTCTGATAACCACCCTCGGTAGCAATATGAGATAAACGGGCAGCATTTTCATTGGTGCCCCGATAACGCTGCTCCATGCCAAGTATCAGGTCTGTCAGCCCACTGTTCAATTCTTCGGTATTGGCATGATCCCGCTGCATAACGACTACTGGAAAATGCGCTTTAAACTCGGTATCAGTAACCGCTGGCTGGTTCATGGCTGATTTCTTAACAGGTTCTGAAAACCTGCAGTATAGATAATTCGAATCTGCCGCACTAGCACAACCATCCAACCTGATGTGCTATCAAATCTCATACGATTGTGTAACATAGAAATCCAATCAAGATCAGCTTAATGCTCAATCGGGCTGACGGGAGATATATTTGCAAGCACGTTACTTTTTCTTCCTGATCTGTTATCTGCTGTCTGCCGGCCCCGCCTCATCACAATCTCTGCTGCTCACATCCGCTACGGTTGTTGACGGGAAGAACCAGCAGACTGCAGACGACAGGCTGACGCAAATGCAAAGCCTGACCGGTACCACCCGACATGAAATTCATGTTCCGGAGCTGCAACATACCTACTATCTATATGTGCGCCTGCCGGAGGGTTATGACCATAACACCCGGTATCCGGTGATATACCTGCTGGACGGCGGCATTACCTACCCGTTACTGGGCGCTTATTACCGCTATCTGGAACTGGCGGGCGAAATCCCTAAGATAATTATGGTCGGTATTTCCTACGGTAACGACGACTGGGCACAGGGCAATATGCGCGGACGTGATTTTACTGCGCCCTCGGATCAGGCTGAGCATTATGGTGGAGCAGCAAAATTTCAGGCAGCGTTTGAGCAGCATTTTTTTCCGCTGATTGAAGAAAAGTATGCTGTTGATTCCAAGCGCCGAATTGTTTTCGGCCAGTCACTGGGCGGTCAGTTTGTTTTGCATGCACTGCTTACCAGGCCTGAATTATTCTGGGGATATATTGCCAGCAACCCTGCTCTGCATCGTAACCTGGAGCTTTTTCTTGAGACTACACCTGCTGCACCTCCGGAACCGCAACGAAGGGTATTTGTCAGCTCAGCTGAGCTTGATATGCCCCGTTTCAAACAGCCGGCACAGGCCTGGATTGCAGCCTATAGTAAACGTCAGACACCATGGGCACTGCGTATCCGTGAGCCGGCGGGTCATAATCATTTTTCCGCAGCGCCTGATGCCTTCCGGCAAGGGCTGCTTTGGATTTTTGACGAACAGCAGCCTGCTCAATAACCCCGGTTAATGACCAGCTCATTCCTGTTGCTGAATGCGTAACTGACCAGCATTAAGCAGCTGTGGTTGTACTTGAAGCAATTGCTGTAGTGTTTGGGCTGCTGTGTGTATGGCTGGTTGTTAAACAGAGCATCTGGTGCTGGCCGGCCGGCTTGATTCAGGTCACCCTGTATCTGTTCATCTTCTATGAGGTCAAGTTATATTCTGATTTTATCCTGCATATCTTCTATGTCGGCATGAATATATACGGCTGGTACTACTGGTTACATGGCGGCAAGCAACGTGACCAGCTACCGGTAACACTGTTACAAAGCCAGTGGAAGATCATCTGGCTGTCTGTAACAGTACTGGGGACACTGATCTGGGGTTATTCAATGACTTCATTAACCGATGCTTCAATACCTTACGGTGATGCTTTTACTACAGTGGCCAGCCTGATTGCACAATGGCTTATGGCCAGAAAGAAGCTTGAGTCCTGGCTTTTCTGGATAACTGTCGATGTCGTCGCCATCGGTATTTACTGGCATAAAGAACTGCTGCTGACTGCTGGTTTATATGCAGCTTTTTTGGTGCTTGCGGTGATTGGCCTGCTGACATGGCGCAAATCCATGTCACACCAGCCGGCCATCAGCAGCCCGCCTTAGACGCGTGCTGAACGGCATTAGCATCATCCAGGTGCTCAAATAAGTTATGATCATCCCACTTTTGGATGGAGGAAAATAAAATGCCTGTTATTACCACTCTCTATGCTGGAATTTTAGGATTGATATCACTGGCTCTCTCTTTCCAGGCGGGCAATATGCGCGGTAAAACGGGCATCTCCATCGGCGATGGAGGCAAACAGGAAATGCTGCTGGCGATGCGCCGGCACGCTAATTTCGTTGAGTATGTACCACTGGCACTGATTCTGATCGGCTCACTGGAAATGAACGGCGTATCCCAAATGACCATTCATATCATGGGTGCCTGTTTAGTGATTTTCAGGATTGCTCATGCCGTTGGCCTGAAAGCCGATACCATGGCCGGGCTGGGAAGATTGATTGGGGCTGCAGGTACTGCACTACTCACTCTGGTGGCTTCTGTGTGGGCCATCGTGGTCTTTTTTCAGACCTGAGGCTGTTCAATGCAGCGACACCTGATTACCCTGCTCTGCCTGGCCGTTGCCATTGCGCTGTACATTGCCGGAGCAGTATTGCCGGCAGCCGGGCTGTTGATTCTGGGCATAGTGGCTGAATGCGTATTCTGGGTGCGCCTGTTCGGTCGTGGGAATTCAAGGCAATAGTTCTGTGCTGCGATATCTGTGCTGGCTGTTGCTGGCGATCGCCTTCAACAGTTATGCCGGTCAATGCACCGATAATAATACAGCGCTCCAGGTTCTCGGCTCAGGCGGCCCGATTGCTGATGACGATCGTGCCAGTGCCGGCTATCTTATCTGGCAGTCCGGTCAATCCCGCGCACTGGTGGATATCGGCAGTGGCAGTATATTGCGGTTTGCACAAAGCGGTGCCGATTTCGAAGCACTTGATGCTGTTGCCATTACCCATACTCATGTGGATCATATCGGGGACTTTCCGGCGCTGATAAAATCCGGGTTCTTCAGCAGCCGGCATAGGCCACTGACGCTGCTTGGCCCGGATGGATCAAATTTATTCCCGTCAATCAGGCAATACGTAGACAGCACATTCTGGGCTGAATACGCCAGCCATCGCTATCTGGGCTGGACCCAATCAGGCGGAAATGGACGGTTCAGCATCGATATTGTTCAGGTACCACGAGAAGATCCAGCCAAGACATGGTATGAGTCTGAAGATATGATTATTCATGCTGTAGGTGTTGAGCACGGCATAGTGCCGTCAGTTGGTTACGTCATCGAAGTTGGAAAACAGCGCATCGCCATTCCCGGTGATATGGGCGCTGATAACCCGCGTTTTGCAAAACTGGCCAGACACAGTGATATTCTGGTATTACATTTAGCCGTGCCTGAATCTGTTTCCAACCGGCTTGCCAGACTGCATGCCCGGCCTGGCGAAATCGGTAAACTGGCCGCCGAAATTCAGCCCGGGCAACTCATTCTGAGTCACTTGATGCAGCGCGCAACCAGGCAACTTGAAAAGCATATACAGATTATCCGGGAACACTACGATGGTCCGCTTAAAGTCGCTGCCGACCTGAGCTGTTTCCCACTCGGCGATGTTCCTTGATAACGGGATACAGGTAATACCACTGGCAATTCTGCTGTGAATTGCCGACAATCAGTTTTTTAACTTTCTGTTTACCTTAACGTGGGACTACGTACGACCTTATTTGGATATGCATGGCAAAGCCGTGACCCCAGCGCGCGTGCTGAGGCTGTAGCACACATGCAGGATCAACTGCTGATCAGGGAATTGCCAAAAATTGCCGAAACAGATGCCGATGCAAACGTGCGCCGAGCCGCGCTGCAGCGAATAACTGATATTCCAACCTTAAATAATTGCCGTATTCAGGACGACGATTCCGGAAATCGCCAGTTTGCCACTGAGCGGCTCACGCAAATACTCTGTCAAATCAGTTCGGATAAAGGAATACAGCAGGCAGAACCTATTGCCGCGGCGCTGCTGAGTGATAATTTATCTGCAGCACTGATCGAGTTACTGGCCACAAATGCGCAACATCGCAATCTGCGCAGACAGGCATTACAAAAAATAAAACGCTCAGGCTTTCTGGGCGACCGGGTAATGCAGGAATCAGACCCCGAATTACAGCAGCAGGCATTAGAGCAGATTGATAAGACGTCGACGCTGGAACGGATAGCCAAAACGCTGCGTAAAACCGATAAAAAACTTTACCGGCTGGTGCAGCAAAAGCTGGAAGCGCTGCAGCCCGATAAACATGGACAAAGCCTGGATGATGAACGTGCACTGCAGCTGTGTCAGCAATTGGAAACACTGGCAAAAGGCCATCAGCAGCAAACATCAGGCGCCACAGATTTACACGCAGGATTAGAAGAAATTAAACAGGCCTGGAATAAATTATCCGATATTGATGAAGCTGTCCGGCAACGCTTCAGTAATACCCGTGCGATATTAAAAAAAGCGCTCAGCGGCACCTATTCGTCAGAGGTGCCGCCAACTGACATTGATCCGGTCGAGCCGGAACCTGTTATCGAAACACAAGCCGATCATTCACTGCAGCATCTTGCTGTGGCACTGGAAGAAATGCTGCTGAGCAGTCCGAAACCGGCAACGATAGAAAACTGGCGGCAAACGTGGCGCGCTGCCTGGCGCAAGTTAAACCAGGCAAGCGCTGCCGACCAGCGGCTTCAGGAAAAATTACGCAACCGGTTGCTGCAATATGAACAACAACAGGCTGAAACAGCAGAACAGCGCGCCGCCAAACGGGCTGCTCTTGATGATCGCATCACCGTAATCAGCCAGGCTGCAGAAGATGGTCAACTGGAACTGGCAACCGGTAAGCTCCAGGCTCTGCGTAAAGATCTGCCGGAAAAACCGCACCGCAAGGTAATGGAGAGGCTGCATGGCATTGACCAGCAACTGGGCGAGCTGCGCCGCTGGCAGCGATGGTCGGACAACGAACAACGTGTACGGCTGATCAAGACTGTTGAAAAAGCACTGAAAGATGAGCTGAACCCTGATGCACTGTTAACACTGGTACGCGATGTGCGCACCACTTGGGAACAGCTGGAACAGCAGGAGGTAACTCACGGAATGCGGCCGCTGCCCAAGGACCATTCGCTGGCTCGCCAATTTAACGGGGTGTGCGGGCGTGCCATGGGCCAGGCCAGGCCGTATCTTGATAACCGCCGCAAAGTCCAGCAGGAACGTAATGCCCTGATTAACACTCTGCTGGAAAATACCAGGGAAATGCTTAGCCAGACCAGTGTTGATGCCCGTGAACTGCTCAAACATAAACGCATTCTGGGCAAGCTGTTCCGGGAGCTTTCCGGCCTTCCGCACAAAAAGCGCAAGCAGATTGCTTCGGAAATTCGCCAGTTGCTGGACCAGATCAGTGAGCATCTGTCTGCCAGTTTCAGTGATGCCGAATCCAGCAAGCGCAAGCTGATCCGCCAGGCAGAACAACTGCAGCATCTCAGCGACCGCCAGGAGGCAATCCAGCTGGCCAAACAACTGCAACGACAATGGAAACAGGCCGGGCCGACATCACGCAAGGTAGATCAGCAATTATGGGAAGCGTTTCGTGCGCCTCTGGACCCATTATTCGAGCACCAGCAACAAAAGCGGGCCGAACAGCAGGCAGAACGTGATCAGCAGCATTCTGAACAATTACAGCTTTGTGAGCAGTTGGAAGCACTGGCCGATCTTGAAGATACGCAACTGCAGGCCAATGCCGGTAAAGTTGAAGGCTTACAGGAGCAGTGGCCGGACCAGGAAATATTTGACAAGAAACTGCAGCAACGCTTCCGTGCAGCCGGTGAAAAATTCACCCATCGGCTAAATCAATGGCATGCCGATCAACGCAGCAACCGCCAGCAGGCACTGGCTGAACAGGCTGACCAGCGCCAGCAGGCGCTTAATCTACTGATCGAATCCGGTCTGGACGCTCTGGATGCAGCTGCTCAGCAACAACTTGAACCGTTGCTGGCGCTTTCTGCAGAGCAGCTGACAGAACAACTGGCTGAACAGGACAGTAATGCACGGGCAATGTGTATTACCGCAGAATTTCTTTCCGGACTGCCATCCCCTGCTGAAGACCGTGATGCCAGAATGCAGTATCAGGTCGCGCGGCTGGCTGAACGCATGTCCCAACGCGATGCCCAGCAGGAACTGTCGGCAGAATTAATTGAACTGGAACGACAGTGGTATGCCAACTATCCACTGTCACCCGATAATCACTCTCATCTTCACTCACGTTTTCATAAGGCGCTGACAGCAGCGCAGAAACTGTCAGGTGCATAATTTTATGAGTACACGTCTTTTATTTTTACTGCTTTTCGCCAGTTTTATGTGCGCCCCTTTGGCGGCTCAGGATACCGCTGTTGAAACAGCAACTCATGCCGGAGTCTGGTCAATTCTGCCACCGTTGCTGGCCATTGCACTGGCGCTGTTGCTGAAGCGGGTAATTCCGGCATTGTTTATCGGGCTCTGGCTGGGCAGCTGGATTGTGGCCGGAAAGTCTTTTGGCGCACTCTGGCAGGGGCTGCTGGATTCATTCCAGGTCTATGTATTAGATGCCATGGCAGATCGTGACCACGCTGCCATCATTCTGTTTTCGATGATGGTCGGTGGAATGGTGGGAATCATTTCCGCGAACGGCGGTATGCTGGGTGTTGTCAATCGGGTTATCGGCTGGGCCAGTGACGCCAAACGCGCCATGGTAACTACCTGGTCTATGGGCCTGGCAATATTCTTTGATGATTACGCCAATACCCTGGTGGTCGGCAACAGCATGCGGCCACTGTCTGACAAAATGCGCGTTTCCCGTGAAAAACTGGCGTATATCGTCGACTCAACCGCTGCACCGGTTTCCTGCATTGCGTTGATTACCACCTGGATTGGCTATGAAGTCGGGTTGATTCAGGGTGCCATTGATAAACTACCGGGCTTTAATGACCAGGCGTACTGGGTTTTTCTGAACACTATTCCCTATAGTTTTTATCCATTGCTGGCTTTGCTGTTTGTACTTATGGTCTGCTTGATGGGCCGGGATTTCGGCCCGATGTATCAAGCGGAAAAGCGTGCCCGTGATACCGGCATAACGGCGCCCGAAAATAACCGCAGTGAAGCTTCCGAAACCGAACTGGAAGTATCTGCGGACGTAGAGCAGTGCCGGGCCCGCAATGCCTTGTTGCCAATTGTTGCGCTGGTGCTAACGGTACTCTACGGATTATGGGTCAGCGGACAGCCAAGTGACCCCGAAGCGCCACTCAGGTTGCGTGAAATCATTGGTAATGCTGATTCATATCAGGCACTGATGTGGGGCTCTTTAATGGGCGTGCTGGTAGCTGCACTGCTGTCCATGGGACAGAAAATCCTGGATATGGAAGAAACCGTACAGGCATGGTTCAAAGGTGTGCGCAGCATGCTGTTTGCCATGATCATCCTGGTACTGGCCTGGTCATTGGGCAATATCACCGAACAACTGGGCACAGCTGCTTACCTGGTTGATCTGATAGGTTCTTCAATGCCGGTTGGCCTGTTACCGGCACTGGTTTTTGTTATTGCTGCCGGCACCGCATTTGCCACAGGCTCCAGTTGGGGAGCGATGGGCATACTTCTGCCGCTGGTGGTCCCCCTGGCCTGGGCAATGCTGACTGTTCAGGGGCAAACCGTGACCGATTTAAGCGTGATGTATTCTGCCATCGCGGCAGTCCTGGGTGGTGCGGTATGGGGTGATCATTGCTCACCGATTTCCGATACCACCATATTGTCATCTATGGCATCCCAGTGTGACCATATTGAGCATGTCCGCACCCAGCTCCCCTATGCCATGGTTACCGGCCTGACGGCCATTTTGATTTGCCTGATTCCCAGCGGATTCGGTATTCCCTGGTGGCTGTGTCTGCTGATAGGCGCCATTGCGCTGGTGGCTTGTCTGCTGTTTTTCGGTAAGCCGGTAGCCAATTACCGACCCGGCAGTGATTCCAATAACTGATTAACAGCATGCCCACTGCATCGACAACGTCCGTCGCCACTACGGGCGCAGGGCTTCATTCGCCGCTCCGACCTCCCCAGGATTTAAAGCCAATGCTGTGGCAGGGCTTACACGGCCCCGCTGCGGCACTGGCCATTGCAGCAATCGCCAGGCAGCATTCCGGGTTAACCGTGGTGATTACCGCCAGCCCGCAGCAGGCACAAAACCTGGAACAGGATTTATCACTGCTGCGTGATGATCAGCAGCTACCGGTAGCGCATTTTCCTGATTGGGAAACCCTGCCCTATGATTTATTTTCACCGCATCCGGATATTCTATCGGAGCGCTTGCAGGCCATGGCCACGCTGCCCATGCTGCAACGCGGTTTGCTGGTGGTACCGGTCAATACCGTTTTACAGCGTCTGGCGCCGGTTAGTTATATCCAGGGACGCAGCCTGATTCTACGCACCGGTGATGTGCTCGACAGGGAACAATTCCGTCAGCAGCTTGCTGATGCCGGCTATGAAAACAGCGAAACCGTATACCAGTCCGGACAATATGCCATGCGCGGGGGGCTGCTGGATATCTACCCGGCTGGCACCAGTCAGCCGTTACGACTGGAATGGCTGGATGACGAAATCGACACTATCCGACGTTTCGACCCGGAAACCCAGCGGTCCAGTGAACAGATCGATAAGGTTGACCTTCTGCCGGGCCGTGAATACCCGTTTGATCAAACCGCGATAGACGATTTCCGGCGAGCCTTCCGCAACCGCTTTAGTGTGGATATCCGCCAATGCACGCTGTATCAGGATTTACGCGCTGGCAGGCACCCGCAGGGACTCGAATATTATCTGCCGCTGTTTTTCAGTGAAACAGCCAGTTTGTTTGAATATCTTGGCAAAAACCCAAGAGTTATTGCCGAGCAGGGCTGTCTGGAAGCCGCTGCCGACTACCTGGAGACCGTGCAACAGCGCCATGAACAGCGCCGTTACGATCTGGCCAGACCCATCCTGGAGCCACAGGAGCTGTATTACTCACTGGATGACCTGCAGCAGCAACTGAGTCGCAGCGATACAATCTGGCTGGCCGGCCCGGAAGCAGCTGACAAACCGCCGGTGAGCCCCGTCACCACTGTCCGGTTCGATAGCCAGCCTGCTCCGGAACTGCCACTGCACGATCAATCCAATCAGGATGCATTCACCGACTTTATCCAAAATTATTCAGGCAGAATCCTGCTGGCGGCCGACAGCCCCGGACGGCGGGAGCTATTGCTGGAAACCCTGCAGGCATTTTCCATTCAACCGAAGCAGCTGAACGACTGGCATGCTTTCCGTGCCGCTCAACAGGAATCACTGGCACTGAGTGTATTACCGGTTAGCGACGGCGTATCGCTGCCTTCCGAACAGTTGTTGATTCTTACTGAATCACAATTATTTGCCGGCCGTATGCGGCAGCGGCAAAAACGCATCAGTGAACGAGACAGTGCCAGTATCATCAGAAACCTGACCGATTTGAGTATCGGGGCTCCGGTGGTACATGAACAGCATGGAGTGGGCCGTTATCAGGGGCTGAGTGTACTGGAAGTGGCCGGCATGAGCGGTGAATTCCTGACCCTGGAATACGCTGAAGGTGACAAACTGTATGTTCCGGTCAGTGATCTGAATCTGATCAGCCGTTATGCCGGCGGCGGCACCGAACACGCACCGCTGCATAAACTGGGCAACGACCGCTGGACCAAAACCAAACGTAAGGCCATACGAAAAATACGCGATGCCGCTGCTGAGCTTTTGGATATTTATGCAAGACGCGAAGCTGCACAGGGTTTTGCGTTTCCGCTTGACCGTAAGCTGTATGCAGAATTTTCCGCCGGGTTCCCTTATGAGGAAACTGCAGATCAGCAGTCTGCCATTGATGCAGTTATTGCGGATATGACGGCACCCAAGGTAATGGACCGGGTGGTCTGCGGCGATGTTGGTTTCGGTAAAACCGAAGTGGCACTCAGGGCCGCTTTTGTGGCTGCCAGCAACGGACGTCAGGTAGTGGTACTGGCACCCACCACCCTGCTTGTCCGACAGCATTTCAATTTATTCCGTGACCGGTTTGCCGACTGGCCGGTCAATGTTGCGATGCTCTCAAGGCTAAGAACCACCGGCGAAGCCGGTCAGATTCTTGCAGACCTGGAAAACGGCAAAGTTGATATTGTCATCGGCACACACCGCCTGTTACAGCGCGGCATTCAATTCAAAGACCTGGGATTAATCATCATTGATGAGGAACAGCGGTTCGGTGTACGTCAGAAGGAACAATTGAAGTCATTCCGGGCTGCAGTGGACCTGCTCACCCTTACAGCCACACCAATTCCCAGGACGCTGGGCATGGCACTGTCAGGCATCCGCGACCTGTCCATTATCGCTACGCCGCCGGCGCGCCGCATGGCGGTTAAAACCAGCATCAGCCAATGGGACGACAGCCTGATACATGATGCCGTCCACCGGGAGCTGCAGCGCGGTGGCCAGGTCTATTTTCTGCATAACGAAGTCCGTACCATTCAGGCCATGGCCGGCCAGCTGGGTAAACTGTTTCCCGATATCTCCATAGCAGTTGCCCACGGTCAGATGCCAGGCAACAGCATGGATTTGATCATGCGCGAGTTCTATGCCCGTAAACACCATGTACTGGTGTCAACGACCATTATCGAGAATGGCATCGATGTCCCCAGCGCAAATACCATCATTATCAACAATGCCGATCATTTCGGACTGGCGCAATTGCATCAATTACGCGGTCGCGTAGGCCGTTCCCACCATCGGGCATTTGCCTACCTGCTGGTGCCTGACTGGAACAGCATCACCCGTGATGCACAGAAACGTCTGGAGGCTCTTTCTGAATTGGAAGACCTTGGCGCCGGCTTTACTCTGGCCAGTCATGACATGGAAATTCGCGGTGCCGGCGAGCTGCTGGGTGAAGAACAAAGCGGCCAGATTGAAGCACTGGGCTTTGAGCTGCACCTGGCGCTGCTGGAACGTGCTGTCGAAGCGCTACGCTCTGGCCGGGAGCCTGACCTTGAAGCGCCATTACACAGCGGCAGCGAAATACAACTGCATCTGCCGTCAATGATTCCGGAGGATTACCTCCCCGATATCCATACCCGGCTAACACTGTATAAAAGAATCAGCAGCGCTGTAGACCAGGAAGCGTTGCGCCAGCTGCAGATTGAAATGATCGACCGATTCGGTCTGTTACCCCAGGCAGCCAAAAACCTGTTTTCAGTTGCCAGCATTAAACTGCAATCCGCTGCAATGGGCATTCAGCGAATCGAATTGAGCCCGGCTGGTGGCTGGCTGGACTTTTCGGACAGCCCTGATATCAATGCAGCTGCACTGATTCAAATGGTTCAATCAACACCTGAACTGTATGTTCTCAGAGGGACCGAGCGGCTGAGTTTACGGGCAAAAATAGAACCGGACCAGAAAAGACTTCATTATCTGCGCGATTTGCTGTTGAAATTACAGCCCGTCAAGCGATAGAGTTTGCACATGCAGATATTGATCAACCATCTCAGCAACCGGGTTTTACGCAGCCTGTTTACCATTGGCTGGGTGCTGATTGCAGCACAGCTCGGTGCCCAGACTGATGAACAGCGATTTGATGAACCGGTTTTTGAAGAGATTTTCAATCCTAACTGGCAGGTCGAGATTATCGCCTTTATTCATCCGCAACCGGATGAAGCGTTTCGTGACCGAACCGATCTGGATGATTATCGTGACCTGCCCTCACTGCCGGCAATATTGACAGCTGCCGAACCGGAACTGCCACCTGCGGAGCTGGCCAACGAGCTGGTGTTCCCCCGTCTGGGAGAAACCCAGCCGGAAGAAGAAACCTTTGACAGCTTCACTTTTGCCACTGAAACCATGGCCAATGCCTGGCCGGATATCATCGAAAACTATCAGCCAATCGGTTATTTCCGCTGGCAGCAACCGGTTGGGCGCGGCAGCTGGCGGCGGTTGCACGATGACCAACCACTGTCTGCAGATGACAGTTTAAGCCTTGGGCCACACTTCGAATTTGATGGTCGGATTAGGATCACCACCGATACCATTGGCTATGCCAACCTGCAGCTGGCCCAGCGTACCCCATTGCTGCTGAACACACCTGAAACCGATGGCCGGGAAAGCACGACAGGATTATTATGGCGTACGCTGAAACTGGACCAGCAGCGCCGCATTCAGCCCGAGCGCATGGAATACTTTGACAGTGCAGGTCTGGGCTTACTGATATTAATCAGTCCGCCGGAAGAGCCGGAAGATGATCAGGAAGCACCGTTTACTGAAGAACAGTAATCACTCAGATCAACTGCGGTCCACAACCTAAGCCCGTCAGGCTATCCGGAAAGCATTGATCGCTTCCCTCAGGTCGGTTACCGATTGCCATCGGTCATCCGGTGACAACTCCAGACATTGCAAAATAATCGCTTCCAGCATTTCCGGTATACCCGACCACAGCTGGGAAGGCAGCACCAGCGTATTGTTTAAATGTGATTTAAAAACAATTTGAGTTTCCGTTCCGGCATGCGGCAATTTACCGGTAAACATTTCCGTCAGTAAAATTCCCAGTGAATAAATATCTGATCGGTGATCAGCTTTTTCCCCGCGCAGCTGTTCAGGTGATAGATAGGCCGGCGTGCCTTCAATGGTACTGCCGGCATGTTCACTCTGCTCGCTCGATGGCATCACGGATGGATAAGCTATGCCGAAATCCATCACTTTGGCGCGATGGGTGATCATCACATTGCCCGGTTTTAAATCACGGTGCAGCACACCTACCCGGTGAGCTGCAGCTACAGCATCACAAATCTGCAGAGCCAGGCGCAGACAGGCGTAGTAGTCTACCCGTCCGAATTGCCGTATGGCGTCTTCCAGGGTAACCCCACGCACGTATTCCATAGAAATCAGCGGGTAGCCTTCTGCCTGGACAAATTCAAATGTCCTTACAATATTGGGGTGAGCAATTCTGCGGGCCAGCCGTATTTCGGCTTTCAACCGGTCAATTTTGTCCTCATCGGTAGCCAGTTCCGGGCGTAAGGTTTTGATAGCGACAACATCATCCAATTCCCGGTCAAGGGCTTCATACACCACCCCCATGCCGCCTTTGCCAATCAGCTGCAGAATTTCAAAACGGTTGCCCAGCAGCTTACCCGCCGGGAATGTCTGCATATCGTCAAACGGACTGTCCAAATTATGATGTGTGCCGCTGACCCGCTGACTGGCTATGTGCTTCTGGGATAAATCCTCAAAATATAAATCCGCCGCCTGCTGCTCTCTCAGGTCAGACACCATCCTGTTGAAGGCGCGCTCGAGCCGCCTTAACTCGGTGCCTCCAGCAACATCGATATGACTGTGGTATTCACCGCGGGTCGCATCTTCAGCAACAGTGATCAGCGTTTCTATCGGCTGCAGCAACCGGCGCGATGCGGTTACTGAAACCACCAGCGCCAGCATAATTGATATCAAACCAGCGATAATCAGAACATTGGCAATATCCTGGAAGGTTTTGAACAGTTGCGCTTCGGGCACCAATGAAATCAGCATCGCGCGGTTACCGGTATTGCTCAATGGCACCACTCTGATCACCCAATCCTGGCCGCCCAATTTGACTGATCTGGGCTCAATAACGGTGCCGTTGTTCAGGCTCTCCAGCACCTGCTCGTCCTCCGACAGAAATGCTGTCAGCGCCTCACTTTCGCTAATACGCAACGTGGTGGTGGCGATATGGGCACGGCCTTCCTGCAAGGATGCGTAGGCCAGCTCAATACCGGAAATTCGTGCCAGATCACCGACAAACTCACTGGTTACCTGGTTACCGGTCAACAAATACGCCTGGATGGTACGCCCCGTCAGCAGCGGCACCACCGCCACCTGGAGCACCTGCTGCTGTTCCACCCATAAGCCGCTTTGCACACTGAATGATTCAAGCGCATCCGAAACCACGGTCCTGTCTGATAAGTCTACCGACAGTGCTACCAGATTACCGGTTTCTCCCAGCACCATCCCATCCGGACCCAGCACTACTGCAAAGTCAAAGCCGTATTCGGTAATCCGTGCATTCAGCAGGTCAGTTACCGACCGAATATCCACGGCCTCATCCTGTTCCACATTCAACGCTTCAGAAACATAGGCCACAAATGCCCGGTCAGCGGCAATCAGTTCTGATACCAATGCCAGTTCGCGTGTTTCCTGCTCGAGAAAATAACGCTGTACCGATTGATTGGTAATAAATGCACTGTCAATCTGATCGCTGACCGCATTTCTTCCCAGCCAATAAGTCAGCCCGATGGCAGCACCAACAGACAGCGCCAGCAGCACTGCAAAGGTAATAAACAGGCGTGTGGCAAGGTTCATGACGGTATCAGTTCAGTGACAAAGCTGACAGGTTAGTGTAGATGGAATTATTCATTATCAGTCGGTATACGCGGCCTGGTCAGTTTCAAGGCATAATTTTGTTCGCCGGCAACCGGGATAGTCAACGCATAGCTGTCAATATTAGCCTGAGGATGCCAGATTTTCAGCTCACCCTCACCGGCCGGCAGATTATCGATACGGAAATACCCTTCACTGTCCAGCTGGGTAAAGTATGCCGTATCAACCACCAGGATATCCACACTCATAGAGTCATGCACACTGCAATTAACCTGCACCCTCCCCGGCTGCTCAAAGACATAAGTACGAGATTCACCCTGACCGTAAAACCCCAGATCAAACTGGGCACTGGAAGATACTGAGAATACGTTATGCAGAATCTCGTCGTTATTTAAAAATTCGACTTCACTACCTGCCGGGATCACCAACACTGAAGGCACGAACAGTTTCCCAACGGCTTCAACCTGGTAACGGCCGGGACGCGCCTGAGCAGGGTTATTCCGGGGTTCAAAGTACACCACGCCATCATCCAGGGCACTCTCCCCCAGCACAGTGCTGCCGTCAGCCGCAAAACCCACGCGGCCTTCCAGCACAAACCTCGGCGCCGGCACCGGCGCTGCAGGTGACGGCTCTATCACCTCGGGAACATCCAGCTCAACCGGCTCAGGTAGAATTGAACGCTCGATGATTTCAGCCGGCAGCTCACCCTCAGCTTCGTTTTTAAGCAATGGCCCGCAGGCGCTGGTGACAAACAGCGCGGCTATAGCCATTAAAATCCGGCTGTTATACAGCAATCCATTGCCGACCTGCATTGTTCTATCCACTGACAGCACTACTCAATTCCCAAGCTCTGCTCAAGCATCTGCCGGTACCGGTCCGGATGAATGGCAGGTTTGCCCACCTCATCCCAATGCAACCAGTGTACATAAGCATCCATATTGATGGAAATACGCAGAGTTTGCGCTGATGGACAGGGCTGAGGGCGATGCGACAGATAGGAAGGAAACAAAATAAAATCACCCTGCCTGGGCTTGACATACTGAACCTGCTGCACAAAGGCATCGACAGCACCCGGCCGCTGGAAGGCCAGTGCGCCTTCCTGTTCGGTACTGGTCTCCGGCTGCTGCAGATAGTAACAACCACTGAGTAATGCCGGTGCATGGTCATGCCAGCTGCCGTCAACCCACTCCTCATTGGTCTGCACCAGCACCCAGGCCATGTATGCATGCTGCTGAGGCGGCAGATGCATTGTGTGATTTTCACGCTGTTTTAAGATCTCAGTTACCCGGTCGGCAAATGCCTGCCGCAATACCCTTAGTCCGGGCAGTTGTTCCAGGTATTGTTCATCAAATAAATTACTGGGCGTCTGATAGCCATAGCCATTAGCGTGCCGCTTGAACTGTCCCTGTTCCCACCAGTCCAAAACCTGTTCACGCAAGCCATCTGCATACTGGTCCAGTTCGGGTATGCTGCTCTTCCACACGGGCACACTAAATAGGTTATGGCGTTGCAATTGCATGACTAATGGGTCTGTGTTCACTGGTTCAAGCGGCTAGAATGGAATGTTACTTAACAAACTGCAAGCAAAATTCAAAGGAAAAGCATGAAGAACTTGTTTTTACATAAAAAAATGCTGGCATTGACAATGCTGATATATGCCGGCATCGGCTTTTCACAAGCGCCGGAAATTGATATCCCGTACGAAAAATTCACTCTGGATAACGGTCTCAGAGTGATTGTGCATGAAGACCGCAAAGCACCTATCGTTGCTATAGGTGTGTGGTATCACGTGGGCTCAAAAGATGAAAAGCCCGGCAAAACAGGTTTTGCCCACCTGTTCGAGCATTTAATGTTTAACGGTTCTGAAAACTTTAACGACGAGTATTTCATACCCTTTGAACAGGTTGGCGCCACCGGCATGAACGGCACTACCTGGTTTGACCGCACCAATTATTTTGAAACCGTACCTACACCGGCTCTGGAAATGGCATTGTGGATGGAATCCGACCGCATGGGTCATCTGCTGGGTGTTATCGACCAGGACAAACTGGATGAACAGCGCGGCGTGGTGCAAAACGAAAAACGCCAGGGTGACAACCAGCCTTACGGCCTGGTCAATTACCGTATTCTAGAAGGGCTGTTTCCGGAAGGCCACCCATATCGCTGGAGCACAATCGGTTCATTGGACGATCTTAACGCTGCCAGTCTGGATGATGTACAGGAATGGTTCAAAACCTATTACGGCGCAGCCAATACCGTTCTGGTGCTGGCCGGCGACATTGATGCAACTACCGCCCGCCCGCTGGTGGAAAAATACTTTGGCGATATCGGCGCTGGACCACCATTAACCCGCCGCGAAAGCTGGGTTCCACAGCTGGCTGAGAATGTTACCGAAAGCATGTACGACCAGGTTCCTCAAACTCGAATTTACCGCAACTGGGCGGTGCCCGGGCGCACCACGGCTGAAGCAGATCAGCTGTCACTTGCAGCTACCATACTGGGCGGCGGCCGGACTTCCCGGTTGTATCAGAAACTGGTCCAGGGGCTGCAACTGGCTACCAGCGTCTCCGTTTCTGTTGAACGTCACCAGCTGACCAGTTTTTTCGAGGTTCAGGTGACGTTGCAACCCGGAGCAGATCCCGAAGAAGTATTACCCGTGATTGATGCCGAACTCGAACGCTTTACCAGTGACGGCCCTACCCGAGAAGAACTTAGACGCGCTAAAACTCGTATTAACGCAGGCGTAATCCGGGGCCTTGAGCAGGTTGGCGGATTCGGCGGCAAGGCTGTAACACTGGCACAGGGTGAGCTGTATGCCGGTAACCCCGGACATTTCAATACCACCTTGGAACGGATCAACAGCGCTACTTCCAGTGAACTGCGCGATGTCACCCGCACCTGGCTCAGCGGCGGATACTATCAAATCACCGTTTTACCATTTCCTGAGTATTCCACCGTGGCCACCGATGCTGATCGCAGCCAGCTGCCGGCAGTCGGCCAGCTGCCCGATCTGGAATTTCCGGCTATAGAGCAGGGCCGGCTGCGTAATGGAATGGAGGTGGTGTTTGCACACAGAGACTCGGTACCGGTGGTGCAGATGTCGATCGTGTTTGATGCCGGCTATGCTGCTGATGCCGGCGGCACCCTGGGCATGGCCAGCTTTGCCGCCGGCATGCTGAATGAAGGCACTGACAGCCGCAGTGCTCTTGATATCAGCACAGAATCCGAATCTCTGGGCGCACAGATAGGCGCCGGCAGTGGACTGGATACCACCCAGGTGAGCCTCTCGGCATTGACCACCGAGTTGGATGAATCAGTTGAGCTGTTCGCTGATGTAGTTCGTAATCCGGCTTTTCGGCAGGAGGACATCGACCTGCTGCGCAACCGCTGGCTGGCTCAGATTCAACAGGAAAAAGCCCAGCCTGTCGGCCTGGCACTGCGTACATTGCCGCCGTTGCTGTATGGGGGCGAGCATGCTTACGGCATTCCATTCACCGGTTCCGGCACATCACAGTCCATCAGCAGCATCACCCGGGAAGGGCTGCAGGATTTCCACAGCAATTGGCTGCGGCCGGATAACGCGACCCTTTTTGTTGTCGGTGATACTACTCTGGAGCAGATCACTGATGTCCTAAACCGGCATTTCGGCAACTGGCGTGCACCTTCCACACCGCTGACAACAAAGCAGATTGCCCAGGTGCCGCCTGCAGACCAGGCCCAGGTGTATGTCATTGACAAGCCCGGCGCACCACAGACCGTGATTCTGGCCGGTCAGTTAATCCCGTCAACCGGCGACCCTGATAACCTGAAAATTGATGCCATGAATGAAATCTTCGGCGGCAGCTTTACCTCCCGGATCAATTTGAATCTGCGCGAAGATAAAGGCTGGGCATATGGCGCATTTACCTTTATGCAGAATGCCAAGGGTCAGCGCCCCTGGTTGGTTTATGCACCCGTCCAGACCGACAGAACCAAAGATTCCATTGCTGAAATTCAACGTGAGTTGCGCGAGTACCTGGGTGCCGCACCGGCCACCGAAGACGAACTGCAAAAAGTCATCAACAACAATACCAACAGCCTGCCCGGTCAATTTGAAACCGCCGGCGCGGTATTGGGCACATTGCAGAACAATCATATCTACGATCGGCCTGATGACTACATTCAGACGCTGGCGGCCAATTACCGTGAACTCAATCTGCAACAGGTCCGCAACGAAGCACAGGAACTGCTGCGTCCCGATCAGTTGTTATGGGTCATCGTCGGCGACCGCAGTCAGATTGATGCCGGCTTAGCAGAGCTGAATCTGGGTGAAATTCAATACCTGAACGAAGACGGTCAGCCAATCAACTGATCAGTCGAAACATGGCATGCACAGGCACAGACCTGTGCATGCGCTTACCTGGTGTCAATTAAAACAGCTGTTTTTGTAATCCCAGATCATTCAAAATCCGGCTGGCAATTTCTTCGATGGATGCATGCGTGGTGCTGATAATGGAAATTCCCTCTCCGCGCAGCAAGGCTTCGGCCGTTTCCACTTCATAACGACATTGTCTGACGGATGCATACCGGCTGCCCGGCCGCCGGGTTTCACGGATTTCCACCAGCCTGTCCGGCGCGATGGTCAGGCCATACAGCTTTTTTTTATGCTTGCGCAAACAGGCAGGCAGGCGGCCTTCGTCCAGATCATCGTCCGTCAGGGGATAATTTGCCGCCCGCACACCGAAGTGCAGCGCCATGTATAAACAGGTTGGGGTCTTCCCGGACCTGGATACACCCACCAGGATCAGTTCCGCATCAGCAAATCGGACATTCATCCCATCATCGTGCGTGAGCGCATAATTGGTCGCTTCCATGCGATGCTCATAACTGGCTATGTCATGCATACCGTGCGCCCTGCCCACTGACGGTGAGCGCTCTACACCCAATGCCTGTTCCAACGGCTCCATAAACATCCCGAACAGATCGATGATATGCCCCTCAGCTTCTGCCAGCATGGCAGACAGCTGCTCATCCACGATGGTATTAAAAATAATCGGTGGATGCTGATCACTTAGCGCTGCCTGTTCAGCAGCTTTGATAACCTTGCGGACTTTTTCCCGGCTGTCTACAAACGGCACTCTAATCTGATTGATTGCCAGTCCGCTGAACTGTGTCAGCAAACTATGACCAAGCGTTTCAGCGGTTATGGCAGTGCCGTCGGAAATAAAGAAAACAGTGCGTTTCAACATTGGTACAATACCGGGTTTTATTCAACATTATCCTATCTATGAGCGAGTATATCCTGTGGCTGCACCAGTTGGGCATGCACGACCTGCCCCGTGTCGGCGGCAAAAATGCCAGTCTTGGCGAAATGATCAGCAATCTCAGCGAACTGGGCGTGTCGGTACCCGGTGGATTTGCGACAACGGCGGATGCTTTTCGTGAATTTCTAACGCAATCCGGCCTGGATCAGCGCATCCAAAACCGCCTGGCCAGTCTGGATGTTGAGAATATCAGCGCACTGGCGGCTGCCGGCAGTGAGATTCGTCAATGGATTATGGATACACCTTTTCCTGATGATCTGAACACAGCGATAACTGCCGCCTGGCAGCAACTCACTGAACAGCACGGCCGTGAGCCGGATGTGGCTGTGCGCAGCTCTGCTACTGCAGAAGATCTGCCCGACGCTTCATTTGCCGGCCAGCAGGAAACCTTTCTGAACGTCCGCGGGTTGGATTCAGTTTTGCAGCATATCCATGAAGTATTCGCATCGCTGTATAACGACCGGGCGATAGCATACCGTGTCCATCAGGGATTTGAACATGAACTGGTGGCCCTGTCCGCAGGTATTCAAATCATGGTGCGCAGCGATGTCGGTGCCAGCGGGGTTATGTTCACTCTGGATACGGAATCCGGTTTTCGCGATGTAGTGTTTATTACTGCTGCTTACGGTCTGGGCGAAACCGTGGTACAGGGCGCCGTCAATCCCGATGAGTTCTATTTGTATAAGAAAAACATTCAGGAACAGCGCCCTGCTGTGCTGCGTCGCAACATGGGCACCAAAGCCGAACGTATGGTGTACCTGCAAAATGAAGGCGGTGGTGGAGGCACTAATGTCGAGGCTACTCCGCAAGAACTCCGCAACCGTTTTTCCATCAGCGATACCGAAGCGGAAGAACTTGCCCGGCAGGCCCTTACCATCGAGCGGCATTACGGCCGGCCGATGGATATCGAATGGGCTAAAGATGGCCTGACCGATAAGCTATATATCGTACAGGCGCGGCCGGAAACGGTAAAAAGCCGTTCCGGCGCAGCCACCGAACGCTATTCGCTGCGTCAGCGGGGTCCGATTTTATCTGAAGGCCGCAGCATCGGTCAGCGTATCGGCAAAGGTGTTGCACGGGTGGTCGGCAGCATTGATCAAATGCATCAGGTACAGGCCGGTGATGTACTGGTCACCGACATGACCGACCCGGACTGGGAGCCGGTCATGAAAAAGGCCGCAGCCATCGTTACCAATCGTGGGGGGCGCACCTGTCATGCAGCCATTATTGCCCGTGAGCTCGGTATTCCGGCAGTGGTCGGCTGTGGCGACGCAACACGGCTCATTGAAAATGGAGCAGAAATCACTGTTTCATGCGCCGAAGGCGATACCGGATTTATTTATGCCGGCCTGCTGGATTTCGACGTGGTCACCAGCGACCTGGGCGATATGCCTGAACCACCGCTGAAAATCATGATGAATGTCGGCAATCCTGACCGGGCTTTCGACTTTGCTCAAATACCCAATGCCGGTGTCGGTTTGGCCAGGCTGGAATTCATCATTAACCGTATGATCGGAATCCACCCACGCGCACTGCTGGAGTTTGATCGTCAGCCTGCTGAACTGCAACAGCAGATTCAGCAACGTATTGCCGGTTATGCAGACCCTGTCAATTACTATATCGAGCGATTGGCGGAAGGCATCGCTACGATTGCCGCGGCATTCAATCCTCAACCGGTCATCGTTAGATTATCCGATTTTAAATCCAACGAATATGCCAACCTGCTTGGCGGTGACCGCTACGAGCCGGATGAAGAAAATCCTATGCTGGGCTACCGTGGTGCATCCCGTTATGTCGATGATGAATTCAAGGCCTGTTTTGAGCTGGAATGCAAAGCGCTGCTGAAAGTTCGAAACACCCTTGGGCTGACCAATGTATGGGCCATGGTGCCGTTTGTACGGACACTGGATGAAGCCCGTGAAGTTATTGATGTGATGGCCGAATTCGGTTTACGTAAAGGCGAAAATAACCTGAAAATCATCATGATGTGCGAGCTGCCGTCTAATGCATTGCTGGCTGACGAGTTTCTGCAGTATTTTGATGGTTTTTCCATCGGTTCCAATGATATGACCCAACTGACCCTGGGTCTGGACCGGGACTCAGGTTTGGTGGCACACCGGTTTGACGAACGCGATCCTGCAGTCAAGAAAATGCTGGGCCTGGCAATATCTGCGTGTCGGCAGCAAAACAAATACATCGGCATCTGCGGCCAGGGCCCATCAGATCACGCGGACATGGCTGAATGGCTGCTGGACCAGGGCATTGAAAGCATGTCACTGAATCCGGATACCGTTGTGGACACATGGTTAAGGTTATCCCGACAATAATCAGCTTTAACTGATGGACTTGAGTTTTACCAAACTGAAAACACTAAGGCGCGCCCTGCACGCCTAAGTCACATAGAACCTGAATAACCAATTCGAAGCTGGGTTAAAGAAATGCCAGCTGCCTCAATCTAACCGGGAATAAATTTCTTGCTGGTTTTTCGACCGGATGCCTTCCAGGCCGGGCGATAAGCAGCTTTGCTTGCTTTGCGCACCGGCTTAGAATGGCTTCGGCTTGCACTTTTCTTTTTCGCTGCACGCTTTTTCGCTGTTCCGGCACCTGCGCCGTAACTGGCAGGCGTACTGGAATTAGTTTTTTTTGCAGTGGCTTTTTTCCTGACTGGTACCGTTTTTTTCGCCGCTGACTGCTTCTTTGGGGGGCTGGGCTTTTTTGTCACTGCCAGTTCAGCTTCCAGCCATGTATGCGCATCATCAACCGCCACTTCCCCATCCGGTAACTGCATCGCCAGATACAGCAGTTTTTCAAACTCTGATTGAAAACGGCTGATGATCACTTCCGGATCTGGCACCAGCCGGCGGTCGGTAATCAGGCCCATATACACCTGCTGGTTATAACTCAAAATACTGATACCCATACCGATGGTGCCGTTCTGCGGTACCCAGAACATCATTTCCCGAATTTCCGTGCCGGCGATATACAACGGCTTGCGTGGCCCCGGCACATTGGTCAGTACCGTACTGGCCTTGCGGCTCATCATATCCAGCATCGGCTTCTGCAGCGCCTGAGGGCCCATACCCAGCGCTGCAAGCAGCCCAAAAGCAACCGCTGCCTGACGTGACTGCTTGAGCTCTTCCATATGCTCATGAACCAATACCAGACGCTTTAGAGGATTATCTTCACCGACTGGTAATGGCAGAAATACCAAACCGAAATGATTACCCAGGTCCTTGGCATGTTCCAATGGACGGAGATTTACGGGCACCGTTGCCCTGATTTCCAGACCACCGGGATCATCTCCGCATTCCATCAGATAATTATGCAGTGCACCGGTGGCGCTGGCGATCAATACATCATTGACCGTACAGCCAAGCGCACGCCCAACAGCTTTAACTTCGTACAGCGGCAGTGGTGCTGTCCAGGCAACCCTCTTGCGCACACCAAGACGTCCGCGAAAACGGGTATCCGGATCATCACTAAGCATCAATGCGGTTGCCAGCTCTTCAGCTATCTCGGCTGCTTCATGCGCATAGAAGCCGGCCTGATCCGGATCGCGCAGAATACCCATGGCTTCTTCAAGAATTTTCTGTCCCCAATGAGTAGCGGCACCCAGCCCATCACGCGCCGGCTCAAGAAACCGTTTAAAGATATTGGACTCGGCGGTACGCCTGGATTTCCAGGCATTGGCCGAATGCGCACTTTCGCGTGGTTCCGGTGTTGGATCAGTCAGGCTGAGCAGCACCTGAATCAACGCAATTCCATCCGCGTAGCAGTGATGAATACGACTGACCAATACCGGGCCTTCACTGTAGTTTTCGATTAAATGAAACTGCCATAGCGGTTTCGACTGATCCAGCGGAGTGCTGGCCAGTTCACTGACAAACTCCTGCAGCTCATGCTTATCGGCTTTCCCCGGGAGTGCTGCGCGCCTGACCTGTGCAAGAATGTCGAAATCTTCGTCGTATTCCCAAAAGCTTCCCCGCGGACCGGTAACTGCTTTATGTCGAAACCTGGGAAACGCCAGAAACCGCAGCTCAATGGTTTCCACCAGCCGCTCAAAGTCGACATCTCTACCCAGGCCGATGACGCCGGTAATCATCATTAAATTAGTTGGCTGCTCCATACGCAGCCAGGCGGTATCAACTTTGGAAATCGGGTGGCGTTTGGCACTCATCTTGTATCCAATGACACAGTCTTTAATCGTGCAGATTGCCGCAGCCGCCAGACAGTTGCAAGCACAACGGCACAGTAACCGCTGAAAACCGCTGGTTATCGAATAGCCGGCACTACTGAATACTCTGCTGGGTTATCATGAATAGTCGGCTGTGAAGACCAGCCGCAGGCTGCTGGAGAAAAAATATATCAGGCAGCCGGCACAGCTGTTCAAACAGAATATTACCGGCAACCCGGGGTATCACACATTACGGAGGATCAATAATCATGAGCAAGCAGTTTTTTATTGGCTGGATAGTCGTATTTATTGCCTGGATGGCAGGCAGTTTTCTGGTGCATGGCATACTTTTGCATGCGGATTACGCTGCCTTGCCAAACTTATTCAGGCCGGAAGATCAGGCCCAGGAATTTTCACACTTCATGCTGCTTGCGCACATCATCATGGCCGCTGCATTTGTATGGATTTATCAGCGTGGTGTCGATGATAAACCTTGGATGACACAGGGGCTGCGGTTCGGGATCGCGGTAGCGCTGCTGACTGCTGTGCCGAGTTATATGATTTATTATGTTGTTCAGCCCATGCCGGGCATGCACGTGATCAAGCAAATGGTTTTTGATGGGAGTCTAATCGTCATATTAGGTGTCATCGCTGCATTTGTCTGCAAGCCCGCTCAGCGATAATAACAACAGCTGATGGCAGATGCTGTAAGCACCTGCCATCAGCCTGGTTCAGCACCGTTACATCACGCTGCTGGCCTGTCACCGACATGGCAGTTATTGGCTGGTTGATACAGTTGAATACAGGCAATGTACAATTACTGCTGAATCACATCCTGTACCGACCCAGAGAACCCTCCCTATGCGCTTACATACGTTGTTGAAATACCTGCTGCCTGCAACATTGTTTGTTCTGCTTATTGGCTGCCAACAGCAACCCCTACCATCTGAACTGGAACGGCTGACTGCTCTAGCTCAGAATGTGACCATTATTCGTGATGATTTCGGCGTACCGCATATTTATGGCAAAACGGATGCAGATGCAGTTTTCGGACTGCTGTATGCGCAGGCCGAGGATGACTTCAACCGTATTGAGCGTAACTATATCTGGGCCACCGGACGGCTGGCGGAGGTTGAAGGCGAACAGGCGCTGTACAGCGATCTGCGGGCAAGATTGTATATGACGGTACCCGAAGCCAAAGCTGCTTATGCAGCGGCGCCGCAGTGGCTGCAGGAATTATGTGATGCATTTGCCGATGGTTTGAACTATTACCTGCTGACACACCCTGAGGTCCAGCCGAAACTGCTAGAACGATTTGAACCCTGGATGCCGATGTTTTTCAGCGAAGGCTCAATCGGTGGCGATATTGAACAGATTCCCTTGCAGCGAATTGAAGATTTTTATACCAGCAATAACATTAACTATAGTGCACATACCATTGATCCTTATAAAGAACCCCGCGGTTCTAATGGGTTCGCCATTGCTGGTGAATTAACCGAATCCGGTAATGCCATGCTGCTTATCAACCCGCATACATCATTCTTTTTTCGCGGCGAAGTCCATGTGGTCAGCGAACAGGGCTTAAATGCCTATGGCGCCGTAACCTGGGGGCAGTTTTTTGTCTACCAGGGTTTCAACGAAAATACCGGCTGGATGCATACATCCACCTATGTGGACTTTATTGATGAATTTGTAGAGGACATCAGGGAAGTCAACGGCACATTGATGTATCGATATGGTGATGACCTGCTGCCGGTTGAGGTTTCCGAGGTTACGCTGAAATATAAGAACGGTGATGGCCTTTCTGAGCGTACCTTTCCGATGTATCACACCCATCATGGACCAATAACCCATACCGTTGACGGTCAATGGACAGCCACCAAGATCAACTGGGACCCGATCAACGCACTGCGGCAGTCATTTACCCGCACCAAGCTGGCTGATTATGACGAATTCCGGGAGATGATGAATATCCGTACCAACTCGTCAAACAATACAGTGTTTGCCGATTCCAGTGGCAACATAGCTTATTTCCATGGCAACTTCATACCCCGCCGCGATCCCGCTTTTGACTATTCCAAACCTGTGGACGGCAGCAACCCGGCCACTGACTGGAATGGCCTGCATACGGTTGATGAATCCATTACATTGTTGAATCCAGCGAATGGCTGGTTGCAGAACTGCAATTCCACTCCTTTTACAGCGGCACTGCAATTCAGCCCGAAGCCGGAGGATTACCCAACCTACATGGCTCCTGACCCGGAAAATTTTCGCGGCATCCATGCTGTCAGAGTGTTGAGCGGTATTAATGAAATAACACTGGATAAACTGATTGAACTGGCATATGACCCGACATTACCCGGCTTCGAGCAGTTGGTCGGCGGCCTGATTGATGCTTATGACCAATCCGAACAATCACAACATTCCCCTGAGTTACAACAGGCAATAGAGCACCTCCGTGACTGGGACCATGCCGTGGCCATCGACTCCATAGCCATGACACTGGCGCATTTCTACGGTATCAACTACAGCATGCATGGCCAGAACCCGGCAGAGCTGAGAGGTATGCAGCTGATCAATCATTTCGGCAGCACATCTTCCCCAGATGAACGATTGGATATTTTTGCCCTGACGCTGCAGCAGTTGACTGCAGATTTTGGTCATTGGGATATCCCATGGGGTGAAGTCAATCGCTACCAGCGCCTCACTGGTGACATTGTGCAGGCGTTTGATGACAATCAACCCAGTTTGCCGATTGGATTGGCTTCCGGCCGGTGGGGCGCACTGGCTTCGTATGGCGCCCGCAGTACGGATACCACCAAAAGGTTGTATGGCACCTCGGGCAACAGTTTCGTGGCTGTCGTAGAGTTCGGCGACAAAGTGAAGGCAAAAACCCTGTTGGCCGGCGGTCAAAGCGGTGATCCGCAATCACCGCACTTTGCCGATCAGGCACAACCTTATGCCGACCGGCAATTCAAAGATGTCGCCTACTACCGCGATGATGTAGAAGCCAGGATGATCAGCCGTTATCACCCCGGCGAGCGATGATCAAAATGGCGACCTGTCAATCAGCTATTGCTGTCATCGGCTGACAATCGGCAATATCAACTTGCTGGGATAACGCTCACTGTGGTGAAGCTTGACGTTCGCCGTTCTGGCGTCCTCACTGGTTTCAAAACTGACCGGTTTGCCTGAATTGTAGTTGCGCTGGTTATTCAAACCATTGGCAGGCCGAATAAACAGGCGCAATCTGCTGCCCTTCGCAATCAGCCGGGAGAAAAAGTAAAACCGATCAAATGTGAACAGGTTTACTTCACCGGGAACAATAAGGGTTTGTTGCTGCAATGACTCCCGATACCTGGCGCGCTGGGTTTCTCCCGTCAGCGCGATGCTGCTTCCATCTGCTTTGATTTCATACAGTGTCACGTTAATGTCGGTATCCGGCACGTCCATTTCCAGATAGGCATCCAGCTGGATATAACCGGTAATTTCGGTCGCTTCATCAAAAATATCACTGTGGAATATCAATCCGGATCCATCTGTTCTGATAACTTCAGCCTGATCGGTCAGATAGTGCTCACCCTGCCCCAGCTCTGCCCAGGAAGTATCCAACGGATCATAGATATAACGTGATTGAGTGACCGAGCCATCCTGGCTTTCAGCCAGTTTGCCTGACCGAAATACTGTGTGGTCAAAATAATCCGAACCCAGGCGCAATTCCAGTGATTGATCGGTAATGGTTCCCAGCGAAGGCGCCGATTTCCACTCGTTAGCGCCGGCCACAAAATATGTCACTCGATCCTTAAGCAGTTCTGGCCTGGAGCCGCTACCCATGGTCCAGTCATACCATTGTTTGTCCAGTGCAAAGGCATCAAACATCATGGCATCACCAAACTTTAAACCGCCGAATTCCTGGACCGGCGCACGGGTGCCACTGTGGTTCCAAGGCCCCAGCAGCAGGTAATGCCTGGAGGTGGCATTGCGAAGCGCAAACTGCATATGCCGGCGGTAGTACTCCATTGCACCTGGCTGATCGCCGTCGTAATAGCCGGTTATCGTCAGCATTGGCAAATTAATACGGGAAAACTCATCATTACTCGGTGTTGCAACCGCCCAGTAACTATCCTGTGTAGGATGCTGCTGCCATTGAGCAAATGCAGTGCCGGTATTACCTACCAGCTTATCCAGTTCGGCAAACGCCATTCCGGAGGTGTGATAGCGCAGGAACTTGCGTTCCCAGAAGTCCTGATCACCGAAAGTCCGCCCATTGGCCGTCCGCCCGCTGGTCAGGGTTGTCCAGCGAATGCCATAAGGATAGGCAACGTTATAATTCATCGGAAAATCCACACCCGGAAATGCCGAAGCTATCGGTACAATAGTGGTCAGGTTCGGTGGGAAATTCTTTGCTGTGGCCCATTGGTTGTAGCCACCGTATGAGCCGCCTCTCAGCGCCACCTTACCGTTTGACCAGAACTGCTCTGCCACCCATTCAACCACATCATGACCATCCAGTCCGTCATGCACCCGCATGGGTTCGAAATTACCTTCGCTGTTCCCGCGCCCACGCGTATCAACCACCAGGAATGCATATCCATGGCGGGCAAAATACTGTGCGTCCGGGTGATAACGGTCGCTGATGTAAGGTGTGATGGTAACGATGCTGGGCAACTGCTGCCCATGCCAGTCATTCGGGCGGTAAATGGTGGCATTCAGTTCTACACCATCCCGCATGGGAATTTTAACGCCCCATTGATAAAGAACATCTGTGGGTTCACGACCAATATCAGCAATAGCAGATATGGTGATCAGTAACAGAATCAGACTTGCACATTTTCGGATTATCGGCGACATACTTGTACTCCGAGCATAAACCGCTAGACAAGCGGAAGTGAATTATTATCTATAATTTCAAATAGTTATTAAAACTAGTTAAACTTCATCCTGAAGTAATAACCAATTATTATCTACTCATCACCATGATTGTACTGCATGCCGGCAGACAGTCACCCCCACCAATAGTTGGATATCAAAAGAAAAACCCTGCTAGGATGAAATGCCTCACCCCTTAGCCAGAATTACCGGAGTAATGCATATGCCGAAGCGATTGTTCGCCATTGTTGTTATCCATCTGTTGATTATCGGACCAGCAAACATTTCCAACGCATCTGCTGCTGCCGATGATGCAGCAGCTAACAGCGAATGGCGTCAACCCGATCCGGAGAATACTGTATACCTGGACACACCGGAAGGCAGAATAGTGATTGAGCTGAACACCCGATTCGCACCAGCTACCGTTAAACAGTTCAAACGCCTTATTCGTGAAGGTTTTTATGATGGTCTGCGTTTTTACCGCGTAATAGATGGTTTTGTGGCTCAGGGAGGTGACGGCAGCGACTTGGATCAGGAACTCACCCAGCCAACCCTGCCGGCTGAGTTTGAACATACTACCAACGGGCTTAACTTTGTGAGTGCTCAAAAAGGTGATTTATTTGCTGATGAAACCGGCTTTATTGATGGATTTCCTGCTGCATTGGATACAGAAACCAAAACAAGCTGGCTGACGCATTGTCCTGGAACAGTGGCCATGGCCAGAAACAATGAGCCCGACAGCGGCAGTACCGACTTTTATATCGTTATCGGCCAGGCGCCCCGTTATCTTGATCGTAATCTGACAGTTTTTGGCCGCGTCATTCATGGAATGGATATCGCTCAAAAAATTAACCGCGGCCCCAGTAATGCCAATGGCATTATTGAAAACAGCGATGCACAGACGTCCATGTTAAAAGCCAAAGTCGCAGCCGACCTGCCGGCCGAACAACGTTTGAACATCAAGGTGATGAGCACCAACCATCAATCTTTTACTGAGTTGATGGACAGCCGCCGCAACCGCACTCATGAATTCTTTCACCATCGCCCGCCGGCAGTGCTGGATGTCTGTCAGGTCCCGATCCCGGTAGAAATCAACTAGCCCAGGCTAGCGGAAGGTTTGATGCCTCCCTGCTCCACCGGCGCTTCCAGTAATTCGAATCCGGCCACCGGCGTACCAGATCCACACTCAGCTGCCGATGACGCAGATGGGTTTGGTAAATGTCATCAATACGCATTGCATAATGCTCAAGACCCGATTCATCCTGCTGCAGCTGCGATCCCAGGTGCTGTGCTCCTCTCAGTCCGGTATACAGAGCAGTATGCATACCCTGAGCAGATACCGGGTCAAAACTGACGGCGGCATCACCAACTGCCAGCCAGCCGCAACCATATAACTTATTCAGCCGGGATGATCCGGCAGCTACAGCTTGCGGCAATGTGCAGTTTTGATATTCGTGTTGATCCAACATTACCGACAAATGCACCGTTTTTTTCAACTCACACAAAAAGCCTCGCAGCGTTTTTGCACCTGCATACGCCGGTAAGTCGGGATCAGTGTGCAGCACCACAACCCGCCTGCCATCCGGTAGCAATGCTGTATAAAACCAGCCTTCTTCAACCGCTTCTATAAACGTATTGGCATCACGGTCCCGCCTTGTTTCGCTGCGCATGCACATGGCAATGGCCATCTGCCGGTCATTCTGCAGCACTACGGCACCTTGTCGGCGGGCAATATGTCGTGATCTACCACTTGCATCTATCAGCCAGCCTGCCGAAATCATCTCCCCATTCAATTCACCGGTCCAAGTGCCTTTGTCATACTGCAACCTTGAGATTATCTGCCCCTTGATGACACGTGAGCCTGATTGAACAGCTGCCCGTTGCGCTGCACATTCCAAACCCGCTCTGTCGATTCGCCAGCCGTGACCTGACGGATCTTGGACAAACCGGTGTATCGATACTTCATCAGTTTCCCAACATGCTTCATTTGCGTAAACAGGCAATATGAGGTTTTCAGGTAAATAATCACTGATACCGAGATCATTCAGCAACTTCCAGGAAACTCCCGGAAGTGATTCGCCGGGCTTCCACCGGGGTTGTGAGAACCGCTCTACAACACCAGTCTGAAAACCCTGCCGCTGCAAGCTGATGGCGGCCGCACAACCGGCCAGCCCGCCACCTATAACCAGCACATCAAAGTGCTGTAATCTTGCCGACATGACGTGTTATTTCTTGCCTTTTAACCGGTGCTTAAACGCAGGCTGCGCGCCACGCAGATTCACTGGCCTGTTTCCGCCGTGTGGGTTCCCGCTGATTCCACGGTTGAGCTCTTCATCTGTTTCCACTGATATCTCACTGGGAAACGCCTGTTTGCCTATTTCATCAGTTGGGCCAGGCAAGCGCTGTATAACACCCATCTTTCCAAACTCATAAATCATCTCATTGGTTTGCTCAAGATAAGCGCCTTTCAGACCGCGAAACCAGCTGCTCCGGCGGGAAAATGCTTTTTTCCGCTCAGCCAAATCCGCATCTGCATCACACACGATCTGATAGTCTTCCATTGTCAGAACCTCATTGGGTACTGATCCCGGCCATAACGCAGGCACGTAGGGGTCATATTCTTCGTCGTAGCCCGACCTGCAGTTCGCCATATCACTATGCCAGGGTATGCCCATCCAACGTGTCAGATCGCCCGGCCCCTGCCAGAAAATCGGGGCATACTCGTCATACACTGTATAGTTGGCGCCGCTGAAAAGCTCCGGCTTGAGAAATTCACCATAGTCCGGTACCGGGATTTCATCAGGCCGGTGTTTAATCCGGAATGGTGCTTCATACATGGTGTAGAAGCGCATCGGCCAGGTAACTTCGATACCGGGATGAAAAGGCCCGCCCAACAGAAAATCCAGACTTGCCTTGTCGAGCATTTCCGGTTGTTTATCCACTGGTACTTCCTGCAGTGTTTCAGGGCCGAACGTCAATGGATCAGCGCCCGCAGGCCAGTCATCGATAAAATCACCTTCCGACCATTTCTTCAATGCCTTGTACTGTGTCCAGGTGACTGCCAGAAACCCATCCAGACCCGGCTGATCAACGCTGGGGTTATCACCATACAACCATGGCCAGCCGTTCCAGTCGTCCAGTTGCGGGTTTGGATTGGTGAAGTAATCCGGGTCCGGATTACGGAAATTCTGAAACACCCGGTTGCGCACTTCACGATAGACTTCATCGGTACTGTGCAACTGCTCAAAATATTCCGGTTGGAAAAAGTCATGTGGTGCCTTCCAGCCAAATTCGGTGGCAAAGCCGCGGTTAACCCATTGCTGCTGGTAGAACTTCTGCAATGTCGGCAGTATGTCTCGGGTAAACAATACATCCTCGTAGGGAATCAGGAAATTGTTGAAACCATATGAGCTGTTGACATAGGTATCGTAGATCAGGTCATACAGGGTCACTACCGATTTAACATCCGGCGCCGGTTTGGGTGGTGTGCATACCACCCAGGCTGAGGTGACCGGAATAGTGTCACCGTTCAGTGTTACCTCGGCATGCACAGGCCCATCAGAAACATCATCCCACCAGCCGTCGTTATTGCCGAAGTTGACGGCAGAATTAGGATCAACCCAACTACCGGCTTTACCATGTCCGCCAAGAAATATCAGCCTGCCCTGTTCATCCGTACGCAATGCCCCCAGATAAACCTCTGTTCCCATAATCGAGCTGGTAATCCGGTGCTGTTCACCACCGGCATCAACGCCTTCAACACTGCATGGCGGCGGTGTCATCATCAGCTGCTTACGCTGCTCCCCTTCATAAGCTGCATTCCGGCGCCGGCTGGGTATCGAAAAAGGCCGGTCCATTACAAAGTTAAACTGGTACCAGGCCGGTTTGGTATTGGCTACCTGAACTGTCCAGCGGATAGATGCCGATTCGTCTGCGGTGATTTCTCTGACCACCTGACCTTCAGCATCGTAGCCGTATATTCTGAACCTGGCAGCCTGACGCTTAAGCGCTCCGCTTTTGTCTTTGTAAAACCCCAGTGGTCTGGGCGGTGGATTATCAACTTCAGGACCGAAAAAAAACTCTGATTCACTGTCACCCACTCTGGCAATACCTATCCCCGGGTAAATGGCTGCCCTGACGATCTTTCTGTTATCACTCATGATCTCCCCTCGCAATCAAAAGCACGTCCCTGGCGGGCCATGCACGCTGATGTTTCTCTGTTGCTCACAACAGAGCCGAAGGCGTGACGTTCAAGTGGCAACCCCTTGCCGGGAATGTGTATCCCTGTGTGATCAGCAACGCAAATCCGGCAGCCCCACTACCTGGTTCACATCGCGCCCCTTAAATTTATAAAAGCAAATCAGCCGGTGTTTTGCAACCGTGCATTCTTCAAAGAAACAACCGGCCAACCTATAAATAGCCCATAAGTCATGGTTTATAAAAGCTTTTTTTTAACCTGTCGTGCGCAACGTTCATAGCAACGAATTACACCTTCCAAATATCCTCAACCCGGCTAAAGTAAGTGCAAAATAACTATTCCCAATAATAAAAATGACGATGACCAAGCAATTTTGCCTTTTATTATTCGGCTTTGTATGCATCGGCTGTTCCCAGCAATCTGATAGTAGCTCTGTTGACAACGAACCGGACAGTGCACCATCACAGACTGGACTTGTCGGTACCTGGTATGCCGAACCGGTATTCAATAACACTACCGGTCATGTAGCATTCGAGATAATTAATAATCAGCAGGCGCAGCTGGAAGCCAGATTATTACTGCTTGATATCGACGCCTCGCCTATCCCGGTAGGCAACATCACAATTGAAGGCAATCAGCTGAAAATGGGCTCCACAGCTTTTACTCTGGGAGCAGATCTGCGTAGTTTCAGCGGTTCACTGCCCTCCTCAGTGGTGCCGGTTCATGACATTCCCATGACATTCAACAAAGTCGCAGAACTACCATCGGATGCGGAACCATCTTCAGCACTGCCAGAGGCCACCATCAGCTGGCAGTTTCAAACAGGAGGCCCTGTATGGAGCGGCATTGAATATCATGAAGGCCGGGTATATTTTGGCAGTGATGACGGTAGTTTATATGCCTTGGATGCCCTTACCGGTGAACAAATCTGGCAATTTGACATCGGTTCTACCCTGCGTGCCCGCCCCGTTATTGCCGGTGAGCATTTACTGGCCCAGGCAGACAATGGATATCTTTACCGGTTGGACCTGCACGGCGGCAGCCTTGAATGGCAAGCTCAGCTGCAAGACTCCCCTCAGCCAAGGTTATCTTCTGGTGATCCAGGGTTTAACTATGATTATTATGCTTCAGCTGCGGTGGTTGCTGATCAGCATATTTACATCGGCAGCGCAGACGGCCGTCTGCAGGCAGTCAACCTGCAGGATGGCAGCAATATCTGGTCATTCACTACACAGGGGCCGATTACCACAACACCGGCAATTACCACTGACCAGGTGATTATTGGCAGTCATGATGGCAATGTTTATGCTCTGGATCCGGCCACCGGCCGGCTACTATGGCAATATGATACCGGCGCACCGGTCACCTCCTCTCCAGCTGTTTATCAGGAGATGGTAATAACCGGCAGCAGAAGCTACGACATCATTGCCCTCAATCTTGCTAATGGCACACCGGTTTGGAACAGCTATTATTGGTTCTCATGGGTGGAATCATCGCCTGTTGTGAGTGACGACATTGCCTATATCGGTTCATCAGATGCCCAGCTGATATCTGCCATTGATGCTGCAACCGGACAACAACGGTGGCAATTCGATACTGGCGGATCAGCCTGGATGCAACCGGCAGTCAGTGATACCGCTGTATTTATCGGTTCAGTCGGCGTCGCTGATTATCTGGTCGACCATCAGGCGGCTTTTTACGCAATAGATAAAAACACCGGCCTTGGTATATGGCAGTTGCAGATGCAACGTCCACCTGAAGCAGCCATGTGGGGTTTTGCTTCCAGCCCGGCAATTGGTGCGAACCATGTATTCGTAGGCAATCTGGATGGAACTGTCTACGCAATACCGGTCAACCCAGCACATTAATCGAGAACTATTTCAAATGCATTCACTATTCAAAACAGTTCTGCTGGCGATTTTTTACTGCACAATGTATGCAAACAGCAATTTATACGCCCAACACCAGCCAACAGGCAATATGGATGCCATGTTTGGACCGGCGACTGCCGTTAATCAAGGTGTGGGCATGACCGATGAAATCCGACAGGCATTAAAGCCAGGCAAAAATCACCAATTACTCAGCAAACTGGTTGGACAATGGTCTGTCAGTGGTGTTGCCGGTCGCAATTCCAACCCAGTCAAACAAACCGCAGAAGTAACTGAGCTACTGGATGGCGCCTGGTTTGAAATGCGTGTATTTTCCGACAACGTACTGCAGCGGATCATACACTTTGGCTATGACGGCTATCGGAAGAGCTTCGCCATGTGGGAAATCGGTCTGGGGTTTACTTCTCCTCAATCACGAGCTGGCAGTCTCAGCGAGAATAACAATGAACTGCAATTCCGACGCAGCTACACTATTCGGCGGCAAAACCAGCCGACCACCATCACTGAGCAACTGGTTATATCTCTGCTAACTGCTGATTCATTTTCATGGGAGTCACATGAAACCATAGGAGATCAGGCACCACGGCTGCAAAAGTCAGTCACATTCAATCGATTGATAACTGATGCCCGCTGATATCAGATAACCATGCGGAGCAAAGCCCCTGACCGCTTACTCTCCCAGTTGCTGCTCGAACATCTCGCGGTGCCCAGCTCCTGCGAGCCCTTCCAGATTCAGCAGCAGGCTTTCTGTCGTTTTAACCGGCTCAGGCAGCAATACTTGTAAAAAGCGCATAAACTTTTCCCTTCCCAGAGCGGTTTCCAATTTAGACAGCAACAGGGGCGCTTTGCGGTATTGAACCAGATACGGTCCTCTGACCGTGTCACCTTCACGCCAGATTCGAGGCAACTCCTGATCGGCTATTTGTTCAGCAAAAGCCTCAAGCATTTCCTGATGCGCTGACTCTCCGAAATACTCACGTACCGCCATGGTTCCCAGATATTCAGCAAATCCTTCATTAATCCAGTTATCAACCGTGTCAAACTTGGCGCCTCTGCTCCAGTAATGGGCAAACTCATGACAAACAAAGCGCATCAGTGGTGCTGGTTCAGTGTCTGCAATATCGGTAAAAACAATATAGTTTTCACGTGCATAACCACTGGATGGGCGCTCGGTGATAAGTAATCTGCCATCAGGCAACGGGTTGTTTTTACCAAACCGCGTATTTAAGAAATCACGGCATTTTAATGCCGCATTTACCAGCTTATCCGTACCTAGCCGATGCTCGCGCAAATCGTATATTTCAAACCCCTGTTGCCGGGAAATATGAAATGATTTGGACATTGCAAAGGCTATATCCAGGCGTGGATCTGTATTATTGATTTTGATGCCATTGTCAGTAGTTGTCGCTGCGCCAGTCGTTACACCCTGCCAACCCTGGCCAATATCGATGGCAAGCTCAACTGATAATAATTTGTTGAAGCGCTGATCAATGGGGAACCAGAATGAATCAACATTCAGCTCGACCATGTCCGGGGTTATGCTGTTGATCCGGTTCTCCATAGGTTCCGGCAATAAAATGCCGTTATAACTGATTTGAATCTGTCTCGGTTGATCAGAATCGGCAAACTCCACTGTTACCGCCCAGTACTCTCCAAACCCCGATTGGCGTTTGATTTCGGAACTGGCAACACCTGCCCCGGAAACTTTGAAATCGCTAAGTGTTTCACGCAACAGAAATGTCGCGGCTGTTTCATTTGTATCAAAAACCGTTATCTGCCAGTCAGCAGCAAGATGCCCGGATTCAGGGTTTATTTTCAGTGTGCCCTGATAATGGTAATCCGCATCCGCAGATGTTGAAGATGCGTTCTGCGCAATTGAGACACTGCAGCAGATCAGTGCAAAAGATATAAAAAAATACTTTACCGGATACATAATCGAGAACCTCAATGGTTATTGTTATCAGCTAATCATTGATCCGGACAGCTGTGGTGGCCCTTCCAAATCAGTTTATTGGATGCCGCTTGGGCCGGTTTGGGTTTAAACAAAACGACTGCTGGAAATCCAATGGGAAATCATGCAGAATGAATGTCAGGGGTTAATATCAATAGGGGGAACGCGCTGATTCTTTCAGCCTGAGGCTAACAGGGGAACATGCCGGCATCAGCTGTGCATTTTAGTTTTAATTCCTTTGTGGCATTCTTAATGGCTAGGTTCAGTGCCGTTTTCACCTATGGATGGCAATCCGCCAACAGAGTGAAAACGGAGGGCGTCATGAACCAATTCAAGCTAGATACCATAACCACAAAACTGACTGTGCTGATCCTGGCAGCCTGTCTGATCATCATCGGTTGTCAGAATAATAACAATGCACCGGCAGATGCCGGGGAACAGCCGGATACTGAAACAGAATCGCTGGCGGTCACTGATGACAATGCTACCGATGCCACACAGGGCACACCGGTATTTTTCAGCAACACCGCCTATCAGGTACCTCATGACGCACCGGCACCGGTAGACGATACCAGCCAACAGTTAACCAATCTGGCCAATTTTGCCTGGCAGGAATTTATCGCACTGAACTGGCCTTCCAGTTACAACAGTGCAGCACCTTACCGCGGCCAGCCTGACACCTCCAAAACAGCTGTTGATTTTGCCCAGCCGAACAGCAGCGGTGAGCTGGTATGGCAAACCTACAAGCACCGTGTCGAAATTTACCCAATGGCGGATTCCAACGGTAATTATCCGGACTACCCGACCAGTTTTAACGTACCACCGGCATATACATATCGTGGCGTTGACGGCGGAGAAATTCCTGAATGCGGTGCCTATAACTCACAAACCGGCACCTGGGCAGTCAACGCTTCATCCACACTCGGCGATGTTCACCTGTTCAATAACCTGGATGAAACCAGTGAAATCAACTTATGCACTCTGTTCACTGATGGCGACCCCAACGATCCTGGTACTGAACCCCCACAAAATACGCCGCTATACATGGGTCTGCCCAAACAGCCCAGGCGGTTTATTTACGAAGCCAAAGCTAATGCGATCATGTTTGATTACATCGTCGGCAACAATTATTACCAGAAAGCCGTCAGGCAAATCGCCCAGGAGAACACCTATCAGGCAGTGCGCAATCAGAACCTCGGTGGCCTGGCCCCCTGCCCTGATACCGCTGATCCGATCATTTGTTTCCCGCCGGGGGTTAGTGACGAAAACGGTTCGGAAGGAACTATTCTGGTCAAAGCCACCTGGCGTCAACTGACACTGGATGAATACAACAGCGGGCGGTATCTGACTGCGCCTATCATCCGTTACCGCAACCCTGATCCCAGCAATACAGAAGCATTCTGTTACGAAACCATTGATGCCGCGCCCACAGAAAGCACCCTCCCATACGGGTTAACCGGACTCCATATCATCCATAAAACAACCAATTACCCGACCTTTGTATTTGCTACCTTCGAACAGGTCGATAACCTGAATTCCGGCCTGCCCGACAGCAGCCTGTTCTATTACAACCGCAACTCAACACCACCGATTCTTCCAGGCAAACAGACGGTGACATCCAGAGCACATCCCATTTCTGATGAAACCAACGATGTAACCAGCCAGGTACATCTGCAGCTTCGTCAGTTACTGGCTGACAACGGACTGTCAGATTCAGTGTGGCTGTATTACAAACTGATCGGTGTACAGGGCGCAGCCACTGATCCTTCAGACACCGAAGGCACCGATTACTTCCTGGCAAATATCGTCACTGAGACCAATGAAGCACTGCGCAGCTTCAGCGGCACATTGAATAACAATACCGGTACCATCAATCCTCAAAACACCAATCTGCGAAAAGGCCAGACGGCTTTCACCGGCGGTGGCTGTAAAGGTTGTCACGGCAATGCCCAGGTAGGACCAACTGTTACTGCCGGTTCGCCGACACCAGACCCATCTACTCTGATCGCTTCCGACTTCAGCTTTATTACTCAGAATGCCCCCTTTGACGGGGAACCCGATGCCATCAATCAACCATTGCTGAAAGAAGTTGAAGGTGGTGAATGGTATCCCGAACAGACTGCGGCCAATCAGACAGCAGCTGGCGGCGGCCAGCAATAAGCCATTTTCGGGATAGCACACAGAATCAGATAAATAGAGGGTAAGCAGATGACCAACACTTTAAATAATGTAGCTTCAATCAGGGTTTCACCGGGCATTGGCGTAGGCCGTGTGGGCAACAGCAGCGAGTATTTTATTGGCCCGGAAACGCCCAATGTGGTACCGAACCCGGGTAATGGACAGTACAAGGACAACAGCGGCGCAATCAAGCCGCAGGCCCAGCGTTTCAGGGTATTCGGCTACGACAACAGCGGCAATCTGGTTGGAGAAATCACTCAGGGTTCAACCGTTAACGGTAATGTGGTTAACGTCCAATGGCAGGTACACGTTACCAATATGAAATCCGCCAACTATGCCTTTCAGGGAAAATATGCATTCAATCCTGATGATCTGAGGAATTCCACTATTCAACCGGGCCTGCCACCCGCACAGCGTGACCTGCTGATCATTGACCCGGGTGAAAAAAACATTAGCGGCCTTAACCAGGGACCGGTTGAGCTGCTGGATACTGAAGGCGACGGCAGTACCATATTCAATATCCCAGGCACCGGTCATACACTGTCATCACGGCTTAAATATGATCCACCGCAAACTGGTGGTAGCGATGTACCGGTCACCTACACACCGGCAACCGTCAGCCTGGGCAACCTGTATACCGATGATCAGGGCCGTTTGATTTTTGTTGGCGGCAAAGGCGTTTCCGAATCGTGCACCACACCGCAGGTTGTGATTTCCAAAGTGGTCGTATCACAGGCGGAAGAGCCAAATCCGGAATACAACGGCAATTCCTATTTCAACAACCCCGGTTGGTACGACGATACCTGCGGCGGTTCCATTAATGTAGTCATCACCAATGGTGGCGGTGGCACCTTATTCAGCACAAACAATAACGCCGGCCAGCGAGGCTGGATTGCGATTGCTCCGCCGCATTATGCCCCAGCATCCAACAACGTGGTTTCACTGCTGGATCTGCAGCTGGACCTGTTCCCCGCTTCCGACCCGTATACCGGCCAGGGTCCGGTTTACTTTGCCCGCACCGTTCGTGGTGGCCCTGTGGAACTGGCAACATCCAGCGATGGAAGCGCAGATAACCTGAGCTTCAACGCCATTTCAGAATTCACCAGCAATGACAGCCCGGCAGTTGCCTATTTTCGGGGCAAGACTTATGTATCGGCTTACTCTAATACCGATCAGGGGCTGTTTATCGGCAGTTCAAGTAATGCAACTGACTTCAATTTTAAAAATATCAGTAATGCACCAAACTCATATGCCTCAACAGCTTTGTCAGTACTGAATAATCAATTGTATGTAGCCTTAGTCAGTAATGGCATGCCTTACCTGGGCGTTTCAGACGGCAACAACGATTTTACTTTCAATGCCTTATCCATTACCGGTCTTCCAGGTATCAGTAATTATCAGCCACCGGCACTGACAACATTCAATGGTTCATTATTTTACGCTGTAGTGGCAGGTCTGGATGTGGGGGAACTGATAATAGCCAGCTCCATTGACGGTTCCAGCAGTAATTTTGAATTCCAAAGCCTGACACTGCCGCATGGCATTATTGCACAGAACAAAATATCGCTGACCACCTATGCGGGTAAGTTATATTGTGCTTTTGTGGGCACTGATTTTCTGCCTTACCTGGGTGTTTCTTCCGATGGTCAGACGTTTACATTTTCCACTGTCAGCTCCAGTATCGAAAACAGCAGGGGCGTATCGATTACCGCTTTCAATGGTCAGCTATATTACGCGTTCACTAACGTCGATAATAAAGTGTCACTTTTGACCTCCAGTGACGGGGTCAATTTCACTCAACAGTCCACCTACGATAACAGCAACAGCGCACCGGAAATTGCCACCGCCATACCGGTTAATTTCTACCGGGATATTTATCCGATTCTGCGCACGGTAACCGATTATGCCTGGACCAATGAACGGGCTTTCCATGGACACCGCCCCGGCACATCCGGTGATTTTCTCGATCCTGATTACCTGAGCACACTGGCTAATCCTAATTATTCATCAGAACTGATTTCCAGGCCATTTGTATTCGATTTCATCAGGCCACCCGCTCAGGCGGTATATACCGAGGATTCACCTGATGTTCCGGTTATTGTTCCGCCACCGCCAGCGCCGGCACCGGCCAATATCACTGCCGGCAGTCAGCAGCAGCGTGCCGATCTGATGCCAAGGCTGTTCGGCAATGGCGGTTCACCGCTGGAAAACAACACCAACGGCACCAACTACCCCAATCAGTGGCTGCCGTTAACCGACCATCAGCTGGAAAAATTCCAGCAATGGGTCAACGGCAACTTCGTCTCAGGACAGCCGGGCCAGCAGCCTTGGCAGGACATTCCCATTCCTGATCAGCTGGATTTTGCCGCACTGCAGCCGACTGTGGGTGGTGGTTTCCATCCAGGCATTGAATTGACTTATCTGATGCATGAATCGGCATTCTTTGCCGAAGCTTTCCGATTTACCCAGGATACTGCTCCGGGATCCATCGCCGCCTACATGTCGGTTCCCTGGCAGGGTGATTTCTGGTCCTGCAATATTTCCTGGTGGCCGGCACTGCGCCCGGATATCGTGGTGGAACGTAATGATGAAACACCACCTGTACTGACGCATATTCCCTGGTTCCGCAGTAATCAGATTCCACCAGAAGCAGATTCAATCTCCGATTACGAAGGCGGCTACAGCGTAATGGTGGAAACCTGGAAAGAACTGGGCTTCGTTACGCCGGTAGCCGGCCTGATTGACCAGGGGCAGCAGGTTTATGAAGAAACCGAGCGCAACCCTGCCCTGGATACGCCGTCCGTTCTGACCAGCATCAATGCATCACAGGTCAGCAACAATAAAGCGTTGTCGAATAATGGCGGCAGCCTGACGGCACAACCGATCAATACTTCTGACCCGTCACAGCATTGGCAACTGATTGCCAGCGCCAGTTCGGCAGGTTATCTGTTTATCCAGGAACCCGGCGGCAATAATGTGCTGACGGTGGATTTTTCCACCGGCAATATCAGCCTGGCGCCCAAGAAAGTGCCTCAGGATGACAGTCAGCTATGGCAATACACCGCTTCGGGTTATCCCGGGCATTTCACCTTAACCAGCAGCATCAATCTTGAATTGCTCAGCGTGCAGGCAGATGGAAGTGTCAGTACCGCTGCCGCATCCAGCCAGCTGCAACAACTATGGCTGCTGCAGGCTTCCGGCTGATATGCCTTCAGTCGCAGTCATCGGTGGCGGACCTGCCGGCGCTACTGCAGCCTGGCTGCTGGCCGACCGTGGTTTTGAGGTGTGCCTGGTGCATCGACGGCAAAGGCAAGTCTATAAGGCGGGAGAAACACTCCCGCCGGTTGCCAATGGACTGCTGCAGCGCCTGGGCATCAGCGAATTGATCAAACAGGGCTCACATATCACCTGCCCTGGTAATCAAAGCGCCTTCGGTTCAGCTGAACTGGTGGATTTGGATTTTATCTTTTCACCACATGGTCAAGGCTGGCATCTTGACCGGTTGGCATTTCAGCAGCAATTGCTGGATCGGGCGGAGCGGCAAGGCGTTAAGGTAATAGACAGTGACCGGCTGCACAGCAGTTGCTACTCTGGCAATCGCTGGGAGCTACGGCTGCACAGCAAATCAACATCACAAAGCCTGCATGCCGACTGGGTCATTGATGCCAGCGGCATAGCCAGAGCATTTTTACGGCAACGGGATGTTGCTATTCAAATACATGACAAACTGGCTGCACGTATCGCCGTATTTAAAACCCGCGAATCCGGCCAGGACAAACGGACTTTAATTGAAGCCAGTGAGAATGGCTGGTGGTATTCCACCAGCGCGCCCAATAACACTCGCATCGTGATGTACTTCAGCGATATGGATTTACCGGATTTCAAATCCTGTGGGGAAACCAGCAATTTTATGAAGTTGCTTGGCAATACCCGGTTTATCAGTAACCGGTTGGATATCGAGTGCGACAGCGATCTATTATCGTGTTGTCTCAATCTGTCGACCGAACCTGCACAAAGCACTTTGCCGGCTACTATCCAGGGGCGGCAGTGGTTTGCTATCGGTGATGCCGCTATGTCATTTGATCCTTTATCTTCACAAGGCATCTGGAGAGGACTGCAGGCTGCTGAAATCGCAGCTGGACATATTGCCCAGCAGCTGGAAAAACCAGCTGACAATCCATTGTCAACGCATTATTCAGACTGGGTCAGTGGAATATTCCATCAATATCTGAACGAAAGAAAAAATTACTATGCAATGGAGCAACGCTGGCACAAGAACCCCTTTTGGCAGCGTCGTCTAACCAAGATCCACCCGTTTCAGATTAACAGTGAGCTAATCACTGCCGCTGCCTGAAAAGCATTACAGCCAGCGTCTCTGGCCACCCTAAACCAAACCTGCCCCACCGGCATCCAATTTTTGTTTCAACAGAGCTGATGTATCATCAGTTGAACTAATCAGGGTTACACTCCAGTGAGCACAGCATCCATAGCCATCGAACAGTGCACCGGCGGGCTGCTCCCTTATCATCGGCACCAAACGCCGCACACCTGCCTGATATTGTCCGGCGAACTCGCAGACCGCGAATGGCCCAATCACAACCAACCGGCCGGCTCAGCTGAAATGCTGCTGTATCCTGCCGGGACCGCGCATTTGATTGAAGCAGGAGATACTGGTCTGGAGTGCGCAGTGATTGAGTGGACCGATCAGTTAACCATCAGCAATACCCGGCGTTTCCGGGCCAGACAGCTGAGGGAAGCAACCCTGCAACTGGCAGCATCATTACAATCTGATAATCCTGCCCGGCGGCGAATCGCAGAATGTGAAACGGTGTCCAATATGTATGCCGCTATACAGCACAGTGATATTCAGCCGCCGGCCGGCTGGATACATGAGGCCCGCGACAGCATTCGGCAGGATGTAAACAGCATTACCATCCAACAGCTCGCCGCCTGGTCAGGTGTACACCGGGCTTCATTAAGCAGGCGGTTCAAACAGGCATACGGTGTATCGCCCGAGCAATACAAAATGCTGTTGAAACTGGAACAGGCTGCAGATCTGATAAATAGCGGTGAGTCCCTGGCGATGGCGGCGGTAACAGCCGGATTTACCGACCAGCCTCAGCTGAACAGGGTTTGGCGGCATTATTTCGGCACAACACCGCATCATTGGCGTAAACAGACAGCGACAATTGTTCAAGATACAGCAACTGACTCTGTGGCCTAATGTGCCCATGAAAACACTCAAAACCACTTGCTTTTTTGCTTTGCTGATATTGATCATCTCCTTGCAGCCTGGTATCGCGGATGCACAGACACAATCGATCAACAGTGAGCATCATTTCCTGCTTCAGAATGATGGCCTGGCGCTGGCTGCAACTATTCTGAAACCCGATAGCAGTAGCGCTAACGGAACCGGTATTGTCATGCTGCCGGGTTCCGGGCCGGCAGTACGCGGAATGCTTAAACCCGCAGCCGGGCAACTCCTGCAAGACGGTATCACGGTACTTATTTTCGATAAGCGTGGCTCCGGGGAATCGCAGGGCGACTGGACAAAATCCTCACTGGATGAACTGGCTGGCGATGCCACTGCTGCATTGACACAACTGCGTAATCAGGCTGGTATCAATTACGCTGGTTTCTGGGCACATAGTCAGGGCAACTGGGTGGCTACTCGGGCTGCCGAACTGGGCGCTAAACCTGATTTCATCATCGCTGCTTCCGGTGGCGGCGCCTCTCCCCGTCAGGTGGAGCGTTTCAGTTATTCAGCCAAAGTCTCATCAGCTGATACTGACCAGCAGGCTCTGGCCATGGCACTGGTGGATAATTATTTCGAGTACCTCGCCGGCAATCTGAGCCGTGAAGAACTTGACCGACAAATTGAAGCCGTAAAATCCACAGACTGGTACCCACGCCTGGGCATAGACAGGGTTTTGGTTTCGCCTACTTATCGCCCGAAATGGCAATGGGTTGCCGATTATGATCCTGCCAAGCCGATTAATAATATGGACTTTCCTGTGTTGGTTCTACTGGGTGGTGCCGATCATTTCATCCCGTTGGAATTAACCATTACGAAGTGGGACCGGCAACTGGCTGGCGGCAATCCGGCCAGCCGCATTGTGACATTCCCGGGCCGCGGCCATCACCTGTCATTGACCGGTACCGGGCACGGCCACGGAATCAGTACAGATTCAATTATCTGGAAAACAACCAGTGACTGGCTGAAACAGGCACTACCAATAAATTAAGCCTTTATGCAGCCAAACCGGCTGCACTGATACATGGATTTAGTCAATATTGGATTAACTGAGAATGCCGGTTGCTTTTATGAAACAACGAAATTAATATCGCCAGCAATACCATCGGTAATACGACCTGCCCCTGCAGCAGTTCCATCGGCCAGGATGAAATTACTGTTACCCCTGCCCAAAGCAACGGACCGATCAAGAGAAACTTCAACCAACGATTATCGGCAAGCAGCAAGATGCCCGTTACTGAAATAATGGTGGCATGTGGCGTAACGCCTATCACTGCTGTTTCCTGCAGCGTACGCCCATCAAACCAGCCCAGCAATGGAATAATAAATACTGCTGCGACCAGATACAGCTTTCCCAACCAAAACGATGCCGGCTGGCTGGTAACGCGCGCTGTTGAAAAAAACTGTGCTACCGCAGCAATCATCAATCCGGCTGCCAGACCATAGAACAACCAGGCGTAGTAACGCCCTGCCCAATCCAGATGCATGTAGAAACAGTGGAAGTAAACCACACCTACCAGCACACTCATCAGCGCGTGGCAGAACAATGCCGCAGGAATAAAATAGTGACTGTTTCTGCTACCCAGATAGGCCATGCAGAACAATAACAGACCAATAAACGCATATACCGGAAATACCGCACCGTTCAAATCAGCCGTCATGGCAAACAACGATTCCGCTGAGTACGATACGAAATCCGACAGCGAATAACTGAACAAATCACCCATTACAGCGCCCTGACAGCATCGGCAATCTGTTGTCTTTCACTTTCAATCAGCAAGCGGCCATAATTTGCGCCCATATTTTCACGCATATGCGCTACCTGAGAGGTTGCCGGAATGGCACAGGTAACTGCTGGATGGGACACAATATATTTCAATAACAGCTGGGGCCAGTTATCACAATCCATTGAGACTGCCCATGCCGGTAATGGTGTCCGCTTGGCGCGATCAATCAAGCGGCCACCCTGAAATGGCCGGTTAACCATTACCGCCACACCCCTGTCTTTTGCCAGTGGCAGCAACCGGTTTTCAACTTCGCGATTACCCGCACTGTAAGTCAGCTGAACAAAATCAATATCTTCAGAATTTAGAATACTTTCAACATCGGAATGCCGCCTGCCGTGAGAGGTGGACAGACCCAGGTATTTAATTTGTCCGTTCTGCTTCAATTCACGCAGATAGGGCAAATGTCCTCTCCAGTTGTTCAGGTTATGAATCAGGTACGCTGAAAAACCCGGCAGCTGCCAGAAATTTTTGGAATCCTGAAACTGCCGCCGCCCTTGTGCATCACTGCCGGTCCACACCTTGGTGGTGGCGAATGCATCCTGCTGCCTGCCCAACTGACTCAGGCAATAGCCAAGCACCTGTTCAGAAGATCCATACATCGGCGAGGAATCCAGCACGCTGCCACCATTAGCGAAAAACTCGGCCAGTACCTGAGTACGGATATTCCGCTGTGCTGTTGAACTTCCCACATTAAAGGTTATCCAGCTACCCATACCAATAACCGGAATGACTTCACCGCTGACCGGGATGGCTTTCTGTAAAGGCCCGCTTGATGGGACAGCAGCGTTGACTGCCCCGGAAACCAGCAGGCTGCCGGATAACTGTAAAAACTCTCTGCGCTTCAATGACCCCATGGCTGAATCCAATGGTTGTTATCTTTAGATGAATCCTATGAGCACAAAAACTACGATGAGTTTCATAGAATTATTCAAAGCGGTGTCAATTACTGCATATCAGGTTTGAAATTCGATACATTTCCAGCCATCCGCCACTGATCATTGGTCTTTTCATACAGAGAAACCCAGGCACTGGTGAACTCTAATGGACCCGATACCTGCCCCTGTGAATCAAAACGCACGCCGTCAGCCTGTATCTGGACAATAATCCAGCCCAGGCTACCGTCTTCAGATACCTTGACCACAGGCCGGATCAGATCGTTGTAGCTGTTATAGTCACGCGTGCTGAAGATGCTTTCATAAAATGAGCTGAAGTCGCTTCCCTCTGACTGGAAAATCTCCCCCTGATACGCAACCGTATAAGTTGAAGCCTGGGCAGCCGGCTGTTCGGTGACCGTACGTCCTAACAGGTGCACATCAACAAAATCCTGATGCAGTTTCAACAGCTGCTGTTCATCTGTTAGCACATCGTATGGCGGGTAATGCGCGTCAACCGGTGTATTGTTGATTCGTAATTCGGTGAATTCATACAGCCAGGGGTCATCAGCATCCTGAATATTCAGTTCAAACGGTAAGCTCATCCCGTCTACCGTTCTCCAGTCGGAATAGTAGATCCGCACATCAGCTTGATCATCCCGATGAATTGCCCACATAAACGGGCGCCCTGTTTGTTTCTCAAAATAGAACGTATGCTCATTAGCTTCCCGCCTGGCAGTTACCTGCAGGCAGGCGCAATCATCCAGCTGTATAGCTACCGGTTCAGCAATTTCATCGAACAAGCGCTCGAAGTGGATCAATGCAGCATGAAACTGATGCAGTATGACAAATTCTGCAAAGTCTTCGCCAACTTCCTGCTGCTGTTCCCCGTTAAAGTGCCAGTTGTACTTACCCCAGATGCCCAGTGTGGAAAAATTGTCTTGCTCATTGCGGGTGAAAAATGCTTTCAGCGGGTGCCAATAGGTAGTTTCCACTGGATACTGACGCCCATCGGGCGTTGTTACATTGGCTTTGGCGGTAATACTTTCAAGGCTATTGATAGCACTATCCTCGGCCACAAAAGCCATCAGGCCAACTGTTTCAGCGGCCGAAACAGTTGGTAAAACAACCAACCCCGCCACAAACAGCAAAACTCTGAATACCCGCATATCGATACCTGATTATTGTTTATGCGAGATTGTAACTGTCAATCAGTCAGCAGCCCATTGTTCTGCGATATGCACTGATAAAAACGCGATGATCACATAAACTCCTATGCAGGAACGATTATGTCATGATCAAATTTCTCAACATCTGCCTCCCCCGGAAAACCAGGACAAAACCTCTAAGAATACATACCAGCCATTCCCTTCGTAGCGTGGCTTATCACCATACATTTCAATTATCTTTGCAACTTCAGCTTTATCAAACCAAATTCCAGTGCAATGTGTGCACACATCAATCTCGATATCATCAATCAAAACCAATGACATTTTTGTGCTGCAGTTTGGGCAGTTAATCTTTGAGCTTGGACTCAACTGTTGTCTATCAATTAACTGAAGCACATCAGTCTGGTGAATGACTTTAAACCGGTCAACACCGATAGCCGTCAGGAAAATACCTGAGCACCCTTTGCACACGTGCCCCACCACTTCTTCCTTTTGACGGAAATCAAGATCAGAGTGATCATGTGGACACTGCATGCTATCCAAGCTACAGAATTCCATAACCAAGGTCGCGTGTGGGAAGTCATGCAATTCTGGGTAATTGCTTACATGGTACCCCGCGAAGAAAGGTTGAAAGTCGCTTAAGTGTTATCCTGTTAATGCATGGAATGGGAGAATTGACTGACAAAGGTCATCATTAAGTAAAGCAGCTGATATTTACCAGTGCTGATTAAATAGCATTACCGTATTATAAAACTTACAGTTGGGGACGCTATGTTTTCGAAGCCAGAACGTTTAGAGATTGATCACCACACCATAAAAATGATTGTTGGGCTGATCGCGTTGAGCTTAGCGACCTTAACCAGCCTTTTCTCAGCAACCGAAATCACTTCAATCAGTGCGTCTTACCATGAAGGTGGCTGGGCACGGAATATTTTTGTAGGTTTTTTGTTTGCAATTGCTGCTTTTCTAATGGCTTACAACGGCCGTTCGAGGCCGGAAATGATACTCAGCAAAATCGCCGGTATTGCAGCCATTGGTATCGCCATGTTTCCCTGCGGCTGTGGAGGCCATGAGGAAATCATCAAGAATGTACATGGCATATCTGCTGCCGTTATGTTCGGTATTCTGGTTGTGTTTTGTTATTTCTTCTACAAGCGGGCTAGTGACAAAGGACACATCCAGGCCAGGATAAGAGCAATGGCGTATGCAGCCTGTGGAATCGCCATCTTATTATCTATTCTGGTCATCGCCCTTGATCATCTGATCGGAGGCTCTATCAGCCTGCGTATTCCACGGCTGGTGTTTTATGGTGAAGCAGTTGGCCTGATCGCATTCGGAATAGCGTGGTTATTGGCCAGCCTGACTTTGCCTGTGATTACCAAAACAGGCGAGCGGCACTCGGTTTTCAGTTGACCTTTAATCAAGTGCGCATTCTTGCCCTTGAGTAATAGTGCACTACTGCAGATGTCCGTGACTACAAACGTGGTTTAACAAGTGAGAACTGCTTGTTTTGAACCCAACCATTTACAAATTTCGGGTCTTAGGCACTAATTCCAGTCAATCCGGCTAAAATCTCTAATAGCAATACAGCCAGGCTATCTTTATGGCTGTATGCGGTTCTCATCTGCTTTAATGTTTCGGTCACCTCATACTGATCAAACCATATAGATTTGCAGTGCCTGCAAATATCAATTTCAGCATCTCCAAAATCTACTGTCGGCATGAAGCAATTGCAGTTTGGGCAGAGTATTGATGGCTTGGCTATTTGCTGCTTCAGAAATAACGATTCAAGGACATTAGTTTGGTATGTATTGTCAAACCATTTCACGCTCTTAGTTGGTAAGTAGATACCCTGGCAGGTTTCACATACGTAACCTAAAGCATTTTCCTGATGGCGATAATCCAGATCCGTATGATCGCGTGGGCATTGCATAGCATCAATCGTATGATTTGCATCACAGCCTTTCAAATGCATAAAGTCATAGGCTCAACAAATGAATTTATCCGACAATTTCTATATAGTAATTACAGGAAGGGTATTTACAGCAATGCTGGGCTAAATCAATAATCATTCAGGCCTGCGCAACCTGTCTATCCGCACTTGATTAGCCATGTTACATAGATACCCTGGGGGAATGTATGTCGGTTAGCGCATATACATCGGATGTTATCAATGATTATTCAGCTCTGGTCGCTCGAATAGAAGCCGGCGACTCACAAGCGGAAATAGAATTCATACAGCGCTTTCAACCCGGCATTCTGGCGCTGGTACGCCGCAAAGCCAGGCCTGGTGATCCAATAGTTGATGACCTTGTTCAAGATGTTCTTCAACACCTTATCCAAAAAATGCGTGATTCGGCCCTGAATAATCCTAAAGCTTTACCCGCCTATATTCGATCCACCGCAGTGAACATGGTAATAGCAGAATACCGGCGCCGCGGCCGCCGTGGCGAATATTCAGCCAGTGTTGACGTTGAAACACTGCAATCAACCGACGATCCCAGCCGAAATGCCCAGCGTGATCAATTGAAGCATTGTGTTCGCGTACTTTTGGCAGAACTGCCTGTTGATCGTGACCGGGAGGTTCTTCGCCGTTTTTACCTGGATGAACAAGACCGGGATACTGTTTGTACAGAACTGAATATCGACACAAACCACTTTCGCCGTGTACTGCACCGCGCCCGTCAACGATTAAAAGTATTACTTCAACGCTCGGGCATTGGAGAACTCAGATGAGACAGATCAAAACCTTACGTCACCTGATAAATGGGGCAAAGAAAACCGTTATGGGGAGAGCAATATTATGAATAGTGCTTCCAATGACAAAACTTTGCCGGCCTGGCTGGAATTTGCATGGCTTGAACAATACTTAAGCAGCAGCCTGTCAGACGATGAAATGGAATGGTTCGAGGTCTATATGCTTGATAAACCACATCTGATAGCAGAGATAGAAGCAGACACTGATTTGCGAGACGGGTTGTTGTTGTCCAAGGAAGACCTCAGTCTGTCGAATGCTTTTTCTGAAAATACTGTGGTCAAGCAATTGCCTGTCGGTAGTGATCAGCGTCGTTGGCTGCCAATGGCATGGGCAGCAAGTCTTTTTGCTGCATTATCTGTAGGTTGGGTGATATCAGCATTTAATTCTGATGATCAAATCGATCTGATCAGCAGTCCGACACGAATGGTTTTTGACACCATGCGTGGTATCGACAGTCAGCCTCTGATTCATCCCGGTGACCCGGAAAGCCAATACCTGTTGATTGAAGTTGGTATGCCGCCTGATGCTGAACAAATACAGTTGCATATTGCAGGTGAACCGACACAGTCATTGATATTGTCACCGGATAGTTTCGTCAGTTTTCTATTGTCCCGCGAGCGGCTGAGTGACAGCACTCCGCCACGTATTGAATATGTCAGTGCCGGTAAGGAGCGAGAACGGGAGTTGCCGGTACTGGCTGAATAGCGAGGATAATAATAATGAAAAATATAAACTTCTTAAATATTGGGCTTGCTCTTGTCATAACTTTAATAACAACAGCTTGTACTCTCTCTTCCATAACAACTGACTGGCCTCAGATAGGACAGCAAGACCCTCTTGATGCTCCTATAGGAGATTGCAGCCATAGCAATGGCTATGTTTTATTCAAATCGAGTTCGGATTTCAGCACTCAAGAAAGGATGCTAAGCCGTGTTTATTACGATGATACATATATTCAAGCTCAAGTCCCATCTAGCCAGCAGTGGGTAACCAAATGCCCAGTAACAATCGATCCTGAAATACACGGAACATCTCCAAGACTCTCTACGATTTGCCCTCAGCAAGACATATTTAATGGCGGCAAACTAAAGATTGTAAAGAAAGGTTCTGGGTTAGCTTTTAAAGTAGAAACTCATTTGGGCACATTCCGAGGAGAACTGGTTGAAGAGTTGAATCCACATGGCGTCAATGAAGTTGTATGGCTACTTAGCAAAAATGTAACACTGAATGGCTCTTCTTCGCCTGTAAATTATGACTTCTATATTTTCCTTCAAAAAAATATTTGGGATAGAAAATATTACTTAGTAGAAATATTCGACAAAACCACTCCACAGTGTATTGCAGCACATAGGCCTAATTACTTTAACCTATGTATAAATGATGATCATCAAAATCATTGCCAGCTACCACCCTTTCCATATAGTAATAATTTAGGCCAAAATGACCAAAATAACATTCGAGCTAGACAGAGTGAATCTACAGCTCATTTTAATACTCGTTCTAATACCACAACAAGATTTGACTTATCTGAAACCAGCAGCAGTGACCTTGAACCAATTAATGAAACTGACGAGATAATTGATATACCTCCAAGTGAATCTATCTCAATAGATGATCCAATAGATTGGGATGATTGGGATCCAGATGATTGGTCCCAAACAGCAAGTGGAGCAGGACACGAACCTATCGAAAAGTAAAATGTGGCATAGAGACCCCCTAGTCGATTATTTTCATAAAGGCCCTTCTATATCGGGCCTTTATCAACCATACCTACAAACTAGAATATTAAACTACGTATTCACTCTAGTTATATTCATAATAATGCCTGCCCAATCCCTGGCATTAGTTGAATCTATTGTCATAGGTGAATCTCTCAATTGCAGCAATAGGCAGGTAATAAACACGGTTTTACCAGCCTTACCTAATCATACACAGCTATTATTATCGCCTGAGTTTCTTAATGAAAATGCAATACTGGAGATCCAGGAAAATGGCCAAGATGTAGCTATTTCAGGTACCCCTGAAGGATACATTATACAAATCCCACCCCGTTATGGCGCCGCAGTTTTTCGATTAGCACAACCGTTTGAACTATTTATAAACTCTCAATACATGAGGGCTAGCAACTCCAAAATTAGATTAATTCTGCATTGTGATCTTGTCAAAGCAAAGAGGCTATGGCAGTGGTATGATGCCACTAACAATTTAACAGCATATTTCTCTGGCGGTGTTGGTAGCTTGAGCGAGTTATTCCCTGATACTGAGCTGAATAATATTGAAAACTCGGTATATGATTCATATACACATGCTCTAGCAATTCACTTACGTGCCCAGGCAATGTTATTGGCGGGTAGAGCAACTGATGCTTCTGAAATGTTTGGGCAAGCAGCAGATGCATGGCACTCAGCAGGTGTAGCAACCCATGCTAGTGCAGCAATGGTTGGCCTTGTAGAAGATCTTAATCGTAGTGGTCAATACAACCGTGTACTTGAATTAACACGCGACCACGAAGATCAACCGGATGGCACCCACTACTACGGTGTTCGCTTGGAAAACGCCCGCTGCCTAAGCCTTCACTATCTTGGCGAACTCGAACAGGCATCACAATGCTACGCCTGGACCAGTGAGCGCTTTGATGAACTGGATGAAGTTCTCGAGCTGGCCTCAACCAGTATCAATTTTGCGGCTATCGAAAGAAGTTTGGGCAAAGTGGAATCAGCACGGCGTTTATTACTTGATAGTGTTGAATTGGCCCAGGGTGCACAATCTTTCAACGCACAGGGGCGGGCACAGTTTGGCCTTTCCGGGCTAGCCCGGGATGAAGGAGATATCGCTGAAGCGCTTTCCCGTCTGCAACTGGCACAGCAACAGTTCGCTGCAGGTAATGAACGCCGCTGGCAGGCCGCCATATTGATGCGAATGGCTTCATTACTGATCGAGCTACAAGCTTCAGGTGATGCCAGATCAGCAGCTAATCAGGCATTATCCATGTTGGATGCCGAACATGCGCCTGCACGTGTAGCTGCGGCTCAAGTACTGCTGGCCAGGGTTGAACTGGCTGACGGTTTTCCTGAACGGGGACTTGATCACGCCGATGCTGCATTGGCTACCTATGTCGAACTGAGTATGCCTGAAGAGATAAGTATTGCCCGTCAATTGCGCAGCACACTATTGCTACGGGCCGGTTATTTAGATGCGGCCTCCGAGGCACTCAAACAAATACCTAATGACGCATTATTTTCACCATCGCAAAAGGCTCTGAATAATCAATTGAATGTGGAACTCGCACTGAGATCAGGAAATATTGAACATGCTGCAAAAATGCTGCAGGGAGATGCGCTTGCATCAAACTTGAGAGAGCGTCTGGAATATGACCGCCTTACTGCTGAGATTAATTGGCGATCAGGATTTCATCATAAAGCTTTTGCCGAATTGCGTACACGAGCTGGAGAGCTGTCTGAACTTACGCGTAGCACCGGAAACAACTTACTCAAGTATTTATTGAATGAATCGATTGGAAATTTACGCCGGACGGCTATTGACCTGATCGGATATGCAATAGAAACAGGCAAACAGGATAAAAGCCAGTTATTAGCTAATTTACAGCCATGGCTGTTATCCACAAGCATCAGCAACAAGACCTCACAACAAGTTGATCACCAAGACTCAGACACAGCCCTCACCCGCTTGTTGCTAACGGGTTTCATGTCAGAGCCTGCTGATGATGATGCTCATGCTGTGCACCTTGAACTGCTTAACCGACTTACCCGAGATACCGAACTGCCTAATGATACAAGTGCAGTTTCAAAAACCGGTCTTAATGTCATCGATGCACTCACTAAAAACGGTGACCCGCTGTTGATTCTGATGCGAGGAAGTCATCATTCGCTTCGTCTATGGATTGAACCAGGCAAATCGCCCATTATTACTACAATCGACCACGATAGTTTTGAACAGCACCTTGAACCGCTTCGATCAAAATTATCCCAACCGAACAGCAACCTGGCAGAAATAATCAACCATAGTCAATTCTTATCAGAGCAACTGTTCGCGGGTCTGGATGAAAGACCGATACCAAACAAAATTCAGATATTGAGCAATGATTTTTCAACTGGAATTCCCTGGTCACTTTTGACCTGGCCGGGGGATGAACAACCATTGGCGGAACGTGCCACAATCTCATTAGTTATACCTGTTGGAGAAGAAGCCCAGAGCAAGGAATCACCAGGTTTGATAGACGTCATGCTGGCCAGCCAGGAGGGTAGCATTTTGCCTGATCTCAGTAATGCTGCCGTTGAACCAGTACTCATCCAACAGAATAGCCCTGGCCATGATGTGCGTACGAGCGCATTAAATAACCGCCAATCCATACTGGCAGCACTTTCCGAAAAAGGATGGTTACATTTATCGGCGCATGGCCAAACACGCAGTAATCGGCTTATTGCCTCCGGTATTTGGCTTGAGCCTCAGGAAGAAGGTGATAATCCTCAATTCCTCAGCTGGCTGGATGTTATGCAGCAGGGAGTTAACCGGGATCTTGTTATTCTCAACGCCTGTCAGCTTGCTGAAAGCAGAAATACAGCAGCTAATGCAGCATTGAATTTTGCCACAGCCATAAGCCGTGCCGGTGCTCGCAACACTATTGCAGCACAATGGCCTGTAAGTGACACGGCAAGTGCAATATGGGTTCCTGCTTTCTATCAGTCACTTACCAATACTCCGTCATCAGACCCCTCCCTTGCGCTTGCTGAAGCTCGCCGGGCAATGCGTGCAAGTCGAGCGTTTCGGCATCCATTTCATTGGGCCGGATGGGTACACATTAGCCGGGTTAATGTTAACTCCATTGAATAATTTATTACGACTTCAGAATTATTCCGGCACTGGTTTTACATTAACCGTGCATCCACACTTCAACGTAATCCGGCATCCATTTACCGTAGATCATTAAGCACTCAGGCTAAGTTATGAGCACCCCATGCTAACCTCAGCCGATGCGCATCGTCAGCTGGAAAAGCCCTTCACGGAAATTCGCCCAAACCGAGGTGGATAACTTCTATGACAGACAGTTGTATGCGCCTACCCTGTTCCGATTCAAAACCAGTCATACCGAACTACCGGAACATGGTGGTTCACTGTCCCTGAAACTGGTCCTTTCAGGTGAGGAGGAATATCGAATAGGCCGCCGTTCAGTTGTACTGCGTCCGGGTCAGTTTCTGTTTTTGAATACCGGGCAGCACTATTCCAGCCGCATCATTCGGGAAACGGAGTCCGTTGCCATATTTTTTCCTGACCAGGACAAATCAAGCCTGCTGGAAGCGGCATTGCAAGCAGATATCAGCAATTTCAGTGAGGATGCAGATTACAGCTTACAGCCAGGAATACCTCAGGTACCCTTCAGAGCTAATCATCAATCTCAGACAGACCTGAATACATTGATAAGCACACTTAATATAAAAAACGACGCAGCTTCCAGAGAAGCTTCACAGCAGCTTATGATCACCGCTGTGCGAAATCTGCACAGCCACGCACCATTTTCCAAATTACGCTCAGCGACTAAAACCGGCACCCGGGACGAATTAATCCGTCGCCTTTTGAAAGCCAAAGAGCAGATAGACGATTCAGTCGATCAAAATATTGACCTTGATGACCTGGCGATTACCGCATGCCTATCCAAATATTATTTCTTAAGACTGTTTACTGAAACCTTTGGCATTTCTCCGTGTGCGTACCAGCGCAAACTCAGATTGAATAGTGCAGTCGAGAAAATTCACAAAGGCACCCTGCCTCAACGTGCAGCCAAAGCTGCCGGGTACCAGGACTACCGGGCTTTTCGCCGGGCCTGCCAGCGGCTATTCAACTTCGATCCTGCACAAAATTCGCAATCTTAAACCAGCCTGACTTGATAGGCTGCAGACCAATGAAGTGTATTCAGGAGTTTCATTGTGCGAATTTCAACCTCTGTTATATGGCTTGCAGTATTAATTGCTTTGCCGGCTTCGCTGTCGGCACAGCAAGTAGATATTGATACTGAAATAGAAAAAATGCTGCAGGCAGTAGGTGGAAAACAGGTTTGGGCTAATGCCTCAGGGTTTACCATGAGCGAAATCCTTCACACTGACCAGCTGGAATTACCGGTACTGCGCCGTTACTGGGTGGATTTCACTTCACCCAGGATTATGGAATCATCCGAAGGCAATGGCCTGCGTCAAACCCGTGCATTGAATATTGATACAGGCTGGACCGTTAGAAATGGTGAGCAATCTGAATGGTCATCCGAGCAGGTTGCAGGCTGGAATTCATTCTGGCCCGGTATTCCAACTCGTGTGTTTCACCTGCTGGCCAGCAATGACCCGTCCGTTCGTGCCGAATGGCGAGATGGTGTAATCGATATTTTTATAGCGGGCAGACGTGTCGTCTGGATAGCTACCGATACGGAAGGAACACCAGTGGCCTATGGCAGAGAAGACCGGCATACCGACACCCATTTCCTGGGTAAACCGCTGCAATATGGAGACGTTACGCTGTGGTCAGAAGCCATTGAGCCGGGTGGTGACTGGCGTGTAGTAATGGTGGATTATCAGTTGCTGACGGAGCCTCATACAATTTCATTTGCCCCTCCTCAAAATGATTAAATTACCGGAGATATCTGTAGTGACTGGACCCATACATCAATCAATTTGGCTATTGCTGCTTACCCTGGTTGTCAATACTGCTGCAGGCAGTGAACCCGCTGAGTTGGGAGAAAAGCTGCTGAATGCGCTGGGCGGTGAAGCTGCCTGGAAGGACGTCCGTGCCGTCCATAACACCGCTGTAAACCATCACCCTCAGGCCCGCCTGCCCTATATCCAGGAATACTGGTATTTCACCGGCGCACCTAAGCATGTGGTAAAGATCAACAATCATGATATGAACCGGATGCGTGCTTACACCGAAGATGGCGGCTGGTCCATGCTGCGGGGTGAGGTCAATCCCTTCAGTGCAAAACGCCACACGAATGAATTGATGAGTTGGCGTAGATCGCTCTATCGGAAGATTTTTCTATTGGCGAATCGATCCCCTGACTTGCGTCTGGCCATGGGTTCAGACGGTAGTCTCGAGTTTTATGACAATGAGCTGTTCATCGGCTGGATGAAGATCAATGAAAATGGCTCGCCAACCCGGCACGGTGGTACAGAAAGCAGAGACATTTATACCGATTTTGAAGAGCTGGCACAGTTCGGCAATATTTTCTGGCCGATGGGTGGTAAGGATGAATCCGGCTGGCGCTTTGAAATGCTCAGTATAGAAGCACTGGATGAAGAACCTGATATCAGTACCGAGCCGCCAATTAAACCATGATCAGGCCCGGCAATCTGTCGGTGGCAGGCCGGCTGATTGCTGATGCCGGGGAAACGGTAGGTATCTATCGTTTCCCTTTTAGATCAAAAAGTAGCGCTATTCATCTTACTGAAAGGTTCCTCTCCTGCAAGCAGCGTTGTTTAGCCATCAACTCTGCAAAGCATTTACTGAAAGTTTATTTACTTACTGACAACTTTAAACTTTAGAGATATGCGGCCAATAAAATTACCTTGTTTCTCAACACTTGCTTCATTTGGAGAAAGGTTTGCCGCGGTTATAGTTACATATTTACGGCTTTCCAACTCATCCCAATGAAGGTTTTGCACACGCTCAGCATGAACATTATTTAGCATTTCAAGTAATGTAAGATCTGTAGTCTCATCAGATTTCAACTTTTTTCTACGGGTATGCTTGCTGACTGGCCCCTGCTCTTCAAAGTGATTGCGGCCGACTTTATCTATTGTCATACGATCTTTTAATGCGAACTCAAACTCTTTATTTAAACCTGGCAAACTTAATAGCCTATTGGCAACTTCAATCGAGCTCCCTTCTGTTAGCAACTCCTTCATTTGTTCAGAAGAAACATCTGCTTCTTCGAGATCGTACTCAATCGGCAGATCCACTTCTGCTTCACTAAGATTCATTCTAAGAGCTGATTGGTCGCTATCGCGACCAACCACGGACATATGCTCAGCATATTCAAAGCTCTTCTGAATTTGATCCTGAACCAAGGCCACCAATTCTGCCAGGCTTAATGACATATCAGCCTCCTATGCTGATGGCTCAATCGTTACGGAAGGATGCTGAACTGCAGTACCACTGACGCTGACATGTCCTTTGTACAGAACGTCAGAAGTAAGATTGCTGGTTTCAGATTTACTTTGTGTACTGACCCGAAGCTTACTTCCAGATACAGAACCAGCATTCGTACTGGACATTGACAGGATTTTTCCAATATTGAAACCAAAAGACCCACTGCGACTGGCTTGCCATCCTCTTACCTTTTGCTTGTAATAGCTCGAATAAATCGATGATGTATCATCGCTTGTTATGTGAAAACTTAAGTCTGTTGAAACTTTCCAGTCTGTTGGTAAAACTTTGATCCAGCCTTCACGAACCAGTGTTACAAGAGTATCGTAATTTTTTGCCGCATCAGAAATAAGCTTGTTATATACAAATTCCTGTAGTTCAGCCTTAGTTATAGTGAGTTCCGGATCTAAAATTTGCGACATCGTTTTTAGTTCAACGTTCGACGTTGTACCGGTATTAATCGTTATCCCATTGAAGTGGCCAATCAAGCTATCGGCTTCTTGTTGCTCAAGTGCGCTCGTTACATTAATGCCGGCAAAAACTTCTTCAATATAATTATCCAAAATAGGCAAATTGACTGCATCGCTAAATGGCTTGGTTTTATCCAAACCGGTAACATTTTCCTGGAATGTGGATTGCCCGACACTAATAGCTTGTATGAGCTCGGCATAGCTGGTCATTTGATCCATACCTGCTTTCACTAGTGTTGAAATTACTCCACTCAGCAAATCATTAGTGAAATCAACAAAGGACTCACCATACTTTCGTGCTTCCACATGAGCGGCCATTACCTTATCAAAACTGGACATGCTTTCCTCCTGTTCATTTAGCATCACATTGAATTGAGGTGTTCGAACACCTTCTGATTCTCAAGATAAATTCTTGAATCATTTGTTATGGTGCACTCAATGTTGAAACTGTCTCAGTAAACAAGATCTGGCAGGTGAAGGTTTGCTGCTCTATGCCAAAGCGGCACATTAATTTAGGCTTATTATGGGTATTTTAGATAATCGTCTTTACGAATATCTTGGCAATCAGGCCATTCAACTATACTGATCACGTAAGATATGGCTATTGTCACCAAGAATATTCAATATGATCCTCTGCTCATTGCCCAATTAGAATCATGCCAGCAATTTTTGCCCCAGATATACGCCAATATAATCTCCATGAGTAATGCATTCCCAAAACATTGTTACTTGAAATTAGGCCTGTCAATAATAATTCTATGTCTCATATCATGTATGCAGTATCAAGATACTTCTGAAATTTCAGTCCACTCTCAAGCAACCGATACCAATGCAACGGCTCACCTGATAACAGCTAAATTTACTTCCATTGCAGAAAACGCCATATCCACTAAAGTCGTTGAAGGCCTCCAATTTACTATCATCGAGAACGGCAAAGTCTTATCCACTCAGGCATTCGGTGTTTCCGATCGGGAAAAGAACATCCCGATGACTGTGAACACACTCATTAACATCGCATCCATCTCTAAACCCCTCACAGCCTGGGGGTTACTGGCTTTCGCTGAACGTAACAATCTGTCTTTGAACACTTCAATTCAAGAATTATTGAAAGATGCTGAACTCTACGACCTGCTGTTTGCTCGATCAAAAGTTTCCCTGCACATGCTGCTCAGCCACACCAGTGGTCTGTCAGGTTCCAGCGTGCCAGTTACCCCAGCCACAGAACCTCTGCCTCGTCTGGCAGATGTGCTACTCGGAAACAGCACTGTCCCTCCAGCTGTTCTGGAACGCCCGCCTGGCAGCGGCTTTAGCTACTCCGGTGCTGGTTTTCTTGTTATTCAAAAAATCATTGAAGACCAAACACAGGAATCTTTTGCAGCATATATGGCAGACACCGTTCTTAACCCATCAGGTATGCACGACAGCACTTTTTTACTGTCACCTGAAATGCTGCCTGGAATAGCCGTTTACTACCGAAGCGACGGCCGTCGCAGAGATTCATATCACCTGCCCGGCGCAGCCGGCGGCCTATACTCTACAGCCAATGACATGGCACGCTTTCTCATGTTGTATACCGATGGCGGACATCTACAACGCAATAAGATAATCTCCGACAAAGCATTCACAACAATGCTGGCCCCTTCAGCTAAACCAACTATTGATGGCATTGACAGCTCCGGGCTCCATTACGCCCTTGGGCACTATACCTACAAAACCCCGGAAGGCATCCGCATCGTATTCCATGCAGGTGGCAACCCCGGTTTACGAGCCTATTTTATTATTGCGCCTGATCGCGGCATTGGTTTTTTTGCCGTAGCCAACAACGACCATGGATCTGATGTACTGGCCCAAATGACAGATGCATGGGGCAGGTATTATGATCTGACCTTACTACCCTATTTTTGATAAGCGTAAACATCATGTCTAAATGCCTGCTGGAGTTTTTTACTTTATTCAGACAATGGCTTGCTTTAACACTGGCAGCCGGACTGTATGCAAGTGCCATAGCTCAGGACGAATCCAGCCCTGCAGGCTCTATGGCTGAATTCTGCAAAAAGCTGCCCCGAACGGCTTATGCCGACTTGAACCGTTTAGAAATCTCAAATGACTGGTTTCAGGCATACCGGGTTACTGATGGCGTGACGGCCATTTATGAACCTCACCAATGGCAGGAAGTGATCTCATATTTAATTGAAGGTGATAAACGTGCACTGTTATTTGATAGCGGCAATGGCATTGCTGATATATCAGCTGTGGTCAGCATGCTTACCGATAAACCGGTTTCGGTGCTGAACTCACACAGTCATTATGATCATGTCGGCGGCAACTATTCATTCGATAATATCTATGGCATGGACACTGGGTTTACGCGGAGCCGCCAAAAAGGCCAGAGCAACGAACAGATTGCTATTGAAGTGTCACCGGAAGCGCTTTGCCGTAAACCACCTGAGGGTGTAACGCCTGCGAACCATATAGGACGACCATATAAGATTACCAACTTCATCAGCGACGGTGCAGTGATTGACCTCGGCAATCGCCAGCTGGAAGTAATCCATATCCCGGGACATACACCGGATGCCATTGCCCTCATCGACCGCCAGGCAGGCTTAATGTGGACCGGCGACAGCTATTATTCCGGCCCGATATGGCTGTATGCACCTGAGACAGATCTGGATGCCTATGCGCAATCACTGGACAGACTCATCAGGGAAGCAGCCAATGTAAAAGCACTGTTGCCTGCGCACAACACGCCGTGGGTCAACCCGGAAGTGTTATCCCGGGTCAAACGAGGGTTTGAATCCATGCTGGCCGGCGAAGCACGGCGTATTGAAAGCTGGGAAGGCACGGTTGTATATGAAATCGATGGCGAGTCAGAATTTTCATTTTTAATGCGTGATGAGCCCTTGCCCTATAAAAAGTGATTAGACAGATATAACCTGCGGCTAATGGTCACAGTACGTGTCAAATGTGGTTATTGGTGACTAAGTCAGTAGGCCGATTGTTATTAATTTGAGTTTGCAGCTACTATAAAGATCTACACCAATACAGGTTGTGCAGCATACTCTGATGCAACCTCCCGGAGAAACGATGCGCATACACGTTCCGCTCCTGTTAATTTTCACTGTTACTGCCGTGCCAGCCACCGGACAATCTCTCAATATTGATTTTGGCCAGCCTGAAGACGGCCCTTCATCCAGCTACGCGGCAGCCGGCCTGCCCGGACATTGGAACAGCATTCTGGGAGCACACGGCACCACCACCACTGACCTGATCAATCTGCAGGGAACCCCTACTTCCGTGAGCGTACGGCAAATTGGTGGTCTGGATACGTTAAGTGATTTTGACCCCGCTACCGATGACAACGATGCTCTGCTGATGGATGACTATCTGGTCACATTCGACAGCGTTCTCGAGTCTTGCCTGTTCTTCGAGAACCTAGCACCCGGTAACTATGAAATCCTCATCTATGCCCGTATGCCGGCGCAGCCCGATGTTTTCGGCTTCACTTTTGTGGATCAGGAGCCGGGCGTGCCTCACTACGAAGTCGGCGGTGTTTGGCCCGGTGGACACCAGGAACTGATAACTTTTTCCAGGCACTTTGCAACAGTTGGCCCGGAGGGCAATCTGGAAATGCACTCCGGAGTTGTTCCCGGCGCCAACCCAGCCCTGGGCGCTGCGCTGAATGGCGTTCAACTGATTTTTCTCAGCGAAGAGATTTCCACTGACGGATTCGAAAGCACACCGGTAATCCTCTAATCGCACCGATCAGACACCCAACTCAGCTATCGTAAATACGATAACAGCCTTATAGGTGTCTGAGTCGGCATTACCGCCAGTCACACCAAGAGCTGCAGCACTTACCTCAGCGCCGGCAAAATATACTCTGGCACAAATTCTTCCTGAATTCTAAACAGTGTTCTGTGACTGTAATTACCGGCAAAAAAGGCAATCAGCAAGTCCAGCTCCGGGATACCCATCACGAGCTGGCCACCATTACCGGCAGCAAAAAACGCTGTGACATGGCTATCTTTATAGGGGTATTGAATTGACCACCAGCCATAGCCGTAACCTTTGTCATTCATCTCATAGATCGCCGAAATGGACTTCTCTGAATAGGCCTGGCTCAGAATGCGACGGTCATTCCAGGTGCCACCATTCATCATCAATTGCCCCAGCTTCATGAAATCTCTCGGCAGCCAGTAAATCCCTCCCCCCATATACGGCTGACCTGTTGGTGACAGATTCAAGTAGTAGTGTTCCATCTGCAATGGTTCTGCAATCAATTCCTGAAAAAGCGCTTCCAGGTCGCTGCCGGTAGCAGCTTCGAGCACGGCACCCACCAGATTCATGCCTGCTGAGCAGTACACAGCCATAGCCCCCGGTTCACGTACCATATCCAGGTCCAGGGTATATTGATACCAGTCGGGTTGCTCCTCCTGAGATTGCATAACATCTTCGTTGCCCCTTGAGGACGAATCGCTGTCATCACAATCCAGACCTGATGACATGCTGAGCAGATGTGCCAGTGTCATTCGATCGCGGCGTGGATCATGCTCATCTCCAGATACTTCTGCACTTATAGTTTTATAAACAGGACTGGCCTCGGCCACAGGCATACCAGCCTGCATGGCCGCACCGGCCAGTACTGCAGCCAGACTTTTGCTGGCAGAGCGGGTATCGTGCGGCTTGTTTCTATGGAATCCATGAAAGTATTCTTCCAGAACCAGCTTGCCTGATCGTGCCACCAGAAAACCATGAATATATGGATCATCGATAGAATCAGCCGGCGGAAGTATTACCTCGTTGATAAACTTACCGATAGCATTGGCATCAATACGGGCATCATTTAATGTGCTCACATTCCAGCCATCATCGTTTGAGGGAGGTGGCGAGTAGCTGTAAGGCTCGGGATGTTTTCCGCGGGCATAAAAATGACTGTGACTGTCATCATTAGATAGCCGCATATCATACAAATTGCCGCGAATATTAACGGCCATCCTTCCAGGCTGGTAGTCGGCCTCAACCAGCACAGTTTCATCAGTATTGCGAAAGAACCGGCCGATCCACTGCAGCCTGTCGCCTCTGAGCTCAAGCCTATCAAGGTTGTAGAACACGCCGAATCCCCTGTCAGGATTGCGCATGAATGTGCCGAAACTGCCGTCATCGCGCTTGGTTACCGGCAGAAACAGCGAAAACTCATCGTAAAGCGGCACTATTTGCCCGCGCCACCGATTTTCTCCATCAGCATTCAGCACTACCGGTGAGGCATGTGGCATACCGTTGTTGATAATGCCGGGTTGTGTCCAGTGTCCTTTGATTTGGTTGTGCTCAGAATCGATACTCCCTGAAAATGAGCCGCGACCACCGGGAATTTCAAAACTCAGTGCATTGCTCTGGACAGTTACTGCCACACGGAACCCTGAAACATCAGCCCACCACTGCTGAACATCTCTACCGATCAATAAATCTCCCTGTATTTCCGGGCCGGCAATACGCCTCCCTTCCCACATACCAACCAGCTCATCATCACCAGACTGACTGCAGGCCTGCTCTGAAATAAAGATGGAACAGACTATCGAGCTGATAAATAAACAGTGCAAAAATTGCTTCATTAAGTAATCTCCAGGTTTAATCGTTTCAGCAAAATTTGATGCTGTTTATCTCTATTCCGTTATATGGAAATGAATATTGAGCACCTACAAGATCAATTTTGCAAACTCCCCGGTATTGAGGCATATCCTTTTATGAAGCACATGAAATACGATGAAGAATTATGAAGTTTCGCGAAAAATAACTATAAAAATTTTTAATATCAATAGTTTAAAAATAATAGTTAACTAATTACTTAACGATCAAGTTGGGTTAGCTGCGCTGTTTCAGATAGTCTCCCAACCACGCCTTGGAAAACCGCAAATCACGATCCACCGTAGCCTCTGATATGGCAAGTGCCACACTGATTTCGTTGTATTTCATACCGCCGAAATAATGCAGCTGCACAATTTCAGCTTTGCGCGTGTCAATAGCTGATAAGGCATCGATAGCCTGATCAAGGTCGAGAATATCCGGCGCGGTCTCCACACTGGCCAGATTGGTCAGCAAAGTGACTTTTCGAGCATTCCCGCCGCGCTTCTCACGGCTTCGCCGACGTGCATGATCAACCAGCACCCTGCGCATGGTTGTGGTCATCATTGCCAGAAAATGGCAGCGGTCCTGCCAGCCGATATCATTATCGACCAGCCGCAATACAGCTTCGTTGATTAAAGCAGTGGGTTGCAGAGTGTGATCTGCCGATTCCGAGCGAAATTCCCGTCTGGCAATGTTTTCCAACTCTGCATAGACCAGCGGCATCAGTTCTTCGAGGGCTTCTGGCCGGCCATCGCGCCAGTTATGCAGTAACTGCGTTACTCTGGTTCGTTGTTGCTGTGTCATAGGGTGCCGGCTAATGCTGCACGGTAGGTCGATATATTACCTTGCAGCTTATCCAGCCAGGGAAATTCCCTGGCAGCGCTTTGCCGGGTTTGCTTTACGGTTGCATCAGCTTGCTGCAATATTTCGCTGATCACCTTCACATCCCTTTCCGCAGCCAGATACCAGCCGACTGCTCTGACCTGAAAATCGGCGAACTCAATACTGTCGGCAGCAAATATATTGGCTGCCAGCTCCAGCATCTGATCGGCGAACCCCGCCGCTTTTTCAACTTCGCCCTGCCCCTCCGCTATCTCCGCCAGGTAGGCATAATACATACCGCTTTCTGTTGGTGGCCTTGGCTTATCTGCTAATTGCTCAGTGACCAGCTGCTGCAATGCCTGGGCCTTAACGGGTGTGGACTCGACATGATAATTCGCGAATGCTGCATAAACCCTGGTGCGGTTAATGTGATTCACATTGCTGTCCGGATTTTCGTTGTAAGCCGTCAGCGCATGTTCAAAAAATGGTATTGCTGACTGATATTGACCACGTGAATGCAATGTCAGTGCCAGCACCTCGGCAGCAGTACCGCGATGATAGTCACTAACCCCTTCAAGATCCTGCACCCTTTGAACAATGCGTTCAGACAGGCGCTGAGCCTGATCGAGTTCGCCGACAGTAATCAGCATTCTGATTAAATCAGTGATTCTGAAATAATGGCGCAAATCACTGTCACCGGCAGTTTCATCCAGTAAATCCTGATAGGCGCGCTGAAACAGCGGCAATGCCGTTACCGTGTGCCCCATTCCCCATAACATATTGGCCCGGTTGGTCACCGCAGATAGAGTGATCGGGTTATCCTGGCCATAAATCTGTTCACGCAGCCCTATGGAACGCTCATTCCAGTTTAATGCTTCGATTTTATTGCCCAGACTATTATGAATAACCGATATATTATTGGTTGCAATAGCTACTTCCGGGTGAACTTCGCCATTTAGTGCGATCTGTGCATCCAATGATTGCAATGCCAGCTGCAGTGCACCTTCCCGGTTACCTTTACCCATCTCAATGCCGGCCATATCCATCGACGTGGCTGCCTGCTGTTCCAGGAAGCCGCTGCCCAAACGCTGATACATGGCCAGTGCATCACTGTATTGCTTCTCTGCCTGTTCACTGTTGCCGTTCTGCTGATTCAGCAGACCTGTTTCACGCAGGCTGTCAGCCAGCTCCTGGTGGTCAGATTGATACAGACTGCGGCGCAGCTGCAGTGCCTGCTGATGCCCGGCCAAGGCTTCCTGCAGGTTGCCCAGCTCATAGTCGGCATAGGCCAGATCAAACAGCGCCTGGGCATATAACTGCTGATCATCCGCCTGAACGGCCGGTAAGCGCTGTACAGCTTGCAGATGGACGCTGTGCGCCTGTTGATAATCCCCCAACCGTCGCCAGGTTCGGCCAATTACCCCCAGCAGACGTGCTTCCACGTCCGGTAGTTCAGCAAAATCCCGGCTAACCCGTTGATAGCCCTGCTCCAGTAACTGTGCAGCGGTAATTTCAGCGCCCCGGGTTTCTCCTGGGTCGACATCTTCAAACAGCTGTTCCATAAAACCGGCCACTGCATTGGCTTTATCCGCCTCTGCCTGCGCAGTATCCCGCGCCTGTTGAATGTTAACGATATAAAATCCACTGATTACCAGAATAGCCAGCAGACCGGCAATTCCAGCAGTCACTGCTGCAACGTTGCGCTGGATAAATTTTCTTATCCGGTAAGCACTTCCCCTGCCCATGGCGTCCACAGGCTGGCTGTGCAGGTAACCGCGAATATCCTGCAGCAATGCATCGGCCGAAACATAACGCTGCTCAACAGATTCAGACAGTGCTTTTGCTACTATGGAATCCAGTTCCCGATCGATTTTGACTGACCTGCTGTGATGTTGGCTGGGCAAAGGCGATGGGTTCGCTGCAATGGCCGCACGCATGGTTTCAACGGTGACGGGATCAGGTGTGTAAGGCAGCCGGCCGGTTAATAACTGATACAGCAAAACGCCTAATGAATACACATCGGTCAATGTGGTCACCGGCGCATTATTGAGCTGCTCAGGACTGGCGTACTCCGGTGTTAATGCCACCGAGGCTTTGGCATCATCATTCTCAGCATCAATTAAATCGGCAATGCCGAAATCCAGCAGCCGGGGAATGCCATCATCTGTTACCAGAATATTGGATGGCTTCAAATCCCGATGAACCACCAGTGAGCGATGTGCAAAGCCAACCGCATCGACAATTCGGCTGAATAGCTGCAGGCGCTGATTCAAACTCAAACACCTGCTGGTTCCGTATTCAACCAGCGACTGCCCCTGCACATACTCCATCACCAGGTATGGCTCATTGTCTCCGGTGGTGCCACCATCGATTAAACGGGCGATATACGGGTGTTCAAGCCGGGCCAATATCTGGCGCTCATCAGTAAAACGCTTAAGCAAATCCGCCCTGTGACCAAAGGCTTTTAAGAACTTAATCGCTACTGTTTGCTCGAAGTCATCTGTCCGGCTGGCGCGGTACACTTCGCCCATACCACCTGCGCCAATTTTTTCTTCCAGCCTGAATGCGCCAACCGTTTCACCGCTTCGGTCTCTATTCTCATTGGCCAGCAGGTCATCAACTGCATCAGCAACCGGTGCAGATAAGGTAACCTCCTGCTGAGCAGCATCTAGCAGCCGCTTCAATTGCTCAGCCAGCCCGGGTTGAGTAGCACTTATTTGATGTAATTCCTGTTCGCGCTGCGCTTCGGACAACGCCATAAGACGTGCAAACTGCTGCTGCAATTGATCCCAGGTAGAACTCACCACACCCTGCCTTAGCCGTTATCGGACTTATTATCTGGCGTCTAACGTTAGAGCATGCTGGCAATGCATACAAGCGATGAGGGAATTTTGCTTCCTACGTCGCTAATAAGAGTAGACAAAATAAATCTCTCTCTATTGGTGGGTGGTCGATATGCTTGTGATGACTTTAAGCTGCTGTGAAAAAAAACTGTCAATTACACTATTTTGGATAGTACTGGCTGTAATATCTCCCCTGCTGCATGCACAGACAGCCCTGGACGGTTTTGCGCCGGTATTGGGCAGCTCTGGTGCGCCTGGCGAATCAATCGGTATCGATGCGATCCATGTACAACCGGACGGTAGGATTCTGGTTGCCGGCCGGTTCGTCACTATCAATGGTGTTACCGCGAACAATATCGCGCGCCTGCATGCCGACGGCAGCCTGGATGACAGCTTTGATGCCGGTACCCGCACCAATGACAGCGTTTCCGATATGCTGATCCAGTCCGATGGCAAACTGGTGATTGTCGGCAACTTCACCGGTCGCGCGGCCAGGTTGAATGCCGACGGCAGCACGGACAATACCTTTAACCCCGGCGGTGACGTACCAATAGGCGCATTAACTGCAGCTTTCCAATCCGATGAAAAAGTGATTATTGCCGGCTTTTTCGGCATTCGCAGGTTAAACACTGATGGCAGCCTGGATGCAAATTTTAACGGACCGGGCTTTAACAACATCATTCGGGATCTTGCCGTATTGCCGGATGACAGCATCATTGCAGTCGGCGATTTCACCTTTGTTGGTACCGGCACCCAGCGGCGCATTGTCAGACTGCTTCCGGATGGTCAGGTGGATACTGCATTTGCCACCGGAGAGGGAGCCAATAACCGGATCAACGCTATTACCCTGGGCGCCGATGGTTTTATCTATATCGGCGGTCAATTTTTCACTTTTGATAATGCTACCCGCAGGACTATCGCCCGGCTGCTGCCCAGCGGCGCCCTCGACACCAGCTATGTGCCGGCTCTGAACCCTGTCTCCGGGCAGGTTTTTAATCTGCACTTTGAAAGTGACGGCAAGCTATTGGCGGCCGGCGTGTTTTCCAACGTTACCGGCACCATCCGCAATCTGGCCCGCCTGCTTGCTGACGGCAGTATTGCCGACAGCCTACCGACGCCATCCGGCACCGTAGGCAGCCTGAATGTGATTGCTATCCAGCAGGATGATCAGATTCTGCTGGGTGGTAGTGAGTTCAGGCGTATCAACCGCCTGGGCAATCCGGATGTGGATTTTGATTCCAGCATCGGGCTGGATGATCAGGTTAGAAGCGTCGTGTGGGAAAGTGATGAACAGATTCTGGCCGGCGGCAATTTCACTACCATCAACAGCGACAGTTATAACCGTATTGCCCGGCTTAACACCGACGGCAGTACTGATACCGACTATTCCATCGGTAGCGGCCCCAACAATCTTTTACACACTATCAGTGTACTGGCCAATGATGACATCGCCATCGGTGGAAACTTTACCAACGTAGACAGCACAGCCAGAGACCGGGTTGCCAGCCTGGACAGCTCAGGCGCTCTGATCAGTGGTTTTGCCCCCAACCTGGCAACCACAGGCGTTGTGCTTGACAGTGCCCGGCAGTCGGACGGAAAACTGATCATTGTGGGCACCTTCACTACTGTCAACGGGGCATCCAGAAATCGTATTGCCCGCCTGAATGCTGATGGATCACTGGATACCGGCTTTAATCCCGGCAATGGCGCCAATAACAGTGTTTTTGCGGTAGCACTGGACCCGACCGGTAAAATCTGGATCGCTGGCGCTTTTACACAATACAACGGCCAAACCCGCAATCGCGTGGCCAAACTAAACAGCAACGGTACGCTGGATACCAATATAAACAGCGGCACCGGCGCCGATGCAGATATTTTTGATATTGCACTGCAGTTGGACGGTAAGGTTTTGATTGGAGGGCAATTAAGAGACTATAACGGTACCGCCCGCCGCGGCATTGCACGGTTGCTGCCGAATACTTCGCTTGATGCCAGTTTCGATACCGAACTCGGTGCACTGTTTGTAGAAACCATTGCGCCGCAGGCTAATGGCAAAATACTGATCGGCGGCAGTTTTACGCTGGCTCAGGGAATGGCCCGCCAGAGAATCACCCGATTGAATGCAGACGGTAGCCTGGACTCGGATTTTGACAGTGCATTCGGGGCCGACGCCACGGTATTTTCAATGCAGCTGCAACCGAACGGTAAAGCCGTAGTCGGCGGGTTATTCACCAGTCTGGGGGGTGAAACCCGCAATCGGGTTGGACGTTTCTCACTGCCGGAAGCCGCGCTGCAGAAGATTGAGTTACAGGGTGATACGCTTACCTGGACCATCGGCGGCAGTATGCCGGTCCCCTCCAGTGTATTTTTCGAAACCTCTAATGACGGAGTCAATTTTTTCCAGACAGTAGGCAGCAATTCCATCCTGAACAATGGTGTATGGGAGCGCAACCTGGTGGCGGTTGATGCCGGATTTGCCTGGTTGCGGGCAACCGGGCGGTTTGGCCCGAATGCCGACTACAGCTTCACCCGCAGGGTTAGAGTCTTCCCGGAACTGAATGTACTCGCCGGCTCAGCCTTCGATTTCGGCGATGTGCCTGTGGGGACTACCAAGTCAATCTCCCTTGGAATCACAAACCCCGGCGACGCCCGCCTGGTCATTACCGGTGTCACCAATATCAGCGCACCCTTCAGCACCACAGGCCAGGGCTCTTGTGGGGATTTCCCGATCACCATCAACCCCGGCCGGTCCTGCGGCTTAGGCCTGAGTTTCAGCCCGACTGAAGCCGGTCCGATGATGCAAACGATTATGCTGGAAAGCAACGCGCTGTCTTCACCCGACCCATTGATGCTGACCGGTACCGGCGCTCAGGCGCAGCTCTCGGTTACCCCAGGAATTATTGGTTTCGGTGATCAACCGGTCAATACCGCCAGTGCACCCCGCTCAGTAACACTCAGCAATATCGGTAATGCCCCGCTACAGGTCGACTCGATAGACACCGCCAATGCGCCATTTGCACTGACCGGCGGCAATTGCGGCCCAGTACCGCTTAACGTGGCCGCCGGGGACAGCTGCACGCTTGACTACACCTTCATGCCGGACAGCACCGGTATCGCCGCACAAAGCATCGTCATTGCCAGCAACAGCACGACATCCCCGAACATGCTGCAATTAAACGGTAACGGTACCCAGGCCATACTGGCATTAACACCTGACCAGGTGAATTTTGGTGATCAGGCCATAGATTCCACCAGTACACCCTTGCAGGCCAGCCTGACCAATAATGGCGGTGCAGTGCTGATGATCAGCAGCATTACCGGACCAACTTCACCCTTTGCCGCTGCAGGCGGCAGTTGTGGACCTGCTCCGATTATGTTGCTGCCGAATGACAGTTGCAGCCTCAACTATACCTTTTCGCCCACGGTTACCGGACCGGCCGGCCAAACCATCAGTATTACCAGCAATGCCTTATCAACACCTGATGACCTGCAACTGACGGGGAACGGTATCGGCGCCATGCTATCGGTTATGCCCGGCATTTTGGATTTTGGAGACTGGCCCTTAGGCATGGACTCAGATCCTGAGATCGTGGTAATCGACAGCATCGGCGAAATCGATCTGCAAGTTAACACCATCAGTATCATCGGGCCCGATGCCGGTGACTTCGTGCTGATTGCGGCGGCTGATCAGTGCAGTAATGTCACAGTGCCTATCGGCGACTTCTGTGGCTTTGAAATCGTGTTTAACCCTTCTGCATCAGGCATCAGGGAGGCGCAGGCAAGAATAATTTCGAATGCGCCCAGCAGTCCGGATTTTGTTGAGTTGCTGGGCACCAGCGATGTGATCTTTTTTGATGGATTCGATGCGAACTGAAGATGGTTATAAGAACTGATAAAAGCACATATACTGATAATTATGATGAGTTTGCAGCACCGGTCATCCGGTCTGCTTACATGTCAGGGATGCGGGTATGCCTGTCAGATATAGCGCTGCCCCATTCTCACGATCGGACTGATACAAAATGGATTGCCCATCCGGCGACCATTTCGGGTATTTTTCATTATCGGGGTCTTCGGTCAGTTGAATCACGGCATCCTGTTCGAAACAGTAAATAAACAAATCAAAACTGCCGTTTCTATTCGATGTAAACACCACCCGGTCGCCATTCGGATGCCAGTTGGGATAACTGTCTTCATAATCAGAAACCGCAAAGGACTGCTCCCCGCCAGAATCCAAGTCGCGGACAACCATATCAATGCTACCGTTGTCACCGCCATTCCTCCGATGAAAAGCGATACGGCTTCCATCAGGTGAAAACCGGGCAGCCTGCTCAGATTCAGGCTGGCCTGCGATTTCAGACATGGCTCCATCGCTCAGAGCATGCCGATAAATATCCGGCCCCTCCCCGGTTTGTATGTCATAAGCAACCGCTGAGCCATCCGGACTGAACACAGGGTGCCACTCGTACCTTTCCGTATCAGTCAGTTGTTCTAATTGTCGAGTCTCTAAGTCATAAATATAGATATCCGATCCACCCTGTTCTACCGACTCAATCACCAGTTTGTCCGCATGCACATCCCCGACACCGGCCCCATCCAGGCCAACATCAACTGGTGTGTATTGGCCGCTCGTGGCGTTAATCCGGATGATCTGCCAGGTATCTTCTCTATGCAGTGTTGCATAAACAGTTTCGCCGTCATCCGACCAGCCACCAGGGTACAACGCACCGTTTTCTATACTGATCAGCAGCTTATTAAAAATATTGCGTTCACAACCACTATTGCTGAGGGCTATGAACACCAGGAATACAGCCATTATGATGTTTCGCATTTGTAGCAGCCTGTGTTCAAATAAACTTATCAATGGTTCTTGTGCACACAATACTGCACAGCCAACCAGTCTGTTCACAACAGCAAACCGGCAGCTGGTATTTAAATCGGGTTAATCGCGTTTAATGACGCTTATTCTGTTACCGGTTTAGCTAGCGTTGGACTTGCAGCCGACCCCACACTCGCGCTGACTGGAATAATTTAATCCCGTGTAAATGGCCAACCATCTGCCACACAGACAATCTGCCCCGCAAGAGCCATCACCTACCCCGGCAGCAATTCTTATTTACCGCAATGCAGTGCAAACTGATCCGTAAAAATTAACGGAATAAGACTATGCGACTGATTATTGCTTTGGGAGTCATGCTGATTGGCAGCTATGCTATGGCAGACAACGGCGTACAGGTTACCCGCATTACCAACATTAGCAATTCCTATCCGGACCCTTCACCCGATGGTTCACAGATAGTTTTTCAGTCCAATCGTACCGGCACCAATCAGATTTACCTGATGAATGCTGATGGAAGCAACCTGCAGCAATTAACCGATTATGAGCACGGTTCAGAAACGCCTGTATGGTCACCCGGCGGCACACAGATTGCTTACGCCGCCTACACCGCTGAAGGCAACAATGACGTTTTCATTATGCAGCCGGATGGCAGTGATAAAACCCAGCTGACCGATGGTCCGGGCTACGACGGTCATCCTCACTGGTCTTTTGACGGGCAGCGGATTGTCTTTAATTCCGACCGCAGCAGCCCGGATTTAAATGTACCCTGGAACCAGCGCTGGCATGAAATTCACAGCATGCGCGCTGACGGCAGCGATATTCGTCAGCATAGTCAATGCCGTGGTGTTTGCACCTATGGGTCCATGTCACCTGATGGTCAGAAAATATTGTTCCGCAAGGTAGTGCAGCAAGCGAGTTTTTCCTGGGACTTAAGCCATATTGATAGAGATTCAGAAATATTTATCGCTGACCTGGACGGCAGTAATGAGATTAACCTATCAACCAATGCTGCCTTCGACGGCTGGCCGTTATGGTCTCCGGATGGTTCGCAAATCGTTTTTGCTTCCAATCGCGCAGGCCCTGCACTGGCCGGCCAACTGTTTACCGTAGCGGCTGATGGCAGTAACGTGCGCCAAATTACCAGCGGTCCATGGTCATATGTCCAACCGGCATGGTCCAAAGATGGAACCAAGCTGTATGCCTACCAGTTTATGGAATATCCTGAGTATGAATTTGGTGATGTCGCTGAAATCAATTTCAGCCTGGATAACTGATTGGCGGGTTATTTGAAATTACTCCTTTTCAGGGCGACGTGTAACACCGGCAGCAGCTATAAGCACCAACAATAGTACAATCACTGGCAGCAGTTTCGGATAGTTCTGCACCAGCAGTGCGATGCTAAACATCACCGGTACCAGTCCAACCAGCAGCAACCATTCCCTGGTTTCTCTAAGCATACTGAAGTAACTTTTCAGGTGTTGGATTATCAGCCGTTGATATAGCAGCAGCAGTAATACCCCTGAACCGCAGAACACAAACATTGCCAACAGATTCATGGGTAAATTAACAATCGTATGAGCAATCACTGCAGGTATGATTGAGCCGGTATGAATGACGGACCAGGCCATAACTGATGCAGATACAAATGCCAGCACTGAATAGTAAGCGAGCAACGGATCCAAAGTAATATATTGCCCGTGAGATACCCAAAACAGTAAAGCACAAACCAGAACAGCACCGCCGGATGAAAAATGCTCCCTGAAACGGCCAAGCGCATAGGCACGGAAGAACAACTCTTCCACAATTGGAATCAAAATAAAGCTGCTGGCTGCCATAAACAGCCAGAAGCTTATTGTCCACTCACTGTGCCACATTAAATCCCAAAAAGGCGTATTACTTCCTATATTAAAGAGTTGCTGAGCGACCTGTCCGAATTGCCCAAGTGTGCCCAGCAGCACTCCCATCAAAGCACCAAACAGCATCAATCTTCCAACCGGATGCCCACCGGAAGAAAGCCCTGCCTGCCTGCGCGTCGGCCGGCCAACCCAGACACAAATACCCAGCGCAATGCCCAGGGTAATGCTGTATCGAACGATCACCTGTATGGTTTCAAGCTTGGCGGCAAGCAGCCAGTCAGGCGTTGCCTGCTCAAATAAAACGGCATTCCGGTCAGCACGTACAGGCAGTGACAGAGCCCCACTCAACCAGCGGGCGGCAAGTGCCCCGCCTACCAGTACCAGAGCGACTTCAGCAATAACTGACAGTCGCATGAATGTGGGTGATTTCCAAAAAAACCTTTTCTGCATGCGATGACCGTTCCCGGCTAAGCTAAAACCCCAATTTATAGCCCGGTCAGATCTGTTGTCTTGTCCGAATGCAACCTGCACCCGCCCATTGCTTGCGAAATGCAGACGGGGTCAAACAGGAAACCCGTCGAAAGGCCTTGGTGAAAGCCGGCTGGTCGGCAAATCCGCATGCCAGTGCGATTTCTACCAGGGGCATGCTGGAATTGATCAGCATCACGATTGCCCGTTGTGCCCGTATTCGACGCAGATACTCGCCGGGTGAGCTACCCGTAAACCGGCGAAAAGTCCGCGCCAAATAAACAGGATGCACGCCGACATCATCCGCTAACTGGCTGACAGAATTGATTTCAGTATAACTGTCCTGCAGCCGTTCACGGACATCGTTAAGCCATTTTGGCGGCAATGCAGAATCATCTGCTGCTAGCCTCCCGACCAGCGCCAGCAGTTCCAATGTGTGTGACTCAATAATGCAATCGGAGAGCGCATCAGCCTGCTCAGATTCACATCTTATTCGGCGCAAGATGCAGGCTGCATCCGTGTGCGGCAGCGTCAATGCATCCCTGGGTTCCAGTGCAGGAATTTTCGCTTCCGCCAAAAATGCATGATGTGGCGTTAACGTCATTAACTTGCCACGCCCCCGGAAACAGTCACTATGACGGGTTCCGGGAGAGTTGAAAATCACATCACCACACTCAGCCCAGCCCTCTGCTCCCCGTGCGCTGGTGGCATAATTACCCTGAATCAGATAGATAAAGTGCGCTGACTGATGCTCATGCGGCTCAATATAAGCCTGCTCCCCAATAATTCTGATGGATGCAGCGGGCTGTTGGTAGCAGTGCTCGGGCGTGCCGATAAACTCACCTTCCGGCAGAAAAAGACGTGTGTTTTTCACTGACCTGAGTGTAAGCCCTGCGCGACACGCAGCCATAACGACATTGAACAGCAACAAAAGATTTTCAACACGGTGTAGTCATTTGAAATCAGCCGACCGATTTCAACAGTTGGTCTGTATGTTTATTGGCTGCTTAACGGCAATTTGTTACATCCCGAAAAGATAAATCTAATTACAGGCAATTATCCGGCTATTACATAAATCCGAAAAGGCCGTGGCTTCATGCCACGGCCTTGAACATACCTGCTCTATCAGCGAGGCATTCGCCTGACTGGACGAGTACGGGCAAAGCTTATCTGCCTCCAGGCCAGATATAAGGTTGCCAGCAACATCAACAGCAGTCCCCATTGATTCAATGTAGGCACGTCAATTATCTCCACAATAATTGTGTCAATAATATCGGTGTTATTGGCTGTTACCGGATCGCCGACTATACCTACAGCGCTGGCTGTAATACTTTGCGAGCCTGACAGACTGGCCTCTACCGTAAACGGACAGCTGACAGTCTCTCCCGCAGCCAGATCACCCACATCAAAGGTAATCATGCTGCCGGATGCCATTGCACAGGCAGTGCCGCGAGTGCCTGCGCCGGAAGAGATAAACGTCAATCCACCACTCAGCTCAGCATTAACAACCACACCTGCATTGTTATTAGGACCGTCATTGGTTACACCCAGGATTACATCAAATGTGCTGCCGATAAATATGGGTGGAATGGCGTCATCGGTTACCGTCAATACCAGATCCGATACCGCCGCATTGACGGTGGTAGCTTCTGTAGCACTGTCGTTGGCTGCATTCGGGTCAGTGGTATCTGTACTGACTGTTGCGGTATTGCTCAACATTCCCGCAAATGTCAGATCAACATCCACACTGATGGTGTAGCTGGCGCTGCCGCCACTGAGAACAACACCCAGCGTACAAGTCGGCACTCCGGACGGGTCTTCAGCACAGCCGGCAGTGGAAACCAGTGTCACATCTGCAGGAAGATTATCAGTAACCACCACGTTGGTGGCATCTGATGGTCCTGCGTTATCCACTGTGATGGTATAAACAAGATTATCGCCTCCGGCTACCGGGTCGGCGCTGTCCATCTTGGTAATCGACAAATCCGCTTCCGGCATCAGCACCGTATCATCATCGGTCGCGCTGTTGTTACCCGGCGCCGGGTCGGTGACTGAAGCCGTTGCGGTAACGGTATTGGATAGTGTTCCGGTAGCACCACTGTCGATATCGCAGCTGGCGGTATAGGTCACCGAACTACTCGACGGCATATCCAGCGTGTCAGCAAGGTCGCCGGAACCTGCCGCGGTATTGCCACTGGCTCCACCCGCAGCAACACTGGTATAGGTACAGCTCAAATCTGCCGGGAAGGTATCAGACAGTGACACTGCAGGATCTGTTGAAGGGCCGGCATTACTTACTGCAATCGTATAGGTCAGCGTGGTTTGTCCCGGTACAGCAGTGGTAACACCATCATCCTTGCTAACGGATATATCCGCTTCCGGCATCAACACAGTATCGTTGTCAATTGCGCTGTTATTGCCCGGCACAGGGTCGTTAACCGAGGCCGTGGCTGTCACCGTATTAGAAAGCGTTCCTGTCGCTGCCTCATCAATATCACAGCTGGCGGTATAGGTCACCGAACTGCCCGACGGCATATCCAGGGTATCTGCCAGATCGCCTGCACCTGCTGCCGTATTACCGCTGGCGCCACCTGCCGCCACACTGGTGTAGTTACAGGTCAAATCTGCAGGGAAGGTATCGGTTAACGATACTGCCGGATCAGCCGAAGGACCGTTATTACTTACCGCAATGGTATAAGTCAGTGTGGTTTGTCCCGGCACTGCGCTGGTTACGCCATCATCCTTGGTCACGGAAATATCTGCTTCGGCCATCAATACGGTATCGTTATCGGTTGCGCTGTTATTACCCGGCACCGGGTCTGTAACCGAAGCAACTGCCGTTGCAGTATTGGACAGCGTTCCGGTCGCTGTTTCACTGATGGTACAGCTGGCGGTATAGGTCACCGAGCTGCCGGCGGGCATGTTCAGGGTGTCAGCCAGATCGCCTGATGCGGCCACGGTATTACCGGACGCTCCACCGGCCGCAACGCTGGTATAGGTACAGGCCAGATCCGTCGGGAAAGTGTCACTAATCGATACGGCGGGATCATCGGAAGGGCCGTTGTTGCTCACCACAATGGTATAAATCAATGTGGTTTGCCCCGGTACTGCGCTGGTTACCCCATCAGTTTTGGTAACTGAAATATCCGCCTCAGGCATCAGCACGGTGTTGTTATCGGTGGCACTGTTATTACCGGGTACCGGATCCGGCAGTGAGCCACTGATTATTGCTGTATTGGATAATGTGCCCGTTGCACCGGAATCGATCATACAGGCCGCCATGTATGTCACCATGCTACCAACCGGCATATTCAGGGTGTCGGCAAGGTTGCCCGATCCAGCGGCTGTATTGCCGGTGGCACCACCTGCAGCGGCACTGGTAAAGGTACAGCTTAATTCTGCCGGGAACATATCGGTGACGCTTACAGCCGGATCAGGACTGGGACCGTTATTGGCTGCCACTATGGTGTAATTTAACGTGGTTTGTCCCGGTACCGCAGTCACTACACCATCATCTTTAGTTATCGACACATCCGCTGAATTGACACTGACTGTATCCAGACAACTATTATTGCCTTCGTTGGTTTCCACATCTTCATTTCCGGGGTCAGCTGCACAAATTCCACCCGGCCTCGGATTCATGAACGAGCCGGCAGCTGTTGGCGTAGCCGTAACGCTCACAGTAAAGCTGCCCCCTGGCGCAACCGTTACATTGGTGGTGGTAAAACAGTTAAGCCTGAACGCGCCATTGATGGTGCAGTTGAATGTCCCGGTAACCCCGCTGGTGACCACCATGGGCGTACCATAGGTCATATTGGTATTGGGCAGATCATCGGTGAAGATATTAAACGTTGCGCCAATGAAGTAATTCCCGGCGCCTATGTTGGTTACCTGGCTCGACCAGGTGAATGGCGAACCAACGTTAGTAATTCCACCTGTATCATTGGTTTTGACAGCTGTCAGATCAGGTGAAGGATTGACGACTACACTGTCGGCACAGGTGTTATTGGTTTCATCCCCTTCAGTAATATTATTACCGGGATCAATCGCACAGGTTCCACCGGCGCGTGGATTGGCAAAGGTTGCCGCTGTGGCGGGTGTAGCCGGTACCGTAACTGTAAAGCCCCCAGAAGTGGCGGCCAGTGTAACGCTGCCGCCACTGGCGATACAGCTCAAATCCGAAGAGGCAATCGAACAGCTGATACTGCCGGCACCCGAAATATCCGTTAACCCGCTGACGGTCGGTGTGCCGTAGGCTATGCTGGTATTCGGCAGGTTGTCACTCAGAATGGTCTGCCCGCTGGTATAGGTGGCGTCCATATTGCCACCATTTGCGGCATTTAATAGCCAGTTAAAGACACCGGAAGCCACCTCGGTAACGCCACCTACAGTATTGTTTTTGACAATCGTCAGATCAGGACCAACTACACCGGTGCCGGCCACAACCGTATCGGAGCAGTCATTGTTGCTTTCATTGATCTCCCTATCCTCGTTGCCCGGATCGGCCCGGCATATCTGCCCGGCGCGCGGATTATCAAATGTTGCCGCTGCCGTCGGTGTAGCGGTAAAGCTGACGGTAAAACTGCCGCCCGGAGCAATCGTAACAATACTGGTGGTAAAGCAATTGAGGCGGAACGAGGCATTGATAGAACAGTTAAATGAACCGGTAACCCCGCTGGTAACGACACTGGGCGTCCCATAAGTCATATTGGCGTTGGGTAATTCGTCCCTGAAAATATCAAATGTGGCCTGAATAAAGTACTGGGCTGCACCAATATTGCTGACCTGGATCGACCAGGTGAATGGCATACCTACCGTGGCATTGCCGCCGGTATCGTTGGTTTTAACCGCTATCAGGTCAGGTGAATCATTAACAGTAACGCTGTCCGAACAGCTGTTGTTGGTTTCATCGCCTTCGGTAATATTATTATTCGGATCAGCTGAACAGGCACCTCCGGCGCGAGGATTGGCAAAGGTTCCGGAAGCAGTCGGTGTAGCCGGCACAGTAACTGTGAAACCACCTGTTGCTGATGCCAGTGTCACGCTGCCACCACTGGCAATACAACTCAGATTGGAAGTAACAATTGAACAACTGATAGTGCCCGCCCCGGAAATACCGGTCTGGGAACCCACACTGGGCGTTCCATAGCTCATATCAGCATTCGGCAGGTTATCACTGAGTATGGTTTGCCCACTACTGAATGTCGCATCAGCAGAACCGCCATTAGCAACGCCCAGCGTCCAGTTGAAAGCGCCGTCTGCCACTTCAGTGGTACCGCCGACGCTGTTGTTTTTAACCACTGTCAAATCCGGGCCGGCCGCACCGGTGGTCACAGCAACGCTGTCGGAACAGTCATTGTTGGTTTCATCTGATTCGGCATCTTCATTGCCGGGATCTGCCCGGCAAATCTGACCTGCGCGTGGATTATCGAACACGCCGGCAACTGCCGGTGTAGCTGTAAAGCTGACAGTAAAGCTGGACCCTGGAGCCATGGTTACGATGGTCTGGGTAAAGCAGTTAAGCCGGAATGATGCATTGATGCTGCAGATGAAACTGCCGGATACCCCGGCAGTAGTCACCACACTGGGGGTTCCATAGCTGATATTGCTGTTTGGCAGCTCGTCCCTGAATATGTCAAAGGTTGCCTGAATAAAATATTCGGCTGCACCGACATTGCTGACCTGGATCGACCAGGTGAAAGGTGTCCCAACGGTGCCCATGCCCCCCGTGTTGTTGGTTTTTACGGCTATCAGATCCGGTTGCTGCGCAAATAACGGTTGCGCTGCAAGACAAAATATAACCGACAACAACAAGGCGATAACTGTTGAATTCTGACGCATACCCTACCCACATTTGTAGTTATCGAGCCTGGAGTATATAACAGTTTTTTAATAACCAATTATCCAAATGTCAGGATATTGCAAAGAATTGATTCAAAATTAAAGCAGGCTTACGTACGAAATAATTCTATTCACCAATTTTATTCAGTGGCAGTGATGTGTCATGTCATATATTTCAGTATCCGGGATCTGTGAACTTTGATTTTGTTAACTTCAGTGATTGATTATTGATACACTTCCGCCATTCCATGCCATGACATGGAAATTCGCACAAATGCAGCAATCAACGGTAGATTATGACGACCATCGGCACCCCTTTATCACCTTCAGCCACACGCGTAATGTTATTGGGCTCGGGTGAGCTTGGTAAGGAAGTTATTATTGAACTGCAACGCCTTGGGGTGGAAGTGATAGCGGTAGATCGATACCCCAATGCACCGGGTCATCAGGTGGCACACCGCTGGCATGCGATTGATATGACTGATGAACAACAGTTGCGTGATCTGATAGCTCAGGAACGTCCGCATCTGATCGTGCCTGAAATCGAAGCAATCGCGACCGATGTTCTGGCTGAAGTGGAAGCTCAGGGAGCGGCTGAAGTGATTCCAACCGCTAAAGCCGTACAGCTGACCATGAATCGCGAAGGCATCCGCCGACTGGCAGCTGAACAACTGGAATTACCGACTTCCCCATATGCCTTTGCCGATACCTTGGGTGAAGTGCAGGCAGCCATCAGTGAAATCGGTTTTCCCTGTTTAATCAAGCCGGTCATGTCCTCTTCCGGCAAAGGCCAAAGCCTGTTGCGCAACGAGGCTGATATCGAACCGGCCTGGAATTATTCTCAAACAGGAGGCAGAGTCGGCAACCAGCGCGTAATTATCGAAGGCTTTATCGATTTTGACTATGAAATTACCCTGTTGACGGTCCGTGCAGACGACGCTGCCGGTGAAATTGAGACCACCTTTTGCGAACCCATTGGTCATCGTCAGGAGGGCGGTGACTATGTCGAATCCTGGCAGCCCCAGCCGATGTCCAATCAGGCACTGGCCACCGCCAGGGATTACGCCCGTAAAGTCACCAATGCCTTGGGCGGGCGTGGCCTGTTCGGTGTCGAATTATTTGTCAAACAGGACCAGGTCTGGTTTTCCGAGGTCAGTCCTCGTCCTCACGATACCGGGCTGGTCACATTAATTACCCAGCAACAAAGCGAATTTGCGCTGCACGCACGGGCTATTCTCGGCCTGCCGGTTGCAACCAGGCTGGACCAGCCTGGCGCCAGTGCAGTCATTTATGGTCAGCATGATGCCCACGGGATAGCTTTTGCAAATGTTGAAAAAGCCCTCGCGACGCCTGGTACAGACCTGCGCCTGTTTGGTAAACCTGAGTCATACAACAAGCGCCGGATGGGTGTGGCGCTGGCTCACGCCATCGGTGAGACCGGTCAGCTGGAGGACTGCAGGCAACGGGCCCGACAGGCTGCAGATGCGGTTGTGCCAGTGAAAGAAGCCTAGTATCAGTGCTTTGGAAAAAACCAGATAGCGTCTATCAGACCGTCCTTAACGCAATAAACAGCCGCCATTTCCATAGGCTGATCTGTTACACCGGTGATACGCTCGTGATCAATTACCGTGTTGCCGATGACCATCCGGTTCAATAACTCTGCGTGTAAATTTTCCCGGTTAAATCTTTCTCTGGCATAAAACTCTGCCAGCGAATCCTTGCCCGTCATTACCGGGTTGGGATCAGGTGGCCGATAAATCCTGACGGTATCGCTGAATACCGCCAGATAATCCTGCATGGAACGTCTGTTATAAGCATCCAATTGCTGTTGTACAACGTGTTCAGCATTCAATCATCTTTACTCCTGTAAGCGTCCCAGATTTTCAAATTCTCGCGCCCAGATTGGCAGACAGCCTCAACAGATCAGCAAACACGCCGGCTGCCGTTACCTCTGGGCCCGCGCCCGGACCCTGCACCACCAGTGGGTTGTCGCAATATCGTGCGGTTTCGAACTGAACTATGTTGTCGGTTAAGTTGGCATGCGCAAATGGGTGGGTCTCCGGCAACGCGTGTAAACCAACGGTTGCATTGCCTTCCGCATCCAGCTGCCCAACATACCGCAAAACCCGGCCGGCCTGCTGCGCCTCGTCATAGCGTTGCTGCATTTGCTGATCATAGTCGCTTAAGCCCACAACAAACTCTGCAGCACGTAACTCTGCCAGCGCCGGTGGTACCAGACTGTCAATTTCAATATCTGATAATTCCAGCTGCTGCCCCATTTCCCTTGCCAGTATGATCAGCTTGCGCGCCACATCCATACCCGACAGGTCATCCCTGGGATCGGGTTCGGTGTAACCCTTTTCCCAGGCTTCTTTAACAAGCTGTGAAAACTGAACCGAAGCATCATAACGATTGAACAGATACGCCAGCGTGCCGGAAAGCATGCCCTGGATTGATCGAATCTCATCACCGGTCTCACGCAACCCACGCAAAGTCTGAATAACCGGCAGGCCGGCGCCCACCGTTGTTTCATAGTAATAGCGCGTGTTACCGGCAAGTGTTGCCGCCCTGATTGCGCGGTAATCATTCATCCCGGCCGCATTGGCCTTTTTATTAGGCGTCACCACGTGAATGCCCTGCTCCAGCCATGTGGCATGCAATGCGGCGATCCGGCTGTCAGCGGTACAGTCTATTATCACTGCATGTGGTAAGTGCTCTGCGTTGATGTGCCGTGCGAATTGCTGCATGTCCGTTAACTCGCCGTACGCATCAATATGCTGGTGCCAGTCTGTTGCTGAGATGCCCTGTTCCGATAACAGCATTTTCCCCGAACGCGCTACCCCACGAATTCTGATATCCAGATTGGCATTTTTATGCAGACGGGACAACTCTCCCGATAACTGCTGCAAAAACGCCGAACCCACATGGCCAATGCCAATCACACCCACTGAAACCGTCAAAGCGGATAAATAAAATGCCCCATGTGCCGCCCGAATAGCCCGATGCACCTGTTCGGCATCTATGACAACCGAGATGTTACGTTCTGAAGATCCTTGAGCAATGGCAGCGATATTCACCGATGCGCCGGCCAAAGCTGAAAAGAATTTAGCCGCCACACCCAGCTGACCAGCCATTGCATCACCCACGATGGCCAACACGGCATACTGCCCTCGTGACGATATTGACTGGATTTTCCCGTTTTGCAACTCACGGTAGAAAACGTCCTTCAATATCTCTTCGGCCTGGGGTGCCTGCCGTTCCGGCAACACAAAGCAGATTGAATGCTCAGAGCTCGCCTGAGTGATCATCATGACTGAAATACCGGCCTGCTGCATTGCCTGAAATACACGCTGGGCAGTTCCCGGCACACCGATCATCCCGGCACCTTCCAGATTGATCATTGCCAGCTCCGATATGGCACTGATGCCCTTGATGGCAAAATTGCTGTTGGTTACCCCGGCAATTTTTGTACCGCTGTTATCTGGCTGGAAAGTATTTCGTATATATATCGGAATCTTGCTTTCGATAACCGGTGTCATGGTTTGCGGATGCAGCACTTTGGCGCCGAAGTAAGCCAGCTCCAGCGCTTCGTCATACGATAATGTCTGCAGTAAACGCGCATCCGGTACCAACCTTGGATCGGCACTCATTACCCCATCCACATCGGTCCAGATATGCACTGCTGCTGCATCCAGCAACCGCCCGAAAGCAGCTGCGGAATAATCACTGCCATTGCGCCCCAGGTTGGTGACCCGTCCACTGCTGTTACCGGCAATAAAACCGGTAATGACAAGAATGCAATTATCTGCAGCCGCTGTTAAGTCAGCACAATTTTCAGCCGATACTTGCCAATCAATTACCGGTCCCATCTCACTGCTGTCAGCAATAAGAATGGTACGCGCATCGACAAATACCGCGTTGTTACCTTCAGCAGACAGGTAACCTGACAATATCCTCGCCGACCAGACTTCACCCAGTCCGGCGATTAATTCCACTATTGCGTCATCGGCTGCTGCCAGCAGCCAGACACTTCTGAGAATATTGCTGATATTTTCAAAATCCTGACGTAACCAGTCAGGCTCGGATACACCAAGCAACTCTCCGCAAATATGCCGGTGCTTTTGGTACAGGCTGTCCAATGCCTGCTCATATGACGGCTTACGCTCTGCCGCCAGGGCAACCAGCTCCAACAGTTGATCGGTGGTGCCCTTAACAGCCGAAACCACCACCGCACGCCGCTCATTTTCACGGTTGGCAACAATCTCGGCAACCGCCTGAATACAGGCCACATCGGCCAGACTGGAGCCGCCGAATTTATGCACTTGCCAGTTAAGTGTTCCAGGTGCTGAAACTTGCATTACGGGATACCAAATACCAAGCCATACAAGCTTGCAGTCTATCACCCATCCAGGATTTTTCAGCCGGTTTTAAGAATTATTTTGCAACCAGATAATCGACTTAAATATCAACTATTGCGTGAGTTATTAAGCTGCTCTGACAGTGCCCCGGCGACGCGCTCAAACAGCTCTTCCCAATCGCCTTCCTGATGTTGCCGAAACAGCCTGAGGCTTGGGTACCACGGCGTATCTTCCCGCTCCACCATCCAGCGCCAATCACAATGTCGTGACAACAGCCCCCAGGCAGGCCTGCCCAATGCGCCGGCCAGATGCAAAATCGCAGTATCAACGCTGATCACCAGGTCCAGTTGATTAATCAATACAGCGGCATCGCCAAACTCGGTCTGCAGGTCCTTTAAGTCAACAATCTCCCTGGGTGAATCAACGAGCTGCTTGAGTTGACCGGCTTTTTCGCCGACCTGAAGACTGTAGAAAGCAGTCCCGGGAATCTGCAGCAACGGAAGAAAATCAGACGGCTCACACGAACGCTGACTGTCATTCTTATGGGTGGGGCTACCGGCCCAGATAATGCCAATTTTCAGCTGAGCATCATCGACTGCCGGTGGCGGCAGTTGTACATCCCGATCAGGTGCTGTCAGATAAGGATTGCTGGTAATGACCTTGTCCAAGCCTATATCAAACAGATAAGGAAGGCTCATCAGCGGAATATACGCATCAAAATCTTCCAGCGGAATCTGGCCGGCCTGGCGCATTTCATCAACGCCGGGTACCGATTCAAACAGCGAGACCATATTCTCGGTACAGATCAGCATAATACGATCACACAAGGCTGCCGCCTGCGGCAGGAACCGGATAAACTGCATGGCATCTCCAGCCCCCTGTTCGGTATGCAGCAATAAAGTCCCTTGCAATCGCTTCCCATCCCAGCGTGGTTTCGGGCAGTTCAGTGGCGTGAACTGATTGGTTTTCCAACGCCACTCTGACTCCGCCCAGCCCTCCTGATAGCGCCCCATTCGCAATAACAGCATGCCAAGATTAAAGTGAGCATCAGCAAATTGATCGCGGTATTCGATGGCTTTGCGGTAGCTGTCAACTGCTTGCTGATAACTACCCATTTTGTCCAGCACCACACCCAGGCCGTTCAGGGCGCGTACCGACGCAGGGTTCAACCGTAACAGGCTTTCATATTGATGACGAGATGCCTCCCAGTCACGCAATTCTCGCAGCGTAACCGCCAGATTGTAAATAACATTCCGTGCCCTGGGTTTAAGCTCAAGTGCTTTGCGGTAATAATCTGCAGCCCCCTGTTTGTCATCCTGCTGATACAACTGATTGGCGGTGTTAACACATTTTGCGAAATTGCCGTGCATAAAATGAAAACTCAATATCAGCGTATCTGTTGATATGCCGACAATGCCCGCTCACGGGTGGTTTTCAGATTCACGATGGGCTGTGGATAACCATTATCCGGGGCACTTCCAGCCTCCTCAAGAATCCCCTGCCTCAACCTCCATGGCGCATGGATGGCTTTGCCGTTGATAGCTGCCAGTTCAGGCACCCAGCGGCGTACATAATGCCCTTCAGGATCGAAGCGCTCTCCTTGCGTCACCGGATTGAATATTCGGAAATAAGGTGCTGCATCTGCTCCGCATCCGGCTACCCATTGCCACCCCTGGCTGTTATTTGCCAGGTCGGCATCTACCAGCGTATCCCAGAACCATGCCTGGCCTTCCTGCCAGGGAATCAATAGGTTTTTGGTCAGAAATGATGCAGTCAGCATTCGTACCCGGTTATGCATCCAACCGGTGGTCCACAGCTCACGCATGCCGGCATCGATTATAGGTATGCCTGTCATACCTTTCTGCCAGGCAATCAGGTCAGACCGGTAAGATGATTTTGTTCTCCAGGGAAAGCCGGCAAATTTGCTGTATAAGGGCTGCTCCGGCAATTGTGGAAAATGACACAACAGATACCAGGAGAATTCCCGCCATGCCAGTTGGCGCAGATAACCGGTCTTTTGCCGGTCAACCGGCGGGTTACCATCAGGGCACAGCGTGTGAATGATCTGCCCAACGGATATTTCTCCAAAATGCAAATGCGGAGACAACCTGGAGATACCTTCAACTGAGGGGATATCGCGGTCATCCAAATAGTCATCAAGCGGTCCTTCCCGAAACCGCTTCAGCTGACTCCATGCACCCTGCTCGCCCGGCTGCCAGTACAGGTAGAACGATTGATCCCAATTAATCGCAGGCAACAGCGCCAGCTGGTCAACCGGCTTACCTTGGGGCAATGACTGTTTCTGCGGTATTTTTTCGGGTATTGGATAAACTGCAGGCTGGCGCCAGTCCTGCAGCATTCTTTTCCATAACGGAGTAAATACACGGTAAGGATTACCCTGGCCGGTCTTAAGCTCTGACGGCTCACGCCACAACCAGGCATTGAAACTCCTGCATTCCAGGTTTAACTGATTCTTCAGAAAGGCCTTGATGTGCGCATCCCGGGTTTGTACTGCAGGCTCATAGCGGCGATTCCAGAACACACCGTCAACACCGTATTTTCGAATCAGTTCTTCCAGTATCGCGTGACTGTCACCTGCATATATCACCAGTCTGCTGTCCAGTTGGCGCAGTGAATGATCCAGCGCTTTCAGACTGTGATGCAGCCAACAGCGGCTGGCTGCTCCGGGCGGCCAGCCTCCTTCTGTTTCAGGGTCCCATATATACAGCGGAATGACATGTTCAAAATGCCGGCAGGCATAACTCAGCGCAGGATTATCGGCTACACGCAAATCCTGCCTGAACCAGACAATCGCAGTTTGGGGGTTAGCGGTGTTATCAGGCAATCAGGCGTGCCTGCCGGATATTATCTGCACGCAGTTGTCTGAGGTTTTCCAGATAACCTTCACTTAAGCCGGTTACATATTCACCATCAAAACAGGACGTATCAAAACCATGCTGCGAAGCTTTGCTGCGGCAGGCCTGAACCATATCGTCAAGATCCTGATAAAACAGTCTGTCAGCTTTGATGGCCTGACGGATATCTTCAATACTGCGGTCATTGGCTATCAGCTCATCTGCTGCCGGCATGTCGATACCGTATACGTTCGGGTAGCGTACCGGTGGTGAAGCAGATGCCATATAAACATTCCGGGCACCGGCTTCACGCGCCATATCGATGATCTGACTGGAAGTGGTACCTCGTACGATTGAGTCATCGACCAGTAGTACATTTTTATTCCGGAATTCCAGTGGAATGGCGTTCAATTTACGCCGCACGGACTTTTTACGCTCTTCCTGACCGGGCATGATAAAAGTACGACCGATATAGCGGTTCTTGATAAACCCCTCACGATATTTAACGCCCAGTTTATAGGCCATGGGCAGCGCTGCTGTTCGGCTGGTATCCGGAATCGGGATGACTACATCAATATCGTGATCAGGCCATTCACGCAGAATCTGGTCAGCCAGCACTTCACCCATCCGCAAGCGAGCCTTATACACGGAAATGTCATCCATCATCGAATCGGGGCGGGCAAAATAAACAAATTCGAACATACAGGGCGTAAACGGCTGCGCATATTCACTTATGCGGTTGTATACGTTGCCCTGCAGGTCAATAAAAACCGCTTCCCCCGGCTTGATATCACGTACCAGTTTAAAATCCAGGCCGTCGAGCGCTACGCTTTCCGACGCGATCATATATTCATGACCGGCGGCACCGTTGCGTTCACCCAGTACCATCGGACGTATACCCCTTGGGTCACGAAACGCCAGCAGGCCCTTGCCGACGATCAGTACGGTAACCGCGTATGCACCCCGGCACCGACGGTGCACGCCATCCACCGCATTTAACAGCCGTTCGGAAAGGTCCAGCTGATCCGGCTGTATCTGAATTTCATGGGCAAGCACGTTCAGCAATATTTCCGAATCTGACTCAGTGTTCAAATGTCGTTGATCTTCATTGAACAGCTGCTGACGAAGATCTGCTGAGTTGATCAAATTGCCGTTATGTCCCAATGCAAGCCCATAAGGAGAGTTCACGTACAACGGCTGTGCTTCATCCGGCCGATCGGTTCCCGCGGTTGGATAACGGACGTGACCGATACCGACGTGCCCGGGAAGACCACTTATTTCGTCTTGATTGAATACATCCCGTGCCAGGCCATTACCACGGTGCAGATACATTCTGTCACCATCCAGCGTGGCTATACCCGCAGCATCCTGGCCGCGATGCTGCAAAATCGTCATCGCATCATAGATACGATCTGCAACCGGCGCACGCCCCACCATTCCAACAATACCGCACATATTGGCTAAACTCCGATACCGGCCAGGCTGATGCCGGTTGAGGTGATTGTTTCTCCGGAGGTTTCCGGATCGGTTTGACTTTCGTTGTCCCCTTCTTCTGCTTCAATTTCCTCTTCAGTCTGCTGATCATCTTCCAGATCATGCAGCATATCCTGCAGATTTTGCGGCAGCCATTGCACCGAATGCTCGGCCAGCCTTTCAAAATATGGCAATAATCGCGATTGTTGCCACCAGGGGTCCTGTGGAAACGGCGTGAACCGGGCAATCAGTAATGCCACAATGATAATTACCAGCCCTCGCAGCAATCCAAACAGCATTCCAATCATGCGGTCTGTGCCACCCAGACCGGTTGAATCAACAATTTTGCCCAGAAGCCATCCAGCCAGGCCGCCAACGATAAGTGTAATAATCAGCAACCCGGCAAAAGCCGCAATGGCACGCGCAGAAGGCAACTCTATCCAGCCTTCCAGCCAGCCGGCAGCTGCCCCGGAATAGCGGAATGCTATCCATACCGCAACAATCCAGATAAAGATGGAAAAAACCTCACGGACGAATCCCCGCCACAGTCCCACCACTACGGATAAGCCGATAATGGCCAATAATGCCCAGTCAACCCAGATCATTGCTGATAATCAACCACAATGCCCTGAACGCCCAGGTCACGTTGAATTCTTGCGGCAATACTATTGGCGTCTGATTCGCTCAGCAGTGGTCCGATACGGACTCTGAAAAGCGATTGCCCATTGCCGTCAACCCGCTCGCTATAAACTGCATAACCCGCATTGTTCAGACGGGAAACCAGGTTTTCTGAATTTTCAGCGGAAGAGAACACACCCACCTGTACCGCATAGCGGTCCAGCAATTGCGTTTCAGTTACCGGCTGTGGTTGTGGTTGAACAGAACCCTCGTCTGCTTCAGCTGCAGGGCCGAGAATCTGCGGGTTCAATCGGCTGTCGGTATTGCGGATGCCAGCATTGGCCGCTTCAGCTTCAGCTTCACTGGCAAATGGTCCGGCAACTACCCGATGTAGAACAACGCCGTTGCTGGATATCGACTGGCTTGCTGCAGGGTAACCCAATGACTCGATCTGGCTGATCAGTCGGGCCACATTGTCCGGATTACCCAGGCTGGCAACCTGCACCCACCAGTCCTGTCCCAGTTCGAGCGGACTGCTGAACACCGGTGCCGGTGTACCGGCATCCTGGCTACTGCTCGGCTGATTGTCTGCCTGATTGTCCGTCTGAACAGGTTCAGGGGGTATTTCACTTACCGGATCGGCTGCCGGTGGTACTACAGCTGCTGTCTGGTTTTGTGGATCGGGGGTTGATATGGATTGATCGGCATCAGCATCGGTATCTGTATCGGCAACACCTGGTTGCTCAATGGTTTCCGGTGTTTCCTGCGGCAATGCCTCATCCGGACGCGGAAGACGTATCTCCCCACTGGTCAGATCAACAGCCTGATCTGCGGGCTCGCTGTTTGGATTGACCGGAGCCGGCTGAACCAGCGGCAACCGCCGGCCCGGCGAGTTACCATCTGTAGTCACATTGGGTTGCGGTGGAATCAAAAACTCATCATTACCGGTGACAGCTGTCTGGTCATCCGGGCCACCGATAAATACCGGTAAAAAAATGACGCCCAGCGCAATCAATACAGTTGCGCCAATCAATCGTTGTTTAAGTGCTTGATCCATATTAGTCCGCTAAGAGTACCCGGCTATTTTTATCAATGGTTCTGACTCTGCAGGCAAATCGCTGTATACCATCATCGGTTTGCATCATTCTGTGCTCGCAATGCGCGCCATATCCGGCTCACTCAACAAAGCAGTAGCGTTGGCAAATGTACCCAATACGATAATGCGATCACCTTCATCAGCATCAGTCCTGGCCTGCTGTAATGCCTGCATGACAGATTGTACCGTTGTCGATGACGCCTGCGCACCTTTTGCGACCAATTTCTGCAATTCTTCCGCTTTCAATCCGCGTGGTCCCTCAGTGGACGCCAGGTACCAGTGATCAATCAGCTTGTCCAAAGCCGCCGCGACTCCGATGACATCCTTATCCGCCAACATTGCCAACACAGCGAAAGTCCGCTGTGATCCGTTGGTGCTGTTGTGCAGTTGTATCGCCAGCGCTTTAGCTGCCTGTGGATTGTGGGCAATATCCAGATAAACTGCCGGAGACTCCTCCAGCTGCTGCATCCTGGCCGGTGGGCTTTGCAACCACTGACCGCTGTTAATCACTGCATTACTCACATCAGGCAAGCCGGTATCCGGTAACGTTATAACCGCCAATGCCGTGGCCGCATTATTACGCTGGTGCTGTGCCAGCCATGAAATCCCCTGCACCGGCAGCACTGATGAAATCCAGTCGCTGACAAAACCGCCACCTGACCTGGCAAACTGGAAGTGCTCCAGATAACGATATAGCAGGGCCCTGCAACTCGCTGCCTGCTCGGCTATCACCACCGGCGGATCGGGATCCCCACAGATCAGTGGTCGGCCAGCACGCATAATCCCTGATTTTTCATAGGCAATGCTGCTGCGATCCGGTCCCAGCCAATCGGTATGATCTATGCCAATACTGGTGATGACAGCCACATCCGGATCAATACAGTTGACCGCATCCAGCCGTCCTCCCAGCCCCACTTCCAGAATAGCCACCGGCGGACGGTGCCGGGCCAGCAATACCAGCGCTGCTAATGTGCCGAATTCAAAATACGTCAGATCGGTTGATTCTCTGGCCTGATCCACCTGCTCAAACGCACTCACCAGCTGCTCATCGCTGACTGGAACTGAATTGATCCGGATGCGTTCGTTATAGCGGAGAATATGCGGTGATGTGTAGGCCAGTGTATCGATACCCTGCAGACCATAGGCCGCTTCCAGGAAAGCCACTACAGACCCTTTGCCGTTGGTCCCTGCGACGGTAATAATCCTGCTGTGCGACAGGTCCAGCGCAAGCTTTGCCAGCACCTGCCGAATTCGATCCAAACCAAGTTCGATACGCTCCGGCTGCATCGCTTCCAATCGCCGCAACCATGCGGACAACCGGGTCTGAATACTTTTGCTGTTCAGGTATAAATCAGCTGTCGGCTGTGACATCGGCCGGCTGACGTGATAACAGCATATTCAACAGCACGGCGATTCGCTCACGCATTTCGCGCCGGTCAACAATCATATCGATGGCGCCTTTATCCAGTAAAAATTCACTGCGCTGAAACCCTTCAGGCAACTGCTCGCGTACGGTTTGCTCGATAACCCTGGGGCCGGCAAAACCGATCAGCGCCTTAGGTTCGGCAATGTTGATATCTCCCAGCATTGCCAGACTGGCGGTAACCCCGCCGGTGGTTGGATGTGTCAGTACGGAAATATACGGCAGTCCGGCTTCCGCCATACGCGCCAGACCTGCACTGGTCTTAGCCATCTGCATCAGGGACAGCAGTCCTTCCTGCATACGTGCGCCGCCACTGGCGGAAAAGCATACCAGCGGCGCATTGTGTTTAAGGCAGTTATTGATGGCCACCAGAAACTTCTCGCCAACCACCGAACCCATTGAGCCACCCATAAACCGGAATTCAAACGCACAGGCCACCACCGGACGCTCCTGTAGCGTGCCGCGCATGGCAACCAGTGCATCTCTTTCCCCCACATTCTTTTGCGCAACGGTAATACGGTCTTTGTAGCGTTTACTGTCCTTGAAGCGCAACACATCCAGCGGTCCCAGGTCACCGGCGAGCTCTTCGCGACCCTGCTCATCCAGAAACGACTCCAGCCGCTCGCGCGCACCCAGCCTGCCATGATGACCGCATTTCGGGCATACCCCGAGGTTACGTGCAAGTTCAGGCTGGTATAACACCGCTTCGCAGGCACTACATTTGGTCCAGACACCATCAGGAACCCGGCGTTTGTTAGTTGCATCGGTACGGATACGTCCGTGCATTAATCTTTGAAACCAACTCATATGCTTATTTTAGCCTGTAGCAGCCGGCGCGTCAGCCTGTCGTCCATCCAGCGCCAGTCGGATGGGTTTGATAAATTCATGCACAGCCTGTTGGGTATCATCAGCCTGTGCCAGGCAACTCACCAGCGCACTGCCGATCACAACTGCATCGGCGTGTCCTGCCACAGTCAGTGCATCCTCGGCTGATTTGATCCCAAAGCCCACTGCTATGGGCAGGTCAGTGTGCTGCCTAAGTGCAGCTACCGGACCGGCAAGTGCCGACTCATCCAGGCTGGAGGAGCCGGTCACACCTTTCAGTGAAACGTAATACACAAATCCTGAAGCCTGCCGGCAGATGCGTTGCTGACGCTCTTCCGTTGACGTAGGCGCCACCAGAAATATCTGATCAATCTGCTGCCGCTGCAAATCCTCACGAATACCGGAGGCCTCCTCCGGCGGACAGTCAACCAGTAATACACCATCAACACCGGCAACGGCCGCATCCTTCGCAAAGGCTGCATGACCATATCGTTCCAATGGATTCAAGTACCCCATCAGCACAATTGGCGTTACCTGATCGACCGCCCGGAATTGCTTAACCAGTTCCAGTACGCCAGCCAGCGTCATACCAGCCTCTAATGCCCGTTCACAGGCTTTTTGAATGACCGGCCCGTCAGCCATAGGGTCTGAAAACGGCATGCCCAACTCAATAATGTCGGCACCGGACTCAACCAGTGCCAGCATGGCTGAAAGTGTTTTTTGCGCACCACCGTCACCAGCGGTTATATAAGGTATCAATGCAGTCCGCTGCCTTGATGAGCAGCCGGCGAAGCAATCGGCGATACGGCTCATATTTCAATTCCCTCGATACCGGCTACGGTATGCACATCTTTATCTCCACGCCCGGATAAGTTGACCAGCACTACCTGATCGGGCGACATACCGGCAGCCAGCTTGGTTGCATAGGCAATTGCATGTGCGCTTTCCAGCGCCGGCAGAATACCTTCCAACCGGGTCAGCTGATGGAAAGCCTGCAGCGTTTCTTCATCGGTAACACTGACATACTCCGCCCGACCGGAATCTTTTAACCAGGAATGCTCTGGCCCCACACCTGGGTAATCCAGGCCGGCAGACACTGAGTGGGTTTCACGAATCTGTCCGGCATCATCATCCAGCAGATATGTGCGGCTGCCGTGCAATACGCCGGGGCGTCCACCACCCAGGCTGGCGGCATGCTGGTCGCCATCCACACCTTTTCCACCGGCTTCAACGCCGTAGATGGCTACCTGCTTATCGTTCAGGAATGGATAGAACAATCCCATTGCGTTGGAACCGCCACCCACACAGGCAACCAGTGCATCCGGTAATGTCTGGTATTGCTGATGCATCTGTTCACGTGCTTCCCGGCCGATGACTGAATTAAAATCACGCACCAGCATTGGGTACGGATGTGGTCCGGCAACGGTACCGATCACGTAGAATGTGTCATCTACATTGGTTACCCAGTCGCGCAAAGCTTCATTCATGGCATCTTTGAGTGTTTGCGAGCCACTTTCCACCGGCCTCACTTCAGCACCCAGAAGACGCATACGAAATACATTTATGGCCTGCCGCTGAATATCAACCGCCCCCATATAAACCACGCATTCCAGCCCCAGACGGGCGGCAATGGTGGCCGTCGCCACTCCATGCTGTCCCGCACCGGTTTCGGCTATTACTCGCTTTTTACCCATAAACTCAGCCAGCAGCGCCTGTCCGACCGTGTTATTGATTTTGTGCGCACCGGTATGGTTCAGATCTTCACGCTTGAGAATAATACGCGCGCCACCTGCTTTTGCTGATAATCGTTTGGCTTCATACAGTGGCGAGGGCCGACCTATGTAGTCTTTAAGATCTTCTGCAAAGCGGCGCACAAATGCCGGATCCCTGCGCCATCGCAGATACCCGCGGCGCAATTCATCCAAAGACGCCATGAGTGTTTCTGACACATAACTGCCGCCAAACGCGCCAAAATGACCGCCATTATCCGGCTGATCACTCAGGTCTTCTCCAAACTGCCAGGCTTCAGGAATACTATCCAGCCTGCTGGTCGATTTCTGCATCTGCTCCTCTTACTTCATCTACAAAGCGCTGCATTGTGGCATGATCCTTAAGCCCGGGGGAGTTCTCTATTCCGGAAGATACATCCACTGCATAAGGCCTGACCTCACGGATGGCCCGCGCAACATTCTCCACATTCAAACCACCGGCCAGGTATATCGGCACTTCCGGTTCGGCCGGCACCTGCTGCCAGTCAAAAACCTTGCCCTGTCCGCCACGCTCACCATGCCGGTGAGCATCCAATACCAACGCAACTGGACCATGCTGTCCAACACTGCGCCATCTGCCGATAAGCTTATCCAGGCCGACTTTCTCAATCGCAGCCTGGTCACCTGCCGCCAGTGCTTTGGTCCAGGGCAGCTGAAATTGATCACAAAACCCGGCGTTCTCCTGGCCATGAAACTGCAACTGGTCCAAATCAACCTGGTTTAAAACCTGATAGATATGGTCAGCTGCCTGATTCATAAACAGCGCGGTGACCGTAACCGGGGCTAATTCAGCAATAATCTCCCGGGCCTGCGCCGTGCTCACCAGGCGCGGACCACCGGCAAATACCAGCCCGATTTCCTGTACGCCCAGGTGCACCGCGTAGGCGGCATCATCCGGCCGGGTCATGCCGCAAAATTTAATTCGTGTTGCCATTAATAATGGATTTCACTTCAACTGTTTTACATCAACATGCTGCTGATCTGCCCACAGTCAGGCAAAACTGAGACATCAGGTATTCCAAAATGATCAGGGTAATCAGCATTCAGAAAGAACAATCCTCCAGCAGGGGCTGTTACACCAGCCAGCTTGCGGTCTCTAGCCATCAGGACCTGCATCAGCCAGTCTTTATCACACTCTTCTTTGCCTATTCTGAGCAGGCTGCCGACCATATTTCTAACCATATGATAGAGAAAGGCATTTGCCCGCAGCTTCAATATCACCCATTCACTATGGCGCTCTACACTGATTGCCTGCAGTTCCCGAACGGCGGATTTTGCCTGGCATCCGCTCGCCCTGAAACTGCTGAAATTATGTTCACCCAGCAGACCTTGAGCTGCATCATGCATTTTTTCAGCATTCAGCGGGCGGTGACACCAGGCGCTATAATTACGTTCCAGTACAGGACGGGTGCTGCGATTGCATATCCGATAGGCATAACTGCGGGAGGTCGCACTGAAACGGGCATGAAAATCTTCCGGCACCGGTTTTACCCAGGACACCGCTGCTGCTTCCGGTAAATTGGCATTTATCCCCAACACCCAGGAACGCTCGCTTCGCTGTGCAGTGCTGTCAAAATGCACTATTTGCGCGCAGGCGTGTACACCGGTATCAGTGCGCCCGGCAGCATACGCCTGACAGGGATGGTCAGCCACATGCGCCAGTGCATTTTCCAATACTTCCTGTACGGTCGGCGATTGCCGTTGACGCTGCCACCCATAGAAACTGCTGCCATCATATTCGATGGCCAGTGCGTAACGCATGTTAGCCCGTCAGCTGACGTGCATCAGTTGGATAACTGATCACGCATACTTTGAACTTCATCCCGCTGTTGCTCACTGCCTGCATCGCCGATTTCATCCAGGATGGTCAACATGGCTTCCCGATCACCCATTGCCAGATAAGCGCGCGCCAAATCCAATTTGACATCGATGCTGTCATCACCGTAAAGCGAAGACTGCACCGGCTCATCTGCCGATTCAGGATTTTCTGGCGAAAGTTCATCACCACCCATACTGCCGGCAAACGGATCATCCAGCCCTGCTGCAGGTTCAATCTCAACATCCGCTGAACTGTCTGCAGACGAGTTCTGTATTTCGCTGTCACTCGATTGTTCCGCAACCGGCTCAACTTCATCGACAGCTGCGGGGGAAATATCCTCTAACTGGAGGTCATCAGTCAGACTGTCATCCAGCTCAAGGTCTTCCAACTGATCATCCAGTTGATCATCATTTTCACTGCTATCAAAAGGCGGCAGCTCATTTTCCCCGGCACTTTCCGGCTGTTCATTTGCCTCACGCCGTTGTGACCAGGCGCGGTCACTGTCATTGGGCACCAGCAATGAATCCCGCAGCTGAGACTGCTCAGTTGAGTCATCCTCTGCTAAATCACCAACGAGATCGTCATCCAGTTCCAGATCATCCAGCTGCAGATCCTGATCTTCATCAAGTTCAACACTCTGTTGTTCTGCTTCTGCCTGCTGCTCATCACCATCGTTCAGCAATTCCTCAGGTTGAATCTCAAGTTCATCAGACAGATCATCACCAAGCACTTCATCCAGCGCTGCTTCCAGGTCCTGGTCATCGTCCAGCTCTTCTTCAGCAAGTGTCAATACAATGTCTTCCTGCTGGTCTTCCAGCTGATGCTCATCATTTTCATATTCACTATCAGGCTGGTCATCTCCTGCTGCATCTTCAGCAGCAGTATCCTGATCAAACGCCGCAGCATCAGGCAGAGTAAACGGTTTCAACATGGTCTCACCGCTGTCCTCCTGACTCTGTTCATCTGAGAATTCCGTTTGATCATCAAAATCTGAGACAGGCTGGCTCGCTGCGTTATCATTCTGTCCACTGTCAGCTTCAGACTCTGAAGTCCAATCAATACCTTCAACAATCTCAGGCTTCAATTCTGGTTCATCAGCTCGTGTGAACGCAGATTCCGGCTCTTCATCTAAATTTTCACTGCCAAAAACAGCCTCTGCGTCAAACGCTTCCGGCTGTTCGTCATCAATCTGTTCTGCCGGATCATCAACGGGTGATTCAATCTCATCTGATGCATCGTCAGACTGCTGTTCCTGCACCGAGTCATCAGCTTCAGGCATGTCCTCCTGCGCCTCCGAATCCGCCTGCGATTGAGCTGCTTCTCGCTGCGCCTGCAGACTGGCTCTCCGCGAAGCACTCTGGGTAACCAGGCGATCCAGTAGTTCTGCAGAATCAGCCGGCGCTTTATCACGATTACCTCTCAGCAACAGCCATAAAATCAACGGCAGAGCGATAATCAGCACCAGCACGAACACAGATAATGTAAAACCTGTCTGGCCTTTCGGAAGCCATGGATAGGCCCGCTCCAGGTCCTGCCAGCCGGCACTTTCCCATATTGGCCATGACCAGCGTGGACCTGTAGTCCCAGCCGCCGATGAGTTTGCTGCTACCGGCCCGGCATTAGTGCTATTGCTGTCCGCAGCATTTTCAGCAGATGCATCATCAGTGAATGAAGTTCCCGGCTGAGTATTTGAATCAAAACCTTGAGAATCAGCAACCTGTGAATCAGTATCCTGTGCAAACAGATTATCGCTGGTCGGTTCATCATTGCTGTTGCTTAAATCATCAAGACTGTCACCTTCATCAAGACCGGCAATACTGCTGTCCTGCAAATCACCGTCAGCAGACTGCCCTGGTTCTGTCAGCTCATCAGAAGCGGCTAATTCACCAGACTGGCGGTTGCGCTCATCTTCAAGCTGCTGCTGGATATCGGCCAGTGTGCTGTTACTTAATGAAATCTCTGCTTCGCGATCGCTTAGTGTCTGTTCCAGTTGACCGACCTGCTCACGCAAAGCTTCATTCTCGCGGCGGGTGGCCATCAGTTCTTCTTCCATTCGAGACAGCCGCAGCGCCAGTACATTGTCTCCGCCACCGCTGACCCCCAGTCTGACATCTTCACCGCCACGCAACAGCTCAAGCCTCGCGCCGCGTCCACTGGCCTGCCATTGACGATTCTGCTCTTCAATCAAGGCCAGCGCCTGTTCGGCGTCGGTCCGGGCCAAAGTATCCGTACTAGGCAGAGTCAGCGTTACACCGCTGCGCAGTGTGTTGACGTTGTCCGGGTCTTCCAATGCATTCGGGTTGGCCTGCTGCAATGCCAGCAATATCTGCTGCGGGGTAAAATCCACCTCACGAGAAATTCGTTCGGCGATGCTCCACAGCGTTTCACCTTCCCGCACCGGTCCATAACGGTTACCGTCCAGGTCAACACGGTTGTCACGCACCGTTGGATGTGGTGTCGTAACAGCTGGTTGAGGCGGTGTTTCACGAACCTGCTGTGCCTGCTCGGCACGTTGCTGCTGCCGATTGAATACCGCTCTTGAGCTGATATTTCGCGGCCGGTTACCGGATTGAGGGCGTGGATCCAGGAATAAAATGAACGGCTTGCTGCTGAGCTCCTGACCGGTTACCTGAAAATTCAGTAACACCTGCAGTACCGGCTCCCGTACCGCCTCCTGAGAACTCAGTGCCACAAATATTTCTTCTTCTTCTTTGACAAAACTGACTTGCAGAGTCAAACCATCAGGCAACAGGTTGATACCTGACCTGACCCATTCAGATACTGGTGCCAGGCTGACCAGTGCGCCCTGCATGTTTTCATCAGTGCCATCAACCACACTGATACGTACATCCAGCGGCTGTCCCAGGAATGAGCGAATTGTTGGTGTGCCCAGATCGACCGCCCAGACTTGCTGTGACAGCAGTAAACCCAAAACAAAGGTGCACAGCAATGTATACCAGCGGTCAGGTTTGTTCGGAAAAATTGATTTCATGAATTATTCTCTGAATCCGGTCAGTGTAACTATCAGGCGGCTGCATCAACCGATGCTGCCGGTCCGGCTATGCATTTACCCCGTAGCAGCAGTTGCTCAGCAATCTGCACTGCATTCAATGCTGCCCCTTTACGAATATTATCTGCTACCACCCATAAATTCAGTCCATTGGGATGGCTTAGGTCTTTTCTCAAGCGGCTGACAAATACTTCGTCCTTGCCGGCCGAATGAGTAACCGGGGTGGGCCACTCATTTTCTGCCTGGATAAAACTGACCCCTTCGGTCTGGTCAATTTCCCTGGCAGCCTGCTGCAGGTCGATCGGTGACCGGGTCTCAATATGCAGCGCCATCGCATGCCCGAAAAATACCGGTACGCGGACGCAGGTCGCGTTAACGTTAATCTGCTGGTCAGCAAATATTTTACGGGTTTCCCACAGCATCTTCATTTCTTCCCGGGTATAACCGTTTTCCTGAAGTGCATCGATATGCGGTTGTACATTAAAGGCCATTACCTCTTCCGGCTGTACCTCATCCAAAGGTTTAAATGACAGCCGGCTGGCAGTCTGGGTGGCCAGCGATTCCAACTGACTGTGGCCGGCTCCCGATACCGACTGGTAAGTCGCTACATTAATCCGGCTGATGCCGACCAGATTTTGAATACCCTGCAGCGCTACTACCATTTGAATGGTTGAACAATTGGGGTTGGCGATAATCGCACCACGACCGGGGGTAATCTGATCAAGCAAATCTGCATTGATCTCAGGCACCACCAGCGGGATATCATCCTGATAGCGGAAACACGATGAGTTATCGATCACGATACAACCGGCTTCAGCAGCACGAGGCCCATACTCTCTGGCAATACTGCCTCCGGCGGAGAAAAGTGCAATATCAGTCTGTGAGAAATCAAAGCCGGCCAAATCATCCACTGCAAGACTGCGCTGACCATAATCAACCAAACGCCCAACAGAACGCTCACTGGCCAGCGCGTGTACTGTCTCTGCCGGAAATTTCCGCTCGGCCAGAATATCAAGCATGGTTTCGCCTACCACACCGGTAGCGCCTACCACTGCTATGTTAAGGCCGTGTTGTTCCTGCGACACTTCGCTCATCTCAAAACTTCCGTATTCAATACGCCATCAGACAGATAAGATTTATGTTGAACTTCCTACACTATCTATTTGATTACAGGCGAGATTATACCAACATCACCGCATTGCGCACGTTGTCGCAAATAATGATCCATCAAAACCAGGGCCAGCATGGCTTCCACTATTGGTGTTGCCCGGATTCCAACACACGGATCATGTCTGCCCGTGGTTACAATTTCCACAGAATTGCCTTCCGCATCAATGGTTTGCCCTGGCAACCGCAAACTGGAAGTCGGTTTGAACGCAACACTGGCATGCACCGTCTGCCCACTACTGATGCCACCCAGCACTCCGCCCGCATGGTTGCTCAAAAATCCTTCAGGTGTGATTTCATCACGATGTACAGTTCCGGGTTGGCTGACTGAATCAAAACCCGCGCCGATTTCCACACCTTTTACTGCATTGATGCTCATCATAGCGGTGGCAATATCCGCGTCCAGTTTGCCGTATACAGGCTCGCCAAGACCGGCAGGCACATTGGTTGCATTCACGTTAACCCGCGCCCCTACCGAATCACCACTTTTGCGCAGATTGTCCATATACTGCTCCAGCGCTTCCACTTTATCCGGGTCAGGGCAGAAAAACGGATTGTCGTCCACTATAGATAGATCACATTTCACATCATCAGTGCGTAATGGACCCAGCTGTGCCAGCCAGCCACGAATTTCTATGTTCAGCCTGTCACGCAGATAACGCCGCGCAATTGCACCGGCTGCCACCCGCATGGTGGTTTCACGGGCTGATGACCGCCCGCCACCGCGGTAATCACGAATTCCATATTTTTTATGGTAGGTCCAGTCTGCATGTCCCGGTCGAAATTGACTGGCAATCTTGCTGTAATCCTTACTGCGTGCGTCGGTATTGCGCACCAGCAAAGCAATCGGCGTGCCGGTACTGACGCCTTCAAACACACCGGACAGAATCTCAACCGCGTCTTCTTCTTTACGCTGCGAAGTGTGCCGCGAACGGCCGGTGGCACGGCGGGTTAACTCCGCCTCGATTTCGTCGGCAATTATTGGCACGCCCGGGGGACAACCGTCAATGACACAGCCGATGGCCGGCCCGTGGCTTTCTCCAAAGGTGGTCACCGAAAACAATTTACCGAAAGTATTGCTACCCATTATCCTTCCTGTGCTGGCACCAGCGTGTTATATCATGTTCATGCGCCTCTAATAATCCCCTGTCGGCAATCAGGACGCCTTCACCACCCCGCTCAAAATCCGGCCAGATGAATGGAATCATCGGCAGTTGATTCTGTAATTCTGCGGCACTTTCGCCAATCTCCAGCAGCAAATGACCGCCCGGCTGCAAATGGCGGGATGCTCCCATCAGAATTCTGGCAGCATGATCCAGGCCGTCAGCGCCGCTGTACAACCCCAGATCCGGTTCCGCCAGGTATTCCGGGGCTAATGTCTCCCGTCGGGCATCCGGCACATAGGGCGGATTGCTGATGATTAAATCAAAGCATTCCTGCTGCAAACCTGCATACACATCAGACTCCAGCCACCGGCAGCGCTCGCCCAAACCAAGCTGATCGGCATTGCGGGCGGCCAGTGCCAGTGCATCAAGAGAAACATCGCTGCCGGTTACATTGCAGCCCGGCAGGAAATTTGCGCAGGCTATCGCTATGCAGCCGCTGCCGGTTCCCAAATCAAGCACACTGCCAATAGCGGCAGCATTCAGCCATGGTGCGAACTTGTTCTGGATTAACTCCGCCAGCGGCGATCGCGGCACCAGTACATCACTGCTGACCAGAAACGGTAATCCGGCAAACCAGGTTGACCCGGTTAAATAGGCTGCCGGTCTGCGTGAATCAATCCGCTGGGCAACCAGTTCATTTACCTGCTGCTGCTGGCCGGCATCCAGATACACGTCAGGTAGCGCATCATGAACAGATAATTCCAGCGCATGGCACAACAGCCAGAAGGCCTCATCCGTGACATTATCTGTGCCATGCCCACAATACACGCCGCCAGCTTCCAGTTGGGCTGCAGCCAGTCGTAATATTTCGGTAATATGGCGATCAGTATTCAAAAACAGACCTGAGCGTAAGGCAACCCGTGATTATACCGGCATGCTATGCCGAAGTAGAACCTATTGAGATTTCTGATGAAGCAGTACTTTGATAAATGCCTGAGTCAGCTGCAACGGCCTCTGCCACAGCACCTGTTAACCCGTCTGGCCGGCTGGATGGCCAGCCGCCGGACCCGGTGGTTTAAAAATATGCTGATCAGCCTGTTCAGCAAAGCCTATAAGATTAATTGGAAAGAAGCCGCAGCAGGCCATCAGGATGATTACCCCACCTTTAATGACTTCTTTGCGCGTGCGCTACGTCCGGGCGCCCGTCCTATAGAAAAGACGGATGACTTGATCAGCCCCTGTGACGGTACGCTCAGCGAGCACGGGCTGATTACCAGCGGCCGTCTGCTGCAGGCAAAACACATTGATTACCCGTTACAACACTTGCTGGGCTGTCCCACAGATCAGTCAGATGTTTTCAATAATGGCCAATATTTTACGATCTACCTTGCACCGAGTGATTATCATCGGGTTCACATGCCGATCAGCGGTAGCCTGATCCGCTGTACGCATATTCCCGGCCGGCTGTTTTCAGTCTCTCCGTCTACCGCCAGTAATCTTCCCGGACTGTTTTGTAGAAACGAACGAGTGGTGTGCTGGTTTGAAGATTCCAACCGGCAGCCATTTGCCGTTGTTTTGGTTGGTGCGATGATGGTCGGCAGCATAGCAACGGTATGGCATGGCCGGTTTCAACACCGAACCCGCCGAACAGCACAGGACATGCCACTGCCGGTAGCCCCGGTAAACCTGCAGGCAGGCAGTGAGCTGGGTCATTTTCTAATGGGTTCCACGGTAATCGTAATTACTGCCGGTGATTATCCCCAACTGAAGACCAGCACAGACCGCCTGCGAACCGGTCAGATTATTTAACTAAAGTCGGAAATTCGGGCGGTCTCCATCACCTCCTGTGAAAAGTCCTCCATGACAATATCAGCGAAACCGACATCAGTAGTAATAAGCCACCAATCAAATACCACGCGCCAACCGGTGGCCCACTGCCCTGCCACATAGCCGCCGGAATATGAACTGCAAATCCTAACGTGTATATTGCCAGTGCATACCAGCTCCATTTTTGACGCTGCCGGAACGGAATTCTGGCAATCAGAATCACCATAAGACTGCAGGCCGCCTGAAAAGCCGCCCCAGTCACCACATGAAACTTTGAATGCGCAGGCCAGGCTGTATCAATAGCATGTTTCGGCAGTGCGTCGGCTAACGCCTGAATAAACAACACCATTGCGGCAATACTGAATATCCAACAGGTGATTTCGATGATCCGGCTTTGATTATCAGTATTCATGTGACTAATTCTTCCTGGCAGTTACATTAAATATCCAGCGCAGTGTAGCGTAACCGCAATCCTGACAGCCAATTCTCTTCGTTCGAAGAATGAGAAACGCCCTACTCAGCCATCATTAATATTCACAACCTTCTGTCTTTAAAAGGTTTTTTAGCCAGTGACATGTGCTGCAAAAAATAAATCGCTACTGATTGAACCTTTTTATGCCCGGCTATCACCTATAAGCGATTTTTAACTCATTCAATCAATCAATTTTATGGAGCACATCATGAAATATAAAACTCTTGCCCTTTCCGCATTAAGCGCTGCCATGTTGGCCGGCATTTCCGCAACAGCAGTTGCTGAAGAAGTTCAGGTTCGCGTGAGCATCGAAAATATCGCGCCTCAAAACGGCACTTTTATGACCCCTTACTGGGTTGGTTTTCACGATGCCACCTTTGACACTTATGATGGCAACACGCCTGCCTCCAATGACCCGATCCCAGGTTCAGTAGCCATGGAACGTCTGTGTGAAGACGGTAACACCGGTCCGATTACCGCCGACTTTGCTGATCTGGTTCCTTTTGGTGTTGATGCCACCATTCCTGGCGCTAACGGTGCAGTTGCTCCGGGCGAAGTTGTTTCGCAGGTATTTACCCTGGATTCCGATAACCCGGCCAATCAGTATTTTTCATACGCCTCTATGATTATCCCCAGTAATGACTTCTGTATTTCAAATGGCAATCCAAGAGCACACAAAATCTTTGACGATAACGGTCAATTTGTTGCTCAGGACTTTTTCGTTACCGGCTCATCAGTATTGGATGCAGGTACTGAAGTTAATGATGAAATCCCTGCCAATACCGCTTTCTTCGGTCAGGCAGCTCCGAATACCGGTGTTGATGAAAACGGCGTAATCGGTACTCTGGGTTCAGATATCGAAGCTATCGGCTTCCTGCCTCCAAGTGCCGGCGGCATTCTGGCTGACTCCCGTTTTTCTAACGCTGACTTCCTGTTGAATGGTTATACCACAATTCGGGTTAACTTCGAGGTGGTAGAAGAACCGGTTTCCGGCATTTTCAGCGGTGCGCTGACTGGTGCCCAGGAAGTACCACCGGTAGACACCAGAGCGGTTGGTGGTGCTGAGTTCGTTGTTTCTGAGGACGGCACGCAAATCGACTTTGAAGTTATGCTGCGTAACAACATCGTCAGCAGCGCTGGTTTAAGCAATGTCACCATGGCACACCTGCACCTGGCACCTGCCGGAAGCAATGGCATGGTTGTTGTTAACCTGCTTGCCGGCGTAGAACGCCCCGACATCAGCGTACCGCTGAGCAGCATTACCGGCAGCATCGACGCCAGTAGTCTGGTTGGCCCTCTGGCAGGAGCATCATTGCAGAATCTGGTCACGGAAATGAGCAATGGTAATATCTACGTTAACGTTCACACCGAAGCATTCCCAGCTGGGGAAGTTCGCGGTCAGTTAGCGCCTGAGTGATCAACCCTCCAGGGCGGAGGCCACCAATTGGTGGCCTTCGTTTTTGGTCGGAATTACACGAAACTTTATTTACCCGATTCATTTTATTATTTGGCATAACAAACAACACATGACTAACTACTCAAATAATGAATGTGACAGCCAACTGGTTGAACGAATCTGTCAACAGGACAACCATGCTTTTGAACAGCTTTATTATGCTTACCATGAACGCCTGTACCGTTTTATCTGGCGTTTACTCAAAGATAAATCACTGATCGAAGAAGCATTGAATGACACTATGATGACCGTTTGGGAAAAAGCCCGCAGCTTCAAAAAGCAATCCAAAATATCCACCTGGATTTTCGGCATTGCCTACCGGAAAGCGATGGAAACTTTAAGATCGAACACCAAAATGAAAGCTGAAAGTCTGGATTTTGAAATTCAGGATGAGCATGAAAAGCTCGACCAGGATATCCAATCGGAATGGATTAAACATGCTGTTAATCGCCTTCCGGATGACCAGAAAGCTGTTGTTGAACTGACTTACTTCAACGGTTTTTCCTACCAGGAAATTGCAGAAGTGATGCAATGCCCTGTAGGTACCGTTAAAACGCGGATGTTTCATGCCCGCAAGAGCCTCAAATTAAAACTGGCGGCGTGAAACTGTTTAGGAATATTTATGGACAATCACAAAGACAAATTTAACTCTGCCAATGAGCTGCTGCCCTGGTACGTAAATGGTACTTTATCAGCAGAAGAAACAGCCTTGGTTGAACAGTGTCTGGCCGAAAGCGAAGAACTTCAGACAGAACTGGCTGCGCTTCAGAAACTGGCGCAGGCAGTGCAGACTGAGAGTCCTGTAGTTCCTTCCGCGGTCAAATCATTTCGCAAGCTGCAGACCCAGATTGACACCAGCACAGCCGACAGCAATGCTGCAAAACCATCGGCTCTGGGTGAATGGCTGCAGAAATTGCGCGACCAGCTGACCTGGGTTCCAGCACCGGCGCAGGCATTTGCCGCCATCGCTGTAGCTGTGGTATTGAGTTTACTGGTCATCGGTAATGATCAACCGGTTGACGATTTTGTTACGCTGTCAGATCCGGAAGAAATTTCCGCATATGCTGATGCCAGTAGTATCATTATTGTATTCAATGGCGATATTGCCGGGCAGCAGCTTGGCCAACTGGTTAATGAAGTAAGCGCAGCAGCTGTCAGCGGACCCAACTCAGTAAATGCATATCAGTTGTATTTTGCAAACACCACAGACAGGGATCAGGCATTGGCCATGTTACGGGAAAAACCGGAATTGAAACTGGTTGAGCCAGTGTGGAAATAGGCTTATGAAAAATTATCCGTCAATCTTCAGCCGATTATCAGTCACACTTTTGTTGTTGTGCCTGTATATTCTGCCGGCAGCTGCCGCAGACCAGCGGCCGCAGGAAATATTGATTACCGTGCACTCTGACGCCGGCTCACAACCTGCGCCTGTTTTCGGTAACCCCAACAGCTACCGGCATCAGAAACGCGGCAAATATGGCCTGCAGCTCAAAGACGAACTGCTGATCGACAAAATCGCCCTGCGCTATGATCTGCAGCGTGTCAAAGGCTGGCCCATCAAGCCTCTGGGTGTTTATTGCGAAGTGCTGACTGTACCCTCAGGCTCTGATCTGAACTCTCTGCTGGACAGCATGAGCCAGGATGCAGATATTGAGTCGGTACAACTGCTGAATGAATTCAGTGTTCAATCCGGGGATCATTTTTATAATGATCCCTATTTTTCATTGCAATATAACCTGACAGATCTGAATGTGGTTGCCAGCCACTCATATACCCAGGGAGAGGGAGTGAAAATTGCGGTGATCGATTCTAAAATCGACAGTTCACACAGAGAACTGCGCGGCAGTATCGATGACAGTCAGGATTTTGTTATTGACTCGCGCAGAGCATCACCGGAAAAACACGGCACTGCCGTAGCCGGTTTAATTGCAGCCAAAGGCAACAATGAACTGGGCATCGTAGGTGTAGCTCCCGGCGCATCCATTCTGGGCTTGCGTGCATGTGCACACCGCAACAGCAACAACACCGCCACCTGCAACACCTTCACACTGGCACAGGCATTGACCCATGCCATAGAACGGCAGGTCAAAATCATCAACTTAAGCCTGTCAGGCCCCGATGATCCACTGCTCGCGCGACTGATCAAAAAAGCCAGGCAAAACGGTATCGTGGTGGTTGCCGCAGCCGGCGATAACGTCACCAGCCCTAATTTCCCGGCCAGCATGAGTGAGGTAATTGCCGTTCAGGCAGCCGGTCGATATGATCCCCGATCAGTTATTTTCGCACCCGGTAAAGATTTGCTGACTACCACGCCTGATGATGGCTTTGAGTTTGTTACCGGCAGCTCATTTGCTGCCGCTCAGGTAACCGGTTTAGTGGCGTTGTTGCTGCAGGCAGTACCGGAAATGCAACCTGACGAAGCCAAAGTGATGTTGCTTAAAGCATCCAGGCACGGGCAGCTGGATGCCTGCTCGCTGCTGTACTCGATGCAGCCCAGCATCTGCAGCAACGGCACTTCCGGACCAATGCAGGTAAGCCGCTAAAAAGACTTGGTCAGGCTGACCACGAAATGATCGTCTGCCAGCGGCTGGATACGCCCGGCGCTGCCGAAACTGATGTATTGGCGAAAATCCAGCGAAAAGCTTTTGTACAGTAGGCTTAAACCAACATCCATATATTCATAGTTTGAGGCTATGATGGTATCGGTTCGCGCAAAACCGAAGGTCCCACTGGCCACCAGATACGAAGTCAACGGCTGAAACATACTGAGTTCAACATATTGAGCAAAGTCATCACTGATATGCTCGTTTTTGGTCAGCAGATACGTCAGGCTGAAGTTCAGCGGCAGATGCAGTGAAAGGCTGCCTTCCAGGTAATCTCCGCTAAACCCTCCCCCTACATATTCATGATAGGCGAACTGCCCTTCCCAGGATATGGAATCATTTATTTCGTCAAAATAGCCTGCATATACGGTGTATTCAAAGTCAGCGCTGTCATTCGCAAATGGGCCTACGCCGGGATAATCTGCAGTCACCAGATTAAAACCCGCAAACAGTGATTCGCCCTGGAACTCACCGCCATAACGGATTGAAGGATCATAAAAAGTTCGGGTCAGACCACGGATATAATAATCAGTGGATACCGTTGCACTGTGGTTATATTCAAATTCGGCCGAAGCCGGCGACACAGCAGTCTGCCATAACAGGCCAATTGCTGTAAGCCTTAATACGCCTAAAGCAGCCTTCTTATTAAGCTTGTTTATCGTGTGAGCCTGGTAAAACTTCATAGACTATAGTTTAACTCGAACCGATTGATAATTGTGCATATCTGCCGCCATAGCAGCTGATACCGGGCAACAACCTGTAAAGCCTCCAATTGTTCAGCCGATGTGCTTTACAGAATACTCTGCGCCTGTACAACGCCCTGGAGAAATCCGGCCGGTGGAGGTCGGCTTTCCTTCAATTTTCCGTCTTTGAGCTCATTTCTCCTTTTAGCTCACGCTCCCACTCATCCCGCATGGCATGCAGGCGATCCATAAACGGTTTGTTCTCAGTAACCGGTGTGTCCATATCATAAAGATCCGCCATCTCTACCATCATTCTGCGGTCAATCCTTTCAAAGGATTCCATCATCGTCGTTGCTTTGGTGTTGTCGTAACCCAGTGCTTCCAGCGCCGAGCGCGCTGCTCGAATTGATCCATCATAAGATTCACGAATGATATCCCGGCAACCTACCGACCAGAGGTCGTATACATGCATCCTGTCAAACGCACGCGCGATAACGTGGACTGCCGGAAAGTGATGGCGCACATACTTCACAATTCTTGTCGTTGATTCCTTGTGATCAATGGCAATTACGAGCAATTTGGCATGCTCTATACCGGCCGCATGGAGCAAATCAGGCCGGGTAGCATCGCCGTAATGTACGGACAAATCAAATTGCCTGAGCATCGCCAACTGTTCCAGGCTATAGTCAACCACTGTTGTTTCTATCCCTGCCCCGGACAGTGCCCGATTGACGATACCTCCAAATCGTCCATGTCCCGCAATGATCACATGCGCCGTTGAATCTATTTCATCCGCTTCCCGCGTATCGACTCGAGAATAACGAGGAGCAATCACCTTGTCATAGATAATAAACAGAAGTGGTGTAATCAACATCGACAACGCCACCACAACCAGCATCAAGTCGGCTACCTGAGACGGGACTACAGCATTGGCAACTGTGAATGCCAGCAGTACGAATCCAAATTCGCCGGCCTGAGCGAGGCCCAGCGTAAAAAGCCATTTGTCTCCACCCTTCAAACCAAATAGAAACGTGAGCCCCAAAAGCACGATCGCTTTTAACAGAATAAGTCCCAATGTAAGCGAAACGAGCAGACCCAAATCCTGGGACAGCAGCGAAAAGTCGATTGCTGCGCCTACCGAGATAAAAAAGACGCCCAGGAATATACCCTTGAAAGGTGCAATATCACTTTCCAATTCGTGACGGTACTGACTGCGCGCCATCACCACACCGGCAAGAAAGGTACCCAGAGCCGGCGATAAACCAACCGTTGTCATCAGGAAGGCAATTCCCAGCACCAACATCAATGCCGTCGTGACAAATAACTCTCGAAGACGGGCTTTTGATACAAAACGGAATATTGGATCTGTCAGGTAATGACCTGCAAGTATTACAGCGCCAACAACAAGTGTTGAGACTGCCGCTGCCTGCCAGCCATAAAGGTTCTCAACCAGACTCAGGCTGAGGCCGCCAGCGTGACTGTCATCAACTGCACCACCTGCAACTCCTTGAAGTTCTGGTAAGGCCAGCAAAGGGAGCAGAATAAGCATGGGAATGACGGCAATATCCTGAAACAGCAGGACTGAAAAACTTGCCTGACCACCGTCGCTTTTCAGTAGCCCTTTTTCATTGAGTGTTTGATTAACAATCGCTGTTGATGACAGCGCAAGCACCATGCCAACCGCCAGTCCAACGCTCATTGGTTGACCAAGGCTTACTGCGATTGCAGCTACAACTCCACAGGTAACTGTAACTTGTAAGCCGCCCAGTACGAATATCCGGGTCTTCATTTCCCAGAGCGCTCTTGGACTCATTTCCAGCCCAATCAGGAACAGCATCATCACGACGCCAAATTCCGCGTAATGCTGTAACTCAACGACATCCGTGTGTGCCCAGTCCAAAAACGGTTTAAGTGCAATTCCGGCAATCAGATAGCCCAGTACCGACCCGAGGCCCAGGCGGGATGCAATAGGAACTGCAATTATTCCTGCCAGGAACAATACACAAGTGATCAGCATGAATTCGGGGGACATATAGCCTCTTAATCGTCAGTGGAGTGGATTGTTGTATTGATGTTCGAATTCTCCAATCCACATGAATATGAGAATGGAACAAGCATTAGTATAAAAGACCCGCAATGCGGGCCTCATCGACTGGATTGTCGAGGGATTGATTCGCGACCTCCTGTCGCTCACCCTTCGGGCGCGCTGAAGCGCGTTCCGATTGGATGTCCTGCCAATCGGTCGAACCCCTGGGGCTTCTCATATCCTCATCCTCAAGCCAATAAAAAAGACCCGCAATGCGGGCCTCATCGACTGGATTGTCGAGGGATTGATTCGCGACCTCCTGTCGCTCACCCTTCGGGCGCGCTGAAGCGCGTCCCGATTGGCTGTCCTGCCAATCGGTCGAACCCTTGGGGCTTCTCATATCCTCATCCTCAAGCCAATAAAAAAGACCCGCTGTGCGGGCCTTTTTCATTGGCTGGGGGAGAGGGATTCGAACCCCCGCTGGCGGAGTCAGAGTCCGCAGTCCTACCACTAGACGATCCCCCAATCCCGGGGAAGCAACAGTTGTCTGCTGCTTAACGTTTCGAGTACTGGGTCGCTTTACGTGCTTTATGCAGACCGATTTTCTTACGCTCCACTTCGCGCGCATCGCGGGTCAGATACCCGGCATTGCGCAGCGGCTGGCGCAGCTCTTCGTTATATTCGGTCAAAGCCCGGCTGATACCCAGGCGAATAGCACCTGCCTGTCCGGAAATACCGCCGCCTTCCACGCTGATCTGAATATCAAAGCGGTCCGTCAATTCGGTCAACTCCAGCGGCTGGCGAACAATCATACGAGCCGTATCACGGCCGAAGAAGTCGTCGATTTTGCGCTTGTTGATGATAATCTGGCCTTTGCCGGGACGCAGATAAACTCTTGCGCTGGAGCTTTTACGCCGTCCGGTGCCATAAAAAAATTCGTTTGCCATAACGATTCAATCCGTCATTAATTGTTTAACTGCAGCACAGCAGGTTGCTGCGCACCATGTGGATGTTCCGGACCCGCGTACACTTTCAGTTTACGGAACATCGCGCGGCCCAGACGATTCTTGGGCAACATACCTTTAACGGCATATTCGATAGCACGTTCCGGATGGGTATCCAGCACCTTCTGCAGATTCATTGATTTCAGATTGCCGATATAGCCGGTGAAACGATGGTACATCTTGTCAGACAGTTTCTTACCGGTTACCGCAATCTTTTCCGCATTCACGATAACGACATAATCGCCGGTATCAACATGCGGGGTAAATTCGGGTTTATGTTTGCCACGCAGACGGCGCGCAACCTCAGTGGCCAGGCGGCCCAGAGTCTGCCCTTCAGCGTCAATCAAGCACCATTCGCGCTGCACATCTTCAGCCCGGGTGCTGGGCGTACTGGCGGTAAAAGTTCTCATTCCTGTTGCTTCCTGAAATCTATCAGATTCGTTGGTTAGGTTTCGGTCAACCAAAGAGCGGGAATGTTACTAGAGAAAAGCCCCTTATGCAACCATTTTAAGGGTTTAAATCAAGGCTTTATCCAGGTGTTTCAACAACCGACATCAAACCTGGTATTACCAACGGAAAAACGCCCCGGTTTGTCTGCCTAAATCACTGCTGAACCTGGCATGGATCAACCGGCAATTGGCTTATATTTTCAATCTTTCTACCGGTTGCCCGCCAATGATATGGCTGTCAATAATTTCATCAACATCTGAATGATCAATGTAGGTATACCACACACCTTCCGGGTAAATAACCATGGTCGGCCCCTGTTCACAACGGTCCAGACAACCAGCCTGGTTAATCCGCACCTTGCCTTCACCGGCCAGCCCCAGCTGCTTGATCCGATATTTGGCATAATCACGTGCAGCCTGCGCGCCAAAATTGGCACAGCAGGGCCGTTCGGCACCCGGGTCGCGCTGATTACAGCAGAAAAACACATGCTTATCGTAATAAGACATTAATTACCTGGCTTGTTTTTAAGAACTGGAGCATTATAAGTGATGTTATGAATAGAATTGACCGTCTATTGACTCAAATCGGCAACGGACTGCAGATTGCGCTGGGGCCTTCGCCTGCACATTCGCGTCCAAATCCTGCTGTCACCCCTGAACAGCTCGATAATGATACAGATAAACGTCATGCTGCCGGTCTGATGCGGATCAACCATACCGGCGAAGTCTGCGCCCAGGCATTGTACTCAGGTCAGGCATTTACCAGCAGCAACCCATCAATTCAGGCCAAATTGCAACAGGCGGCTGACGAAGAACTGGATCACCTGGCATGGTGCTCACAACGCCTGAATGAGCTGGGCAGCCAACCATCGCATCTGAATCTGCTGTGGTACAGCGGCTCCTGGCTGATGGGTGCGGTTGCCGGATTGGCCGGGGATCGCTGGAACCTTGGGTTCCTGGAAGAAACCGAACGTCAGGTGGAAGCCCATCTGCACGATCATCTGGACAAATTGCCTGCAGCCGACCAGCGCAGCCGGGAAATTGTTACCCAGATGAAAGTAGATGAAGCCCAGCATGCCGAGATGGCCAGCCAGTCAGGCGCCAGCCCGTTACCTGAAACAGTCAAGTCGGCAATGGCATTCACCGCCGGCATTATGAAGCAACTGGCCTATCGCATTTAGGCTTTCAAAAACAGATCATATCCCGGCAACCCGGGACATCCTGTACACTGCCATCCTGAGAATCAGCCTGATAACAACAATACAGAGCCTCTGCTCCCACCCTAACTGCCAGCATAACGGCTGAAACAGAGGCTCCATTACTGGAGAATGGTTCATGCGGAAACAACTTGGCTTCAGCAAGTTATTTTTTTTCTTCGGATTGATTTTTTTTGCAGCCGGAATGACTGTAGGCGTATTCGGCGTCAAACAGCTATACGGCTGGATAGCATCCGGCAGCTGGGATCAGGTACCCATGACCATCATCTCGGCGGACCTGGAAGTCAGCCACAGTGATGACTCTACAACCTATGAGGCTGTAGCAGAATATCGTTATCAATATAACGGGCAGGAATTCACTGGTGATCGGGTTTCTTTCGCCAGCGGTTCAGATAACATCGGCAGCTTTCACCAGGATACCCATGCGCTGCTCCGGGAGTACGTCAATGGAGAACCTTTTCTTGGATATGTAAATCCTGAGCACCCGGAAAAGTCTGTATTAATACGCAAAATGCGCTGGGGCTTGTTTGCCTTCACCATGCTGTTCCCGATACTGTTCGGCGGCATAGGCTTCGGCATTATGGCCTTTACTGTGGTTGGTGGACGATCAATTAAGAAAGAGGAAAAATTCAAAAAAGAAAACCCGGATCGCGAATGGCAGGCTGTCAAAAAATGGCAAAGCAACCGCCTGGAATGCAATAACAAGGGAATGATGTGGTTTACAGTTTTCTTTGCCACTTTCTGGTGCCTGGTCTCGTCACCAATAATTTTTATCGTTCCTGAAGAAGTTATTGATAAGCAAAACTATGCGGCCCTGCTGGGCTTAATATTTCCTTTAGTAGGCATTGGCCTGGCTATCTGGGCAGTGCGTTCAATTACCAGGTGGCGAAAGTTCGGCCGTTCGGTGTTTATTATGGAACCTTTTCCTGCTCATCCGGGGGGAATTGTGAGCGGCACACTGGAGCTGCAAACCCCTCTGCAAACAGACGAGCTCACGGTAACCTTGAGCTGCATACGTAAAGTCACCACCGGCAGTGGTAAGAACCGTTCCACCAGAGAGCATTTTTTGTGGCAGGACGATCAGACAATTACCATCGCGCCGGGCCAAAAACGCTACGAGTTTGGTTTCAGGATCAACAGCGATGCACGCCTGTCCGATGACAGCAATTCCTCAGATGTGCTGCTTTGGCGAATAGATTGTTCCGCCAGAGTGCCCGGCGTAGACTTCGGCGCCAGCTTCGAAGTGCCGGTTATCGCCGGCCAACCCGATCAACAGACACTGTTGATAGCGGAAAAAATGTCTAGAGAGCAGACCAGAAAAGCCGAACTGAGCGCATCCTGGAGAGATACCGGCGTACAATTAGGGAATCAGGGTGGATATCCCAGCTATTTATTTGCCGCCGGCCGCAACAAAGCCGTGAGTGCTTTGCTTGGGCTTTTCGCGCTGATATTCGGCGGTTTCGGTGTTGGCATAGCCTATTTTGGCGATGCATGGATATTCGGCGGTATATTCAGTTTGGTCGGTTTACTGATGTTGTGGGGCACGTTCTATCACCTGCTCCATTCAAGTGAATTCACTGCCAGGCCGGACCGGCTTGAAGTCATCAGCGGCACTTTGTTTAAAAAACGCCGGGTTTATCCGGTAGATTCGATTAAAGATATCGCATTGGAAGAAAGCAGCCGGGCCGGCAACACGCAATACTGGAGAATCGTGGTCAAAACGCTGCAGGGAGCAGCCGGTGGCTATGGTGGTTACAAGCCGGAAAAAAACCGCAGCGTGACCATTGCATCCGATATACCTGGACGCCGTGCGGCTCAGGCGCTGATCGACAGGGTTAAACGAGAACTGAGCCTAAAAAAATAACCGCTCAATCTGCTCAGGCCCTGTCTTGTGTTTGACTAGACGGAACCACCCGGGCGGCTTAAGTTACGGCCGTAGAACAGTTCCTGCATTTCTTTTTTCAACCGTCTGACGACGCGCTGACGCTGTCTTGGTGTCAAGTCACTGCCCTGTATGCCAAACAGATAATTATCAAGATTGAAGTCTTTGATCAGCATTTTGGTATGAAACAGGTTTTCCTGATAAACATTGACATCAATGGTCTGGTACCTGTTAAGCGTGGCATGCTCAAAGAAGTCCTGGATCGAACGTATTTTATGATCAATATAGTGCTTGCGCCCGTTCACATCACGGGTAAATCCGCGAACCCGATAATCGACGGTAACAATATCTGAATCAAAGCTGTGTACCAGGTAATTCAAGGCTTTCAGCGGTGAAATAATCCCGCAGGTGGACACATCAATGTCTGCGCGGAATGTTGAAATCCCGCCCTGTGGGTGGCTTTCCGGGTAAGTGTGAACAGTGATATGGCTCTTGTCCAGATGCGCCAGAACCGTTTCCGGCAATGGCCCGGGTTCGGCTTTTTCTGTATCGGCAAAACGCTCATCTACCGGCCCCTCTGCAATCAGCATGGTTACGCTGGCGCCCTGCGGGTCGTAATCCTGCCTGGCAATATTGAGAACATTAGCGCCGATAATTTCAGCAACATCGGTGAGGATTTTTGTCAGCCGCTCAGCATTGTATACCTCATCAATATACGCGATATATTCCTCACGCTGTGCTTCACTGGCGGTATAGCAGATATCGTAAATATTAAAACTCAGGGATTTGGTCAGGTTATTAAATCCATGCAGTTTTATCCGTGGCTTGCTCAATAGATCGGTCCGCTTAAGGGTTGCTGAAAAATTATCGCTGTTATTCTGATGGTTGCCCAGTATCCAGGCAACGGTTAAGCAGTCAGCAGATCAGCCAGTGCTGCACCGGGATCGGGCTGACGCATCAGCGATTCACCAATCAGGAAACTGTTGATACCGCAGTCATTCATTCGCTGAATATGTTCATGGGTGTGAATACCGCTTTCGGTAACCACCAGCCGGTCTTCGGGTATCAATCTCACCAGGCGTTCAGAGGTTTCCAGTTCAGTGACAAACCGGTGCAGGTCACGGTTATTGATGCCGATCAGCCGCTGGTCCAGCTTCAGCGCCCGCTCCAGTTCATGCTCATCATGCACTTCCACCAGCACATCAAGATCCAGATCGCCGGCAAATTCGGCAAACTCCGCCAGATGTGCATCATCCAATGCTGCCACGATCAAAAGTATGGCATCAGCACCAAGCGCCCGCGCTTCTGCAATCTGATAGTGATCGACAGTAAAATCCTTGCGCAATACCGGCAGGTCACAGGCTGCTCTGGCCAGTTGCAGAAAATCATCATGACCCTGAAAATAATGCTCATCTGTTAGCACCGACAGACAAGTGGCGCGGCCCTGTTGATATTGTCTGGCAATTTGTTCCGGATCAAAATCCTCCCTGATCAGGCCTGCGCTGGGTGAGGCTTTTTTAATTTCGGCGATGACTGCATTTCGCCCGCTCATCACCCGGTTTCGCAAAGCTTCGGCAAAACCGCGTGGTGCAGGCTGTTCAGCGGCCAGCTGCTCCATTTCGCGCATCGGAATCCGACCGCAGCGCTCAGCCACTTCCTGATGTTTGCGGGTCAGTATCTCCTGCAGAATGGATGGTAGCCCGCTCATGCAGCACCCAGTTCCTGACTGCGATTCACCAATGCTTCCAGCCTAAGCCATGCTTTTCCACTGGCCAGGATGTAATGCGCCAAATCAACGCCGGAACGCAAACTGTCCACTCTACCGGCTGCATACATTGCTGCTCCGGAATTTATCGCCAGCATCGCGCTGGCAGAACCGGTTTTACCCTGAAGCGCTTCGCGGATCAGTGTCAAACTGGCTGCCGCATTATCCACCACCAGCGGTTCCAGCGAATGTTTCAGCCCCAGATACTCTTCAGGAATAATGCGGTATTCGCTGATTTCTCCGTCATGCAACTCGGCCACCAGGGTCGGCGCGGCCACACTGATTTCATCCAGGCCGTCTTCAGCATGCACCACCAATACATGACGACTCCCCAGTGCCCGCAGCGTTTCCGCTACCGGCACCAGCCAGCGCCTGTCATAAACACCCAGAAGCTGACAGGGTGCGCCAGCCGGATTGGTCAGTGGACCCAGCAGATTAAACAGTGTGCGAATCCCCAGCGCTTTGCGAATCTGGGCAACATGGCCAACTGCCGGATGATGCTTTTGCGCAAATAAAAAGCCTATGTTCAACTCTTCGATGCACTGGCCAACCTGTTCCGGCGTCAAATCCAGGTTTAACCCGGCAGCTTCCAGCACATCAGCGCTGCCGGTGGTACTGGAGACTGAACGGTTGCCATGTTTCGCCACTTTAACACCGGCTTCAGCACAGACGAATGCACACCCGGTGGAAACATTAAATAATCCCTTGGTATCTCCGCCGGTACCGCAGGTATCCAATACATATTCGCCACTGACCTGAACGCCTTTGGCAAACTCACGCATGACTTGCGCAGCGGCGGTAAGCTCGGCAGCGGTTTCTCCTTTAACCACCAGTCCCATGAGCATCGCGCCAACCTGTGCGGAGTCTGCCTGACCGGACATGATTTCATGCATGGCGCCGGTCATAATGGCGCTGTCCAGGTCCTGCCCGGCTGATAATAGTTGCAATGCGCTGGCGACTGTCACGTTAATCTATCCAAAAAATTCTGCAGCATGGCATGGCCATGTTCGGTAAGTATTGATTCAGGGTGGAATTGGACACCTTCTACATCCAGCTCGCGATGCCGGAAACCCATAACTTCCACCACCCCGCCATTTTCATCTTCAGTCCAGGCAGTAACCTCCAGCACCTCCGGAATACTGTCACTGGAAACCACCAGAGAATGATAACGGGTAGCAGTGTAGGGGCTGGGAAGACCGCTGAATACTCCGGTACCATGGTGGTGAATCTGTGATGTTTTACCATGCATCAGCTCACCGGCACGCACTACTTCGCCGCCATATACCTGACCGATTGACTGGTGCCCCAGACATACCCCTAATATGGGAATCCGGCCGGCAAAGGCTTCCACCACGGCCAATGACACTCCGGCTTCATTAGGGGTACACGGTCCCGGCGATAAAACAATACCATCAGGGTTTAATTCGGCAATCTCCTCGATACTTATTTCATCATTTCGCACTGTATGCACATCAGCACCCAGTTCACCCAGATATTGCACCAGGTTATAGGTAAACGAGTCATAATTATCGATCATCAACAATTTTGAAGGCATGCTATAAACCCTCGGCAGCACGGCTGATGGCATTAACCAGCGCGTTGCCCTTGTTCAGTGTTTCCTGCCATTCCAGTGCCGGATCGGAATCAGCCACAATTCCGGCACCGGCCTGCAGGTGCAGGCAATCGTCACGGATAATACCGGTACGGATGGCAATGGCCAGGTCGGTATCGCCGTGCCAGTTTAACCAACCGACTGCACCAGCATAAATGTTGCGCTTAACCGGCTCCAGTTCAGCAATTATTTCCATTGCCCGAACCTTGGGTGCGCCCGAGAGGGTTCCTGCAGGGAATGTCGCCTGAAAAGCATCGACTGCATTCAAACCCTCCGACAGCGTTCCGGTTACACCGGAGACAATATGCATCACATGTGAATAACGCTCGATGACCATTCGGTCGGTCACCTTTACGCTGCCGGTTTGCGCCACCCGTCCCAGATCATTGCGCCCCAGATCAATCAACATTAAATGCTCAGCGCATTCCTTGGGGTCTGCCAGCAGCTCTTCTGCCAGTGCCTGATCCGATGCAGCATCTGCACCTCGCGGCCGGGTGCCGGCAATCGGGCGCAGCATCGCCTGGTTGTCGTGTACGCGCACCAGTACTTCCGGTGATGAGCCCACAACCTGACTGTCACCAAAATCAAAGAAATACATATACGGCGAAGGATTCAAACTGCGCAGCGCACGGTAAATATCCATCGGCGGCATTGCCACGTCCAGCTGCATACGCTGAGATAACACCACCTGCATGCAGTCACCGGCGGCAATATAATCTTTGCAACGCTGGACCGCCTGTTTAAAATCTGCTTCAGCAAACCCATGCCTGACTTCGCCGGCCAGATAACGTCGCTGATGCAGTGCATAACCGGGGCTGCCGCAGCGCAACCGGTGTTGCAGCTGATCAAGCCGGCGCTGAGCAATCAGCCAACTGTCCTGATCTGTCTGCGGATCGACATTGACAATCAGATACAGACGTCCCTGCAGATTGTCGAACACAGCCAGCTCATCAGATACCAGCAAACGAATGTCCGGCACACCCAGTTCGTCCGGTTTACCCGTAATGGCTTTTAATCTGGGCTCGATAAAGGCAACTGTTTCATAACCGAAATACCCGACCAGCCCGCCACTCAAGCGCGGCAATTCGGGTATTTCAGCTGCATTCACCCCGGCCAGCACCTGTTTGACACAATCCAGCGGCTGATTTGTAGCAGTATTTTGCACGCACTGTCCATGCACAAACTCACGCCATTCACCAGACTGATATTCATAGCGCCGCTGGCAAGGCAGGCCGATAATTGAATAACGCCCCCACATTTCCCCGCCTTCCACCGACTCCAGCAGATAACTGTCACTGCCATCAGCCAGCTTCAGGTAAACACTCAGTGGCGTGTCCAGATCGGCCAGCACCGAGCGCCATACCGGAATTCGGTTGTAGCCCTGGTTTTTCAGTTGTTCAAATTGCTCGCGTTGCATGCTCAAACAGGCAGCTCAGGTATTCAAACGCTGCATATTAACCGGTTATTGCAGATTGGGACACAGGCAAACGCTGAAAACGCACAAAACTCATCGCAAAGGCATTATCTTCGTCTGCCGGATGCTCTATTCGAGACACTTCCTGCCATTCACTCAGGTGCCATTCCGGAAACCACGTGTCGGCCTGCGGGCTGGCTTCAATCAGCGTCAACTCCAATACCGATGCCCATGGCAGGCAGGCGGTATACAGCTGAGCACCACCAATGATCATTAATTCATCTGCCCCGGCAATCGCGCAGGCCTCCGGCAATGATCCTGCCAGATGCACATCTGCGCCGGCGGCTGATTTCAACGGATAATCAGCCTGCCGGGTAATAACAATATTGCGGCGGCCCGGCAGAGCAAACGGTAATGCCTCCCAGGTTTTTCGTCCCATCAGCACAGGGTGCCCCATGGTTAATGCCTTAAAGTGTTGTAAATCACGCGGCAAATGCCAGGGCATGTTGCCCCGATAACCGATTTCCCGGTTACTGCCCATTGCAGCTACCAGGGTCATCGACTGTCCGGGTGACAGTGGTGAGTTTGATCTACTCAACTTTCAGGCTACACCGCTATCGGTGCTTTAATCGGCGGGTGACTGGTATAACCGGTTATCTGGATATCATCGGCAGTAAACTCGTCCAGCTCACGAACCGCCGGGTTCAACTCCAATACCGGCAGCGGCAATGGTTCACGCTGCAACTGCAGATCAACCTGTTCCAGGTGATTCAGATAAATATGCACATCCCCGAATGCATGCACATAATCACCAACACCCAGCTCCAGCACCTGTGCCAGCATGTGCGTCAGCAATGCGTATGAAGCAATATTGAACGGCACACCAAGAAAAATATCCGCACTGCGCTGATACAACTGGCAGCTGAGCTTATCGTCGGCCACATAAAACTGAAACAGTGTGTGACATGGGGCCAGAGCCATCCTCCCCTGTTCCACATTTGCCTGCGGGCTGATCGATTCATCCGGCAGCAGTGCAGGGTTCCAGGCTGAAATAATATGCCGGCGGGAATGCGGGCGATCGCGTAACCCGGCGATCAGTTCCCGAACCTGGTCCAGGCTATTGCCATCGGGCAGCGGCCAGCTACGCCACTGGGCACCGTAAATCGGCCCAAGTTCACCATCAGCGGTTGCCCATTCATCCCAGATGCGTACACCATGATCGTTCAGATAAGCGGTATTGGTATCGCCGCGCAAAAACCACAGCAGCTCATGAATAATGGATTTAAAATGCAGCTTTTTGGTGGTTACAGCAGGAAACCCATCAGCTAGCGAAAACCTCAGCTGATGCCCAAAAGTGCTGAGAGTGCCCGTGCCGGTGCGATCACTGCGGCGATAGCCATGCTCACGAACATGGCGAAGAAGTTCCAGATAATTACGCACGATTCGGAGTGTTCTGATAGTAAACTTTGTGCTTGTAGGCCAGCATAATCAAAACCACGCCGAATAGAAACATCGGCACGCTCAAAAGCATACCCATGGTCAACCATTCAAAGGCTAGAAAACCAAGCTGTTCATCGGGTTCCCGGTAAAACTCGGAAAACCCGCGAAATATTGAATAACCCACCAGGAACCAACCGGAAACCGCCATGCGCGGGCGTGGTTTACGGGAATACCAGTACAACAGCAGAAACAGCAGCAGCCCTTCCAGCCCTGCTTGATACAGCTGTGATGGATGTCGCGCCTGGTCGTTATAAACACCTTCGACATAAGCCTGCATGAAAGCGGCACTGTCAATATCCACACCCTCCAGAGACCGTGGAAACAACATACCCCAGCTGACATCAGTCACTCTGCCCCACAGCTCCCCACCAATGAAATTACCGATCCGCCCGAACATCAGACACAACGGCACCATGGGGATAATAAAATCCGTCAGATCAAAGAAACGGCAGTTGGCGCGCCGCGCAAACAGCAATGCGGCCAGAGCCACACCGATCAGCCCGCCATGAAAGGACATTCCCCCCTGCCAAATCTTAAACAGGCTTAGCGGGTCGCTGATCAGCTCTTGAGAGCCATACACCAGCATATATCCAATGCGTCCGCCCAGAATCACTCCGAGAATGCCAAAAAACAGGAAATCGCCCACCTGCTCGCGATTCAATGGTGCCTTTCCCAAACCGGCCCGATGGCTGGCCAAAGTCCAAAAGGCAGCAAACGCCAGCAGGTACATCAAACCATACCAATGGATATTTAACGGCCCGATTGGCAAGGCCACCGGATCAAAGTTGACCAGCAACGGGTACTCACTCATTGGTATGCCTTACAGCTGTATTACGGATAACCGCTTGCTTTACGCAATATGTAGTATTCAATCTTTTATTACCCAAATCTGCACTCCAGGTGGTATCTGGAGTATACTATCCCTGGGTTAACAGTAGTAAGGCATCAGCCACAGCACGATTCATACCCTAAACAATGCATGTGTGCGTTGAACCGGCTTGATCTTCTCAGTATGTCACGACCAGTACGTCTCCCTCTCATTTCGATTGTGAACCTCTATTCTGTATATGTGAGTAGTCAGCTTTGATCATCATAATTTTATTCACGGAGTCATTATGAACATTTACATCGGCAATCTGCCCTATCGCACCAGTGATGAGGAACTCGCTGACATGTTTCGACCGCATGGCGAGGTCAGCAGTGCCAAAATTATCATGGATAGAATGTCCGGACGCAGCAAAGGCTTCGGCTTTGTTGAAATGCCGGATGATGCAGCGGGACAAGCTGCCATTGAGGCCCTGGATGGCCAGGAAGTAGGCGGCCGGGCATTGAAAGTCAATGAAGCACGGCCTCGCGAAGACCGCCCGCGCCGTTAATTGACAGCTATCGAGTTACCCGGCTAACAGCCGGGTAACTCATCAGGGGTTTTTCGTACGAAAACACGGCTGTTTTTTTACGCCAGATCTACCGGCATTTCATTGATCGGCAGGCTCCATCTGGCGTACGCCAGATTTGCTAAGAGCCACTGTTTTAATGTAAAATCCTCTTAACATTCGGGGATTGACTATACAGAGTTGAAGCAATAAGAAGAAGAATGTATATCTACATTGCTAAGCGGCTTCGGCCGCTTTTTTTTGTCCGTAATTCCCCCTCTGGATTGATTCAGCGCACTATTTCCCTTGCTTTCCATCACAATAAGGTTGATTCACACCTGCCGCCGGATCATGCAGTAAATCAGGATTTTTTAAGGTCTCAGGTCTTGTAACAAGCTATAATGGCCAACATAGTATTTCCAACAACGAACTGCCCGGCCGGAAATGAATACAACACCTGAAACAGCTGACGATTCGCTGAACTTTACATCTGCTGCCGCACGCAAAGCGCAGGAATTAATCCTGGATGAAGGCAACCCGGCATTGCATCTGCGCGTGTATATTTCCGGTGGCGGATGTTCCGGTTTTCAATATGGTTTCAGCTTTGATGAAACCGTTAACAATGATGACATCAGAATAGAGCGCGACGGTATGACGCTGCTGGTCGACCCGCTAAGCATCATGTACCTGACAGGGGCAACTGTCGATTACACCGAAAATCTTCAGGGGGCGCAATTTGTTATCAACAACCCCAATGCCTCCACTACCTGCGGCTGCGGTTCATCATTTTCCATTTAAGTTCATAGCCGGGCATAACAGCACTTTTTAATTCTAATGGATCATTACCGGCGTTCAGCCCGCAATACTTTTGCTGCTCTGTTGCTGGATCGCGCAGCTGAGTTTCGCGAAGACCAGCAGTGGATGCAGCAGCAGCTGGACTCCGAAAGTGCCCGATTTTTGCCCGTATATAAAGGTAGCTGCCTGTTGAATCCGAACAACCAACAGCAGCTGTTGCTACTGGATGGTATTCCGGACATGCGGCAGTCACTGGTGTTTCTTGGCAAAACCGACGGTCGAAGCTTTTTCTCCGTCGAATTGCCTGACCAGCACACCCTGTTGAAGGACGACATACAACGAATTGGTCTACGCCAGGCAGCCAGCCTGTTTGATGCTGAGCATGCCGGCCTGTGCGCTTATGCCCTGGCAATGCACCAGTGGCATCACAATCATCGATTCTGCGGCAGATGTGGAAAACCCAATCAGCTGCTGGCTGCCGGCCACCGTCTGCGTTGCAGCGCAAATAATTGCAGACACAATACGTTCCCGCGTATCGACCCGGCCATGATTGTGCTGATTACTCATGGAGATAAATGCCTGCTGGGACGGCAGCACAACTGGCCGGATAAACGGTATTCCTGCCTGGCTGGTTTTGTCGAACCCGGTGAAAGTCTGGAAGATGCAGTACACCGCGAAGTCATGGAAGAAGCCGGGGTGAGTCTCAACCAGGTGCATTACCACTCGTCTCAGCCCTGGCCATTCCCTTCTTCCATTATGCTGGGCTTCACCGCATCTGCCAGCAGCTCGGCTATTACGATTGGCGATGAACTCGAGCACGCCCGCTGGTGGAGTGTCAGTGAATTGCAGGCCGCGGTTACAGCAAAGCAGCTGCTGCTGCCTTACCAGTTATCGATTTCCTGGCAGTTGCTGGCTGACTGGTATCAACAGCACAGCAACCAATCACTGGCTGACCTGGACACTCGCCATGCACACCGTCAGGCATGACCTCCGGCCGATTTCATCATGAACTGCAAATGCTAATATGCCGGGTAATGTCAGGTTGTTTTCAGAAAAACCGGTGGCTGACCAAAACCGGCTCAGTTAAGAGGTAATTTATGACCATCATTGCCATCCTGATCGCCCTGGCGGTCAACCATTTTGTTAAAGGCATCAGCATAATCCGCCGTTCCGAATGGTTGCCGCCACTGTTACGACTGCTGTCGCCGGTACTGAAAAAACTGGAAGGTAGCTATGCCGCCGTCGGTGCTGTAGTCCTGCTGCTGGTTCCAATGCTGGCTCTGGCGCTTGCCGCGTATCTGATTACCAGCATGCTAAGCACTTTTTTCTATTTCCTGTTCACTGTTGTGGTGATGATTTATTGCATCGGACCACGTGATCTGGATACCGATGTGAAGCAGGTTGTCGCTGCCGGAAATGATGATGAGCTGCAGGATGCAGTGCGGCCATTGTTGCGTGAACCACTTGTGGAAGCATCCGATGCCCGTTGTGAGCAGCTGATTCGCGCGGTATTCAAAGAAGGACTGACGCGCTGGTTTGCGGTGATTTTCTGGTTTGCGGTTTTAGGCATTTTCGGTGCCGCACTGTATCGCCTGTGTGCCTGGCTGGTGCGCACCAAACAGCCGGTTGATGAGCAGCAGCGCAACTGGCTGCGGCGTCTGCAACAGCTGCTTGAATGGCCTGTAGCACAATTGATGACCCTGGCATTGGCCGTGGCAGCAGACTTCGATACGGTATTTGCCAGCTGGCGTAAGCATCATAAATCCGAAGGGCATGGTATTTTCTCCGGCGATCACGGATTCATGCTGACCGCAGCAGTTGTCGCTGTAATGGGTGGATACGCCGCCCAGGATGGTTTTGCCGATCAGCTGACCGGGCGTATGGGCCCGGTGAAACTTGCCATGGATCTGCTCTGGCGGGTATTGGCTGTCTGGCTGAGCATACTGGCCATCATGCTGCTTGCAGGCTGGCTTAGCTAGTTAAGCAATCCGAATGATGATCATACGAGATAATTGTTTGCCTTTACCGGTCTGCTCGAAGTAACCTTCCAACGCGCTGTTAAACATTTATAGGAATCATCATGTCCGTATCACCCATTCGCCTGCTCATTCCGGCGCTGCTATGCCTATGGGGTGCAGCAGCCCATGCTGAATCCACCGCCCTGCACTGTGGCCAGCTGTTTGATGCCGATCAAGGCCGCCTATTGGATAACCGTTATGTGATAGTGACTGACGGATCCATTGAGGCTGTACTGGCTGACCGCCCAGATAACAGCTCAATCGTCGATTTATCACAGCACACCTGCCTGCCCGGTCTGATCGACCTGCATGTGCACATTTCCGATGAGCTCAGCCCTACTTCATATCTGCACCGGTTTACCTGGAGCGAAGCCGATTTCGCATTGAATGCCGCAGCCAATGCACAAAAAAACCTGCTGGCCGGTTTTACCACTGTCCGCGATCTGGGTGACAGCTACCTGGTAACCATTGCATTGCGTAATGCTATTAGTCAGGGTCTTGTGCCCGGCCCCCGCATTGTTGCCGCCGGCAAAAACATCGCCACGACCGGTGGGCATGGAGATCCAACCAATGGCTATCCGTCTGTCAGCGCAGGCGACCCTGGCCCTCGACAAGGTGTGATCAATAGTCCTGAAGATGCCCGCAAAGCTGTCCGCCAACGCTATAAAGACGGTTCTGATGTGATCAAAATCACCGCTACCGGTGGTGTTCTCAGCCTGGCCAGTAACGGGCAGAATGCACAATTCACCGAAGCTGAACTGGAAGCACTGCTTGATACCGCCAATGACTACGGCATGCATGTTGCTGCGCATGCACATGGTATTGAAGGCATGTTGAGAGCTGTCAGGGCCGGCGTGAAAACCATCGAGCACGGCACCTTCATGAATGATGAAATCATCAATGCAATGCGCGAAAATGATACTTGGTACATACCGACAATCTCGGCAGGTCAGTTTGTCGCTGAAAAAGCCAAAATCGACGGTTATTTTCCCGAAGTGGTGCGTGGAAAAGCAGCTACCATCGGCCCGCTGATCATGCAAACCTTCAGCAAGGCGCATCAGGCCGGGGTCAATATCGCTTTCGGAACCGATACCGGCGTATCAGCTCATGGCGAAAACGCTCAGGAATTCATTTACATGGTGCAGGCCGGAATGACCCCGGTGGAAGCATTACGCTCAGCCACAGTAATGGCTGCAAATGTATTGGACCGGGAGCAGCAATTGGGGCAGATAGCGCCCGGTTTTCATGCCGATATCGTAGCGGTGCCGGGGAACCCGCTGGACGATATCGAGCTGATGCGCCAGGTTGAATTTGTAATGAAAGGCGGCCAAATCTACCGGCAGTAACCCTTAACGGAATATCAATATGATTGAGTTATATACTGCCGCCACTCCCAACGGGCATAAGATATCCATAGCGTTGGAAGAACTGGCACTGCCCTATACCGTTCATCACTTGAACCTGGGTGAGTTAGACCAGAAAAAACCTGAATTTCTGGCGCTGAACCCAAACGGCCGGATTCCCGCTATTGTCGATCGAAGCAATGACGATCTTGCTGTATTTGAATCCGGCGCCATTCTGGTATATCTGGCCGAAAAAACCGGCCGCCTGATGCCGCGTGATCTGAAAGGCCGCACGCTGGTGATGCAGTGGCTGATGTTTCAAATGTCCGGGGTTGGCCCCATGCAGGGCCAGTCCAATGTGTTCACACGCTATTTCCCGGAACATATACCGTCAGCCATCAAGCGATATCAGGATGAAACCCGCCGGTTATATCAGGTCTTGGATACACGCCTGGCAGAGGCTGCCTATCTGGCCGGTGAATACAGCATTGCTGATATTGCTACTTATCCATGGGTTAAGATCCATCAATGGAGCGGCGTCAGTATCGATGGCCTGCAGCACTTGAACAGCTGGATGCAGCGCATCGGCCAGCGCCCTGCCGTTCAAAAAGGTCTGCTGATCCCGCCGAGAGCCGAAGCAGCGGCAGCGGTTAACGCTGCCAAAAGCATGCTGGGCAAATAATCACTGTTTGAGTCTGCCGGTTCCAGATCAGGCTGGATCCGGCAGTTTATGCTGTTGCCCGAAAGACATTTTATGCGACACACTGAATATCATTCTGCCCTGTAACATATCTGCCAAAGCATGAACCAGCATGGGAATCCATAGTGATCCGCTCAGCAGGTACAGGCCCATGAAAGCCGCTCCCGCTAATCCGGTTCTCAGTACACCGTTCCACCCCTGGTAAATATGTCCAAAGCCAAAAACTGCGATGGCTGCTGCTGCAGCACCCCACTCCGAAAGCCAATGACTCAAATACCACAGCAAAAAACCACGCCACAATATTTCCTCAACAATACCGGCTGTTATGCTTAATCCGTAAAACCAGTTCAATTGCTGCTGGTTTAACGGCAGCAGTGCTTCCAGCTGGTTGGATTCAATTTCACTTTCCAGCTGCTGCATACGCTCATCTGACTGATTAACAGCAGTTTTCGCCAGGTAAGCGAAATGACCGACTATTCCCACTGCAATGACCACAGCCAACAATAGCTGCCAGTCAACCACCCACGGTCCAAAGCCCAAATCTGCCCAGCTGCGCGATTGACTTACCCAGAATACAACCCCTCCGATTGCCAGCAACCAATGACAGGCAATAGTCTCCTGATAGTCTTTTCGACGATCAATTTCCTCACCAGCAGCAAGTTTATTCATCAACACGCGGTAGGCGTACCAGCCATACAGTGGATAGATAACGGCAAATATCAGAACAAATAGATGATCAATCAGTATTGGCATATGATTCCTGTTATTATTCACGTTTACATGAATAATATAATATTCACATTTTTGTGAATAGTCAATATTTAATGAACAATAAAGCTGAACCCACACAACCTGCAACCGGTACGAAGATCATTGATAATCTGGCTACAGCCAAACTTCTTGCTGATCCATTCAAGCTGAAAATCCTTCAGCACTTTGCCGATCAGCCGCGAACCACCAAGCAGGTTGCTGAACTGATGGATGAAAAACCAACCAAACTGTATCGGCATGTTGACAGCCTCCTGGAGCATGGTTTGCTGATACCTATCAGAGAACAGCAAAAACGTGGAACCGTTGAACGTTATCTGCAGGCTGTAGCAGCAAGATTTGAAATGGATCACAGGCTGTTCGCACCTGATAATGATGATTTGGCTGAGGCTCACGCTACCGTGCGTGATTTCCTGAGAAAAACAGAAGATGAGTTTATTGAGGCAATAGACAGATGTGCGGCAGGTGTGGCTGAAAATGGCCGGGATCAGTTTACCGACCTGGAACCTGTGGCTTTAGGGGTGGGCGTGAAAGCCTCACGAGAACAATTGATTGACCTCAGAAAACGCCTGCTGGACTGGGTCGACAGTTGCAACGACATGGCCGTATCAGAAGATGATAAAGACCTGCTCGATTATCGCGGCATGGTTATTTTTTACCCCATTGATTAACTTTAAAACCAACCGCCGTTTAATCGCCACAAGGTAAAGTTTAAAACCCAGGCAAAGCTGACCCAGGCCAGATAAGGCACCAGCAACATAGTGGCTACCCTATGGACGCGCCAGAAATACACGGCAGTGATCATAAGCACCACCCACAGCAAAGTCAGTTCAGCCAGCGCCCAGCCTGGTCTGTGCAAACCAAAAAAAACTGCACTCCAGACAGCATTCAACGCCAGTTGTACGTACCACCAGCGTATTCCAATATCCCGGTAACCACTGATTGGTGCCCGCCATACCAGCCACACCGCCAACGCCATCATTATGTAAAGCGAAGTCCATACCGGTGCAAACACCGAAGCTGGAGGGTTCCACGCTGGTTTGGCCATTGCAGCGTACCATTCACCTGGTGGAAACAGAGTGCCGGATAACCAGCCTACCCCAAGGCACAATAGTAGAAAGAAAACCAAGTAACCTACTGATCGCATGTCATTAAACCGGAATCATCCATTGTTATATTGATCACAGCGTTGATGGCTGCGGCATTAGCTGCAGATATATACCCGTCAGGCATCAACACTCTGCATTCTGCCGCATATTATGCCAATGTATCTGGACAACAGTTTTATTCAGCCACTGCAATGCTTAGACTAAAGCCTGTCTCTTAACCGCGTTGCGTTTGACGGATTATTGCTATGCATACCATAAGAATCGTATTCCTCTGCATGCTGTTATCACCACCGGCATTATTGGCTGAATCTAGTGTTGAGCATGTTATACAGGCATTTCAACAGGCCTATAATGCCAGGAATATTGATGCCATGTTAGCGCTGGCGGATCCGTCCATCAGCTGGATGTATATGGATGGTGATGCGGTTCATGTGGAAACCACCGGACATGCTGCACTGCGCACTGCAATGTCACGATATTTTGAAAATTTCCCTTCCAGCCGTTCAGAATTGATCAGCCTGTCTGCTAACGGCAGTTTTGCCAGCGCCACAGAAAAAGCCATCTGGGAACAGGAAAACACCACACGTTCCCAGTGCAGCCTGTCAGTCTACCAGTTGAATGACGGTCTAATTCTGAATGTCTGGTATTACCCCGCGGAAGCCTGCGACTAATCCTGCAGACACTCCGGCATAGTGAAGCTGCCGTCAGCCTGCTGGTAATTTTCCAGAACCGCTATCAGGGCCCGACCGACCGCCAGGCCGGAACCATTCAATGTATGCACCAGTTCCGGTTTATTGGTTTCCGGGTTACGGTAGCGCGCCTGCATCCGGCGTGCCTGGAAATCCCCACACTGTGAACACGAACTGATCTCACGGTAGGCGTTCTGCCCCGGCAGCCAGACCTCCAGATCATAGGTCTTACGTACGGAAAACCCCATATCGCCGGTGCACAACACCACTTTACGATATGGCAGTTTCAATTCACGCAGAATGGCTTCGGCATGCCTGGTCAAATCCTCATGCGCCTGATCGGCATGGTGCGCAGTGGTAACCTGAACCAGTTCAACCTTATCAAACTGATGCTGGCGGATTAATCCGCGGGTATCTTTGCCGTAAGCACCGGCCTCCCGCCTGAAACATGGTGTGTGAGCAACCATTTTAATAGGCAAATCGACCACATCCAGAATCTGCCCCGCAACCAGGTTGGTCAGAGATACTTCAGCTGTAGGGATTAGATAACGAGGAGGATCATCCTGGGTAGCGAAGGCATCATCAGCAAATTTGGGTAATTGGCCTGTGCCCAGCATCGCTTCCGGCTTAACCAGGTACGGCGTATATACTTCGGTATAACCGTGTTCCTGCGTATGCTTTTCCAGCATGAATTGCGCGAGTTTTCGATGCAGTCGCGCCAGTTCTCCTTTTAATACGGCAAAACGTGCTCCGGAAAGCTGTGCAGCTGCATCGTTATCCAGCCAGCCATTGGCTTCGGCGATAGCGACATGATCTTTAGGCTCAAAATCGAACTCTCGCGGCTCTCCCCAGCGATAGATTTCAACATTGTCGTTTTCATCTTCACCAACCGGAACATCCTTATGTGCAATGTTGGGCATATCCAGTTGCAGATCGCGCAACTTGATCTGCACATCAGCCAATTGGTCCTGGGTCTGTTTCAACTCATCGCCAAGACTCGCCACCTGTTCCAGCAACGGTTGAATATCCTCGCCCCTGGCTTTGGCCTGACCAATAGATTTGGCGCTGGTATTGCGTTGATTCTGTAACTCTTCGGTAGCTTTCTGCAACTGCTTGCGCTGATCTTCCATTGCCTGCCAGCCGGCAGTATCCAGCTGATAACCACGCAGCTTGAGTGCTTCCGCAGTGCTTTCCAGGTCTTTACGTAATAATCCAGGGTCCAACATGACGTTATGTATGCATTCGAGAATTGCGCATTGTAATGGTTTAACGCGCTCTACCCCACCCCTGTACTGTATTTATTTGAAATGCCGAATCTGCCAGGCCTGCCTGTACAGGTGCAGCTGCTGGAGTCACCAGCTGAATGCTCTATTCGCTCAGCCTTCCAGTACGTCCACACCCGGCGGAGGTGAAAACACGAATAATGACCGATCGACTTCACTGTTGCGCAGACCGTTGCTGAACTGAATTTCAGTGCTTTGTCCGAGTGTATCTTCCAATGCCATCACCAGCAGTTCCCCGTCACGCAGGCCAACCACTATGCGGGCAAAATCATTGCTGCTGATACCGGTTTCCTCGCTGCGATCATCACGCGGCAGCATTTCCAGCCAGGCGATGTCATCAGCCACACCCAGATTGCGCAGTGTAAAGCTTTGGAAAAGCCTGTCGGGATCAGTCAGCAGCGTCAAAGGAGACTGCGTTTGGGCCGCGGACTGGTCACGCACAGTAATCTGCTCCAAATCAATATCGTGGGACCAAACTTTGGCGCCGTCGGCAACGATCAGTTGAGGAAATGGTTCTGTATATTTCCAATGCAGCAGATTCGGTTTGCTGAGGTACAGCACGCCATTGCTGGTTTCCTCAAGCCTGCCCTGCACGTCATACACCGACTGAATGAATTCAGCGCTGAAACTGTTCAAGCCATCGGTAAACGACTCCAGCTGGCTTAACGCATTACCCAGAACCTCTGCCGGCTCGGCTGTTGCTGCAGCCTCCGATTGTTCAGCTGGCGGCTCGCTGTGCTGTTCCGCCTGCGCGAATAACGCAGAATTCCAGATCAGGCTTATCATTATCAGCTGCTGTAACTTGTTAATCACTCGACTTAATCCTTGGGCGGCGGTGGCGCCAGCACTTCACGTTGTCCATTGTGCTCAGGCGGGCTGACAATACCGGCGGCCTCCATTTCTTCGATAATGCGCGCTGCCCGGTTGTAGCCAATACGTAACTGCCGCTGCACACTGGATATCGATGCCCGGCGGCTTTCGGTCACAATATATACCGCCTTGTCGTACAGTTCGTCCTGATCACTACTTGCAGACTCCGGTAAGCCGGTTTCACCAACAACCTGGCCGTCACCGATGTACTGCGTATCATTAAGAACCTCATCCAGGTAGTCAGGTTCCGCTTGACTGCGTAATGCCTCTGACACCGCATGCACTTCATGATCATCAACAAACGCCCCGTGAACGCGCTCCGGCAGGCCGGTACCCGGGGGCAGATACAGCATATCGCCGTGCCCCAGAAGCTGCTCCGCGCCAGCCTGATCAAGAATGGTGCGTGAATCGATCTTGGACGAAACCTGGAAAGCGATTCGACTGGGAATATTGGCCTTGATCAGACCGGTAATTACGTCCACAGAAGGACGCTGGGTCGCCAGAATCAGGTGGATGCCGGAAGCACGGGCCTTCTGCGCCAGTCGGGCAATCAGCTCTTCAACCTTTTTACCAACCACCATCATCATGTCGGCAAATTCATCGACTATCACAACAATAAACGGCAGGTTGTCCAGTTCCGGCGGCGCGTCTTCAGGATCTGCCGGTTGAAACAGCGGATCGGTCAACGGCTTGCCCTGCTTGCGCGCATCGTTGATCTTTTTATTCAATCCGGCCAGATTGCGCACACCCACAGCCGCCATCAACCGGTAGCGGCGCTCCATTTCCACCACGCACCAGCGCAGCGCATTGGCCGCCTGCTTCATATCCGTTACCACCGGTGCCAGCAAGTGTGGAATTCCTTCATAGACCGATAACTCCAGCATCTTCGGATCGACCATAATCAGGCGCACCTGATCCGGCGTAGCCTTGTAAACCAGGCTCAGAATCATCGCATTGATCGCTACTGATTTACCCGAACCAGTGGTACCGGCAACCAGCAAATGGGGCATTTTTGCCACATCAGCCACAATCGGTCTGCCGGAGATGCTTTTACCCAGCCCCAGGGTGACCGGAGAGCCTGCTTTTTGGTATTCATTGGAATCAAGAACATCGCGCAGATAGACGATTTCACGGTGCTGGTTGGGAATCTCCAGGCCAATCACCGATTTGCCAGGTATTACATCAACTACCCGCACTGAAATAACGCTTAAGCCTCGCGCCAGGTCCTTGGCCAGATTGCTGATCTGCGCGCCTTTGACACCCGGCGCGGGCAGCATTTCGAAACGGGTAATCACCGGCCCGGGATGCACTTCCACCACTTCCACTTCTACACCGAAGTCAGCCAGTTTCAATTCCACCTGACGTGACATCGCCTGCAGTTCGGTCTCGCTGTAACCGGCTTGCTGTCCGGCGGGCTGATCCAGCAGTTCAAGACTGGGCAGCTCACCGACATTCAACTGTTTAAATAAAGTCTGCTGTTTGACAGGCTTCGGCTTGGGTTCAGGCGGTGTCATTCGGGGTTCAATCCGCGGCTGCTTGACCTTACGCTGAGCACGTTTGGCAGTATCTTCCTTGCGTACCACAACCCGCTCAGCCTTGGCCTGACGACCGGCCCACCAGTCATTGATCCGGCCTGCGGCTGCAAACAGCATATCCCAGCCGCGTAATACCCAATAACCGGTTTTATCCATTACCGTCAGCCAGGAAATACCGGTGAAAAAGGTCAGCCCGGTCAGGAAAAACGCCAGCAATAGCAACGTTGCGCCAAGCAATCCCAGCCCTGATGCCAGTGGCGTAACCACCATCTGGCCGAAAATACCGCCGCCGCCGATGCCTACCGGCAACCAGGAACCCACCGACTGCATATTTAAATGCCCCAGTCCACAGGCAGCCGATAAAGCCAGCAGAAAACCACCAAAATAAATCACCAGCATCCAATAACTGTCATGCTCGGTTTTTTGCTGACGAATCTGCAGAATACCCACATACAGCAGCAGCAGTGGAAAGGTATAGGCAAGCACACCGAAGACAGACAGCAAAACATCTGAAAGCCATGCGCCGGTACTCCCTCCCAGGTTGTGTAAACCGATCACATCCCGGCTATGCGTCCAGCCGGGGTCATTTTGATTAAAGCTGAGCAGGCACATCAGCAGATAGATCGCCAACAGGCTGCACAATACAAACAGGCTTTCCCGCAAGCGCTGAATCAATGGATTAACAGTTGGTGTCTGACGTTTACTCATATCAGGAGTTTACTTCAAAAACATTCTCTATCTGCAAGATTTTACTATTATTTTAATAAAATTATAGTTTTATGGTCAGTCGTTATATCGATACTTTTGAAAACATCCCTGACAAGCCCAAAATTGATCGTCATAATGTGCGGCTGCAACCCTTACCGATTTTTTGCCGCACACCGAGATAACGGAGCAGTATACATGACAGACGCACGCCATTTTCGGCTACTGATTTTAGGTTCCGGGCCGGCCGGTTACACCGCCGCCATCTATGCGGCTCGCGCCAATCTGAAGCCGGCAGTAATTACCGGCATACAACAGGGCGGGCAGTTGACCACCACCACCGATGTGGATAACTGGCCGGGTGACGTGGAAGGCCTGCAGGGACCTGATCTGATGCAGCGGATGCTCGAACATTCCGAGCGCTTCGACACAGAGATTGTTTATGATCACATTAACAAAGTCGATTTTTCCAGCAGGCCCTACCAATTGCAAGGCGATAACGGCAGTTACACAGCGGATGCACTGATTATTGCTACCGGCGCCAGCGCCAAATACCTGGGGCTGGAATCTGAACAGGCGTACATGGGCCGCGGCGTATCAGCCTGTGCCACCTGTGACGGCTTTTTCTATCGTGACCGTGAAGTTGTCGTGGTTGGCGGCGGCAATACTGCAGTGGAAGAAGCACTGTATCTGTCAAATATCGCCAGCAAAGTAACCTTGATCCATCGGCGTGATGAATTGCGCGCAGAGAAAATCATGCAGGACCGCTTATTCGAACGTGCTGAAAACGGCAATGTCGAGCTGCTGTGGAACCACGTATTGGAAGAAGTGGTGGGCGATGATGCCGGCGTTACCGGCGTCAAGGTTAAAAATGTCCAGACCGATGACATCAGTGAAATATCAGCGCACGGTGTGTTCATTGCCATCGGGCATAACCCCAATACCGAAATTTTTGTCGATCAGCTGACCATGACCGACGGCTACCTGCATATCAAAAGCGGCACAGCCGGTTTTGCCACACAAACCAGTGTTCCCGGCGTATTTGCCGCCGGAGACGTTGCCGACCATGTGTACCGTCAGGCCGTGACTTCAGCCGGTTTTGGCTGCATGGCAGCGCTGGATGCAGAGCGCTACCTGGACGAAACGGCCTCCTGAGACAGCCTTTGACAAGGCGTACGTTTGAGCGTGCGCCGCTGTCTTGATCAGACCTCGGATACCCATCACACTTATCCCGGAAACCGCGTTAGAATTCCACCAGGCATTATCCGGAAACCGACATCGACACCCGCGCCGAATTTACAGCGATCACGGCTCACAGCATCGGTGAGCTTTGCAGCGCTGAACACTGGCAGCAGCTGACGGGCAGCAGTAACCCGTTTACTCATTATCAGTTCCTCGATGGGCTGGAGCAGCACGGCGCATTGCAGCGCGAGCTGGGCTGGCTGCCGTTGCACCTGGGCATTTATCAAAGCGAGCAGCTGGTAGCTGCCTGTGCCGGTTATCTGACCAGCCACAGTTTTGGTGATTTTGTGTATGACTGGCAATGGGCCAACATCGCTGCAAGGCATGATATCGACTGGTATCCCAAGTGGGTTATCGAAGTACCCTATTCACCGGTTACCGGGGCACGCCTGCATACCGGCGGACATATTCAGCAACTGACCGGTGTACTGATACAGGCCATTACTCAGATCGCCGAGCAGCAGCAGTTTGCCTGTGTGCAAATCAATTACTGCCGGCCTGAAGAGGCTCAGCTGCTGGATCAGGCAGGGTTTATCATGCGGCCGGATACACAATTGCACTGGCGCAATAATCAGTATCGTAATTTTAATGACTTTCTCAATGATTTAACCAGCAAACGCCGCAAAGAAGTACGCCGGGAGCGCAATAAAGTTGCTGCAGCTGATATTCAACATATCTGGATCTCAGGCCAGGACGCTGATGATGAACTCATCCGGTTTGTGCATCACTGCTATCAGAAAACCTTTTGTGAATACGGTAACTATCCTGCTTTAAACCAGGCATTTCTGCAGCATATTTGCCGGCAACTGGGCGATCAGGTTCAGTTCTGCATTGCCGGCAGAAACGGCAGCAGGCTGGCCAGTGCCATTTTTCTGCGCTCGCCAAGCCATCTTTACGGTCGCTACTGGGGCAGCATTGAAGAAATTGACTGCCTGCATTTTGAAACCTGTTTTTACCAGGGGATAGAATTTTGCATTAAACACGGTATTCAGGTATTTGAACCCGGTGCCGGTGGTGGTCATAAACTTAACAGGGGGTTTCTGCCGCAAACCATTTATACCGCACACTGGATTCAGGATCCGGTACTTAAACACACTCTCAGCCAGCTCTCTTCCGAGGAATGCCGATACGATTTACGCCAGCAGGCTCATATCCAACAACACAGCCCATTCAGTCAAAGCAAATCCAGCTAGCGGGCGCTGTTCTGCAATCCCCTGTTGATCACCAGCCGTTCTTTTACGGTTGAAAAAATCACATCGGTGCTGGTGGCGCCATACTGTGTAAAACCATCCACCAGTTCTCGCAGATGCGGCATGTCGCGCGCCACTACACGGAAAATCAACAGTTGATCACCGGTCAGCACATGACACTCGGCCACTTCAGGCAACTGAGTAATTGTGCCGATAATTTCCCTGTGCCGGGAAGAATCTGCCTGCAGCCTGACGAACGCGCTGATTCCAAACCCCAGTTTTTGCTCATCTACCTGAACGACAACACCACTTATTACACCCATATCCTGAAGCTTTTCCAGGCGCTCGGAAATACTGCTGCGCGAACGTGATAGCTGTTTAGCCATCTCCGAGATGGTCATCCGGCCCTGTTGTTGCAACAGCTCCAATAGCTGCCAATCGAACCCGTCTAGTGATGGTTTTGACATTTTGCCGGTAAAACCTCGCTTTGGTTGCCAAAGTGATGGTAAACAGCCCGAATTCGGACCATTTATTTCTGGTTATGCATTATGCAAGCATCATATGATGTTTCAGACGGCTGGTTCAATTCCGCAGATACCGGTGTTGGCATAAGCAGTATAAAAATTACGGTGAAACGTATGGCTGTAACTCAATTTGTACAACTATTACTGATTAGCCTGATTTGCCTGTGTGCTCTGTTTATCACGACTGCTGCTGAAGCAGGTATTGCGCTAAACAAGGTAACTGCGATTTCTGACCAGCCCAATCAACTTCCTTGCTTGGCAGAGCAGTGGAAAGTTGGCAGCTACCGCCTTAACTGCATTGGCAGACGCGGGCAAGGCAGTGGCGCCATAATTGATACCTTCATGGCTATTCCTGAAGGCCGTCAATCGGTTATGCGTGGTGTGTTTAGTGGTTTAGCCCCACGCATAACCTTCTATTTTACTGCCGACAGACAACATCCGCGGGGGTATGAAGTCCTGCGGCATAAAACTGGCCTACCCAACATCTTTCCGCACAATTAGTCAACAACGGAACAACCATGCAACGAATAATTTCCGGCTTCATATACTTATCTCTGATATTCAATCTGAGTAACGCCTCACTGCGGGCTGATCCCGATCAGGCAGACAGCTATTTTCAGGCACAGCAATGGGAGCAGGCAGCACCGGCATATCAACAGCTGGTTGAGCAGGACAGTTCCAACAGCCAGTACTGGTTCCGTCTGGGTCAAAGTCTTTATCAGTTAAATCAATATCAGGATGCGATTCCCGCATTGCAAAAAGCGTTGCAACATCAGGACAGCAATACACCGGTAGCCAATCTGCTGGTACTGCTTGCCCGCAGCCAGGCTGGAAACGATGACAATACCGCTGCATTGGACAGCATTGCTGCCATCGAAGCCACCGGTGCGCGTCCTTATCTGGCACTCAGGAACAGTTCAGAGTTTGCAGCGATGGCGGATTCACCAGAATTTGTTGCTCTGCTTGAAACACTTAAGCCGTGCAACAGTGATAACCACCGCGCCTTCGATTTATGGTTGGGAGAATGGCAGGTTACTTCACCCAGCCGGCCAGGCTGGACGGCCAAAAGCTCGATTACTTTGGCCAACGATGGCTGTTCTGTTCACGAAAACTATGTGTCCCAGGGCGGTTATGCCGGCCGCAGCATCAACTTTTATGATCCGCAAAAGCAAATGTGGCACCAAACCTGGATCGATAACCAGGGCGCCCCGATCTACCTGGAAGGTCGCTTTGAAAACGGCGCTATGATCCTGTCGGATGAAACCAACCGTGTGACCTGGTCTACTCAGCCCGATAACAGCGTTCGCCAGCACTGGGAAACAACCAATGATGGGGGTAGCAGCTGGACGACAGCATTTGATGGCTATTACCGCAAGCCATAGCTGCAATCGGCTGATAACAACTGCGTCAAGCAGTCATATCAGAGCAGGAAGGCGGTTCACTCAATGAACCGCTGTGTAATCCAGCCACTGATCAGCTCGAGCACCTGATTGGACATTGAATTTTCCAGTACCGGATATTCAATCGGCAACCCGGTGTTGGCTTCCTGCAGCAGATGATTCAGATCTGGTAGCCTGGCAACATATATATCCTCAGCAGCGCTCACCTCAAGCAGCTGCTCAATACCTGTTAAATGCTGATCCGGTGGGGCAATCAAGTCTTTATCGCCGCCTACAGCCAACACCGGTATACGCAACTGCTGGTATACCGCCTTTGGTTCAAATAGCACATTGGAACGATACCAGGGACTGGTCAGAATTTTTTTCAAGCCATCGTTATCTCTGGGCATAAATTGATAAGGCGGTATCAGCGCCCTGCCCGGCCCGCTCAGAAAATCGTCCAGCCTCGGCAAAGTATCCGGGTGCTCGGGGTCGCTTTTAACAATCCCCATAAACTCGCTGAACAATTGCCGGTATTGATCTGCTGTTGCACCGCTGATACCCGAAACTTCCATGGTTTTTTCAAGTTGCAAAGCCAGCGTCTGTTCACCGCTTAACCCTGGTGAAGATAGTAATATCAAAAAAGCCACATCTGGATTGATACCTGCCGTCAGCGCACCAACTGCCCCACCCTGGCTCATTCCTGCCACGCCTATCTTGTGCGGGTCTATACCGGGCTGCTGTTGCAGATACTTGATAATAGCATTGGCATCCGAGCTTAAATCATTCCAGCTGGCAGCAAAATAATTACCTGTTGAACCGCCGACACCGCGGTCATCAAACCTAGCCACTGCGATACCGCGGCGGGTCAGGTAGTCCGCCAGCACATGAAATCCGGCATGTCCGGCAAACCCCTGATTTCTGTCATTCGGCCCGGCTACGCTCAACAGTACGACAGCCGGTACTGCTGAATCCGATGCCGGCAAAGTCAGCGTGCCGTCCAATGATACCTTCTGCTGCGTGTTTTCAACGGTGAGCGCCCTGACACTATAGGGATATGGCGGTACCGGCGTTTGTGGTTTACTGTTTCCCGATGCAAATGAATCGATCACAAAAACTGCCAGTAATAATGCGACCCAAACTCTAATCACGAAACACTCTACGGTGACGCTCGGGATTGCTTTTGACATCATTTTTCCTCACTGAATAAAAAGGCATCCTGAATATCAGCATCCAGTGCTGCAGCTATCCGGTAAGCCAATGTAATACTGGGATCATGGCGTCCGTTTTCGATGGTGTTGATAGCTTGCCTGGAAACACCGACAGCTTCGGCAAGCCGGGCTTGAGACCAGCGTTTCTCCGCACGCAATACCCGCAGGCGATTTACGACTGTGCCCGCCATACCAATACTCCGTATACCACTAAAAATACCATTATGGACAATGCCCAGAGGTTGGTTACCAGTAGCGGTAACCCCAGGCCGAAAGCGGCGATAACATAAGAAGTCAAAGCAGTCACCGCCATACTCACAGCACCGGCCTGCAATGACAATCTCCTCAACACTTCATCTTTTCTTGCCATAAAAACCCAAACCAGCAAACACAGCAGAATCAATGACAAAATCGATAGCAACTGTGCCAGCACGTCAGGAACCGGCCAGATCAATTGACCTGTGGCAATCAGAAACAGAATGGAATGCAGGGTATATAGAATCAGAAAGCACCCTATCCAGGAGATATTGTTGCGCATATTCTTGCTTTTCCGCTTTAATTCGATTTGCGGATTATCATGAATACTAGTCACTATGTCAAGTATTTATGACATATAGTAATAAATACATATCTATTCTGGATTGCTGCAACCATGGCCGGCGTGACAAAAGATGATAATCCCTTTGACTCCCATCAGCATATGAACTCAAAACATCCACTGCTGCAAATGAGTGATACACCTACATCGAAATACCTGTCAGCTGCCTGCGCCCACCAATGCTGGAATATATTTTTCATTGATATATATCATTGCAGCCACATACTCTGCCCATTAAGAAGATTTATCCCCCACCTCATTGAAGGCAATTACAGACTTAATCCCTTTTTAGGATAAATATATTTTCAGCTATTAAAATCAATTATTTAAATATAAATTTAAATTAAGAATTAATTACGAAAAATATAATATTAAAGCCCATATAAAAACTTACATAATGTCGTTATAAATAGTTGATAATTGTGAATTTTTATTCACATAATTGTGTAATTAATTTAGCTTGATAGTTTATTTCATTTTATTCAAATAAATAACTATTTTTTAATCTTAATTAAACTATAGTCCACCACCGATGACATCGGCTTAATTGTCTAATTCAACCGATGTTGTCGACATAAGGGTTTATTTATGTTTATGGAGAAACATTCATGATGAATTTTAAAAAGGAACTTGTATCTTTCGCTGCCGTTTCGGCATTCTGCCTCACCGTTTTAACCGGCAACCTTGCTGCCCAGCAGTTCGACCAGGAAGCACTTGACCAGGCTATGCCGGCTTTACCGGAAGTGTCTGATGCTCAAAGCAAAGGGTCACAAAACCGCTCGTCCAACCCCCGGATGAAATGTTTTGTAGATACGCCGGCTTTTGACCTGTTTACCTTCAGTGTGTGTATCAGCAGCGGTACAGCTTTCACCACCAGTGCGGTATTCCAGATTGACAGTCCGCCTTCCAATTTCACTATTCTGTGGTCTGACAGCCGGTGCAACTCCAACCTGACCACCTGTGTTCTGCCAATCAGGCAATACCAGCAGGTCACCTTAAGCGCTACCGTATTGGATAACAGCAATAATACTTTTACCAATACTTCGGCGACTGCCTTTTACGAAGGTTTCCTCTGATCTGAGGCATTACCTATCTTTCACCTCAGGCACTGCCTGAGGTATTGAGCTATTGATGGATTATCCCTGCATACGACTTGCTTCCTTACTTGACCTGAGCAACCGGTAACAAAACTTCTATCCGAACTCCTCTGCCTTCCCGTGCGCTAAGCTGAATAGATCCACCCACAGCATCTGCTATCCGCTGACAAAGATTCAAGCCCAGACCGTAGCCACCGCGATGTCCGCGGGCCAGGTCAAGTTTGACAAAAGGTTCAAAGACCTTCTCCATATCAGCCGACGCAATCCCCTGCCCATCATCTTCGATAATTAATTGAACCCGGTCTTTGTGCTGATGAGTCCTGACTTCTACCGGCTTACTGTCTGTCAGCGAAAATTTCACTGCATTATCAATCAGGTTTTGCACCAGAACGCTGATCAGTGCTGTATCTGCCTGAATGTTCAGACTGGCCGGTGGATTAGTGTAAACCACACCTGGTGGCTGCTGTGAATAGCGCTCAACGATTTCGCTGACAATATCTGTCAGATTGATGCTTTGCAGTTTACCGTTATCCGCAATATTTTTAATCCGCTCTCTTTCCAGCAATGCAGAAGTCAGCGATTCCATCTGCAGTACATCACGCGCAATCGCATCACGTTTGTCGCTGTGCGGCATTAATTCCAGTGCTACCTTTATTCGCGCCAGCGGTGAACGCAATTCGTGGCTGACATCCGCCATCAACTGCTCGTGGCTGCTGAGCATTTTTTCCACTCGGCGGGTCATATGATTGAATGCCTGTCCTACCTGGCCGATTTCATCCTGCCTGGCAACCGGAACTCTGACTGAAAAATCGCCCCGTGATACTGAATCCACACCCTCCCGCAACCACAACAATGGTCGCAGCTGGGAAAGCTGGAAGGCATATATCACTGCAATCACCACCAGCAGTAATACAATCAAGCCGGCCAGCAAATGCAATTGGCTGTTGGCAAACCGTTTGTCATCCATGAATATGGAAATCTGCTCACCATGCGGGCCATCAACATCAATTCTACGGAAACGGGCAGCCTGCTGCTGCAGCTGTTCGTGGTTGGCAGGCTCACCGGTCGGCCCATAGGCAAAATACTTTTCTTCATCAAACACCACCAGCCATAACTGATGACGCATCGCCACTGACCGGGCCATTTCACGGTCTGAACCAATTCGGTTGGCCATCATCGTGCTCCACTCTTCCAGGGGTGTTTCAAACGCGCCCTTGAAGAAATTGCCCTGAAAGGTTTGGGAAAAAACAATGGCCAGCAGCACGACTGCAGCAGCCAGCAGTGCGGTCGAGCCGGCCAACCGGGAAATCACACTGAACCGCCGTTTGGATCTTTGCTGTTGGCGGTTTGCTTTCTTCACTGAACCCGCACTCATTGGCTGACGCTGCCGATGAACTGGTAACCGGTTAACCGAATGGTTTTGATGAAACGCGGGCATTGCGCATCATCACCCAGTTTTTCCCTGAGCCGGCTGACCAGCATATCGATGGAACGGTCATATACATCCGCGTCAATGCCGCGCAGCCTTTCAATGAGTCTGTTGCGGGAAATCACCCTGCCATGCTCTTCCATCAGCACCTGCAGCAGCTCAAACTCCATGGTGGTCAATTCAATTTCAGCATCATCCAGCAATACCCGCCGGCTGGGCTTTTCCAGTTTCAGCCCATCACACACCAGCGCATCCTGTGCCACATGTTGAATGCTGCGCCGGATCACAGATTCAATTCTTGCAACCAGCTCACGTGGCTCAAAAGGTTTTGCCAGATAATCATCCGCCCCCAGTTCCAGGCCCAGTACCCGATCAGCCAGTTCACCGCGGGCTGTCAGCATAATTATCGGCACATCAAACTCACTACTGATTTCACGGCACAAAGTCAGGCCATCGGTATCCGGCAGCATAATGTCCAGCACAATAAGATCAGGACGTTCCCGGCGTAAGGCCTGCATGCCTCTGGCTGCTGTTGTAGCAGTCTCCAGACGGTGTCCAAACCGGGCGATATATTCGGTCAGTAATTCATTCAGATCAGCATCATCATCAATCATCAGAATTCGATGCGCCGGCGGCTTAGTTCGATTCATCAGTCAGGCGCTCCTTAATGCGACGATAGGATCAAGCCGGGCTGCCCGGAATGCAGGATAGACGCCAAAGGCTGCAGATAAAGCCAGTGAAATCAAACAAGCATATAACGCGTTTGCTGCGGTTAGCGCCAATTGCCAGCCAATCAACCATTTTCCCAGAATAATACCGCAGATACCCACGAGCAAGCCGGCAACAGCACCGAGCAGCGCAATCATGAGTGTCTCCGATAAAAACTGCATCAGCACCTGTCGCGGCAATGCGCCAACAGCCAGGCGCAGGCCAATTTCAGCCTGCCGTTCTCGAACTGCAAGCAATGCCACAGCCAACAGTCCAGTGCCCGCCATCGCCAGCGACAGCGCCGCGATACCCGCCAAAAAGCGTGTTAATGAACGATCTGTCTGCTGCAATGTTTTCAGCAGGCCGGCCTGGTCACGAATGGTGAAGTCATCCGCTGCTGCCGGACCATTGAAACCATGTAATTCACGCAGCAGCTCAGCGGTTTCCAGCAGCACTCTGCCCAGCACATCACGGTTACTGGTCTGGATAAATATCCGATCCACATAATCCACAGACAACAAGCGTCGTTGTGCAGTGGAAACCGGCACCAGAATCCGGTTGTCCTGTGGCTCACCGGTCGGGTCAACACCTTTTTCCTGCAACACACCGATTATTCGGAAAGGCGCATTACCAACCAGCAATCGCTGACCGACAGGTTGAATATCCGCAAACAGCTCATCGGCCACTTCCGATCCAATAACAGCCACCCGGCTGGTGTCACGCAAGTCGTAATCATCAAGAAACCGGCCGGCAGTGAGCATCTGATTATTGGTCAGCTGAAACTCCGGCGTTGTCCCGATTACTGTTGCATTCATTGATTCCCCGGCATAACGCAAGTCAAAATTCTGCATCGCAATTGGCGCTGCCCTTTCCACATAATCAATTTCTTCGGTAATCGCCCGCCAGTCATCCAGAGTCAGCGTCTGATAACGCTGACCGCTGCCGCGCAGACTATTACTCTGCTTAAATTGCGAACCTACAACCAGCAGGTTTCGACCCATTTTCTGCAGGGCCTCCTGGAATGCCTGCTGAGCTCCGCCTCCAACGCCGAACAGCAGCACCACAGCAGCAATACCTATGGCCATGCTGCCTGCCGACAGCAGTGTCCGGTGACGCGCCCGCAGCAGCGCTCTGGCTGAGAAGCTCAAAATTCGATACCAGTTCACCGCAATACTTCAATCGGTTCCAGACCGGCCGCTCTTTTTGCCGGCAGCAATCCTGACACAACCCCTACCGTCAGGGCTGCGATCAGCCCCAGCATAATTGAAGGCAAGCCAACCACCATCGGCACAGCCAAATAATCTGAAACCACACTGGCGACCAGCAGCCCCAGCCCAACTCCGATCAGGCCGGAAATTAATGTTACAGCAGCTGTTTCCAGCAGAAACTGCAGGCTGATCTGTTGTTTGGTTGCACCAATGGCCTTACGTAAACCGATTTCCGACACGCGTTCCCTTACCACCACCAGCATAATGCTGGAAATAACTGCTGCTGCAACCAGCAACACCACGATTGATGCAGCAAACACATAGGTATTGACCACCTGCTTGGCAGATACCGCAGCCTGGCCGGCAAATTTAGAGGTGTAAATGGCGAAATCATCACGCTCGCCCGCTGCAATACGGTGTCGTTGACGTAATATCCCGGCTACCTGATCAGCATCCTGGTCAACCAGCTCATGATTACTGACCACCAGTTTGGCCGAGCCAATATACTGACTATTACTGATGCGCCGCATGGCTGTGGTAATTGGTACAAAAACATCTTCATCCCGATCCTCTCCGTGAGGGTCTATGCCAACCGGTTCAAGTACGCCGACTATCCGAAACGGTATGGAACCGATCAGAATCTGCTGATCCAGCGCACTTGCTCCGGTAAACAGCTTTTCCGCCAGCCGCGTACCGATCAGCGCTACTCTGGCCGCCTGACTGATATCATCACTGTTGAAAAAGCGTCCTGCCATAACTCCTCTGTTCCAGACAAAGTCAGCCTGTTGCGCATGGCCGAATACAGTTGCCCGCGTGTCAACGCCCTGATAACTGACGTCCGACATACCGGCGGTGAATCTGGGCGCCCAGGCGATGACCTGGTCAAGCTGACTGCTGATCTCCTCCAGGTCAGCGGCATTCAATGTTGATGAAAAAATCAGAATCGTTCCGGGCCCGAACATCTGGTCGACCCGTTGCGCCAGTTGCTGCTGCGAGCCTGTACCTAAAGCCTGGCCTGCAATCAGCGTAGCCACTCCTAGGCATACACCAATGCTCATAAACAGCGTTCTGAGCTTATAGCGAAGCATCATCCGCACACTGCTGGTCAACATCAATTTCCAGTTCATCAGTTTCTCCCGGCTGGGGCATGTGTATGCAGCAAACCTGCATCAATCTGTATCCAGCGAGTGGCCTGACGGGCAAGCTGCTGATCATGGGTGATAAACAGAATCGTCGACCCTGCCCTGTTCAACTCAGAAAACAACTCCATCACCTGCCGGCCTGACTCCTGATCAAGGTTTCCGGTCGGCTCATCAGCCAGAATGACATCCGGACTGTTGACTAATGCCCGGGCAATCGCAACCCGCTGCTGCTGACCTCCTGAAAGCTCATTGGGATAGTGATTCAAGCGCTCTTCCAAACCTACTCGGCAAAGCGCATCAATCGCTTTTTTAGTGGTATTCCTGGAATTGCTGTACAGCAGCGGTAACTCGACATTTTCAGTTGCGGTAACCCGTGGAAGCAGATGGAACTGCTGAAAAACAAAGCCGATGGTACGGTTGCGTGTTTTAGCCAACTCAGTAGCAGACAGCTTCGATACCGGCCGGCCCAGTAATTTATATTCACCCGAGTCCGCCCGGTCCAGCAGCCCGAGAATATTCATCAATGTGCTTTTCCCTGACCCCGATGGGCCGGTAATGGCAACAAATTCACCGTTATCGACGGTAAGATCAACCGCTTTCAAAACTTCCAACCGCCCTTCATTCGGCCGGACAAACGATTTAGAAACATTATGCAGCTGAATCATCGGTTCAGTTCTCCTGTATGGGGTTTAGTTGCACGATATCGCCGGCCTTCAGCCCGCTTAGAATTTCGATGGCATCGGCAGAGCGCCAACCGGTGGTAATTTCCTGTTCCAGCCAGTCGCCCGCCTGCTCACGCATCACATACTGGCGGCCGTTGCGGCGCACAACCGCGCTGCGCGGAGCCATCACCACCTGCTGCCGCTGCGCTACCACCAGTCGTACATGTGCGGTCATTTCCGGCCTCAGCACAAACGCTTCCACCGGCTCGAGCTGCAGCCTCACCACATAATTAACCACGCTGTCCTGTAATTCCGCTTTCGGCTGAATGGCGCTGACCATAGCGGCAAACTCTATGCCCGGATAAGTGTCAACGGTGAACAACACAGTCTGGCCGACAGACACCCGGCCAATATCAGTTTCATCGACGTATGCGAGCACTTCCAACCGGTCCAGATCGACAATGGTTACAAAAGTCGGCGCAGAAAAGTCTGCCGCTACAGTTTCTCCTTCTCTGGTGCTGACCTGAGCGATTACACCATCAATCGGCGCAGTAATCCGGGTGTAGCTTAAGTTGATCTCGGCTGCCCGAAGCCGTGCCCGGCTGGACTCCAGCTGTGCCTGCGCAACAGCCAGGTCACGCACTGCAGTATCGACATCTTCTACTGCGGCAAGCCCATCCTCAGCCAGGTTGCGGCGTCTGGAAAGAATACTTTCCGCAAGAGCCACCCGTGGCATTGCCAGGGCCACATCGGCACGCATCTGATCAACCGCCACCAGCAGTGCGGTGCTGTCCAGCTCAGCCAGCAACTGCCCTGCCCGAACCCGGTCACCAATTTCAACCGGCAGATTGACCACCGTTCCTGAAATTCGTGATCCAACATTGACTTCAGCACCAACTACCGGGCGAATCACGCCGGTGGCTATGACAGTTTCCTGGAGAGTGTCCAGCGTAATACGGGCCGTTTGGCGCACCGGTTGAGCAGGTTGCCGGAGCTCACCGGGCCAGGTGTAAAACCCGGTAACACCCAGCAATACAACCACCATCAATATGAATAAGCCCTTGTGTTTGGCTGTCATGCTTGAACATCTCCTCGCAGTTACAAGTGTTGTGCATCGTTCTGCCTGGCCGCCAGTTTACTTTTGAGTTATCAGCTGGAGATGTCGGGTTTGTAACGTTGTGTCACAGCATTGTGCTGCTGGTAACAGTGTTGGTTGGCTGTCGAACAGCACGACGGTGGCAAGCTGTTGATTCTGTGCCACCCAACAGCACCTTAAGTGTTTTGGTGAGATATCAGCAGCACAGCCCGCTGTTACAGTTGGTGACTGTTACGACAAAGCTTCTCGACAGTTGCTGTCTAGAGTTTGTCGCATGAAAACTCAAATCACATTACTCATTGCTGCACTGCTGCCGGCACTGCCGTCAACAGCTGCAGAAGCACGACTTAGTTATCTGGAAACCGCAACAGATTATTCCCTCATGGTCAAACACGATATTTTTGCCGGGGAAGCTGGTCATGTGCGTGCTGAACGCAATTTCAACCTGGAACTCAGCACCAGCCCGGACCATAACCCGAAAAGTGTCGCTGTCAAAATAGACAGTATCCGCGGTACCTATACAGCACATGAGATGACCCAGCGACTGGCAACCGCACATCTCGTGGGTCAGCACTTTGAGCTAATCGCCGGTAATCATGCACGCCAGTTGCTGTGGCAGGCTAGCGAAGGCGAGCCTACCATTGATCTGGGCCGTATTATTCCGGGCGGGCTGCCGGTTGCATTGCTGCTGAGCAGTATATTCCCGACATTGCCTGAGCAACCGGTAGATATCGGCAGCACTTGGACCAGTCAGCAGAATATCCGCTCATTGGAAGGCTGGATCTGGGCTTCCGGGCAGCTGACCGGACAACATACCGTCACAGATATTGGCCAGTTTGATGGTCACACCGTGATATCGGTGACAACGCATGCCGAGGCTGAATTGGATACCCCGCCAGACAGCCGTCAATCCTCCAGCACAGTCCGCTTAAACCGCACTGCAGAGTGGCGGTTCGATGCAACTGCCGGTGCCCTGCTATCACTATCTGTAGAACAGGAAACCACCTCCGGCTCCAACGATTTGCCACAGGGACAGGTTGCGGTCCGGCAACTGACTGCTATTGAGCTGTCGTCCCAAATGCAATCTGACTGAGCAATCAAACCCAAGCGAAACACACTAAAGCAGGAGAACTTATGTATACACAACTGAATTGCCTGATACTGGGCCTGGTCTGCTCATCATTGGCAACAGCTGCCGAGAACACAGAACAGGTGCTTGCCGGATATCTTGAGGCTGTTGGCGGGCTGGAAAAAATCAATGCGGTGGAGAGTGTCCGCAAAACCGGCACCATGTCAATCACCAGCGAGCGCGGCGGACATGGCGGACACGGTGGTGGTTTTGAGGCGCCCGTACTGGTCGAATACCAGCCACAGCAGCAGCGCATGCGCTTTGAATATGAAATGCAGGGAAAAGCGGTTGTTCAGGCCTATGATGGTCTGAACGGATGGTTTACCAACCCCATGATGGGCTCAGCTGAAGCTGAGCAAATGTCTCAGACAGAGCTTAAGCGGGTTATCAACCGCGCCGACTTTTGGGGCGCGCTGGTCAATTCCCGGAAAAAGGGCCATCAGGTTGAGCTGCTAGGCACCGAAAATGTGGAAGGCACCCAGGCATTTAAACTGAAAATAACCAAAGCCGATGGCGATACCCAATATTATTACCTCGATAAAGAGCACCACCTGCCATTCATGCTGACCGGGCAGATCACCATGAATGGCCAGCAGCATGAATCAACAACCATAATCGGCGATTACAAGCAGGTCGATGGATTACTGATTCCACACGCCATAACCGTGAATTTTGCCGGCAACAGTCAGGCCTTGAGCTACAGCAAAATCGAACTCAATATCGATATTGATGACAGCCGCTTCAGCATGCCGGCAAAGCCTGGTGGGTAGAAATACTGCTGCATTGTCGATTCGCTAATATTTTCAGGCAAAGTCATACTCTGTCTGAAAACTCTGTACCAGGTTGATCAACATTACCAGCTTCAATCCCGTTCCAGCATCACACCGTCTTTGATCACCATACGGATATCACCGGTATTATGAATATCTGTCAGCGGACTGGAATTCAACACCAGCAGATCAGCAGCCTTGCCCGGCTCAATGGTTCCCCGCTGATGCAGAATACCAAGCGCTCCTGCACCATTGCGCGTTCCGGCGACTATCGCCTGCATGGGTGACAGACCGGCCTGTTCAACCAGTAATGCCAGTTCCGCATGGGTGTGCGGCAACTCACCTTCAGCAGGCTCGAACCAGTCAGTGCCTGCGGTAATGGCGACACCCAGTTTGTGGGCTACCGAGGTAACCTCAGCACCCCATGCAGATGCATCTGCAGCCCACGCTGCATGCTCAGGAGGAATAACCCGATGCATCGCCTGGTATACGTATAAGGTAGCATCCAGATACACGCCCTGATCAGCCATTTTTTTGAACAGCGCGACCAGTTTAGGGTGATCGGGAGGTGTATCCTGCCAGGCGCCACGGGTACGCGCAGCATAATCACCGGGAATTTCATCTGCCGCCTCCCACACCAGGTAGGCTGCATGTGAAAGTGAATCTATACCGGCATCCACCAGATCACCCGGCCCGGCCGGAAATACAGTGGCATGCGCCCAGCTTTGCATTTGCTGACGGTTCGCTTCCTGAATCAGGGCTGCAGCCAGTTCCGCGTCCAGATTGCCGTAAATTTTCAAGCCGGCAGCACCTGCACCCTTACTGGCCGCCACCATCAGCCCCAGGTTGCTTTGCCGGTTAACGGCCTGTGTCCAGGGTGCTTCACCCGGGTTGAAGCCTATGGCCAGAGCGGCAATACGCTGATCGGCAAACAATGATTCTCCACCGTAGATCCCGGCGTACCGAATCTCAGGTCCGATCCATTCCCTGCTGTGCAGTGCCCGGCTGATCTCTGCCAGCGCACGGGCATCTCCGCCCAGATCACGGACTGCAGTAATTCCACCGCGTACTGCCTGCTCTAATATCAGTTTTGCCTGCCGGGCAGTGTCCGGAAACCGTGCGACATGCACATGCGTATCGATCAAACCGGGCAAAACCCAGGCACCCTGCAGATCAATACGGGTAACTTCACCGTCCAGTTTTATTTGTGCCTCAGCTATGCGGCCGTCTTTGATCACCAGCTTGTCCACAAACCGGGCATCAGCACCTGTTCCATCGATCAGGTTCAAATTTGACAGCACCAGGTTCTCAGCCTGTACCGGACAAATGGCAAAGCTCAACACTGCTGCAAGCATTTTCAATCGATTGCCGGTTTGCGTCATGTCATTACCCTGTTGCGGCCATTGAGTTCAAAAGGATAGCGTATATTTTGATAGGTTCCAGTTACAATCCAGACGTATGATCGTCAATCTTGATAACACTGCTGCCGACTGCTTCCCGGATATTGAGGATGCTTTGGAAGAGCCCAACGGCCTGCTGGCCGCTGGGGGAGATCTGAAACCCGAGCGCCTGTTGAATGCTTACCGGCGAGGCATCTTCCCCTGGTTTGGAGTTGATGACCCAATCCTATGGTGGTCGCCCGATCCGAGAGCGGTTTTTATTCCCGGAGAAGTACATTTCCCCCGGCGACTGCGGCGTAAGGTACGCAACCGCCATTACTCCATCAGTATTAACCAGGCATTTCAGCAGGTGATCCAGGGTTGTGCCGCACCACGTAAGAACGAGCCGGATACCTGGCTGCATGGCCCGATGCAGATAGCCTATCTGCGTCTGCACCAGCTGGGTTTTGCGCATAGCCTTGAGGTTTGGGTTTCTGCAGATGAACAATCCGGACATCAGCTGGCCGGCGGCATCTATGGTGTCGCACTGGGCCGGGTGTTTTTTGCCGAGTCGATGTTTTCCGCGCAAACAGACGGCAGCAAAATTGCCCTGCTGTCGTTAAGCGATTATCTGAAGCAACAGGGTTTCGGACTGATTGATACACAAATGCTGACCCCGCATCTGGAGAAGCTGGGTGCATTTGAAATGCCGCGCAATGCGTTCCTGGATCAGCTTCGACAGCTTCTTGGCGATGACAGCTCAGTCAGACTTTAATCAGACGATGCCGCAAAGCTCTGAAAAAACAACTCAACATCCTCCAGCGTTCCTTTCCAGTTGATACGTCCGTCACGCAGAGCAGCACGCCAATCAGCCTGACCATTGAAAATATCCAATGCGACTTCTGATGGCAAATTAATTTCCGCAACAACAGGATTACCAGGTTTCGCCAATATCAAACTGCCCTGCTCACAGGCCAGCAACAGATTGGAGTCGCCTAAAATAAAACGATAACTTCCCCGCCAGAGCCGGCCTGTCGCGGGATTGAACGCACTGCGCAGCGGCAGCAGGTCCCATTCATCAGCATGATAATGGTCAGCATGCCGGCGCTCTGTATACGTCATACCCCAATGAATTAAAGCATAGACTGTTGTTTCCAGCGCTCTGCCCTTGTCGGATAAACGGTACACCGGGTGCCCCTGCCCGGCATCACGCTGCACGATATTGTCGGCGGCCAACTGACTCAAACGGTCACTGAGCAGATTGGTGCCCAATCCGGGTAAGTTTGCCAGCAACTGCGTGAACTGGCGTGGAGCAATAAGCAATTCCCGCACGATCAGCAACGTCCAGCGATCGCCAATGAGATCCAGTGCAATCGCCAGTGCGCAATTTTGACGGTAGCTTCTTTTTTGTTTAGTCAATCCTGCCATCGGTTGTGCCATGCCATAAGTGCTATATGATTTTAAACCAAAATATTTTACTATATATTTTTAAAGTAAATAAATGGAGCCTGTTATGACAACAATTACCCGGTCTCAATCATCTCTGCTGTTTAACGCCTTGTTGGCCAATACCATTTTCAGCTTCTTCTCAGGCCTGTTGATGAGTCTTGCTCCCGCTACTGTGGCAGGCTGGCTGGGCAGCGGCATAGTAGCCGCCGATGTACAAAGCTTAGGGTTCGGTCTGTTGTTATTTGCCGGCTGGCTGGCGTTCATTTCAATCCGCAGGCAGGTCGGGAAATACACTGCCTGGCTGATTGTTGCCGCAGATTTAAGCTGGGTGCTCTCTTCAGTGGTATTGCTTGCATCGCAAAGCAGCCTGTTCAGCACACTGGGTATCATGCTGGTCGCCGATGTTGCAGCTGTGGTACTGCTGTTTGCATTGTTACAGGCCAAGGGTATTCGACAGACAGGCTAATCAATCCCCCACACCAGTACTGCCCGGCCTTGCCGGGCAGCATCATTTCCAACCGCTAAGCTGATGAAATTCAACAGCATTTGTAATCCGACAACATTCTGTCCTCAATGGGCTTCTCATTGACCCCCGGTACTCGCTACACTAGCGGTTTTGAAACAGCCGACATTCTGTGAGCAAATCCTATCAATCCGCCGATATTGAAGTATTAACCGGTCTTGAACCGGTGCGCCGCCGGCCCGGCATGTATACCGACACTGCCCGCCCCAACCACCTGGTTCAGGAAGTGGTTGATAACAGCGTTGATGAAGCATTGGCGGGCTTTGCCAAAAACATCACTGTGACATTGCATACAGACGGCTCTGTAGAAGTTGTGGATGATGGCCGCGGTATGCCGGTGGACCAGCACCCGGAACATAAGCTGCCCGGGGTGGAACTGATTTTGGGCCGGCTGCATGCCGGCGGTAAATTTTCCAACAAAAATTACCAGTTCTCAGGCGGCCTGCATGGAGTTGGTGTATCGGTAGTGAATGCACTATCTCAGAAGCTGGAAGTGCTGGTTAAGCGTGATGGAAAAGAACATCACATGAGTTTCGCGGACGGCGAAAAAACCACCGATCTGAAAGTTATCGGCAGTGTCGGTCAACGCAATACCGGCACTCGTATTCACTTTTGGCCAAACGAAAAATACTTCGATTCATCAAAGGTTTCAATACGACAGTTAAAGCATAATCTCAAAGCCAAAGCGGTACTCTGCCCAGGCTTGACCATGACGCTGCACTCACCGGGCAATGATCCGGTCACCTGGTACTTTGAAGACGGCCTGACCGATTACCTGAAATCCGGCCTGGAAGGAATGGAGTACCTGCCGGAGCTGCCATTTGTCGATTCCCTTAAAGGCGATGATGAACAGGCCGACTGGGCACTGGTGTGGCTGCCGGAGGGTGAGTTGATGCAGGAAAGCTATGTCAACCTGATCCCGACTGCCCAGCACGGCACACACGTAAACGGTATGCGCACCGGCCTGATTGAAGCCATGCGCGAGTTCTGTAACATTCACAACCTGCTGCCTCGCGGCATCAGGCTGGCTCCGGAAGATATCTGGGAACGGTTGGCGTTTGTGCTGTCGGTCAAAATGTCGGATCCGCAGTTCAGCGGCCAGACCAAAGAGCGGCTG
>JANQPN010000040.1 GCA_028289455.1 Wenzhouxiangellaceae bacterium
CGCCGGCACACAAAAAAGCCAGTCAACGTGCGGCCAAGGGCGGCAAAGTGGCGGAGTCCAGAAAAAGCTATCTCGCCGAGCCGCAGCAGGAGCTTAAACAGGCAGCCCAAAGTATCAGGCAGCTGGAGCAGCAGATGTACGATCATGCCGAAAATCTTGAATTCGAAGAAGCAGCGAAAATCCGTGATCAGATCAAACAGATCAAAAAAGCCGGCTTCGGTCTGAATTAACTTTTTGTACGCGCATAAAAAAGCGGGGCCAATGGCCCCGCAACCCTTATGATGGATTCATCATTATTGAGTACAGATCGAAACGTTATCGATACCGCCTTCAATCAAATCACCTGCACCCGCGCCATCGCTGGTGCTGACCCGAATCACTACGTTGGAGCCACCAGGAATGGTTGCTGAAGCAGTGGCCCACTGCGCCTGTGTGCGGGTATCGCCGATACTGACCAGGCTGTTGAATGTGGAACCGCCGTTCAGCGAGTATTCCAGTCTATAGAAGTCACCGCTCGGATCGTCGCCGGTATCACGCTGGCCGTGGAACCAGTCGACGGACAGAGTAGAAGTGCTGCTCACACTGATGGTTGGTGAGCTGGCGATGCATACGCCACCATCTACATCAGCATTCCCGGCAGAACTGTTGCTGGCAGTGTATACGGCAAAGTTGTTGCCGTCCGAGTCACCGCCGACCTGGGTGATGACACCACTGTTGGACTGCTGTGTTGGATTACCGCGGACGTATGTTCCGGTGCTGCAATTGCTGGCGCCGTCAATGAACCAGCCGGTGGATGTGCCGAAGTCATCTTCAAATGAACATGACCCGCCACCGCCGCCACCACCGCCGGTACCGTTCAGATGTGCCATGTAGAGCAACAGATTGGGTGAGCCGTTGGCACCGCTGATTGCACCGGAAGTGGCATTGCTCAGCAGGTTATTGGTTACACCGGTTGGTGACAGGCCGCCGTTGGAGTCCAACACCAGTGCGGCAGCGCCGGCAACATGCGGGCTGGCCATGGAAGTACCGCTGATGGTGTTGGTCCCACCGTTCAGCCAGGTCGAGGTAATGCTCGATCCCGGTGCAAAAATGTCCACACAGGAGCCGAAGTTGGAAAAGCCCGAACGGCTGTCTGAGCTGGTGGAGGAGGCAACAGTGATAGCTGACGGTGCGCTGGCAGGCGAACGGTTACAGGCATTCTGTGACTCATTGCCGGCGGCAACCACTACGGTAATGCCGTTGTTGGTCATGCTCTGTACGATGTTGTTCTGCGTGGTGTTCACCGGACCACCAAGGCTCATGTTCACAACAGCTGGTGATTGGGCATTGTTGTTGACCCAGTTCATACCGGCAATGATGTTGGACGTGCTGGTGGTGCTGCCACAGCCGAATACACGTACGGCATAAACAGTAGCATCTTTGGCTACGCCGTAGGTTTCGCTGGTGGCTGTACCGGCAACATGTGTACCGTGACCGTTACAGTCATTGCCATTGCGTCCGTCACCGATGGCATCGAAACCGAATACCACCCGGCCACTGAAGTTGGGGTGGTCCAGGTCAATGCCGGTATCGATGATATAGACATTGACGCCGGCGCCGGTAAAGTCGGATTCATAACGGTTATCCAGCGGAAGGCTGCGCTCATCAATGCGATCCAGACCGTAGCTTGGCGGATTGTTCTGGACCAGGCTCAGCTCTGAAATGGTGTCTTCTTCGATGTATTTAACCAATGGGTCAGACAGCAGTTTACCCAGCTGGTCAGGCTCAATACGGATAGCTACGCCGTTAACAGCGCCACTGTACTGGTGCAGAATCCTGGCATTCATGCTGTATTCGGCAGCAAAGGCATAATCTGCCACAGCGCTGGTCAGATCGACAGCTCCGCGCGTACCTGCGGCGATTGCTGCTTCATCCAGCACCACTATGTATTGGTTGGGAATGACCTTGCCTGCATCATTGGATGCCCGGTATTTCGCCATATTTAATTGTTGTTGTTTGGCTTGTTCGGCAGCGGTCAATTCAATGGTTTTCCCTGCTGCAAAACCGCTGGTGGAAAACAGACAGGCTGAAATCACCAGTGAGGCGATTGTCTGTTTAAACAGGGTGGACTTTCTTGGTGGGGTTTCCTTATTGGAAAAGTCGTCAGATGAAATCATTATTTTCTCCATGTAAATAATAATTGGCTGGATTGCTCCAGTGCTTATGACGCCATTGCAAGAAATGGCAAAAGGAGGAATACTGACTACAGAAATTCTTAATAACCAGAAGTTATTTATATAAAACTTTTGTTTATAAGACTTTAGTCTAGCTCTAACCTCGCATTAATAATGCGACGTGAAACGCTATTCTCTCACCCGGCTTGCAGTGAAGGCTGGAAATGCGTGCTGAGCACATGGTTTTTGCAATGACTGGTGCGGGTAATCGGTCACTTTGCTGGGAGCATGGCGCTAACGCCGGATTTTCGATCGGGCCGGTAAGTAAACAATGGAGCAATTCGTGATGAGCAATCAGTTGAATGTCAGCTACAACAACCTCGCTGCAGAGTCATTGAAACATTTCGTGCTTGGAACCGGGCTGGCTCCACCGTTTCCGGATGCAATGCACTTTGCGGTATTCGGAATGGGCTGCTTCTGGGGTGCTGAGCGTAAATTCTGGCAACTGAGTGGTGTGCATACAACTGCGGTGGGATATGCGGGGGGAGATCTGCTGAACCCGGACTACCGTCAGGTTTGCAGTGGAAACAGTGGACATGCTGAAGTGGTACTGGTGGTTTTCGATCCGGCGCAAATTGACTATTCAGCCCTGCTTAAAGTGTTCTGGGAAGCGCATGACCCGACCCAGGGAATGCGACAGGGCAACGATACCGGCAGCCAATACCGGTCAGCAGTCTACACATTTGGCCAGACCCAACAGCAAACGGCGATTGACTCAGCCCGGGCTTATCAGCAGCAATTACAGCAACACGGACACCGGGCGATGATTACTACAGAAATCAAATCAGCGCCGGTGTTTTATTACGCTGAGGAATATCATCAGCAATATCTGGCTAAAAATCCCAACGGTTATTGCGGGCTGGGTGGAACCGGTATCTGTTATCCCGACACAGGATTGGCTCAGGCAGTTTAATTAGGCCCGGCTGTAACCAGATGTGGATAGACTGCATCTGAAGCCATGCCTATACTGGAGTAAGCTCCGGATGGCTGAAATTTACAACAGCCAGGCGTAATGGAGTGACCGCAACCGGTCGACCCTGTTTAACAATCAATATCAATCATTCACTTAATGGAGAATCTTGCATGAAAGCCTCTGATTTGTTTGTCCAGTGTCTGGAAACCGAAGGCATCGAATACATCTTCGGCGTGCCCGGTGAGGAAAACGCTGATTTTATGATGTCGCTGGAAAAATCAGAGAAAATCCGCTTCATTCTGACGCGCCATGAGCAGGGTGCGGCTTTTATGGCTGAAGTTTACGGACGCTTGACCGGTAATCCCGCCGGCTGCCTGGGAACTCTAGGACCGGGGGCCACCAACCTGATAACCGGTGTGGCGGATTCGAATATGGATCGTGCACCGATGCTGGCGCTGACCGGTCAGGGCGCGACATCCCGGTTGCATAAGGAGTCCCATCAGATCATGGATGTCGTGGGTATGTTTGAACCGGTTACTAAATGGGCGACCAGCGTATACAACGCTGACACCATTCCCGAAATTACCCGGAAGGCGGTGCGGGTGGCGCGCTCCGAGAAACCCGGGGCCGTGTTGATCGAGCTGCCTGAAGATATTGCCAAACACGATACTGATTCGCAGCCGATGACAGTCCAGCGCTTCAGGCGGCCGGGACCCGACGACAAAATCGTCAATCAGGCATTTGAAATGATCAAAAATGCCAAAAAACCAGTCATCATTGCCGGCAACGGCACAATCCGCAAGCGTGCCAGCAAACAGTTGAGGGATTTTTGTGAAGCCACCGGCATCGGGGTAATGAGCACGTTCATGGCCAAAGGCGCAGTGGATATGGATGCAGATTACTGCCTGTATACGGTTGGCCTTGGCAGTAAGGATTTGCCGACTCTGGTGATTGATGAAGCCGATCTGGTGATTACACTGGGCTTTGATATGGTTGAATACCATCCTCAACTGTGGAATCCGAATTCGGATAAACGCATTATTCATGCGGATTTCTGGCCATCGGAAGTGGATGAGCACTACCACCCGGAAATTGAACTGGTTGGTGATCTGGCGCATACCCTGTGGATGATTAACGAGCGTGTACGTGAGCATGGCCTGCCGGCTTATGATCTCGCACACCAGACTGAGATGCGGCAGCGTATGCAGGCTGAGTTCAGCATGCATGCAGACGATGATGTCGAAGGACCGATAAGACCACAGAAAATACTTTGGGATGTCCGTCAGGTAATGGGCAGTGATGATATTTTGTTGTCGGATGTCGGTGCTCATAAGATGTGGATAGCCCGGCATTATCAATGCCATGAGCCCAATACCTGTTTGATCCCCAACGGCTTCTGTTCTATGGGCTTTGCCTTGCCGGGTGTGGTTGCCGCTGACCTGGTTTTTCCGGACAAACGTACACTGGCCATCTGTGGTGATGGCGGGTTTATGATGAATGTGCAGGAAATGGAAACAGCACGCCGACTTAATTCCAATATCGTGGTGCTGGTATGGGAGGATGGTGGTTATGGCCTGATTGCCTGGAAGCAGGAAAACGAATTTGATCACCATACTGATCTCGCCTTTGACAATCCTGACTGGATGCAGCTGGCGCAAGCTTTTGGATGGCATGGCCATTACGTTGAGCGCAGTGCCGATTTACAGAACCAGCTGGAGTCAGCCTTTAATGAATCGGGCCCCAGCCTGGTGGTATGTAAAGTCGATTACCGTGAAAACCCGATTCTGACCAAACGGTTGGGTGAAATGACCCAGTCAGCGGCATAACCAGAGAGAAAATCAGTTATGAGTAAAATGCATTCGGTATATTCGCCTTATGATGGGCGTGAGCTGGGTCAGGTGCCGGTGGCCGGCATGCAGGAAGTCCAAAATGCACTGGACACTGCAGATCAGTGTTTCCGAAATAAATCCGGCTGGTTGTCACTGGACCGCAGGGTGGCATTGCTGGAACGTGCAGCTGAACTGATGACCGAGCGTCAGGAACAGCTGGCCCTGCAGGCAGCCAGCGAGGGTGGCAAACCACTGCTGGATTCCCGGGTTGAGGCTGCCCGCGCCATTGACGGAATTAAATTGTGCATCGAAGTTATCCGTACTGAACAGGGACATGTCATTCCGATGGGCGGAACGGCGGCTTCTGCAGGAAGAATGGCGTTCACCCAGCGTGAACCACGCGGCATTGTGGTGGCCGTCAGCGCGTTCAACCACCCGTTGAACCTGATTGTGCACCAGGTCGCCACTGCGGTGGCTGCCGGTTGTCCGGTACTGGTTAAACCGGCTGGTGATACTGCGTTGTCGGGTAAGGCCTTTGTCGATCTGCTGCATGAAGCCGGTGTGCCACCGGAATGGTGTCAGTTTGTGCTGCCGGAGAACAATGAGCTTACCCAGACCATGGTAACCGACCCCCGGGTGGCCTTTTTCAGTTTTATCGGCAGCGCCAGGGTAGGCTGGATGCTACGCAGCAAACTGGCACCCGGCACCCGTTGCGGACTGGAGCATGGTGGTGTGGCGCCATTGTTTATCAGTGCAGACGCCAACCTGGACGCTGCGTTGGCAGCGGTGAGCAAGGGCGGCTTTTATCATGCCGGACAAGTGTGCGTGTCTGTGCAGCGGGTGTTTGTTGAGCGCTCGATTGCCGAGAGGTTTGCTCAGTCGCTGGCTGACAGTGCACGGCAACTGCGCGTCGGCGATCCCGCCAGTGACCAAACTGAAGTCGGGCCGTTAATCCGCCAGGCGGAAGTTGAGAGAATTCATGAATGGGTGCAGGAAGCCGTAGCCAATGGAGGACAGCTGCTGTGTGGCGGTGAACAGCTGGATCATCAGTGTTATACACCCACGGTTATTTTTAACCCGCCGGCAGACGCCAGGGTCAGTACTTCTGAAGTGTTCGGGCCGGTGGTCTGCGTGTATGCTTATGATGATCTCGAGCAGGCGATAGCACAGGCCAATGCGCTGCCATTTGCCTTCCAGGCAGCCGTTTTTACCAGCAATCTGCATATTGCGGAGCAGGTTTACCGAGGCGTTAATGCTTCTGCAGTGATGGTCAATGACCATACCGCTTTTCGGGTTGATGGCATGCCGTTTGCCGGGCTGGGACAATCCGGCCATGGAATCGGAGGCATGCCGTTCAGTATTGAAGAAATGCAGATCGAAAAAATGCTGGTGTGGAACACCAATATCAAACCCGGTTAGGCGATTCGGCGGGATTGCAGGAGAACATCAATGGGCAGGCCGGCCTCAATAAAACCGAAAGTGGTAATTATCGGGGCCGGTTTTGGTGGTGCCTATACCGCTAAGCGCTTACGTCGCCTGTTGGGCAAAAAAGCTGAAATAGAGCTGATTAATCCAAACAATTATTTTGTTTTTCAGCCACTGCTGCCGGAAGTGGCTTCCGGCACCATCAATGCTCAGGATGCAGTCACACCGCTGAGGCTGATGATCCCGGGCATAAAATTCCGTATGGCTGAAGTGCGGGATATCGATTTTGATCGGCGGGTGGTGTGCCTGGTCCAGGGAAGTAAACGCCGCCTGCTGGAAAGCCGTTATGATCACCTGGTCATTGCCGGAGGGCAGGAAACCAATCTGTCTTTTCTACCTGGATTTAGTGAGCATAGCCTGCCGCTGAAGAACCTGGCAGACGCGCATCATCTGAGAAACGTGGTCATCGAACGTCTGGAACATGCTGACGTGACCCAGGATGCTGAGTTGAAAAGCCGCCTGCTGACGTTTGTGGTAGCCGGCGGTGGTTTTTCCGGCGTGGAAACCATCGGTGAAATGTCGGAGATGATCCGGCGGATACTGAAATACTATCCCAACATACAGGCCAGCGAATTACGCGGGATACTGGTACAGCGTGGTGAACGCATTCTGCCTGAGTTACCTGCAAAACTGGCTGCATACGCACACCGGCAGCTACAGCGCCGTGGCATTGAAATAATGTTGAACTGCGGCTTGAAGAGTGCCAGTGCAACGGCAGTGGAACTGGACAGCGGTGATAAAATTGATACTGCTACAGTGGTCAGCACAATAGGTAATGGGCCCAGTGAACTGATCCTTGCTTTGCAGCAGCACCGTGGATTAAAGCTTGAGCGGGGCAAGGTGCGCACCGACCGGCATTTGCGTGTGGCCGGTTTTGAAAATGTCTGGAGCGTCGGCGATGCAGCACTGATTCCGTTGGTCGACAAACCAGTGGATGTGGTTGATTTTGCACCACCTACGGCTCAATACGCAGTGCGCGAAGCACGTTGTCTCGCATGGAATATCGCAGCCCGGTTGAAAGGCAGAATGGTTAAGCCTTTCAACTACAAACCGAAAGGCTCGCTGGCTTCCATCGGCAATTACAAAGCCGTTGCAAAAGTATTTGGTATTCGTTTTTCAGGTGTGGTTGCCTGGTCCATGTGGCGTGGGTTTTATATGCTGATGCTGCCCGGGTTCATCACCAAAATGCGAGTCGCTCTTAACTGGTTTCTGGATTATTTTGTGCCGCGTACAATTGTGCAGGTCAGTACCAGGCAAAGCCGTGCCTGCCGTTATGCACGCTATGGTGCCGGAGATATTATTTTTACACCCGGGCAGATTGCCGATGGGTTTTACGTGGTCGTGGAAGGGCAACTGGAAGCAGTGAGAATTGCAGCTGATGGCAGCAAATCGGTACGCAGCATTAAGCCTGGGGATCATTGGGGTGATGTGGCGCTTCAGCGTGATCATCAGACCAAGGGCTACCTGCAGGCAGTAACCGACAGCCGGGTGCTGATTCTTGGGCGTGCTGATTTTGCTGACCTGCGCACAAGCATGCCGCCAATGGATGATTATCTGAAATTAACCGCTGACGGCAAATGGCCGGATGATATTCAGCAAAACTGAGCGGATGGTGTAGAGCAGCATGTTGGTTATCGAAGAAGTAACAGCCATTCTTGAGCAATTGTGTGCAGCTGAGAAGCCTGTGCGGATTTTACGCACACTGTCCTGGCCGGCGGAAGTTCGTGAGACATTTCTGGTTGCTAATGCCAGGCAGCTGCCAGAGGTTAGTTACCCCTTGTTTAAGGCCGATGAAACATTAGCCGTAATCAAGGCAACCCGAACCCGTATCAAAACAAAATTGGGCAGCGGGGATAGTCCGGTAAGCCTTTGGCTGATGCGTCTGTGTGAAAAAGTTGAGCAGGGGGCGCTGATGTTGTCCAGTCTTGGAAAGCCTGCTTTTGCAGATCATTCAAGCGCTTTATATGGCCAGCCATCCGGATTGCTGCCCGATGGTAATACCACCGTACTAGGGTTGGCTGAAAGTTTTGACGAAACACTCAGCAAGCTGGCGGGACTGGATCTGGGACTGCAGTCTGAACACTATGATGCGGAAGCACTGGCAGCAGAAATGCGCATTGCGGTTGATCGAATGTTTGCCGATCAGGCGCCGAAAGTGCAGGTTGTTGATGAGTTATCGGCCAATGCACTGGCAGGCGCTAAGCGTATTCGAATTCGCAGGGGAGCGGCCTTCAGCGACAAGGACGTGGCACAGCTGATTCACCATGAAGCATACATTCATGTGGCAACGTCATTAAATGGTCGGCGCCAGGCTGATTTACCGATTCTGGGACGCAGCCACCCGGGCACTACGCGTACTCAGGAAGGGCTGGCGGTATTTGCCGAGTTTATTACCGGCAGCATGGAACTGGACCGGTTGCGGCGGCTGACCGATCGCGTGATCGCTATAGATATGGCGATTAACGGCGCAGACTTTATTGATGTCTATCAGTATTTTCTGGAACGCACCAATGGTAATGAGGTGCAGGCATTTGAAAACAGCCGCAGAGTATTCCGCGGAGGCGTGTTGACAGGTGGTGCGCCATTCACCAAGGATATCGTGTATCTGGAAGGGCTGTTGAGGGTACACAACTTTCTGCGCATTGCAGTCAGTCTGGGGCGTGCGGATTTACTGCGTTTGCTGTTTTGCGGCAAACTGGATATTGAAGATATACCTGCATTGGCAGAGCTCGCGGCAGAAGGTTATTGTCAACCGCCGATGTTTTTGCCTCCATGGGCAGCTGATTTGAGGTTTTTACTCAGTTATCTGGCTTATTCATCGTTTCTGAATACGGTCGATTTAAGCCAGCTGCGGGTACATTATGCAGCGCTGACTGAGGCAGCGCCTGTTTGTGCAATGGCTTAATTTTGATCAACTGGATGAGATAGACATTATGACTGCAGCGGCAAGTTTTCTGTTGAATATGCTGGAAGTTCTGGCATTTTTATTTATTTTTGTAGTCGGCACAGGCGTGATGTGGGTCGCCTGGATGTACATCAAAGATAAAACCCAGAAGGAGAACACCATCCGGCGCAATTACCCTGTGGTAGGCCGGTTCCGTTATCTGTTTCAACATCTTGGTGAGTTTTTCCGTCAGTATTTCTTTGCCATGGATCGCGAGGAGATGCCCTTCAACCGGGCTGAGCGCTCATGGGCATATCGGGCATCGCGGGGGGCAAATAATACCGTCGCATTTGGTTCAACCCGTGATTTGCGTCCCGAAGGCACGGTGCTGTTTCTCAATTGCCCGTTCCCGACACTGGACGAAGATGCACTGAAAGCCATGCCATTGGAAATAGGGCCTCATGCGGATAAACCCTATCTGGCGCCGTCATTTTTCAACATTTCCGGTATGAGCTACGGAGCACTGTCGACACCGGCTGTACGTGCTCTGTCGCATGGCGCCAAACTGGCCAATATCTGGATGAATACCGGAGAAGGCGGGCTGTCACCGTATCACCTGGAAGGAGGGTGCGATGTGGTGTTCCAGATCGGTACAGCAAAGTATGGGGTGCGTGATGAGCAGGGTCATCTATGTGATGACAAACTACGTAAGATCGCTGCGCATGAACAGGTGCGGATGTTTGAAATTAAACTCAGCCAGGGTGCCAAACCGGGTAAAGGCGGAATTCTGCCGGGTGGGAAAGTCACTAAAACCATTGCAGAAATACGTGGAATACCGGAAGGTCAGGATTCGATCAGTCCCAACCGTCATCCGGATATCAACAGCATTGGTGATCTGCTGGATATGATTGACCGGGTACGGCGGGTTACCGGTAAACCTACCGGTATCAAAGCGGTGATCGGCCAAAGCAGCTGGCTGGATGAACTGTGCACGGAAATAAAACAGCGTGGCGAAGCTTCCGCCCCGGACTTCATTACCATAGACAGTGCTGATGGTGGCACCGGTGCTGCACCCATGCCGTTGATGGATGATGTTGGCCTGCCGTTACGGGAAAGCCTGCCGATTGTGGTCGACAAGCTGAAACTGCATGGCTTGCGGCAGCGGATCAAAGTGATGTGCTCGGGCAAACTGATTACCCCGACTATGGTGGCCTGGGCACTATGCATGGGGACGGATTTTATCAACAGCGCACGCGGTTTTATGTTCTCGCTGGGATGTATTCAGGCACTGCAGTGCAATAAAAATACCTGTCCAACAGGCATTACAACCCACAACAAAAAGCTGCAGGGCGGTCTGGTGCCTGAGAAGAAGTTTGAGCGGGTCGCAAACTATGCCAACAACATGAAAAAAGAGGTCGGCATTATTGCGCATTCATGTGGAGTCAAAGAGCCCCGTGGGCTGCGGCGCAAACATGCCAGAGTGGTGGTTGAACATGGCCGTTCGATACCCCTGGATGAGCTTTATCCTGAACCTGCAGTGGAAACGGGGTAAGCTGTCGGCGGACAATACGGGTTGGAGTTAAGGTTCAGGACGCTGTATGAATGCTGAAATCATACTGGTGCACGGCCTGTGGTATCACGGTATCGGTATGGCCATGCTGGCGGGCCGTTTGCGCAATCAGGGGTGGCGTGTGCGGGTATTCTCCTATCCAACCATCAGCCGGCCGTTTGCACATAATGCACAGTCTTTATTGAAGTTTGCCCAGCGCAGTGAAGCCCGGGAACTGCATTTTGTCGGCCACAGCCTGGGTGGCCTGCTTATTTTGCGCACTCTGGTCGAGTTTAATATCAAGCTGCCGGGCCGGGTGGTGTTACTGGGAACGCCATTAAGCGGCAGCCATGTAGCCCGCCGGGTTGGCGAACAGTCATTGTTGAGACCGACACTGGGACGCAGTGTCGGTGTGTTGTGTCACGGGTTTCCTGATTGGCCGACAGGGCGCGAAGTGGGGATGATAGCCGGCAACCGTCCGCTTGGTATCGGGCGTATTACCGGTAAGTTGCTGGATGCCAATGACGGTACCGTGCTGCTCAAGGAAACCCATGCCCCGGAGCTGACCGGACATATCGTGTTGCCGGTTACCCATACCCAAATGGTGGTTTCTGCAAAAGTAGCTGAAAAGACTTCACAATTTCTGAGCAGCGGGAAATTTCAGTAATTAGCCTGTGTGTTTTTGAACAGAGGAGTGGTTCACGTAAGACTTTGGTGGTATTTTTCTTTCGCTATATGCAAGGTGTAATCAAAAGGCATGGTGCTCATACAACTGACAGCGCCGATAATTGCGAAGGAAATCAGCAACCGGTTTTTACAGGTGATGAAGTGTGACTAAACGATATCCCGTACCGGCTCAGGTACAGCAGAATGCCTGGCTCAATGAAGATCAGTATCACGATCTGTATAGACGCTCCATTGAGGATAATGAGGCGTTCTGGGCAGAGCAGGCCAAACAGTATTTGGATTGGAGCAAGCCTTTTTCCGAGGTCAGGGATGTTTCCTATACCCGTGACAACCTGCATATCCGCTGGTTTGCCGATGGCGAACTGAATGTCTGTTACAACTGTATTGACCGGCACTTGCCGGATAAGGCTGAGCAGACGGCGATAATCTGGGAAGGTGATGAGCCGGACACCGAGTTACACATCAGTTATCGGTCATTGCACAGCTCGGTTTGCCGGTTAGCCAATGTATTATTGGCCATGGGGGTAAAAAAAGGCGACCGGGTCACCTTATATATGCCGATGATTCCTCAGGCTGCCTATGCGATGCTGGCCTGTGCGCGTATCGGAGCGGTTCATTCAGTGGTATTCGGCGGGTTTTCTCCAGAGGCGCTGGCCGGACGGATTCAGGATTGCAACAGTGAATGGGTGATCACTGCAGATGCCGGTGTGCGTGGCGGAAAATTGATTCGCCTGAAAGACAACGTTGATGCAGCCCTGAGGCTGCCCGTAGCTGCCGGGCTGGTAAGCAAAGTACTGGTAGTTCAGCATTGCGGCAATGAGATCGAATGGCAGCCGGAACGGGATGTATGGCTGCATGAGGCGGAACAACAGGTTAGCGAGGACTGCCCGCCGGCGATGATGAATGCTGAAGACCCGTTATTCATACTGTATACCTCAGGCTCTACCGGTAAACCGAAAGGTGTGTTGCACACATCTGCAGGATATCTGTTGTACGCAATGCTGACTCACCGCTACGTATTTGATTATCATCCAGGCGATATTTACTGGTGTACTGCCGATGTTGGCTGGGTTACCGGGCACAGTTACATTGTCTATGGTCCTTTGGCCAACGCAGCAACCACTGTGATGTTCGAGGGTGTACCAAACTATCCGGACAGTAGCCGTTTCTGGCAGGTTTGCGATAAGCATCAGGTCAATATCTGTTACACGGCGCCGACAGCAATCAGAGCACTGATGCGCGAAGGGGATGCGCCGGTGAAAGCCACTTCCAGAAGTTCACTGAGGCTGTTGGGCAGTGTCGGCGAGCCGATTAACCCGGAGGCTTGGGAATGGTACTACCACGTAGTGGGTGATGGCCGCTGTCAGATTGTTGATACCTGGTGGCAAACTGAAACGGGAGGAATCATGATTACTCCGTTGCCCGGTGCAACCGAATTGAAACCCGGCTCGGCAACCCGTCCGTTTCTTGGTATTCAGCCGGCGTTGCTGGACGGGGAAGGACAGCTGCTGGAAGGACAAGCAGAGGGCAATCTGGTGATCTGTGCCAGCTGGCCCGGTCAAATGCGTACCGTTTACGGAGATCATCAGCGGTT
>JANQPN010000065.1 GCA_028289455.1 Wenzhouxiangellaceae bacterium
TCTGATGATATTCACTGTTGCCGGAGTCAGCGGCAACAGGCAGATCAGAATATCAGTCTGACCCAGCATCTCTGTCAGCCCCTGATCACCGGCAAACACCGCTACCTCATCGGACACTTCACGGCGCCTGCGCCAGGTCATTACCTGAAAACCCTGCTGCAGAAAAGCTGACGCCACTGCCCGCCCGAGCTGCCCGTATCCCAATATGCCGATTTTTATTTCCCCTGCAGTTATCCCAGCTTTTACGCTGGATACCCGGTGGAAAAGATAATCGACCATACTGGCAGACAGTCGTGGACCGCTGACCCGGGCTATAGGCATATCCACAGGTAATGTCCTGTCATTAATAATATGTTCTACACCGGCTCCGTAAGAATGCACCGCCTGAAGATTCGGTAAGCTTTCTGCTAATTGCTCCGGGTGCTGCCACAGCACCGCCATACTGATACGTTCAGGATCACCGATTTCAGGCCAGATACAAACCCGAATATCCGGCGCAGTCTGTTGTATGGCACCAACCAGCGGCTGCGGATCGCGATTCGGCATTGCGATAAGAATGGTCATCAGGGTATTCAGAGTTCAGCTGCATAAAGTGTAGCGGAATTTCCTCAGCACCCACTGAAAAATTACGGGCTTGCATGTAATGAATTTTCAATTAAGTCGTTCTATTGTATTAACGCGTTAATACACTATAATGTCGCCCTGATTATCAACCGCCGAGTGATAGCCCAATGAAGTTAAATCACGAACAACATCGCGAAGCTATGCAGCAGGCCGCACAACTGTTGGCCGGCGCATTGCTGGCGTTACCGGACAACGACGCAGTGCTGGCGCTGCTGGATGATCTGTGCACACCGGCAGAGCTGGAGGCCATTGTTGATCGCTGGCGGGTGGCCATGCTGCTGGACGAAGGCCGTCACTATCGGGAAATTCACGACCTGACCGGTGTCAGTGTCACCACCGTGGGCAGGGTTGCCCGCTTCATGCAGCAGGGCACCGGCGGATATCGTCAGGCCATGCAGTGCCTGCAACAGCAATCATCGGAATAATTATGTCTGCACAACGCTTGAAAATTGCCATCCAAAAATCCGGCCGTTTATCGGACGACTCATTAAAGCTGCTGGAAAGCTGCGGCATTCAGTTTGCCCGCAGCAAGGACAAGCTGTTCTGGTATGGTCGCAACCTGCCGGTCGATCTGCTGCTGGTGCGTGATGATGACATTCCCCGCCTGTTACTGGATGGTGTCTGCGACCTGGGCATCTGCGGGCAGAATGTTGCCCGGGAATGTCTGCTTGATCGTGGTGTGCCGGTCAACACCCTGACTTCGGAGGTGGCATTGGGATTTGGTACCTGCCGACTGGCGCTGGCGATTCCAGAGCAACAGAGCTTTAATGACATTCAGGATTTAGCAGGCAAACGCATTGCTACCAGTTACGTGGGTCTTACCGCCGAGTATCTGGCAAAACATAATGTTGATGCCGGCATCGTGGAACTGTCCGGCTCAGTGGAAATCGCCCCCAGCATGGGCACAGCTGATGCGATAGTTGATCTGGTCTCTACCGGCACTACCCTGCGTGCCAATCACCTGCGTGAGGTGGCTGATGTAATGGTCAGTCAGGCCGTGCTTTACAGTGGCAATGGAGAATTGGATTCACAATCCAGACAGTTGAAGAAACGCCTGATCCAACGGATCCAGGGGGTGCTTAAAGCCAAGGAAAGCAAATACGTAATGCTGCATGCCCCCAAAGAAGCAGTACAGCAGATTGCTGATATTCTTCCAGCCGCCGAAGCGCCGACTGTGCTGAAACTGGATGGCCAGCCCGATAAAGTCGCTATGCATACTTTGTGCCGGGAAACGGTGTTCTGGGAGCATCTGGAAGAACTGCAGTCTGCCGGTGCCACTGCGGTTCTGGTGCTGCCGGTGGAGAAAATGCTGGCATGAATGCTTCCGTCAAAATGACCACCTGGGACTGGAACGCCATCACAGACGCACAGCGGATTCAGGTGCTGCAACGCCCGCTGATTGAACAGGACCAAGACCTGCAGAAAACCGTCAGCAGAATTATCCAGGGGGTTCGCCGGCATGGTGATCAAAGCCTGCTTAACCTGACAGAAAAACTGGATGGTGTGAAACTGGACTCGCTTGAAGTGGCAGCAGCACAGCGGCAATCGGCCGAACAGCAGCTCCCACCGGAGTTGATGTCATCCATGCAGCGCGCAGCAGCCCGCATTCGTGGTTTTCATGCTCATGCCCTGCCACAGCCATTTGCCCTGGATACTGCACCCGGCATTCGCTGCGAAACCCAGTACCGGCCGATTCGTCGGGTGGGTCTATATGTGCCCGCCGGCTCAGCCCCGCTGCCTTCCACCATGTTGATGCTGGGCATACCGGCCCAGCTGGCCGGCTGTCATGAACTGATTGTCTGCTCACCGCCGGACCGACAGGGGCAGGTTGATCCGGCAGTGCTGGCTGCAGCCGAGCTGTCCGGTGTTAGCCGGGTATTTGCCGTAGGTGGTGCACAGGCCATTGCCGCCATGGCTTACGGCACTGAATCTGTACCCAAATGTGACAAACTGTTCGGACCGGGAAACCGCTGGGTGATGCAGGCCAAGCAGCAGGTCAGCATTGATGCGCAGGGCGCGGCAATTGATATGCCGGCCGGCCCGTCAGAAGTGATGGTCATTACCGACGGCAGCGTTCCCGCAGATTGGATTGCCGCCGATTTACTGTCGCAGGCTGAGCATGGCCCGGATTCGCAAGTGATGCTGATTACAACAGCGCCGCAGAAGTTAGCCGATATAGAACAGTCACTCAGCCGACAACTGGCCCAATTGCCACGCTCGGCTACTGCTGATCAGGCCTTGCAAAACAGCATGGCGATAGTGGTGGACAATGCACAGCAGGCATTGGCAGTAGCTAATCAATATGCCCCTGAACACTTAATCCTGGCCACGGAAAATGCCCGTGATCTGGTCCCCGGTGTCGATGCGGCCGGCTCGGTGTTCGTCGGTGCCTACACACCCGAGTCTCTGGGAGATTACTGCAGCGGTACCAATCATGTATTGCCGACAGCCGGATGGGCACGCAGCTACGGCAGCCTGTCCACCACGGATTTCATGACCCGGATGACAGTTCAGGAAGCCAGCCCTGCAGGCCTGCTGGAAATCGGACCCGATGTCATCAACATGGCCGATCATGAACAGCTGGAAGCACATGCCATGGCGGTCAGATTGCGCCTGCAGGCTATCGAGAGCGCCAGCTGATGTCTCAGCAACTGGTTGAACGGCTGGCAAGGCCTGAGCTGCTGTCGATGCAGGGCTACAGCTCGGCACGCATGGAGGCCGGCGCTGCACCGGTGATTCTGAATGCCAATGAAAATCCCTGGGCGCCTGAATGTGGTTGTCGGCCGGACTGGGAAATCAACCGTTACCCGGCACCGCAACCTGACGATGTGATCAAACGGCTGGCCGAGCTGTACCGGGTTAACAGGGAGCATATCCTGGTTACCCGTGGCAGTGATGAAGGCATTGATTTGCTGATTCGGGCTTTCTGCAGAGCCGGAATTGATTCGATTACCTACTGCCCACCGACTTTCGGTATGTACGCTGTCAGTGCCGCCATTCAGAATGCTGCAAAAATCGCCATTCCACTGGATGCTGATAACAACTGGCAGCTGGATACCAGGGCCATTACCAGAGCACAATCCAAACTAGTGTTTTTGTGCAGCC